>NZ_CP038255.1:1847500-2492500 GCF_004564135.1 Terasakiella sp. SH-1 | reverse complement strand
AAAACATTGGGTGAAACCGTGCCAAAGCCCAGCCATTGAAATTCACGGCGCAATGTATCGCGTATTTCTTGTGATAGATTGGCTTTATTGACCAGCACCATCAGCCATTCCCCATTCCATGTACGGTGTGGGGAGGCATAAATACGACGGTGCGCTGTTTCAAAACGGCGTCGTCCGATTTCAGTCAGCTTGTAATAACTGCGTCGTCCAATCTGATTTGCACTGAGCCAGTCATCTTTAGAGAGACGAAAGACAGCGGTGCGTACCATACGTTCGCTTAAGCCCAAAGGCTCAACCAAATTAATCAGACTGCCCAGCCAGACGGAACCTCCGTGGGGCAGAATCGCATCACCATAAACGGTTACCAACAAGGATTTTGCCCGCAACGTTGTTTTGTCGCGTAGCTCAAAGATGGCATCCTGGATTTTCTTGTTATTGCTCATGGTAGTCGAACCTGCATTCCTAAAGAGAGAGAAAAAACCAAGCCTGAGTCATAGCATAAAGCGTGCAAAGTTTCAGTTCTTACTCTCGGATAAATATAATAGTTACATATTTTATCTGTGTCACTTCAAAAAGTGTAACATATTAATAAAAGTATCATTTGATATTAAGCTATTCTGAAAAATAGGTAGAAAAAATATTTATGTTTTAAAGGGTTAAGTTCTTAATTTTTGAGACTGTATAAAAACTGTTTGACAGATTTTAATATGATACACTATTCTCTTAAAAGAATCATTTAGTGTGTCATATGGCGGAATTCAGCTTAGTTATCGTTGATGGCACATGTTATTTAACAGTTGGAGGAAACTGATGGCTAATTGGAAAACGTACGACAAAGGCGATGAAATGCCAGAAGAGTACAAGAAGCTCTTGTTGAACTTGATGAGCTTCCAGGCGGATTCTGAATATGCAGGTGCACAGCGTGTTGCTGAAAATATGCGTTTTGCTCCGCGTCCTGAAGAAGCATATCGCCTGTCCAAAAAGGTGATGGAAGAAATGGGCCACGGCTATTATGTCTGGAACCTGATGTCTGACCTGGGTGTAAATGTTGATGAGCGTTTGCAGCACCTGGTGCAAAACCCGGATAACCCGGACCCGGCAAAAGTAACTGTGATCAACGGTTTCCGTAAAGAAAACTGGTCCAAATTGTTTGAGTGCTGGGAAGATGTTGCCTTGTTCTCAACTGTTGTAACGCCGGCGGCTGTGGCATTCCTGGGTCAATATCGCGAATGTTCTTATCTGCCGTGGGCACGTGTGAACGTACGTATCCATAAAGAAGAGTATGGTCATCTGGCCTTTGGTGTATGGGCATCCAAGCGTTGTATCGAATTTGGTGGTGAGAAAACCCGTGAATTCATGCAAAAGCGTGTTGAGAAATTCATGAAGGTTGGCCTCGGCTTCTATGGTCGCCCCTCTTCTGGTGATGGTCAGTCTGCGATGTTTGACAAATATTATGAGTACGGCATCAAAGTGAAAAAACCGGAAGAGCTGCAAGAAGAATATCTTGAGCTGCTGGAATCTCGTTTGAAAGAAGTTGGTCTGGAAATGCCGCAAGGTGTTGAGGCTGATTATGACATGCGTGTTGGTTATGAAGCTGCGGACCTGGATGTTCAGGTTTCCAAAGCGGCTAGCTAATCAATAAAAAAGGAGGCGTTTGCAATGATCCCCGAGTTGCCAAATACATTATTTTCAAATGGTCGCAGTGTGCTGTCCAAATTCGGTTATGTCCATTTTGAAGGTGAGGAAACCCGTGATGACTGGGCCCAGATGTGGGAACATTTACGTGGTGATTTCCCCCTTGAGGCGGAGCAGGTCCCAAGCTTCGACAAGCTGGATACAACTGTACAGGAAGCAGCCTGTGCTTATATGAAAGTTCGTTTGTTGGCAGATCATTATCTGGATGAATGTGAACGCCTTCATGTTAATATTTTCAAAGATTCGATCAATACGGATCTGGTGGAAGCCTACGCAGTGGCGCGTGATAACTATGAACATAGTGTCGAAGACTTTGGCGAAGCGCGCTTGAAAGTGCAGGGCATGCTGGCAGAACTTGCGGCCTAGGCTGAAGACCAAAACTAAATGAACGCATGCCTTTCCTTGGGGAAGGGGGATTTCGTCAGGGGAGGTATGCGTTTTCATTCGTTGAGAAAAAAGCGAGACAACAAAACTCTTGACGAATAGTTTCTATTGAAATAGTTTCAATTGAAATAAATAAAAGAGCGACCTAAAGTGGCGCCATACTTAAAACAGGTTGCATGTCAGTAGTGTATTTTAAAATTACATACAATTTTTTACATTTATGACGCATGCGATCACCTATAGTTTTTAACGAATGAAAACTGTCTATTTGGGAGGCAATGAGAATTATGACTTCACGTCACAACGTTAAAAAAACAATCGCTGCACTGGGCATGGTTGCTGGTGCATTTGCTTATGGGACAACCGAAGCGCAAGCCGCTGATCCGATTAAGGTCGGGACATTTTTGGCAGTAACGGGTCCGGCATCTTTTCTGGGTGATCCGGAACTGAAAACACTTGAACTTTACATTGAAAAATTGAACGAAGGCGGCGGTGTTCTAGGTCGTCAAATTGAATTGGTTCAATATGATGTGGGTGTTGATTCCAAAAAAGCGATTACTGCGGTAAAGCGTCTGGTCAGCCAGGATAAGGTTGATGTGATCGTTGGTGGGTCAACGTCTGGTGCGTCCATGGCGGTAATCCCGGTTGTACAAAAAGCGAAAGTTCCGTTCATTTCACTGGCTGGTGCGGTTGCGATTGTTGAACCTGTGAAGCCTTGGGTTTTCAAGACGCCTCATACAGATAAAATGGCGTGCGGCAAGATTTTTGAAGATCTGAATGGCCGTGGTTTGAACACGATTGCGATGATTTCTGGCACAGGCGGTTTTGGTAAATCCATGAAAGGCCAGTGTGAAAAACTCGCCCCGGCTTATAATATCAAGATTGCAGCCTCTGAATCTTATGGTCCGAAAGATACGGACATGACAGCGCAGCTGACGAAGATTAAAGGTGTGTCTGGTGTGCAGGCTGTTGTGAATGCTGGTTTCGGTCAAGGTCCGGCCATCGTGACGAAAAACTACCGTCAGTTGGGTATGAATGCACCGCTTTATCAGTCTCACGGTGTTGCGTCCAAGAAATATATTGATCTGGCTGGCGATGCAGCAGAAGGTGTGCGCCTTCCAGCAGCAGCTCTTCTGGTTGCTGACATGTTGCCCGATAACGATCCGCAAAAGCCTGTGGTTCAAGCCTATTCCAAAGACTACACGGCTGCTTACGGTAGTTCCGTTTCCACATTTGGCGGTCATGCGTATGACGGGCTGCAAATGGCGATTGCCGCCATCGTTCGTGCCGGTTCAACAGACAAAGGTGCCATTCGTGATGAAATCGAGAAAACAAACGGTTACATCGGCACGGGTGGTGTTGTGAACATGTCCAAGAAAGACCACCTTGGTCTTGACCTTTCAGCGTTTAAAATGCTGGAAATCAAAAACGGTAACTGGACAATCGTTAAGTAAAACAGTGTGGGGGCAGGTAAGCCTGTCCCCATCCTTCCTTTTTTCAGAACCTTTTGTTTCTTAGAGCCTTTTTAAGAGACAGCAGGTGACTTGTATCTCGAAGAAAGATTAGACACATGCACGCCGAATTCCTGCAATTCCTGTTTTCAGGTATCACGTTAGGTGCGACGTATGCGCTGGTGGGACTTGGTTTTTCCATTATCTATAATGCCTCACATGTGATCAATTTCGCTCAGGGCGAATTTGTTATGTTGGGCGGGATGGGAACCGTATTTTTCCTCAGCCTCGGTCTGCCCATGCCGATTGCCATTTTGGCTGCAATTGCGCTGACAACCCTGTTCGGTTTCGGACTGGAACGTTTTGCCATTGCGCCGGCCCGTGGGGCCTCTGTCGTTACCTTGATTATTATCACCATCGGTGCATCTATCGTGATGCGTGGATTGGCTCAGGTCTTCTGGGGCAAGGAATTTCACGCTATCCCGTCTTTTTCTGGCGACACACCCATCAACATTGCAGGGGCAACGATTTTGCCACAAAGCCTGTGGGTGTTGGGCGTGACTGTTTTGCTGGTGATTGCACTGCGTTATTTCTTCGATAAAACCATGATGGGGAAAGCCATTTTGGCAACATCCATGAACCGGGATGCCGCCTTGTTGATGGGCATTAATGTCAAGTTGGTGCTGTTTATCAGCTTTGGCCTGTCTGCTGCCCTTGGTGCGGCAGCTGGTATCTTGGTCGCCCCGATTACCCTGACGAATTTTGAAGCCGGTATCATGTTGGGCCTGAAAGGGTTCTGTGCGGCCATCCTGGGTGGATTGGGCAATGGCATGGGCGCGGTTGCGGGCGGTATGATTGTTGGCATCGCCGAAGCCATGGGCGCAGGTTACTGGATCTCTGAATATAAAGATGCCGTGGCCTTTATCCTTATTCTTCTGGTTCTTTTCTTTAAGCCAAGCGGTCTGTTCGGCAAAACCGGGACGGAGCGTGTATAAAATGATGACTTTAAAATCACCCAGAACAGGCGGCCTGTTGGCTCTTATCGCTGTGATTGCCGTCTTGCCCGCTTTCTTAAATAATGCCTTTCAATATGAAATTGCCATTCTCATCGGCTTTAACGCCATCGTTTGTATCGGCCTGAACCTCTTGATCGGTTATGCCGGGCAAATTAGTCTCGGTCACGGTGCCTTTGTGGGGCTTGGGGCTTATGGTAGTGCCATTCTAACGATGAATCAGGAATGGAACCCGTTGTTGGCCATGGTTGTGGCTGCGGTCTTCACAGGTGTGCTGGCCTTTTTGATTGCCCGCCCGATTTTGAAGCTGAAAGGCCATTATCTGGCGATGGCGACCCTGGGCATGGGGATTATTATTTCCATTGTCATTAATACGGAAGACCAAATCACAGGTGGCCCGGATGGCATGTATGTGGAAGGGCTGTCTTTCATGGCCGAACAAACATATTGGTACTGGTTGGTAGGTGTCTTATTGATCTTCAGTGTTTGGGCTTCCATGAACCTGATTGACTCCCCGATTGGCCGTGCCCTTCGTGCCGTTCATGGCTCAGAAGTTGCGGCCGAAGTGGTGGGTGTGGACACCACCCGCTTCAAGGTGATGATTTTTGTGGTCTCTGCTGTTTTTGCCAGCATTGTCGGTAGCCTTGGGGTTTATTATTCCAACTTCGTGACACCGGATATTGCAGGCTTCTTCCATTCCATCGAACTGGTGGTAATGGTGGTGTTTGGTGGCATGGCGTCCACATTTGGGGCCGTCATTGGTGCAGCAATCCTGACTTTGTTGCCACAGTTCCTGACGTTCCTGCATGATTATGAACATCTTGTCTTTGGTCTGATCTTGATGCTGACCATGATTTTCCTGCCCAAAGGTCTGGTACCCAGCCTTGCAGGTGTCTTCAAGAAGGGAGACAAGTCATGAGCCTTCTCAAAGTCAATAATCTGACCATTCAATTTGGTGGTCTGCGGGCCATTGATGATCTGTCTTTTTCAATCGAGCCAGGTACCATTCATTCGATCATCGGCCCAAACGGGGCAGGGAAAACGACATTGTTTAACCTGATCACCGGGGTTTATACGCCAACAAGTGGCAGTGTGCTTTATGATGATGAAGGGGTGACAGGCTATAAACCGTATGAGCTCGCCGCACGTGGTATGAGCCGTACGTTCCAGAACCTGCAAATCTTTTTCAACATGACAGCGATTGAAAATGTCATGGTTGGGGCGCACCTACACCTTAATCGAGGGTTCTTTGCCTCTTTCTTTGGTATGCCGCAGATTAAGAATGGGGACATGCATTGCCGTGAAACCTGTCTTGAGCTGTTGGATTTTGTCGGCTTGAAAGAATATGCCGATGTGGATACGGAAAGTATGCCCTATGGTGCACTCAAGCGTTTGGAAATTGCTCGCGCTTTGGCCTCCAAACCGAAAATCCTTTTGCTGGATGAACCGGCTGCGGGTTTGAACCCGGCGGAAAGTCGCGAGATTGATGAAGTCATCAAAAAAGTGGCGGAACGTGGCATTACCGTGGTGCTGGTTGAACATGACATGAAGATGGTGATGGAAATTTCCGATCATATCCTTGTTCTTGATTACGGACGTAAATTAACCGAAGGGACGGCGCAGGAAGTGCGCAACAACCCGGATGTAATTGCGGCATATTTGGGGGGCTAAGGACATGCTGAAAATTGAAAATCTCACCAGCCACTATGGCCGTATTCAAGCCCTTCATGGTGTGGACCTTGAGGTTAATGAAGGCGAACTGGTTGCCCTTGTGGGCGGGAACGGTGCGGGGAAAACAACCCTGCTTCGCACCATCTCCGGTCTTCAAGCCGCGAGCAGTGGCACAGTGACGTTTGAAGGCCAGGATATTACTGATTTGGCCGCAGAAAAACGTGTGCCGCTGGATATCGCACAGGTGCCGGAAGGCCGTCAGGTTTTCACCGCGCTTTCCGTTGAAGATAATATTCGCCTGGGCGCGTTCACCAAAAAAGACAAAGATCAGATCGAGACTGATCTTGAAAAAATGTATGACCGCTTCCCCATTTTGAAAGAAAAACGCGATCTGCCAGCAGGCACATTATCAGGTGGGCAACAACAGATGTTGGCGATGGCGCGTGCCTTGATGTCGCGCCCGCGCCTGTTGTTGCTGGATGAACCTTCCATGGGGTTGTCTCCTGTTCTGGTGATGGAGATTTTCTCCATTGTTGAAGAATTAAAAGAACAAGGTGTCACCATCTTTTTGGTGGAACAAAACGCCACAGCTGCCTTGCGTGTTGCAGATCGTGGCTATGTTATGGAAACAGGGAAAATTACCATCACAGGCACGGGGGATAACCTGCTTGATGATGAAACTGTAAAATCCGCCTATCTGGGCATTTAAAAACTAGTTAAGGGACCATCTAGTTATGAGTAAAAATTTCGCTTCCGCAGCTGATCTGGACGAAAAAAAAGTATCTTTTGAAAAGCTGGGCGAGGGCCTTTATGCCTATACGGCAGAAGGCGACCCCAACACAGGTATCATCATTGGTGATGATGGCGTTATGGTGATTGATACACAAGCTACGCCAACCATGGCACAAGACGTTATCCGCCGTATTCGCGAAGTGACTGACCTGCCGATTAAATATGTACTGATGTCACACTATCATGCGGTACGTGTGATGGGGGCATCTGCCTATAATGCTGAACAGATTATTGCGTCCAAACCGACCTATGATTTGATCGTGGAACGTGGCGAACATGATTTTAAATCAGAAGTCGGGCGTTTCCCGCGTCTGTTTAATGATGTTGAATCTGTACCGGGCCTAACTTGGCCGACGATGGTGTTTGAAGGCAAAATGACCATCTTTATGGGCAAGCGCCGTGTGGAAATCATCCATGCCGGTCGTGGTCATACAGCGGGTGATACAATTGCCTGGTTGCCAGATGATGGTGTGTTGTTCTCCGGTGACTTGGTTGAATTTGGTGCAACGCCCTATACAGGGGATGCCCATCTGGAAGATTGGCCGAAAACACTGGATTACCTGCGCAGCCTGAAACCTGAAAAGCTGGTACCGGGTCGTGGTGCTGCCTTGATGACGCCTGAGCTGTGTGAACAGGCAATTGCGGAAACCCAGGACTTTCTTGAATCCATGTATGGTTCTGTGAAAAAGGGTCGTGAAGAAGGCAAGGAACTGGGGCAGATTTACAAAGATACCTATGCAGCGTTGAAACCGAAATTTGGTGATTGGGTGATTTTTGACCACTGTCTGCCATTTGACGTGACACGTGCCTATGACGAGGCTGGCGGGTTGGACCATCCGCGCATCTGGACGGATGAGCGCGATGTTGCCATGTGGAAAGCGCTTGAAGAAGTCGAATAAGAAGATTGGAGGTCACTTATGACCAAAGCCATCAACATTATGAAGCGGGAACATTTAAGCCTGAATACGGTTTTACATGTTCTGAACCAACTGGTGCTGGATCTTGAATCCGGTCGATTGAAATCAACGGATGTAGATTATGAGCTGATTGAAAAGATCATGACCTATATCGAAGAATTCGTCGATACCATGCACCACCCGAAAGAAGATGAATATCTTTTCCCGGCCTTGTTGAAAAAAACATCTGAAGCCAATGATGTGATCATGGAGCTTCAGGAGCAACATAAAAAGGGTGTGGAACATCGCAAGCGTTTGGAAATTCATATTCAGGCGATGAAGGATAAACATCCCGGTGAGGTTGAAAAGGTTGTGGATGTGCTCAAGGATTATCTAACAGCACACCGCGAACATATGAAACTGGAAGATAATGTGGTGATCCCTCTGGCTGAACGGGTTCTGGATGCAGAAGACTGGGCACCGATTGAAGAGGCTTTCACCAATAACGAAGATCCGCTTTTTGGTGATGTTCCCAAAAACAAGTTTAGAAAGCTATTGTCTGATATTACCTTCCTCGCCCCGGCACCCATTGGTTTGGGTGGGCGTCGGTCGTAAAAAGAGGTTCTCCTAGGCTGTCGAGAGCAGATGCCTTCCAAAGGCGGCCTAATACTGGTGGTCGGGGCTTGTTAAAAGTCCCGGCCCTTTTTTTACCCGTCTGGATAATTGACTCTTTGGGGTAAAAGCAGGACACTGAAACCTGCGAGATACCCCCCCCTGTCACAATTACAAGTTGGGCAAGGTGGGTTGGATTGATAAAACAATAAAAAGAGGGTAGTAGATGGCTTTATTAGAATTAGCTTCCATTAAACTGGCTTTGGCAGGGGTGACAAAGGCAGCGGTGGCCGCAGGTCCAATTGGCCTGCCAATTGCGATTGCAGGCAGTTTTGGCTCTTTGATCCTGATGGAAACAGCCGCCTCTAAAACGAATGAACTGATTTTGAAGAAAAAAGCAGACTTGTGACTATAAAAGTCTGTCATTCCCAACTTGATCGGGAATCTCTTTGTTCAAAAGGTCCCCGCATCCGTGAGGTCGACAAAATAATAAAAAAAGCCCCGGCTGGAAATTTCCGCCGGGGCTTTTGGTTTGTTTATTCTTTGGGTCGATTATCAGTGACCCGGACCGCCTTGCCTTGAGAGCGCGGGATGGCACCGGGTTCCAGCACTTCAATCTTGGTGGAAATGCCGATATAGGACTTAATGTGATGGGACAGGGCTTTCTTGATATCCTCATCGTGGGTGGTGCCCGCTTCATTACGTTCGACCTGAACGGCCAGCTTATCCAAGTGACCATCACGGGTCAGGATCAGGTGGTAATGCGGGCTCAGGCGATTATCGCGCAGGATTTGTTCCTCAATCTGTGTGGGGAAGACATTTACACCGCGAATGATCATCATATCATCAGATCGCCCAGTGATCTTGTCAAAGCGACGCATAGTGCGTGCGGTACCCGGTAACAAACGGGTCAAATCTTTGGTGCGATAACGAATGACCGGCATGGCTTCTTTGGTCAGCGAGGTAAAGACCATCTCGCCCATTTCCCCATCAGCGACCGGGTTGAATTGATCATCAACAATTTCCGGGTAGAAATGATCTTCCCAGATGGTTGGGCCGTCTTTGGTTTCCAGACATTCCTGTGCGACACCCGGCCCGATGACTTCGGACAGGCCATAGATATCGAGACAATCAATACCCAAGCGGCTTTCCATTTCATCGCGCATCTTATTCGTCCAGGGTTCTGCCCCAAAAATACCCGCACGTAGCTTGATCTCGCGTGGGTCAAGACCTTGACGTTCCATCTCATCAGCGATGACCAGCATATAAGACGGTGTCACCATGATGACATCCGGGTCAAAATCACGGATGAGCTGAACCTGCTTTTCGGTTTGGCCCCCTGACATGGGGATGACGGTACAGCCCAGTTCTTCTGCACCATAATGGGCACCAAGGCCCCCTGTAAACAGGCCATAGCCATAAGCTACATGCACACGATCATGATGCGATACCCCAGCTGCACGCAACGAGCGTGCAACCACACCGGCCCAGACTTTCAAGTCCTGACGGGTATAGCCTACCACAGTTGGTTTGCCTGTGGTCCCTGATGAGGCATGGACACGAACCACTTCTTCCATGGGGACGGCGAAGCTATCAAAGGGATAGGCTTTGCGCAGGTCTTCCTTGGTGGTGAAGGGGAATTTTGCCAAGTCATCCAGATGTTTTAAATCATCGGGGTGAACTTGCGCATCTTCACATTTTGCCCGGTAATAGGCCACATTCTGGTAAGCATGTTCCAAGGACCATTTCATACGCTTGAATTGCAAGCTACGCAGTTCATCCACGCTTGCCTTTTCAATCGGGTCCAATTCGCCAATCAACGGCACATCAGTTTTTTGCATCTTTAAAAATCTCCCAAACGTTCCCTGTTTTGTCGTGTTTTATACACGTTCAATAATAGTTGCGATACCTTGTCCAACACCAATACACATTGTACATAGTGCGTAACGGCCTTGTCTTCTTTCTAATTCATAAAGGGCAGTTGTGATTAACCGCGCCCCGCTCATGCCCAGCGGATGGCCCAGCGAGATCGCCCCGCCATTGGGGTTCACACGGGCGTCATCATCAGCCACACCCAGCTCACGCAGCACGGCCAATCCTTGTGAGGCAAAGGCTTCATTAAGTTCAATCACATCCATGTCTTCGATAGACAGACCTGCTATTGCCAACACCTTTTTAGAGGCCGGAGCTGGCCCAATGCCCATGATGCGGGGCTCAACCCCTGCGGTTGCCATGGCAATGACACGTGCACGTGGCTTCATGCCCGTTTGTTCGGCTGTTTCCTTGGACGCCATTAACAAGGCACAAGCCCCGTCATTGACCCCGGATGCATTGCCTGCGGTGACGGAACCGCCTTCACGAAACGGGGCGCGCAGGCCCGCCAGTGTTTCCATAGTGGTGTCCCCACGTGGGTGTTCGTCGGTGTCCACAATCTTGGGACCGCCTTTGCGCTGAGGAATTGTGACTGGGCAAATTTCTTCAGCCAGACGGCCAGCGTCTTGCGCAGCCTGTGTTTTTTGCTGGGAATGAAGGGCGAAGGCATCCTGGTCTTCGCGTGACACGTTGAAATCTTCGGCCACATTTTCCGCCGTTTCGGGCATGGAATCTGTACCATATTGCTTGTCCATCATCTTGTTGACAAAACGCCAGCCAATTGTGGTGTCATAAACCGCATTGGCCCGTGAAAAGGCGCTTTCAGCTTTTGGCATCACAAAGGGGGCACGCGACATGCTTTCCACGCCGCCAGCAATGATCAAATCGCAATCCCCTGCTTTGATGGAACGTGCGGCCAGTCCAACCGCATCCATACCGGAACCACACAGGCGGTTGACCGTTGTTCCCGGCACATCGGTTGGTAGCCCTGCCAGAAGGGAGGACATACGCGCCACATTACGGTTATCTTCACCTGCCTGATTGGCACAGCCATAGATCACATCGTCAATTTTGGACCAATCCACATTCGGGTTGCGTTCCATCAGTGCTTTCATCGGCACGGCACCCAGGTCATCGGCGCGAACTTTGGATAGTGCCCCGCCATAACGGCCAATGGGTGTGCGAATGGCATCAATGATATAAGCCTCAGTCATTTTTAATTATTTCCCCGGAAATAGTTCTTGAACGTCCACGGAACAGGGCAACGACTGTTCCGTCCTGTTTGGTAACGGTGACATCATAAATGCCGGAACGACCCATCAAGATGGTTTCTTTCGCTTCGGCTGTCAGGACATCACCTTCATAAGAGGGACCCGAGTAGGTAATGTCACATCCTGATGCCACCGTAACTTTGTTGTAGGTGTTACATGCATAGGCAAAGATGGTGTCGGCCAAGGCAAAAGTCGCCCCGCCATGAGTCATATGAAAGCCATTGAGCATATTTTTGCGCACCGTCATGGTGCCTTTGGCATAGCCCGGTGCGACTTCGATAATCTCAATCCCCATGGCTTGGGCCATTTCGTCTGTGGCGAACATGGCGTCCTTGGTTTGTTGGGCCAGATCAGTCATGGAAATATTTCCCCGCATTGACTTTTCGGCGCAGCAACAGGCTGGTGCGATAACGATCTTCGCCGTACGTGCGACCCAGATTTTCAATCACACTGGCGATATAATCTGGTCCAATCTCATCGGCCCAGGCCAGTGGTCCTTTCGGGTAATTCACACCTTTTTGCATGGCGAGGTCCACGTCTTGAACAGAACAGACCTGCTTATAAACCGTATCAGCTGCTTCGTTGATGATCATCGCGATGGTGCGCGCATTGATCAGGCCGGGGACATCCTGCATGACAGAAACCTCAATACCCAGTGCTTGGAAGAAGCCGCAAGCCTCGCTCACATGTTCGTCATCGGCTGTTTCTGAGGGGGCAATGGCGATACGTTCAGTTGTGGCGAAATCAATGGAAAGATCAAACAGAACAAGGGCTTCGTTATCTTCACCCAAGGGCAGGGAGGCTTCCAGTTCGGTTGCCAGCACACCCGGTGTCAGCATGAGGTGGGTATGACCGATGGTGATACGGTCTGCCATACTGTCTTCCATCTCGATGCGTTCCACATCAAGGCCGGAATCCATCATGCGCTGCACGAGGGGTTCGGCTGGACCAAGATCACCTTCGATAATGACTTTACCCGGTTTCAACCCTTGTGAGGCGGTCTGGGCCACAGGTTGTTCTGCATCAGCGCCATAATCATAAAAACCACGCCCGGTCTTGCGACCCAACAAGCCACCATCAACCAGTTCTTTTTGAACAAGAGAGGGCAGGAAGCGTGGATCATTATAGAATTGGGCAAAGGTCGTGGTGGTCACTGCATAGTTCACATCATGACCGATCAGGTCCATGAGCTCAAACGGTCCCATGCGAAAACCACCCGATTGTTTCAATAACGTATCGAGTGTCACCACATCAGCACCGCCTTCTTCAACAACGCGCAGAGCCTCGGCATAAAAGGGGCGGGCAACACGGTTAACGATAAAGCCCGGTGTGGACTTGGCATGGACAGGTTTCTTACCCCAGGCAAGGCTTGTTTCGTATAGGCAATCAGCAACTTCTTTTGAAGTTGTAAGCCCGGAGATGACCTCCACCAGTTGCATAATCGGTGCCGGGTTGAAGAAATGCATGCCAGCTAAGTTACTGGATCGTTTCAGTTTCGCACCAATCGCCGTTAATGAGATGGACGAGGTATTAGAAGCCATAATGGTATCTTCAGAACAAATCTCTTCCAGTTTGCCAAAGACGTCTTGTTTGATGTCGATGTTTTCAACAATGGCTTCGATCACCAGTTTGGCCGGGGCAAGGTCTTCCAGTTTTTCCACGACACTGATGCGATCCAAAAGCGCATCCACATCGTCTTGGGTCATCTTGCCTTTTTCAACAAGTCTGGACAGGCCCTTGGCGGTTTTATCCTTACCAACCTGGGCAGCACCCATCATGGCATCAAAAAGAAGAACCGGGTGACCGGCCTTGGCCGCGACCTGTGCGATGCCGGCCCCCATGGTTCCGGCACCGATAACGGCGACTGTATCTGAAGAAGAAAGGGCAGCCATTTTATTTTCCTGTAAAGTTCGGTTTGCGTTTTTCCAAGAAGGCATTCACACCTTCTTTGTAATCATCGCTGAAACCTGCCATTTTTTGAAGGTCTCGTTCCAGATCAAGCTGCTGATCCATGGTATTTGTTGGTGCTGCATTCATGGCACGTTTGATCAGGCCAAGACCGAATGTCGGGGCTTGGGCGAGTTGTGCGCACAATTCTTCGGTTGTTTCCATCAGGGCGTCATTATCGACACATTTCCAGATCATGCCCCATTCTTCGGCTTGTGTGGCAGATACTTTATCTCCGAGCATGGCAAGGGCTTTAGCCCGCGCCATCCCAACTAGGTTCGGCAAGGACCATGTGCCGCCACTATCTGGTACCAGACCGATTTTACAAAATGCCTGAATGAAGCTGGCACTTTGGGCAGCATAAACAATGTCACAGGCAAGGGCGATATTGGCACCTGCGCCTGCGGCCACACCATTGACGGCACAGACAACAGGCTTTTCAATAGACTGGATCAGGCGCACCAGCGGGTTGTAGAATTTCTCAATGGTTTGGGAAAGGTCACGCGGGCCTTCATCCCCTGTTACGGCACGGTCCCCCAAATCTTGGCCCGCACAGAAACCACGACCTGCGGCTGTTAGCAAAATGGCGCGCACCTCTTCATCTTTTTGGCAGCTTTTCAACGCATCGCGCAATTCCATATGCATGACTTCATTAAAGCTGTTGAGCACATCCGGGCGGTTGAGGGTGATTTTGGCGTAGCCGTCTTTCTTTTCAAAAAGAATGGTTTCGAAACTCATGGTTTTAACGTCCTTTAAACGTAGGTTTTCTTTTTTCCATGAAGGCGCTGACGCCTTCCTGTTTATCTTCGGTGGCAAAGAGCGTGGTGAAAGAACGACGCTCAAACGCCATGCCTTCATGCAGCATGGCATCACTTGCCTTAAGTACGGATTCTTTTGCCAAACGTGCGGCCACCGGGGGCTTGCTTGCAATTAACTTGGCAAGGGCTGTGGCCTTTTCAATGGTCAGTTCGGGTTCACACACTTCGCCAACCAGTCCGGCGCGTTCAGCTTCATTTGCGGACATAAACTGACCGGATAAGACGAGCTTCATCGCCTTGGATTTTCCGATCATCTGGGTGAGGCGCTGTGTTCCCCCTGCACCGGGGATGATACCAAGGTTGATTTCCGGCTGGCCGAATTGGGCGGATGTGCCCGCAATCAACACATCGCAATGCATGGCGAGTTCATTGCCCCCACCCAAACAGAAGCCATTAACCGCTCCGATCATGGGTTTGGGAAAATTACGAATGGCGAGCCAATAAGCCGCACGCGGATCATTCATCACATCCACAGGCGTTTTATCAGCCATTTCCGTAATGTCAGCCCCGGCGGCAAAGACTTTGTCACCGCCTGTAAGCACAACAGCACGCACGGCATCATCATGGGTGGCTTTGCCCAAGACCTCAGAAAGTTCTTTTAACAGCTGGGTGCGCAAGGCGTTGCGTGCCTTGGGGCGATTGATGCGGATGGTGAGGACGTGGGCATCATCCAGTGATGTCAACACATCCTCACAGCCATCCAGATAGGGGGGAAGGCGTTCGGCCACTTTGGGCTCCTGTTATTTTAATATGATACACAAAAGTTATAGTATCGTATGAAAATGATAAGTTTGGTTAGTCGCGTGCTTCCAGGCCGATACGGGCGAGCTGTTCGGCAATGCGGCTTTCCCATTTTGCCAACAGGTCCGCATTGGGCGTGCGACGCAGGCCATAGGCTTTCCCTTGGTCAAAATGTTGGGAATCGCTTTTACCAAATGTGGCAGCAACGCGGCTGTACCAGTAATCTACGCTGGCTTGAGCGGCTTCCAAGCTATAGCCATTTTCAATGGCTTTGGCTAAACCCTTGCGTCCCAGTTCGGCATGTTCGGCCTCTACAGCGGCGATTTCACCCATGGCTGCGGCCAGTGGGGCGTAGGAGCAATGGGAAATTTCTTCCAGCTGAATAGAGGACGCCAGACCCATCAACATGTTCATGACAACCGAATCGAGCCAACCTTCATATGGGTAATGCAGGACATTGAGGCGTTTGTCGCCACTGATGCGGCGGTTGCCCAGATCAAGGGTACGTGACAGGCGTGCATCCCATGGGTGGGACTGAACATAAAGGTCTGTATTGACACCGAAATCTTCCAGCATTTCGAGGATACGATGGGCATGTTCGAATTTTTCTGAAACGATTCGGGCAGCTGCGCGACGCTCACGAATGCCGGGTGCTTTGTTGATGATATCGACAAAACCTGCGGCCCCTGCGAGTTCAGAATCAACAAAAGTCACCATCAGACGGCGTAATTCACCTTTATATCCAGACGATAGTTCATCTTTTGCTGTCAGCTTTTCGTTGTTTTGGATGCGTGCAAGCAAGGCATCTTCATTTTTAGACATTATATCCTCTCCCCTTTCGCATGGGCTGCGTTGTTAATTTCATCTTGTTTTGATATCATAAAATAAAATGTGATACAAAACTAGACAACTTTCTATAAATTTAGTATCAAAAAAATTAGAAACATTCAAACAATAATGTTAAAAGAAATGCAAAGGTCCCTTTCTAGATTTGAAATAGTTCTGATTTATCTAGGGATTGCACAGGGTTAAACCAAGAAGAACGAGTGTAAGTCATGACAAGCATCGCCATATTCGTAGGAACAGAATCGGGCAACGCCCAAATGGTTGCCGAGGCGCTAAACGACGAATTGTCCCGTCTGGACCATGAGGTAGAGATTATCGAAGAATTTGACGATGGTCTTGATGTGTTGGACGGCCATGACACCATTATCATCAGTTGTTCCACCCATGGACTGGGTGAATTGCCCGACAATATCATTCCGCTTCATGATGTGATGAAGGAAGATACGCCGGACCTTTCTGAGGTTCGCTATGGCATTATTGCGCTGGGGGATCAGACTTATTCAGATACGTTCTGTCAGGCAGGCAAGGATATGGATGCGGTTTTCACAGCCTGTGGGGCAAAACGTGTGGGCGAACGCCTTGAGGTAGATGCCTGTACACAGCCCCTGCCGGATGAAGAGGCAATTGACTGGGTTAAAGAGTGGCTTGAGCTGCTTTGATATTAACGTCATCCCCGACTTGATCGGGGATCTGCTTAAAATTTACAGAGATCCCGCATCAAGTGCGGGATGACGACAATAAAAAACAAGGGAAAGAAAAATGAGCCTGGAGCTTTTTGAAAAACATAAAGAGAAACTGGAACAAGCTTGTGAAGCTGCGCGCACTCGTGGCTATTGGTCCGGTTATAAAGAAATGCCAAGCCCGCGTGTCTATGGTGAAACGGCACAAGACGATGGGATCAAGGCATTTCAGGCTCATTTGGGCAAAACCTTTGAAATTGATCAGCCCACATCCGGCGGCACATTAGGCGCAGAAGAAGGCCCGTTTGGGGTGGAGCTGAACGTTCAATATCCGGCCCCTGATGTAGATGCCATGATGGCCGCGTCCAAGGCGGCGACAAAAGAATGGCGCAAGCTTGGCCCCAAGGGTCGTGCGGGCGTTTGTATGGAAATTCTGGAACGACTGAATGCCAAAAGTTTCGAGATCGCTTTTTCAGTGATGCATACCACGGGGCAGGCTTTCATGATGGCGTTTCAGGCCGGTGGGGCACATGCACAAGATCGTGGGCTTGAAGCGGTTGCCTATGGTTATGACGAATTGATGCGTCATCCTGAAACAGCTGATTGGGTGAAGCCGCAAGGCAAGCATGACCCGCTGGAAATGAAAAAGAAATATACGGCTGTTGGTCGTGGTGTTTCCTTGATGGTCGGTTGTGCGACTTTCCCCACATGGAATGGCTATCCGGGTATTTTTGCCTCCTTGATCACAGGCAACGGTGTGATTGTGAAGCCGCACCCACGCGCTGTTTTACCACTGGCCATTACGGTTGAGATCATCCGCGATGTGTTGAGTGAGGCGGGTATTGATCCGAATTTGGTGTGTTTGGCGGTTGATACGCTGGATGCACCGATCACCAAGGAATTTGCCACGCATAAAGATACGAAGATCATCGACTTTACGGGGTCTAGCGAATTTGGGAACTGGTTGGAAGACAACTGCAAGCAGGCCCAAGTCTATACGGAAAAAGCGGGCGTGAATGCCATTGTGATTGATGATTTTGATGACATCAAAGGGATTTCACGCAACCTGTCCTTCACGTTCAGCCTTTATTCGGGTCAGATGTGTACCACACCGCAAAACGTCTTTATCCCGCGTGATGGTATTGACGTAAATGGCGAGAAAATGAGCTTTGATGATGTGGCAAAAGCCATTGCTACAGGCGTTGAAAAATTCCTCTCTGTGCCGGAACGTGCGGTGGAAGTGCTCGGTTCCATTCAGAACAAGTCTATTCTGGATCGTATGGAAGAGGCTAAAAAGCTTGGTGATGTGGTGCTGGATACGACCCAGATTGACCACCCAATGTTTAAAGGGGTGCAGTGTCATACACCGGTGATTATTAAGGTTGATGGGGCTGATGTGGAAAAATATTCAGAAGAATTGTTCGGCCCGATTGTCTTTGTAATCGCAACAGACAGCACAGAAGACAGTATTGCGAAAATGAGCCAGACCATTTCTGAAAATGGTGCGATTACCTTGGGGCTTTATTCCAAGAATGATGATGTGATTGAAGCTGTGGAAGACGCAGCTCTTGAAGTCGGTGTCAATCTGTCCATCAACCTGACAGGCGGTGTGTTTGTCAATCAGTCCGCGGCCTTTTCTGATTTCCACGCCACAGGGGCGAACCCGGCAGCGAATGCGGCCCTGACAGATGGGAACTTTGTATCAGGTCGTTTCCGCGTGGTTCAAAGCCGCCGTTAACAATTATTTACTTCTCATGTAAAGCGGGCTCCTGCATAAAGTAGGGGCTCGCTTTTATTTTATAAGGGAAAAGCTTATGTCCATGTCCCCTAAAGTCTATGAACTTGATGGTATTATTCCGGTCATTGATGAAACAGCCTTTGTTCATCCGGATGCGGTTTTAATTGGTGATGTGATTGTCGGTCCCGGCGTTTATGTGGGGCCGGCCTGTTGTTTGCGCGGGGATTTTGGCCGTTTGATTTTGGAAGAAGGGGCCAATATTCAGGATACCTGTGTCATGCATGGTTTCCCCGGCACGGATACGATTGTGAAGAAAAATGGCCATATCGGCCATGGGGCTGTGTTGCACGGCTGTGTAGTCGGCGAAGATGCCCTTGTGGGCATGAATGCGGTGATTATGGATGGGGCGGAAATCGGCCCGCAATGTATTGTTGCTGCCTCTGCCTTTGTACGTGCGGGCCTGAAATTTGAAAAACGTTCCCTCATCGGTGGAGTGCCGGCCAAGCTGATGCGTGAAGTTTCAGATGAAGAATTTGCCTGGAAACGCGCAGGAACGAAGGAATATCAGGATTTAGCCGTGCGTTCGCTTAAGACCATGAAGCCAGCCATCCCTTTGCGCGAAGTTGAAGAAAACCGCGCGCGTATGCCCAGTGGCGATGTGAAGCCTTTGTTTGAGACAAAGGGTTAAAAGTCATCCCCGACTTGATCGGGGGTCTTTTTCCATGAGGAGAGAGGTCCCCGCATACGCGAGGACGACTTAACTATTCTGCATCCGGTTGGTTTTCCGGTACAGCTTTGTCAAAAGCCTCAATCTTCAGGCAGTTCTCGTTAATGGCTGAAATTTTCGGGAAAGGCGTCATGTCCACATTGAAACGGTGGGCATTGTAAACTTGCGGGATCAGGCAGATATCGGCCAGTGTCGGGCTGTCCCCATAACAAAAGCCTGTATTGCCAAGGCGGGCTTCTAAGGCTTCAAAGCCTTTGGTGATCCAGTGACGATACCAGGTCATTTTCTGTTCATCGGCCACACCCAATTCACCTGCCAGATATTTAAGAATGCGCAGGTTGTTCACTGGGTGAATGTCACTGGCAATCACTTGGGCAAGGGAGCGCACTTCTGCACGGCCCAAGGCATCGCTTGGCAGCAGGGCAGGGGTGGGATGGGTTTCATCCAGATATTCCAAAATCGCCATGGATTGGGTCAGGATGGTGCCGTCCTCTAATTCCAGGGCGGGGACAAAGCCTTGCGGGTTCTTCGCCTTATAATCCGCGCTATGTTGTTGTCCGCCACCTTTGACCAGATGAACACAGATATGTTCATAAGGGATATTTTTCAAATTCAGGGCAATACGCAGACGATAAGACGCAGATGAACGCCAGTAGTCATAAAGCTTCATCAGTTTTTCACCATAGTCTGTTCAATAGTGCCGAAAATGGACTGACCGTTTTTGTCGTTCATTTCGATTTTGATGGTGTCCCCAAATTTCATGAACGGGGTGGAAGGCTCGCCATTTTCAATGGTTTCAATCATGCGGATTTCAGCAATACAGGAATAGCCAACCCCGCCTTCTGAAACGGGCTTACCCGGTCCGCCGTTCATCTTGTTGGAAACGGTGCCGGACCCGATAATGGAACCAGCCCCCACATTGCGGGTTTTACAGATGTGGGACACCAGTTTCGGGAAAGTGAAAGTCATATCAACGCCCGCTTCGGGCTTACCAAAGGCGTCGCCATTGAGAGTAGAGAGAAGCGGCAGGTTGACTTTTTCCCCATCCCAGGCATCACCCAATTCATCTGGTGTGATACAGACCGGGGAAAAGGCGGAAGCGGGCTTGGATTGGAAGAAGCCAAAGCCTTTTGCCAGTTCACCGGGGATCAGGCCGCGCAGGGAGCAATCATTCACCAGCATGAGCAGTTTGATATGGTTCTTGCAGTCTTCTGGGGTGGAGGACATGGGCACGTCATCGGTAATAACGGCGATCTCCGCCTCAAAATCCACGCCCCATTCATCAGAGGCCAGCGGAATATCCTCACGCGGACCAATGAAGTCGTCAGAGCCACCTTGATACATCAGCGGGTCTGTCCAGAAGCTGTCCGGTAGTTCAGCCCCACGGGCCTTGCGCACCAGTTCCACATGGTTGACGTAGGCAGAACCGTCAGCCCATTGGTAGCTGCGTGGCAGGGGGGGCATACATTGGCTTTGATCAAACTCTTGTGCGTTTGTTGCTTGAGCGTTGTTCAGTTCATCTGATAGCGCTTGCAGTTTGACAGAGGTTTCAGCCCAATTATCAAGAGCCGTTTGCAGGTTGGCTGCAATGGAGGCAGCAGAAACATAGGAGGTCAGGTCTTTTGAGACGACAACAAGTTGTCCATCGCGGGATCCGTCTTTTAACGTGGCAAGTTTCATGGGGCTGGCTTCCTTAACATCTGATCGAAGGTGAATTAGTTTCGCTTAATAATAATTTCATTTGAAACCAATTCAAGTAAAAAATGCCAAGACCTTGCAAAAAATAGTGTGGGGACGTTATAACACTTTGATTGCAAAACGCTTACAAGGAAGGCATGGGATATGCTGCTTCGTGACGAAGAAGATGAAGTACAACGGGACTTAATTCTGGAGCAATATCTGCCTTACCGCATGGCTGTGATTGCCCATTTGATGAGTCAGGGGTTTTCCAAGCGTTATTCCAAAGAATATGACATGACCATTGGTGAATGGCGCGTTATGGCAAATTTAGGTCACTATGAACCCCAAAGCGGCCATGAGATTGGTGCCCATTCCCATTTGGATAAAGTACAGGTGTCTCGTGCTGTGGCCCGATTGGAGAAAAAAGGCTGGATTCAACGCGAAGGCGATACGGTTGATCGTCGCCGCAACTTGTTGAAACTGACGCCGGTCGGTAAAGAGGTTTTTGCCCGCCTTGGCAAGCTTGCACTGGATTTTGAAGATGACGTCAGTGCGTCTTTATCCACAGAAGAATATGCCGCACTGGACCGGATTTTACGTAAACTGTCCAAGCGGGCGGAAAGTCTGGTTTAGGGTCTAACAGCCTTCTTTTGCCTCTTCTTCGGCTTTTGTGCATTTCATATCACAGATGTGCATGGCTGACAGGCCGATTGCGGCAAGAAAAATGGCGAGAAACATGGGAACACCAATTAAAGTGCTGCCATAAATCATAGGAAGCATGACCAGCCACGGTAAAACGAGTTGAAATGACATCGGCGTTCTCCTTGCTATGGTTTGATTTTAGTGTGCGTTAAACAGGGGCTGTTCGCAAGTTATCTATAAAGAGATATATAAATCCTTAGCACTATAGGTTAAATTAGGATAAAACACACAAAATCATAAGAAAATACTGATCGCAGGGATTTTACCTTTCCAATGTCCAGCAACGCCAATGATACGCATGTCCTGATCGTCGATGATGACCCAGTGATTCGCCGTGTGGTCAGTGCTTTTCTGGCGAAAAAAAAGTATCAGGTTTCCAGCTGTAAAAATGCAGAAGAAGCTTTTGAATATCTGGAACATCAGCCTGTCGATTTGATTGTGCTGGATCAGGTCATGGATCCGGGGATGACTGGGCTGGAAATGCTTAAGACGTTACGATGCAATGATAATCTTGTTGCGGTGGTGATGTTGACCGGGGCCGATGACAGGCAAGTTATTATTGATGCCATGCAGGCTGGGGCTCAGGACTTTTTATTAAAAAACAGCGGGATTGATTTTTGGTTGAAGCTGGAACAAAGCGTCCTGCGTGCCTTGCATGTGGCGCAACTGGAACAAAAAGTTGCTGAAAACCATAAGGCAATGGCAGAACAAGCCAAATTCTTGCAAACCATCATAGATACCGTTCCCACCCCGATTTATTATAAGGATGAGGAACTCAGGTTCTTAGGCTGCAATACGGCAATGGCGGATTTTCTGGAACGCCCCATTGAAGATATTCTTGGCAAGTCCATTGATGTTTTTTATCCCGATGAGATTGCACAGGATTTACAAAAACATAATGCAACCCTGCTGAAAGAAGGCGGGGAGGAATTGGTTGAAATGTCCCTGCCCCGTTCTGATGGGGATCATCATGTGTTGTCACATAAGGCGCGTTATACAGGTGCGGATGGCAAAAGCGGTATTGTCGGGGCTGTTGTTGATATTTCAGAACGCAAACTCTATGAAAATGAATTGCGTTTGGCACAAACGGTGTTTGACACCACCTCAGAAGCCATTGTTGTGACCGATACACAAAACAGAATTCAGGCTGTGAACCCGTCTTTCACGCGAGTAACGGGATATAGCGAGGAAGAGGTTCTGGGGCGTGATCCCGGTTTTTTAAGTTCCGGGCGTCAGGATCAGGAATTTTATCATACCATGTGGCTGCAATTAAGTGAGCGTGGGCGCTGGCAGGGTGAAATTTGGAACCGTCGTAAAAATGGTGATCTTTATGCCGAATGGCTGTCGATTTCTTCTGTTCACGATGAACAGGGGGATATCTGTCAATATGTGGCAGTCTTTAGTGATATTACCAAACGAAAGAAGGCGGAAGAACTGATCAAGCATCAGGCCAATTATGATGGCTTGACCAGTCTGCCCAACCGTAACCTGTTTTTGGATCGCCTCAGCCGTGCGATGATGCGCGCCAAAAGAAATGGGACGCAGGTTGCCCTGATGTTTCTCGATCTGGATCGTTTTAAGTCGGTGAATGATACATTGGGGCATAATGTCGGTGATGCCCTGTTGATGGATGCGTCAAAAAGATTACTCGGCTGTGTGCGTGAAACAGATACGGTTTCGCGCCTTGGCGGGGATGAGTTCACCGTCATTATTCCAGATATCAAACATTCCTATGATATTGAAAAGGTTGCCAATAAAATTCTGGCAGAAATGTCGCAGACGTTTTCGGTGCTGGACCATGATATCTTTTTGACCGCCAGTGTCGGGATTACGGTTTATCCCGATGATGGGGTGGCGTTGGAAGCTTTGATGCGAAATGCCGATACGGCCATGTATCAGGCGAAGGAAGCGGGGCGTAACAGTTTCCGTTTCTATACGCCTGAGATGAATAAAATCGCCCATGAGGCGATGGTTCTGGAACGTGAATTACGCCAGGCAATTGATAAGAAGGAATTTGTTGTTCACTATCAACCTGTTGTGGATGTGAAAAGCGGCGATGTCATTTCCTGTGAGGCATTGGCGCGTTGGAACCACCCGGCCAGGGGGCTTGTCGGGCCGGGCTATTTTATCTCTATTGCCGAAGAGACCGGGCTGATTGACGAGATTGGGGCGCAGGTTCTGGAACAGGTCTGTCAGCAAATTCATGACTGGCAGTCGGTTGAGGAGCTTAAGGATATTCGTGTGGCGGTGAACCTTTCTCCCCATCAGTTGCGCAATCAAAACTTGGTTGAAAAACTGCAAGGGGTGATGCAGGCATATGGGGTTCGACCCAAGCAGCTGTCTTTGGAAATTACGGAAACGCTGGTGATGCAAGACCCGGACGGGGCGGCATTATTACTGGAAAATATCCGTGATCTTGGTGTTCAGATTTATCTGGATGATTTTGGAACAGGCTATTCATCTTTGAATTACTTGAAACGTTTTTCCTTTGATGTGTTGAAAATTGACCGGGCCTTTATTATGGATGTGGATCGTGATGAAGGGGATGCAGCCCTTGTTGAAGCGATCATTGTTATGGCGCATAAACTGGGCATTAAAGTGGTGGCCGAAGGGGTGGAAAGCCCGCAGCAACGCAAATTTGTGATGGAACAGGAATGTGACATGATCCAGGGCTATTATTATAGCAAGCCCTTGGCGCCTGAAGAGTTTGAAGCTTATTGTCGCAAATGAGACTTTTTATTTTGTGCCAAAGGCAGTACAGTCCCTCCCTAAAAATACAGGGATTTTTTTATGCCGACACCACCCGTTTTTGACCTCCAATTTCAGCAACAACTGGATGCACTGTTTCGCTGGCGTCGTGATGTGCGTCATTTTAAAACAGACCCGCTGCCCTCAGGGTTGTTAGATAATTTGTTGGAAACAGCCACGTTGGCACCGTCTGTGGGCAATAGCCAGCCGTGGCGTTTTGTTGTGGTGGAAGATCAGAATTGCCGCAAAGCCATCCGTGATAATTTTGAAGCCTGTAATCAAGAGGCACTTAAAGATTATGATGGTCAAAAGGCTGAGACCTATGCCTCGCTGAAATTATCCGGACTGGATCGTGCGCCAGCCCAGGTGGCGGTTTTTTGCGATAGCCACACCACGGTTGGGCAAGGGCTGGGGCAAAAGACCATGCCGGAAACACTGAAATATTCGGTTGTGTCCAGTATTCAGACACTGTGGTTATCGGCACGTGCCCAAGGGGTCGGCATCGGCTGGGTATCTATTATTGAACCGGATATGATTAAGGAAATTCTGGATATTCAGCAGGATAGCTGGGACTTGGTTGCATATCTTTGTATTGGCTATCCCGAAGAAGAACATGATGTCCCCGAGCTGGTGCGCTTTGGTTGGCAGGACCGCTTGCCCTTTGATCAGACGGTTTTACGCCGTTAATAATAGGTATGATTGCTGGGGGGGTCGTCGCGCTCCTGTGCCAGACTGAAAATACCCCAGCCCATGCCGATGCTGCCAAAAGTCAGTGCCAATCCTGTAAACATCATAATCAGGACCAGCCAGCGATCTTGTGAAGACGAAATCATGGTCCAGAGATTGCTGACATCAAAATAAAGTAGCAGAACGCCAAAGAAAATACCGCCCAGAATGCCCGCAACCAAATGTTGGAACAGGAAAATCAGCGTCGTGCGCGCCGTCCAATGGAGTTTCTGGAATTCTCGTTTCATAAGGAAAAGATAATGTTTCCGCCGAGCGTTTCAACCATTTCTTTCAGCGCTTGTTCGCATTCTTGCAAGCTTGTTTCATCATGATGGCGCAGGACCATGGAAACACCCAAACGGCCATCTTTGAAATAAGGGTAGCTGCCCATGTCAATATGGGGGAATTTTTCCTGAAGGGAGGCTAGGGGATCTGCAATGATCCCTTCGCCCAAATCGGTTGAAACGGTTTTTGACAGGACGGTTATCCCCCCTGTTAAACGGTTTTTCAGGTTATCAAACAGAGCTTGGGCGATACGTGGAACACCTGCCAAGACAAAGACATTTTCAATTTGAAACCCTGGTGCCTTGCTGATGGGGTTTTCAATCAGAATAGCCCCAACGGGGGTATCTGCCATCCGTAAACGGGCTTCATTCAGGTCTTCTGGCTTGTAATGGCTTTCCAGCATGGCAACGGCTTCTGGGTTGCGGGCAAAGTCGTAGCCCAGAGCCTTGGCAACACAGGCGGATGTAATATCATCATGGGTGGGGCCAATACCGCCTGTGGTGAAGACATAATCATAGGTGTTGCGGGCATAATTGATTGTATCAATAATGACAGTTTCAATATCAGGGATGACACGGGCTTCACCAACCTGAATACCCAGTTTGTTTAATTCTGTGGCAAGGAAATTAAGATTGCTGTCTTGGGTACGGCCAGAAAGAATTTCATTGCCGATAATCACAATACACGCTGTAACTTTATCGACCATGAAACCGCTGCCTTATTTCTTCATTTTTTCATACATGTTTTCATAGGCTGTCATAAACTTGCCGATGGTATGATTAATGGTATCTTTGGTTTGCATGGTTGTGTCTTCGCCTGTCTCACGGGCTTGTTGACGGGCAAAGAGGACCCGGTCAATCAGGCCGAGAACACCATCAACCACCCCTTGTAAGGGTTTTGCGAGATTTTCTTTTTCTGCTTCAAAATGGGTGACAGCATTTTTGAATTCTTTGTCAAATTTGATCAGGTGTAACACCAGAATAGATTCAAAGAAGAATTCCAGACAGTTTTTCAAAACACGCGGTTCAGCTGGTTCTTTTAACAATTTGATGATCTGTTCAGCATAGGCAACCGGGCGGCGGCCCAGCTCCGGTACAGAGAGGGGCAAACGGCCAGCATCCAGCTTTTGGCCCATACAAGCTGATTGGACTTCATCCAGTCCAATGGAGTTTTTGGTATAAAGCAGGTTGAGGATCAACATTTCAAAGAAATTCTGATCGTTCTGTTTAAAGCTTTGTTCCAGTGCGCGTGCGACCGCCCCTTTGGCGCTGGAGCCACCTTGGGCCTGTTCAGCAATCTGGATAATCCGATCACCTTCTCCTTTAAACAAGTTGTCACGCAAGTTCATGAGATAGGCAAGAATGCTGAAGTTAAAGGTTTTGGGGAAGAAGACTTCGCCTTTATTCTGTGCTTCTTTAAAGATATCCAGCACATCTTCCCAAGTTTCGCGCTCAACTTTCTTTTTCTTTTTGGGTGCTTCTTCTTTTTTACCTTTACCCAGTAGCTTGGCAAACAGGCCACCTTTTTTCTCTTTGGTGGCGGCTTTTTTGGGCTTGTCGCTTTCTCCTGCACGTTTTGCAGCTTCTGTTTGGGAACTTCCCCAGCCGCTAAAGCCGGAATGAACGACTTCCAGCAATGGTTTGCTTTTATCACGCAAGATGACACGGATAGCTTCTTCATCGGCTTCGGGGTCGATGTCGTTATAGACGCGTCGTGTCAAAACTTCCCGGCTGTCAATGACCAACGCACGAACGGCATCTTCGATCAGGACGGAAAATTCGATGGAATACAGGAAATGGGCCGGAATACCAATATCTTCGGTTGAATGGCGGCCATAAAGGTGCGTGCTGCGCAGCACATCCAGCTTGGAATCAAAATGGCGCACAACGCTTTGGATACAGAGCTTTTCAGCCAGCTCGTAATTAAATTCGGGCTCTTCATCTATTTCAATTTCTTCTTCATGAATGGGGGAGCCATCCCCGCCAGAGGCAATTTTGCGCGCACGTGCTTCGGATTCTTCCTGCTCAGCTAGACGTTTGGCTTCTTCGGCTTTACGTTTCTTTTCTTCTTTTATTTCTTTGGAACGTTTGGGCAGTGCCTCAAGCCCGGTCATGATATCTTCGGCATGTTGGCGCACCAACCGGGTAAACTGGCCGTCACGGAAGTCTTTACATTGTTCCATGATTTGCATAACGAATTTGATTTGGGCGAGGAACGTCGCATCACTTTGCAACTTGTCCGGGTTACCTTCGCGCAAGACTTTCAGTACGCGCAGGGCAGCACGGTCAACCTGTGCCATCATCGCCCCTTTCCCTTCTTCCGGATTCAGGGAAGAAAGTTCAGTCATGGCTGCTGTCAGTTCGATTTTCTCGAAATCTTTTTGTTGCTCTTCAGACACGTTAAAACCGCAGGTTCGTTAAAGGGTGCAAATTTGCTGTCAGATTACGGCTAAACTACCAAAAAATCAATGATTTCAGTACCTAGTCCATCCGACTTTCACATATTAGCGTCCAATCGTTAACAAAATCCATACAGGGCGCGATTATTTTGCATGTTTACACTTTGGTTCAGGCTTGACTAGTTGGCCATTTTCAAGGTGTAAACGGTTATTTGTGATCTGGTGGCGAAAGCTTGGGTCATGGGAAATCACAATCATTGCCTGAGGCAATCCGTTTAGAATTTCGATCAGACGTTCTTGAGTTTTTTCATCCAGGGCGTTGGTGGGTTCATCCAGTAACAAGATTTCCGGTTCCATGGCAAGAACGCAGGCCAGGCTGACCAGTCTTTTTTCTCCACCCGATAGATTATGGGTGGCGCGATCACGTAAATGTTCCAGATGCATGTCTTTTAAGGTCTGTTCCACAACTGCCATCGCTTCATCAAGGGGATTGCCTAAATTCAGCACACCAAAGGCAATGTCTTCGGCCACAGTGGGGCAAAACAGCTGGTCATCTGGGTCTTGGAAGACAAGTCCAATGCGCTGGCGCACGTCTTTGAAATCTTTTTCCTGTGTGCGTTCTTTGCCAAAGGCAATGACTTTACCTGTTGTGGGTTTGTTTAATCCAACGATCAGGTGAAATAAGGTGCTTTTGCCAGCCCCGTTGGGACCGTTGATAACCATCCGCTCCCTTGCCTTCAAGGTGAAATCAATCCCGTTCAGGACAGGTTTTTGTTTGGGATAGGCAAAGGTGATGTTTTGCAGGTCGATAAGCTTATCCATAAGTCATATCCAATCCGAGAAGGGCAATGAGGAACAGGCTGGCAATCAGGCTGAAAAGGCGGTCGCGTTTTTGAAAATGGAATTCATCCAACAGATAGAACTTCCCCTGAAAGCCCCGGCATTTCATCGCTTCCAGGATTCTTTCAGACCTTTCCAGACTGCGTACCAGCAACATGCCCAGAAGATAGCCGATGGAACGATAGGTATGGAGATTGTTTCCAGCCTGAAAACAACGTGCTTTCATAGCGGTGCGCAGGCGGAAATATTCCTGTTTCAAGACATCAATATAACGCACGGAAAACAGCAAAAGATGTACAAGGTTTTCCGGTATCCGCAGGCGGTTTAAGGCATGGCCGAGAACAATCGGATCAATGGTGCTGACAAGGGCCAATAAAGCCATGACAACGGCATTGGCCTTTAAGGTAATGATCAGGGCTTTAAACAGGCCGTCCCAGCTGGCGCTCAGGCTACCAAGGTTAAACCAGATTTCGCCCGGTGTGGTAAAGGGCAGCATGAACAGCATAAAAATAATGAAGCCATCCATCGTCATGACTTTTTTTAGCGTTTCTTTGGCAGGCAAGCGGGCAGAGGCTAACAGGAACAAGGCGGTAACTAAAGCCGTCCCTAATGTCCAAAAACTGTCAAGGGCAACGACCGTGCAGGCAAATAGAAAGGCTGCAACCACACGTGCGCGTGGATCAAGGCGCAACAACCATGATGTGGCCGATGGGCTGGTTTTCATTCCTGTTTACCATTTTGGCGTCGTGCTGCCATATAAAAGCCAATGCCTGTCAGGCCCAGAATATAGCCGATTCCACCCAAGATGGTTTGCAGGTCATTCTTTTCTTTATAAGCAGCGATTTCCTTGCGCAGGGGCTGGATTTCATCTCGTACAGCTTTGGCAATGATTTTTTCAAGGTCTGCACTTACCAATTGCGGGGGTGTAGATGCCTGTGTTGGGGAAGCTTTTTCAGGCTGTTTTAAGCTGTCGGGGAGTTCATCCACGCCAACAATGACAAAGGCAACATGTCCGGCCCCAAGATTGGCTTCAAAACGATGGGCGACAGCTTTGGTAGGGGTGAAACGAAACAGGCCATCCTTGCCGACAGTTGTTTTCCCAATTTGATGGCCCTCTAAATCCAGTACTTTTATAAGAGTCCCGCTTTTTGCCATATCGCCATTGGACATACCGATTTCACCTTCGATATCGTTACCATCTGTCCAGGCCGAGGCAACGATTTTATGGGCATGAACGGGGCTGCACAATAAAAGGAAGGCGAGAAAGGGGAGGAATTTAGGCATGGCTAACTTCTTTAGGTTCGCTGAAAATTTCAAATAATTCAGGCTTCACACGATGGATCAGGGCAACAGCACAGGCACAGAGGAAACCTTCAATCGCCATAATAGGGCTATGGGCCAAAATGATCAATTTCGCAGCCGGGATAAATTCTTCCCCGGTTAGGGCCAGTGCAAAAGTGACAAACAGGGCGGTGAGTGCAATGGACATGGCACCCGCTGTTCCCCCCCAGATCATGGCGACTTTTTTACTTTCATGTTGAAGCCCTGCTTTACAGACATAATGCATTAAAACAGCAGGAAGGGCGATGGCTACGGTATTGACCCCCAGAACTGTCACCCCGCCATAGCCAAAGAAAATGGCTTGTAAAAGTAGCCCGACAAACAGGGCGGGAAAAGCAGTCCAGCCCAGTATCAGTCCCGCCAGTCCGTTCATAATCAAGTGAACAGAACTTGGCCCTAGCGGCACATGGATCAGGGAGGCCACAAAAAATGTGGCCGCCAGAATCCCGGTTGCAGGGATTTTTTCCATGTCCATCTTTTTCAAACCAATGGTAATGCCGCCGACGGCCAAAACGGCTCCGCCGATCACAACCTCGTTTGAAAGGGCACCATCAACAATATGCATGATTATTCCCCCAGTTCATGGGCTTTGATCCATAAAACCGCATCTTGGGACAGTTCCTTGCCTTGATATTCCTGATCTGGACCGGAGCCCAGAGCTGCAAAGCCCCAATATCCTGCTTTTGGAATAGCAAAGGTAAATTTGCCGTTGGCGTCGCTGATGACACTTAATGCCCCGCCGGGGATAGAGGAGGATTTGGTGTTTGAAGGCTTGTTTTGAACCATGTCTGGTTCAGCGACCATATGTTCAATTTCAACTTCCACACCGGGCAGGGGCTTGCCTTCACGTAAAACAATCGCGGAGAAACTTGAGCCGACAACAGCCCCATAAGGTTTGTTTAGTGGCAAAATTTCTGTTTTTAATCCCAGAGGTTCTGCCCAGTCCGTGGGAACGCCGCCTTTATTGATCAGGGTTTGGGTGATCTGCTGGATATAAATATCTTCGCTTTCTTCATAATAAGGCGCAGGGGTTAAGATCAGTTTGTAATCCCCATTGCGTTTAAGCTTAACGGCCCCGTCATAGGCGTTGGCTTTATTATGCAATCCATTAAATGAGACTGCTTTCAAGCTGGGGGTTAAATCGGTTTTTTTACCTTTGAAGCTATAATAGAATTCTTCCGGCTGTCCCATATCCATGACATGTCCGTTTTCCATCGGGTGCCAGAACAGCAATTTCAGCGGTTTAACACCAGCTTTTTCCGTATTGGATTGTGGTGAATAGACAAGCTGGAAATGGGCGTGAACGTCAGTGGCAAGGAAAGTTGAAACAGCCAAGGCTACGCCCAAAAAGAATTTCTTCATGATGTGTGATCCCCTCGATCAATAGTAATAGCAGATCGAACAAGGGGCAGGGGAACTGTTTTCTCAAATAAAACAAGTCAAGCCATGGACCACCCCGTCCAATCAACGGTTTATCATGGCAGGTATCCTGACTTACGCTTTTTCGCCTTGTTTCCCTTCCCGGTTATCACCAGTGGTTTGAAACAACACATTTGCGCTTACAGTTGCGGGGGCAGTTACGGTTTTGATCCCTGATGGGTACATCGCACCGTATTCCCTTTTAATCTCCTAGACTCTAGCCTTCGGAAGAACCATGGCTCTTTTTATGATGGAAAGAGAACTGAGTCAATATTCGTGCTATTTTCTTTGACTTGAAAGCCGATGCCCAATAGGTTCAGCCCCAAGATTTTGATCACATGAATATGGGGTAAAGCCAATGGCCTCGAAAAAGCCGGGTAAATATATTGGGGATGCAGGTGTCGCCAGGTTTCTGGAGCAATATAAAAGCCAAACCCCGTTCCATGTGGTGCGCACCCGTGTACTGGGGGGCTTGGCTTCTCCCAACAAAGACTTGCTGCCTGTGATGGTGGTGGCAAGTTTCTGGCCGGAAGATGATTTTCCACGTTTTGTCACCAAGGATGAGGCTGATAAGTTTTTCTCTACCTTTATGGGGTTGTGGCGGCGTATGGAAAAAATGGCGGATGCCGAAGGGGCCTTGTTAAGTGCACGCGGGAAGCTGGCTGATCTGGAAGAGGCCAAGGAAACTCTGCTGCGCCGCCTTGAAGAAATTGAAGCCGGTTTTATTGAAGGATTCTGGGGCGGGCAGGATGATATGAAAATGCCCTCTGCCACCGCTGCCTTGATTGACGGGCTCAGTGATGAGGCTAATGCCTATAGTGGCTTGTTGCAGGATTTGGAAAACTGGACCGACTACACCCCGGCCATGCGTGAGGCACTGCAAGATGAGATTGTGGAACGTGACCAGGTGGTGGAAGATGCCATTAAGGCGCTGTTGCTTTTAAAGGAAAAAGCGGGCGAGACCTCCCATTAAATATGTGGAAAAAAACTTATTATTTACAATGGAAAGTTCTTCTTTTTCATCCTAAGATAACTCAAAGCAATTGGCGTCTACACTTGTGCCAAGCACGGGAATGAAAAGAAGTAAGAATAATGGGTGAACGCACGAAGTTTGAAATCCGTTTAAGTGATCAGGACCGCTGGTTCGTTGAAAAGGTCTTTAAGGACCAAGGGTCTGCTGAACGGTCTTTCAAAGAATATGCTGAAGATGAAGGCACGCAATATCTGGGTGTGCAGCTGGTTCGGGTCTGGACGCGGGCCGATCAAAATGAAGTTGAAAAAATTGTTAAAGAGCAACGCCTTACGCCAAAGGTAAAGCCGGTTCGCGTTGCTCATATCGACGCAGCGGCCCCCTGTGCCTATCGTGAGGATTATCTGGGGCTGGAAGCGCGCTTGACAATGAGCAGACTGTTGCGTGCCTTGTTTGATCGTGATGGCATGATTGCTTCGGAACTTCTCTATTCCTATGACAAGGCCAAGCGTTTTATGGGCAGTGACATGTGTTCGCCTGCCATTGACCGGGTGGCAACTTTACAGGCCAAGGACATGGGGGGCGATTCGCGCAAAAGACGTGATGAATTGTTCGACGAATTTCAGGCCATTATGGGTGACACGCAGAAAATCCAGAAAACAAAGGTTTTTAAGGCGTTTGAAAGTAAGGATTTAAACGATGTGGTTCAGGCGGCCGATGCGATTAATCAGCCAATGGCCTTGATGGCCCTGATTTGTAAGGTTCTTATTCAGTATCGCAGTGTTGAGGGCAAACTCGGACAAATTCTGGACTGGCTGGAAACCCCCAAAGGGCGAGAGCTGGAAGATGAACTGGATGGTTTGATTGCTGAAATTATGTCATCAGCTCAACTGATTCAGGATATGTTGGGGCCACAGCGCAATTTGGCTTCCGCCATTTCAACCTTGCTTGATTGGGTGGATGGCAAAGCGGGTGTGGGGACCGGGGCATGCCCTGATGTGGTGGCCGCTTTTGGTCGTGTATTCCCTCAAGGCAGGCTGCAACAAACCCGTGACGTTTTGTTTGACTTTATCTTGCGCCAAATGTCTGGGAAACAGCCCTTGGCCCGCAATGACCCCTCGCAGGAAGAGGCCGAATTTATGGCCCTGTTTGCCCGTTTGGCTTTTCCCTCAGGTATGACTGGGGGGGCAGATATGGCCGAAGCCTTGTCCCGGCGCTATGGCCGAAGCCTGAAACAAGGTGGGGAAAGCGGCGAGCGAATGTCAATTAAATGGTTGCTGGATATGTTGCCCAACGGTTCCAGCCAATTGCCGTATTTGCTGGCCTTGCGTGATGCCCCGTTGGGAGAGGCACATCCCGATGTGATTGATCAAAGCATTGCACTGCTTTGTAATAATGCACGTTCCATTACGGATTTCAGTGGCAAGGACATTTCGGCAAAACAACGATTGGTCTGTTTGAAAGACTTACATGTGTTGGTAGAAGAGTCCTCATTGGAGGAGGCTGGACAGAAAAAAATCCTCTCCACCTTGGATAGAATGGTGGAGAAGTACCTGATGGATACAAAGTTGATTGACAAACTGGATGATCCTAAGGCAAGTTTGCGTGACCGTGCAATTCGCATGGTTCAATTTTGTGGGTCTGGTGTGCTGTGGGAACATGGTCATGCCATGTCGTTGGCGCGCCAACGTGTGGTTGATCACCTCAAAGGGGCAAGCTTCATTGAGAAGTTTACCGAAGGCGAAGATGACCCGCAGAAAAAGGAAATCATGATCAGGGATTTCTACAAGATGATGGCAGATGCAGGTTTTAAAAGTTAATTTGTCTATTAAGGTGTACAAATCAATTTTTAATCCGTAAACTGTTGCCAACTACGGGGCGAATTTTTCGCATAAGAACGAATAGGATAGGAGCCGGAAACATGACTGACCAAAAATATCGTCTCGTTACGCGAGCGGATTTTGACGGTGTCGTTTCAGGTACATTACTTCTCGAACTCGAGATGATTGATGAAATTGTTTTTGCCGAGCCAAAGGAAATCCAGGATGGGGTTTTTGAGGTTACGGAAAACGATATTGTAACCAACCTGCCTTATGTGGAAAAAGCCCACCTTTGTCTGGATCACCATGCCAGTGAAGTGGAACGTGTGGGGGATCATGACAATCTGATTATTGATGCAACGGCTCCTTCCGCAGCCCGTGTGGTGTATAACCATTTTGGCAAGGGTGAAAAATTCCCGAAAATCTGCACTGACATGTTGGAAGCCGTGGATAAGGCAGATATGGCGCAATATACAGAAGAAGATATTCTGGCGCCAAGCCCGTGGGTGTTGTTGAACTTTGTTCTGGATCCGCGTACCGGGCTGGATCATATCGGTAACTTCTCTATCACGCATGAACAGTTCATGAAAGATATGATGGTGTATTGCCGTCACCATCCGGTGGATGAAATCCTGAAAATTCCTGATGTGGAAGAACGTCTGCATCTCTACTATCAGCATGAAGAGATGTTTGAACATAAGCTGAATGAGAACACACAGGTTCACAATAATCTGGTGGTCTTTGATCTACGTGGTCAGGAAACAGTTTATGCTGGCAACCGTTTCACTATTTATGCGATCTTCCCGGATTGTAACATTTCCATTCAGGTTATCCCTGAAATTGAGCCGGGTAAATGTTTGCTGGCAACGGGTAAATCCATCTTGAACCGCACATCTAAAACCAATGTGGGCAGCTTGATGCTCAAGTACGGTGGCGGTGGTCACAAGCAGGTGGGATCTTGCCGTATTGAAAATGATCGTGTTGACGAAGTTCTAAAAGAACTGATCGAACAGATCACAGCTGACGGCTGATCAAATACTGTTCCCCTGGGTGATGACAGGGGAACTTAACTTCGTTTATGTCTTTTGATAAAGCGCGATCAGAGGGGTTTCTTCTTCTGGTGTGAACATGGCGTTGATTGCGTTGATCAGGCCCATTTCTTCTTTTTGAATGTGAAATGTTTCATGGCCGATGAAATCGGCGCTGAGGGTTTGGAACTCAGCCCAGCTTTCCTGTGTGAAGCCTGTTTCAAGGGCTGTCTCAGACAGGGATTGCAGGGCCTGTGCAATGGGGCGAATGAGTTCATGTTCACCGCTGAGCATATTCACCATAAAATCGGCCCCGTTATTGCGTAAAACCGGGAAAAGATGCTGCTCTTCAAAGGCATAATGATCCTGAACATCACTTTTGGTGACGTCGATCACATCTTTCAACAAGTTTTCAATTGGGGCAAGTTGATCCGGCTGGGGTTTGCCTTGCCAGCCGTCAAGGGCATTGAGAACTTGTAAGGTACGTTGATGTTCGCGATGAAGAATTTCAGAAAGTCTCATGAGGTCATTTTCTCCAGACTGGCGCTTTTGCGCCGGATGGCAATAAGTAAATATGATAAGAAACATATTCCGCTAATCAGGCCGAAGAGTCCGGCAAGGCGAAACAGGTGGGAGATGTCAAACAACAGGGCCAAAGCCACGCAGGCAACGGCGATAAAGTGGCAGGGGGCGATGAACTTGACGAGTTGCTGATGGGCGAGTTTTTCTGGAAGTTCCGGCATACCGGTTTTGCGGGCGATTTGCATGGACAGCAAGAAAGGAACAATACGCTGTAAGATACCGATAATAAAAGAAATCAGCCAGCCTAAGACAGCGAGGGACACAGCAAATTGTGCCATTTTTTCCGGCCATATCCCCCAAAGAGACAAGGTTGCACAAACAAGGCTGAGAGGTAGCATGCCCCATGAAAAGCGGATGGCATGCCATTCAGGCCCAAGGCGGGTACGCAAGCGCCCTTTTAAAATATGATACATCTCATATACATGCAGGCAGGCGGCGAGGAGAGCAAGGACGGGGGCAATCTTATAAAGGCCAACAGACCAGGTGAGAAGCCCACTTAAAGCACTGATCAAGGCAATGAGGCAGATTTTGTCATTGGTTTGATCACTGAGGGAGAGCATGGGGATCATCACACGACTGAAGCCCAGAACAAGCAGTCCCATAAAGCCGTAAAGCGCCAGCCCCATATGCATTACAGCAGCGTTTTCCATATAAAAGGGAAGATAGCCAGCCCAGTTTAAAACCGTGATAAAGCCAAGCCCAGCGGCAAGAAAAAGAGCAACGGCAGCGACAAGCACGTGATTGCGCACGCTTTTAAGGGTTTCACTTCTCAACAAGAGGCAGAACAGCAAGAAGATATAAAGACTGATGCCCACCAGCAAAAAAAAGCTGCCAAAGGTGGCCGTTGAATCAAGGTAGTGGGCAAATCCCCCCAGTGTGATGGTTGTTCCAATGACCAGTAGGCAAAGAACAGCCACAACCAGATGGGGTCTGTTCATCACAGCCCCGGTTGCAACAGGCAGCATTTGCATGGAGGCCCCAAAGGCAGCACTGAGAATGACACCGATGGTGAACATGTGCAGACAGGCCAAGGCGGGGCCAAATCCCCCATTAAAGCTGTTGATGTGTTCCGCCTGAATGATCACCAACAGCCAGCCCAGTGGCAGGCAAATCAGGGCAAAGGCAAAAAAAGTTAAGGGAATCCATTCTGGTAACAGGCGTTGTTCTGCGCCAAAGGGAAGGGTACCGCCTAACATGATGTTTCCTTTGACCGTTCGATTTTCAATAAAACACCCTCATTGCTTTTATCTATAATTTTCCACTGCCAGCCCTCTTCACGTAAATGAGGGTAAAGATGGATGGGGGAATGGGGAAACAAGCCTTCGAAATACTGGCCGGGTTTAAGGTGGGATAAGAGTTTTAAGGTGCCAACCAGTGGTGTAGGGGGCGAAAGACCGACAAGATTTGCATGGATGAACTGCTCAGAGTGCTGGACGCGGTTGGCAATTTCCGGTGCGACCCAATCTTTGGGGATTGTGCCATCACAAGGGATAAAATCTGTCTTTTTCTTCGTCATAATCGGATTATCGCCAATCTTGAGACTTTTGTACATTGATACTGGTCAATAAGTACGGTTGAAGCAATCGCTTAACTTGCGTAAAATAGATAAAATTTTAATAAATAATTGCATTAATGTGTCATGGTTTCATTCAGGGAGAGTACTCAATGGATCAGCAGAGCGAGCATCAGTTCGCCATTCGTCTTATGGAACATTTGGTGGTTCCAACTTTTGTTCTGGACCCGCAGGGAACGGTGATTATCTGGAATAAGGCGTGTGAACGTTTAAGCGGTGTGAGCGCAGACGAGGTTTTGGGAACGCAGGATCATTGGAAAGCATTTTATGATGGGCCTCGCGTGTGCCTTGCTGATTTGGTCTTACAGTCAAAACTCGATGAAATCCAAGAACTCTATGCAGAATCTGCCCTTCAATGTGATACCTATGATGGGGTGCGTGCCGAAAACTGGTGTATTATGCCTCGTGCGGCAAAGCGTTTATATCTGGCGATTAATTGTGGACCGATTTTTGATGATGATGGCAATGTCATTGCCGTTGTTGAAACCTTGCGTGATATGACAGAACAAAAGCGGGCTGAACAGGCATTGCAAAGTTTAGCCAATAAAGACGGCCTGACCGGACTGGCAAACAGGCGTTCATTTGATATGAAGCTGGAAGCCGACCTGTTACATGCCGTGCGCGAACAAGAAAGCTTGAGCCTGTTGTTGTGCGATGTGGATCATTTTAAACAGTATAATGATACCTATGGTCATCAAAAAGGGGATGAATGTTTAAAAGAGGTCGCGCAGGCACTGGAAAAACAGGCATTGCGGGCAAATGATCTGGCTGCGCGCTATGGCGGGGAGGAATTTGCCATGATCATCCCGTCTTCTGGCCCTGATGGTGCCTTGCGTGTGGCAGAACGTTTGAAAGAAACGGTTTTCGATTTGAATCTGGAACATCGTGGGAGTTGCACAACAGACCGGGTGACGATGAGTGTAGGGGCTGTTTCGTTATTCCCTAACCCGGAGACGCAGGCAGGCGGGCTGATTGCAATGGCAGACCAAGCATTGTATCAGGCCAAACAAATGGGTCGCAATCGCGTCTGTATCTATGAAGCCCCGTGAGTGGACCGAAAATGTCCCTTGCTAATTCTAGTTATGCAATCACGCCATTGACCCCGGAAGATTCCATGGGGAGGGAGATGGTGAAGATGGTGCCCACACCTTCTTGAGAATCAAGGGTGATTTTACCACCGTGTAGTTCAATAATATTTTGCGCTGTATTCAACCCGATACCGGAACCGCTGATACCTGTGACATTACTGGCCCGAAAGAACCGTTCAAACATGCGGTTTCTATCTCTTTTAGGGATGCCGATACCGTAATCGCGAATGGAAACATAGACATGATCCATTTCCGTCCAGACGGTAATATCAATATCCTTGCCATCGGGGGAATATTTACAGGCATTTACCACCAGATTTTCAAAGACCAGACGCAACATTTGCGCATCTCCGTCGATCCGTTCGGGCAAGGCGCGATATTCGCAATTGAGGCGATGGGTCACAAAGCGACGCTGGGTTTCTATAATCGCGCTGATCAGCTCACGTAAATCCACCTTTTCAAGGGCAAGTTTGATCGCCCCTTCTTCCATCCGGTCAGCCACCAGCACACTTTCCATCAAGGCCGTTAAACGGTTGATAGAGGTGCGCACCTTTATCATGCGTTTCTCCACCGTTTCAGGCGTCATCTTGGCCTGCCTGCGAATGACGCCCTGGGCAATATTGTCAATCACCGCCAAAGGTGTGCGAAACTCATGAGAGACCATGGTGACAAAGGTCCGATGCTGATTGCGCATATGGCGTTCGTTCTTCAAGGATTGCATCAGTTCCACATTCTGGTTGCGCATGACCTCTTCCTTACGGTCAGCCTCTTGCAACAGCTCGTATCCTTTTTGACGCAGACTTGTCACCGAATTTGCCAGCACATCCAGCTCATCCCAATCATCAGAAATATCTGATAGTTTTGGGCCTTGGGGCAGGCTTCTCATATCTGTTGCTGAAAGATTGTTCAGCTCGTTCACGATAGACATCAAGCGGCGCACAACAAAGACTTGGAAAATTAAGGAAACGCTGATGGCGATTAATAAAATTACCAGTGAGTTGCCCATGAAATTAAACATCTGGCTGGCAAAAATTTCGTCAATATCTTCCTGTAAATCATGATAGATCAACAAGGTTCCCAACTCATATGTTTCGTCGTGCTGATGATAATGGATAGGGAATGAATAACTGAGCTGGCCGTCTTTGGGCTGGGTTGAGCCAAAATGATATTCCAGAGTTTCTTGTGCCTTGAGGCTGACGCCGGATACTTGCTTAAGCTGGGCGACCCCTTGAAGCTGGGTTTCCAGAAGGTCCGTATCAACAACCCAGAGACTGTGGGACAAGGCATCGCTAAACACAAGGCCCAGTGCCTTCATTTCGCGATCCAGCTGATCAATGCGTAATTCTTTATCCCGAAAGAATTGATACGCCGTCAGCATAAAAGAACCGATCAGCCCAATCACCACAATCCACAGCAATGCCCGACGCGTTGTCCGGCTATTCAGCCCCAAAAGGTCACTGATTTTCCTGCAGTGATTTTGATTGTCCGACACGCCCGTTTCCATGGCTGATGCGTCATCTTCTTGTTGTTTTCATTCATGTCCCTGAGCAGGGATCATATCACTATGATGTTGATCCACATAGGCTAAAGACAGAATTTTAACCGACTTTATATTTTTGTCTGTTCTTTGGATAAATTCCCTCATAAAAAACGTCATAATTTCTGCTATAGTCATCTGCGAAAAACAGGGAACTGCGAAAAAGAAATAAAATGGTTAAAATTCTGGTTGTAGAAGACGAAGTCGACTTACGTGAAGAAATCGTCGATGAACTCATAGATAACGGGTATGACGTTCTGGAAGCTGGTGATGGTGAAGAAGCTTTTCAGCTGATTAATCAGGATACGCCAGACATTGTTATTTCAGATATTTCCATGCCCAAAATGGATGGGTATGAACTGTTTGAAAAACTGCAAAAAGCCAATCGGGAGTTTGCCGCCATTCCCTTTGTTTTCCTGACGGCTCTGGTGTCACGTGATGATGAAATCAAGGGGCGCCGCCTTGGGGTCACAAACTATCTGCGCAAGCCCATTGATTTTGATGTTTTGCTTGCCACCGTTCAATCGCTTTATGATGCGCGTGAACGCATGGATGCCCATGCCGAAAGTAAATTAAATAAAACGCTGAACTTCCTTGTCAGTGCGACACAAAAAGAAAGCGATCCTGAAATCGAAGCCTTGATCTTGCGTTATGACAATTTGATCAAGCTGGCCCAGCAACCTGTTCAAAGTATCCAGTGTCTCAACAACGCTCAGTTCTTTATCAAGACCCCGGAACAGGCCAATAATGTTGCCAATACCCTGTCCCATTTGTGCCCGGAACCGGAAACCGCCATTATCGGCTTTACCGAACTGATTATGAACGGTATTGAACATGGTAATCTGGCCATTGGTTATGAAAAGAAAACTGAATTGCTGGAGACCCATCAGCTGGAAAATGAAATTGCCACCCGTCTGGCCTTGGCCGAATATAAAGACAAATATGTTGAAGTGGATTATGAGCGCGAAGACGACAAGCTGTATTTCACAATTACGGATCAAGGCAATGGATTTAACTGGGAACAATATTCCGAATTTTCACCTGAACTGATGCTTGCCAAACATGGACGCGGGGTGGCCATTGCCCTGAACCTCGCCTTCCCCAATCTGACCTATCAAGGATCAGGCAATCAGGTGCGCATCGTCATTGATATACCATAGGATCACATGAACGAGACAGCGACTTCCCTTCCCCTGATACTGGCCGGGCCGATCCTGCGTCGAACCGATGTGCATCATATCGCCCTGTGGCTGGTGTCCACACAGGAACTGGAACTGCGCCTGTACTTGAATGGCACACACTACCACTGTTCGAATGGCGATGGACGGCTGACCAACCTAAAGGTCGGGCCGCATCTATATTTTTCATTACTCGATATCAAGCTGGACAAGCCGCTTCCCCAAGATCAATGGCTTGACTACCAGCTGGACCTCAAAACAGATGAGGGCGACTGGCAGGATATTGTTGATATTACCCCATCTCTGCTTTATCCGGGGCAATCCTCACTCGGCTTTCAGCTTCCCGGCCATATCGGGTCAATCCTGCATGGGTCCTGTCGCAAGCCCCATCATGATTCCCCTGACGGACTGGTGGAAGCTGATCGGCTGATTGAACGGTTGCTGCAAAAACAGGATCATGCAGATGAAGACCTGCCCAGCTGGCCTTCTGCCCTTGTTCTATCGGGGGATCAGATTTATGCCGATGATGTGGCAGGGCCAACCTTGCGCGCCATCCATGACGTGATTTCGGCTCTGTCTTGCCCGGCAGAAGGTTTTTCTGGGCTGGAGGCCCCTGCAATCCAATCCTCTCAGGATATTTATAACCATCCTGACTGTTATTATGGCCGTGAAGAAATTTTACCTAAAGTCGAAGGCAACCGTGCCTTGATGGACATGTTGTTTGAAGGGGTGCACAAACCGGTTTTCACAACAGATACGGCCCATAATCACCTGATTACCCTGCATGAAAACCTCGTCATGTATCTGATGGTCTGGTCACCTGTTCCCTGGACACTGACACAAATGAGCCAGCCAGATGGGTTGAGCGAAGAAAATAAAACACTCTTTGCCAAACAAAAAGCGATCCTTAAACAGTTTGTTTCCGGATTGGAACAGGTGCGCCGTCTCTTTGCCCATATTCCGGTTGCCATGATCTTTGACGATCATGATGTCACCGATGACTGGAACCTGAACCGCCAATGGGAAGAGGCCGTTTACAACCACCCTTTTTCCACCCGTATGATCGGCAACAGCCTGTCGGCCTATTTCATCTGTCAGGGTTGGGGCAATGCCCCGGATAAGTTTTCAACAGATATCATCACCCAATTACAAGACGCCCTTGAGCATCCCGGCCACAAACAACATGATGATTTCCTTCATTTGTTAATCAGTTTTGAAGGCTGGGAATATGACTGGCAAACCACCCCGCCGCTTATTGTAATTGATTCACGCACACGTCGCTGGCGCTCAGAAAGTTCGATGGTCAAACCCTCTGGCCTGCTCGATTGGGAGGCATTGGGCGACCTGCAACAAAAACTTTACGGCAATGACAGTGTATTACTGGTTTCACCCGCCCCGATTTACGGGGTAAAATTGATTGAGACAATCCAGCGTGTCTTCACCTGGCTGGGCAAACCCTTGATGGTGGATGCGGAAAACTGGATGGCGCACCCGGGAACGGCCAATTCCATCCTGAATGTCTTTCTCCATTCCAAAACACCGCAGAATTTTGTCATTTTATCCGGTGATGTGCATTACTCTTTTGTTTATGACGTGGAGTTACGCAATCGAAATGGGGGGCCGGATATCTGGCAAGTCACGAGCAGTGGGCTAAAAAATGAATTCCCGAAGAAATTGCTCAATATTCTGGATATCGTCAATCGCTGGCTTTACGCCCCACAATCTCCCCTAAACTGGCTGACCAAACGCCGACGCATGCGCGTGATCCCCCGAAAACCCGAAGGTCATGCTGATGGTCGCCGCGTCCTTAATGGTGCAGGCATTGGATTGGTGGAACTGGATAAGGATGGGAAGCCTTGGCGTTTTCGCCAACTCCTAACCGATGGGACAGCCCTTGCGTTTCATCGCATGGAAAAACATTCCCGCTGGCAGTAGCCGGACAAAGGCTTGATGAAACCATAAACGTATCTTCCTTGTCTTTATCATGCTGATCCATATATAGATTCATATAAGCTATGAATCGGTTTTGGGGGCGCATGCATAGATCAAAGACAACATTTGCCTTTCTTGTTCTTGGCATTTCATCCATTTTGCTTTGTATGATAGGCAGTATCTATATCGGCTATGACCGCTTAAACCAGATGGAAGATGCCTGGAAACGCGATACTGCCTATCAGGAAAAACTTCAAGCTGCCTTTTTAATGCGCGAAGCCATTCGGGAACGCTCTTTTCGCCTGACCATTGCGTCTACACTTGATGATTATTTTGACAAGGATGTTGAGCTGGAAGCTTTTCACCGAGAGGCCGGACGTTTTCTAAAAGCGCGTGAAGACCTGCAAAAGCTTAATTTAACACAAGGCGAACAACGCGCCCTGCATACTCTTGAAGGCGAAATTAAAACGGCACGCCCTATTATCGAAAAAGCCATGGAAGATGTGGTCAATGAAGACTGGTCCATGGAAACCCGCCAAATCCTTTATAATGGTGTCATTGCCCAAATTCAGGTTTTGAACAGTCTGCAAAAATTTGTGGAAGTCTTTGAAAAGGCAGCCAAACGTGAAGCGGAAAACGCCCAACGTAAAATCAAAAAAGCACAAAATAATATGATTATGCTCAGTGGGGCGGCTACGGTCATTGCCTTGCTGATCAGTTGGTCTGTTCTCATCCATGAAAACCGCTTTAAACAGCGCATGGGCAAGGATCATGAAATCCTGCAAGGGATCTCCAATACGGACGCCCTGACCCAAATCCCCAACCGCCGACGTTTTGATGATTTTTACGAAACCAGTTGGGAGCAGGCGGTTCAATCCGGTGGGGAACTGTCCTTGATCTTGATAGATATTGATTATTTCAAACTTTATAATGACAAATATGGTCATGCCCAAGGGGATGAAACCCTGAAAACCGTTGCCCAAACCTTGCAGCAGGTTGTGCACCGTTCAAGCGACCTTGTTGCACGTTATGGCGGAGAAGAGTTCGTTTGCGTTTTGCCCAATACAAATCAGGAAGGGGCGCAGGCCGTTGCCCAACAGTTGCACCGGCGCGTGGGTGAACTCAAAATAGAACATAGCCCTTCTATGGTCAGTGATTATATTAGCGTCAGCCTCGGTGTTGGTCACATCGCCCCTGACCATGATTCCAGCCTGAAACAATTTTTTAAATCGGTAGATGATCGGCTCTATCGCGCCAAAAGGTCCGGGCGCAATCAGATTATTTAAGCCAGGACAGCTGCACAAGGACGGGGTTTTATCGACAAGAAGAAAGCGTCGTGCTATCTTTTCGTGCAAATGGGAAAGGAGTAGGGCAGTCGATGACGCAGGTGCGCAATCAGGAAGAATTGCAAGAGTGGTTGGTCGGACGAGGCCGTTGGGTCGCTGCCGGTCTGGCTGCACGTATTGGGTTGCGGGTTTTGCCGAAACTGGAGCTTATGGTCTCACTGGCCCCGACAAAAAATAGCACACTCCTTTTATTACCGGTTTTTCGGGCATTGGCAGTGCCCTGGATTGCGAGTAGCAGACCCAGTGATGGACCTGAGTTTAGTGCTGCGGGCGATATTGCTGCTGCATCTTCTCGAAAGGCTGCTGGTGATGGCAGGACGATTGCCAGAGCCTTAGCCCGGACCAAAAGTAAAGATTACGGCGAAACAGGGAGGGCGCGTGCTGCTGTTGCAGATGCTGCTGCCGCTGCAGCCAAGGCGGCCGTGAGAACGGCGATTGTATCTGCTATTCGCACGGTGCATAGGGCCTTGGCGACGGGTGTTGATGTCTGGCCGGAAATTAATCGTGATATTGCTTTGCTGGAAGATGGTGCGCAGATTGAACAGGTGATGAACCGCCCCTTATGGGGGGAGGATATGCCTGAAGAACTGAAAGTCAATTGGCAGTCGTTGAAACAGAGTTTGCTGGCATTGGATGAAGACTGGTGGGTTTGGACGCAATGGTATGAGGACCGCCTTGAAGGTGGGGCTAAGCCTAATGGTCGTTCGCTCATCTACCATCTGGAAAAAGAACGTGCCTTGATCCCTAAGGATAAGTGGAAAAAGGGGGCTGCTCATTTCAACGCGGTGATTGCTGAGATTGAGGAGAAATATCGGGGCAAACCACCTGTTGATGAGGTTGCAGAACAGCGCCAAGCCTCTGTTCAGACAGAATATCATGAGGACGGCTTGCTGCATCGTCGCCCGCCCCCTGCCCCTGCCCTGAAAGGGGAGGCACAGGAAGGTCGTTTGCGTGTGGCATGGCAAAGTCATCTGCATATGTTTGAAGATCTTGCCGAATTACAGCCCGGACGTAATTATCCGGCGGTGGGGAATTTCCTGAAACGCTATCAGGCGGCGTTGGGGGTAAGCTTTGATGAACTGAATGTGATTGCACTGGGCACACAAGGCTTGCGACTTCAAAATTTGGCTGATAGTGCCAATGACTTTTTTCTGGAAGATGCGGTTGCTGAGATTAAGGCACTGAAAGATTCCCATCACCTTTTTATTCGTCAGTTTCAGGACTGGCTGGATTATCTGGATGATGCCGGGATCGACATTCCACAAGAGGCGATTGAAGACAGTAAAGATGTTCTTGAAGAAACAGAACATGAGCCTGAGCTGTTTGCCGAAGATTTACGCGCCCCGGTACATGATCTGCTTGAAGAGGTTGATACAAATATTCTGCCAGACCCGGAAGATCGTATTCAACTTTCTGATACGGATAAGCTGAATTTGGTGCGGGTTGTGGGCAATATTTTCTCCGGCCTGTTTGAACCCCTTTTCCCACTGGCCCGCAAAGCCCAAAAAACAGGGGTGGCACTGAGCGGTCCCCTTTTGGACTTTGGCAAGAAAGTAGTGAAGTTTGTCAAATCACCTGTTGTGATATCCTTGTTGACAGGGGGGGCGGTTGCTGTGGCGCAGGAACTTGGCTGGATCAAGCCCATTGCGGACCTGATCCTTTCGGTTATAAAGTAAACACACTCACTCAAATTCCATCTGTACAAATACCCGCCCGGCGTTTTTACGTGCCAGTTCGCGGAAGGTATCGAGATGGCGATAGGCGGATTGGTCGATGTTATAAGAATCTGCCAAACCACCGTCATTATCCAGCAGTTTACGCACTTCTGCGCGTAAGTAGACCAGATAGTCATGAGTGTATTTGGTGATCTCTGCCATGGTGGTGGGGTCGCCGTGACCGGGGATGACGTGTTTGGCCTTAAGAGCGGCGAATTCCTGCCAGGACTCAATCCAGGCGGCTGTGTCGGTTTCTTCAAAGACAGCAAGCAGGCGTTGGTGAAAGGCCATATCCCCGGCAATCACAAGGCTCTTCTTCGGCAACCAGACGGAGATATCGCCGGGGCTGTGGGCCGGGCCGAAATTGCGCAGTTCAATACGTTCCCCACCGAGTTCCAGCACCATCTCGTCTTCAAAGGTTTCATCGGGCAGCAGTACTTTAGAGCCCATGGCCTTGTCACGATAGCGTTTGAGGGTTTGAGCCATCATGCGCTCCCGGTTTTCTTCAATCTCGTGGGCGGCATCCACATGGGCAATCAGGGTCGCGCCTTGTTCTTTCCAGTATTGCGCCCCCATGGCGGCATGAGTTTGACCGTTTTCGAAAATGACATATTTAACAGGCTGGCTGCTCAGTTTTTTCATTTCTTCATGAAAGGCACGTGCCAGCAGGTAATTGGCACTGGCATTGACCACAACCGCGCCTTCTGAGGTTTCAATGAAAGTCAGGTTGTTGTTATGGCCGGAATTCTCATATAAAGGCGGAGCAGTCTGACCGATGGCAGACCAAACACCATCCACGACCTGTTGCGGTTTGCGATAAAGAAAGCTGTCGCGTGCCTGATCCGGTGACTTTATCGTCAATCCTGCATCGCGCCAGGCAAAGACACCTTCGGCGTAGTTTTGGACATTTTGATACCCCATATCCTGTAACATCTTGGCCGCGAGAGGACTGCGTTCATTTTTACCGCAATAAACCACAATCGGGGTCTTGGGATCGGGGGCATGATCCTGAATTTGGAATTCCAGCCAGCCCCGTGGGATGATGCGATTTTGATAACTGCCAATATTACCGCCCAGCATTGTAACTTCTGCGGGGGTGCGTACATCAACAAGAATTCCTTCTGGATGATCAACAATCCATTTTTGTAAGTCTTTAGTGGAGATGTTTTTTATTTCATTTTTTGCCTGTGACAAAATGTCAGAAGCATCTTGCATAGCAAGGGTTGGGTTGGTTGTGAGCAAGCTGCTTGCAAACAGGGCAGTCAAAAGGAAACGAGAGGTCATCATACTAAAGTCCAAAAGTGTGATTCTGTTACATTAGAATAGTTTACTTTAGGGAAGTGCGGGATCAATAGAATAATTCTAAGAAAAATGAAAAAATATATGTCTGAAACCCCTTATAAACTAGGAGATTAGGTGAAAATACGTAAAAACTATCGTTTTAGATAGGTACTAAAGATTAAAAAATCGGATAGTCTTTTTCTTAACAATATAAAAAAAGGCGCGTCGGACTCCATCAACCAGAAGGAACGGCACTATGCTCGAAAAAAGAAATGACCATCAGTTTGATAGTGCAAATGAGCTGATTGCAAGGTTTGCCAAAGTTGATGAAGATGATATCGACCTCTTTGACGATGACCCTGTTGAAGATGAGTTTGAACTGTTTGGCAACGAGCCCATTGGCGCTGAAGTCGCCATGATGAATATGCCGTCAGAAGAAGAAATTCTCAAAGCAGCTGAAAATTTCAAGGATGCCTTTGCCGGGCAGGAAGAACCACTAAGTGCGGCCAGTGGTGCGATTATCCTGCATCAACATCTTACGTCATCAGGCTATAAGAGTGATCTGAGCCTGAATGACAATCTGGCTGTCGTATTGGGCTATTCAGATATGGATGCGGAAAAGTGTGAACTGTTGGAAGCTGTGGAATCCATTTTGGATCAAATGGTTTCGATGAATCAGGATTTGGCGGTTTCCAGTTTTACCGTTGGTCCGATCCGCAGTGTGGTGATGGATGGTCAGCTGGCGATTGAGGTCAACCTGATAACGGTTTGATTATCCGCCAAAGGATATTTTGTAATCCAGTAAGCGCAAGCGCCTGATTACCGTATGCAGCAGGGAATGATAAAAACGTTCGCGAAAACCTTGGTGATGCTTGGTCATTTCCTCGACAAGATTAGGGTCAATGGATTTCACCGCCACATCTGTATTGGCGATGAGTGTGGCACTGGCTCCCATATGATCAATAAAGGACATTTCCCCTACGGTATCGCCGGGACCAAGCGGGGAGGACAGTTCGGTTTCCTTGCCGTTTTGGCCGTAGCGGACCACCCGGATTTCCCCACCTAAGATCACCATAATCTGGTTTGGGTCTTCACCTTCACGCATGATTTCAGTATCTGCCTGAAAGACCAGATAGTGCGATTTTTCCATCAGTTCGTTGATTTCAATTTCGCTGAGTTCTTGAAAGGCGCGTTCAAAAGCAATTTTACTCATTCGATCTCTCTTTTCTAATGGGCGCTTATTGTTTAGCTTTTACCCACAAATAAGTCCTGGAAGGAAAGAGGGTCACGGTGGGGTTTACCGAAATACCATCCCTGTCCATAATCTATTCCGCAATAATAAACCTGATTGGCGATTTTTTTATCTTCAACCATTTCGGCAACGGTTTCGATGCCGCTGGTATTACACATTTTTGCCATGGTGCTGAGCATGTCATGCCCGCGTTTACTGGCACAAGCCCGGCGCACCACAGGGCCGTCAAACTTGACGATATCGACTTCCAAAGCATTTAAATAATCAAAGCTGGCCGCACCTGCCCCAAAATCATCAAGGCAGAATTTAAAGCCTTTGTTTCGGAAATCCTGAATGATCTGGTTGGTTTGTTCCAGATGTTTGACTTCGGCTGATTCTGTCAGTTCAAACATCAAGCGTTTGGTCAGGCCCGGATAATTTTCTAGCCGTTTGTGAACTTGTTGAACAAAACGTGGGTTGTTCAGTGAAATGCTGGACAGGTTAATGGCGACGCTGGGCAGAACAGACCCTTGGGACAGAATGCTGTGCATATGAGTGATTGTTTTTTCAAAAACGGCAAAGTCCAGATCGACAATCAGTTCAAGGTTTTCCGCCAGTGTGATGATTTGAAAAGTCGGTGGTGTGTTTTCACCTTGTTGGAAGCGTGACAGCACTTCAAAATGATGAACCTTACCCAAGCGCATGTCGCAAATGGGCATATAGACCAGATCAAAGTCTTTGGTGCGGGTAACGTCCTTGATGAATTTGACCGTTTCAACCGTGCCATTCATCATTTCATCTAGGGAGTCTGACAGGCGGGTCGCACTGACTTTTTTATCGGTTGAACAAAATTGCTGCATGGTATGGACCAGAGCCTTGGCGACCTGATCTTCACTCATACCTGCGCCATCGGCATCCATGGTCAGGGCGTTGGTTGCCAGCTCTTCCCCATCGGGAAGGAACTTCTGGGCAGCCTCTTCGATCTCCATATTCACTTTATCGGTGTCTATGTCCGGTGTATGGGCATAACCGAAACTATCTTCACTGATTTGCCCGGCCGTATTTTTACCCAGTGAGTAGTTTTTCAGCACATCGGTAATGGCACCGGTTAAGGATTGGCGGTCACTGGCCCCGATCATTTTGAACAGGTCCTTGATCCGTTTGACCTTAATCAGTGTGACCTGACCTTGCCCGCCTTTTTGAAGGTGGTCCTGCAAATGCTGGGCGGCGGCTTGGGAAAAACCTTCCTGACTGAGGATTTCACCGCTCTGGCTTGCGTTTTGGACTTCTGCCTTTGCTGTAGTGACAATCTTGATGGCGAGAAAAGCGTGATTGTCAAATTCAGGTGTGCGGTACCCGGCCATGATGCAGGGCAGGCGCAGCCCTTTTTGACCAATCAGAGTGATCTCGGCATCTTCGATCCGTTCATCTTCGGATGTGCCATCCAGCATGCCTTGGGTCAGGGTGCGTTGCTTTTCGCTGACAAGATCAAGAAAAGGGGTGTTTGCCATTTCATCGGGAGACCGACCGAACAGGGCTTCTGTCGCTCCGGCAACAAAATGAATGATGTTGTCGCTATCGACCTCAAACAAAAGGTCTGCACGGCAGAAGGCAAGTTTTACAAAGCGGTTTTTGTCCTGCTTTAAGGCATCAATATCTGCCATAAGCAAACCCCGGATCAGAAAGAAGAAGGAACAGTAAGTGTATCGTTTCTCAGGCTTTTGTCAAAGAGATCAAAAATACCTGTCATAGACTTGTTGCAAAACCTGTTGCAGCTTATCGGCCTGAATGGGCTTCAGGACATAAGCCTTTGCCCCGCTTTTCAGGGCTTCCATAACCATTTGTTCCTGACCGTGAGAGGTGACCATAATGATGACCGCAGAGGGGTAATGGGCGATAATATGTTTGGTTGCTTCGATCCCATCCATATCGGGCATGGTGATATCCATGGTGACAACATCAGGGATACATTCACGAAAAGCTTCGATCGCTTCCTTACCCGTTGAGGCCATACGTACAACGTTATGGCCCATATTTTCCAGCTGGCTTGAGACTTTTTTTCGCGTGATCAGGGAATCGTCCACGACGAGAACAGACATTGGCGTCATCAGGAAGGCGCCCCCCGGCCAATGAAATTAAGCTTGTTGTCAAACAGTTCTGTCGGGACCAGCAGGTCAATGTCCATGGTGCCGAATTCAGTTGTCAGGGTTGCACTGAAAAAGCGTGAGCTTTCATCCCCACGGATTTTCTTTTTTCCATAAATGGTTTCTGGCGGGGTAAGCGAAACGGTGCGTCGTGGCGGTGCCAGTTCAGCCGTGCTTTGCCCAACAATGGTGTTGACGGTTTCCCCGGCTGTTTCCTGAACATAGAGTTCAAATTCGTCTTCTTCAAACTCGATGTCGGCGGTGAACATTTTGGTCAGATGGGCAATGAGGTATTCATCGAAGCTGAAAGCAATGATCGTATCTATATGGCCACCAAGGGACACAAAGGAGGTCAGGGGCTTCAGTTCAATTTGCTGGCTTCCCCCCATCGAAAATTCACAGTTTTGCACAGCCGTCTGGGTTTCTTCAGCCAGAAAATCTTCGGCATGCTGCGTGATGACATACATCATCTTTTCGATCTGACGTTTTGTTTCCTGCGTATCTATTTGTTGTTGTCCCATTACTACGCTTTCCTGCGCATTGGCAAATTTACATCGGTGGCGTCGCAGTATTTATATCACCAGAAAGTGAATTTGAGAAAATAAATCTTTTGTTTTTTGCAACTTCTGCTTCTGTTTGTTGGATAGCTCTATATTTTTGGTTTCTTTTGTCGCTTTGCTCACGTGGGTTTCATTTCAGTTAATAGGTTCTAAAAGGGCGTTTCTTTTTTGGTATAATCAAAATATACTACGCTTAACAGGCGCACTTTTTGACAGAATAATATCGCTGTGATTGCCGTTGTTTTAGGTGATACAGCTTAAGAGATGATTGATACCGCAGGCTTATGCAGCAAAGAACAATCCATACGAAGTTTTTGCTCTATCTTTTACCGCCGGTTATTTTTGCAACCGTTTTGGTTTCAGTGATTTTTGGCTATTATACGGCTGAAAATATCCGGCAGGAAATTGAAGAGAAAAACCGCAAGCTGACATCATCCATGGCGGTGTCGCTGGCAATGCCCTTGTGGAACTTTGATTATGAGAGTATTCAGCGCACGTTGGAAACCATTGTTCTTGATCAGGATATTTCCGGGGCGCAGATCGTTGATGCCGACGGGGTGGAAATTGCCCGAAACGGGGAAGTTCGGGATGATCGCTCAGAACTGAGTTCTCGAACTGATATTGTTTTTGATAATGGCAAAAAGATCCATACGCTTGGTCATCTGCTGATTACCTTTAATGACAAGAGAACCGATGAAGCCCTGATCCGGCAGCTCACGCATGATGCTTTGCAGCTCATTGCCTTATTGATCGTGATGATTGGGGCAGCTTTGCTTGCCAATAGACATCTGGTTGGTAAACCTTTGGCCCGTTTTCTCAAGATTATTCAAGCCAGTGAAAATGACAATACCACGATCAAAGTCGATCTTTTTTCCGATGATGAAATTGGCCGGGTGGTTAAGGCATATAACCGGATGGTTGACCAGCTGGCCCATGAACAAGGGTTGTTGCGTTCTGCCAATGACAGTCTTGCCGTATCTTCTGATGCGATTTCACGTTTGTTGAATTCTTCTGATCAGGGCTTTTTGTCCTTTGGTGCGGATTTGATTGTGGAGCCTAATTACAGCCGGGCTTGTGAAAAAATGTTTGCAATGCCTCCGGCAGGTAAGTTGATTTCCGAGCTGTTATTTTCGAAGGAAGAATGTGGTGATGGCACGGCAGAATTTTTTGCCGATACCATCAAACGAGCGATGGGAGAGAAAGATAGGTTCAAGCGCAGCTTGATGGTGAATTTGCTGGTCAAAGAACGAGCCCTCCATGGGCGCATCATTGAAATTAAATATAATATTTTAGGGACAGGCCGTGTCATGCTGATCCTGTCTGATATCAGTGATGAGAGAAAGCTTCAGGAAAAACTGGATACAAACCGTAAGCGCTTGGAAATGATCGTTAATGTGGCAACGGAACGTGAAACCTTTCTCGATTTACTGGATGATTTTAATGAGTTCATTTATGTCGGTGTGCCGGAACTATATAGGGCAATGAACAAGCCTGAAAAATTGAATAAAGAGCTGTATCGACAGGTCCATACGTTTAAAGGGTTGTTTGCCCAGTTCGCTTTTCCAACGTTGGCCGATACATTACATGATATTGAAAGCCAGATGCAGCTGCAGGAACGTAATGATCAGGTGCAAGGCGAGGCGCTGAAACTGGATGTGGAGGCCATTACCGATGCGCTTAGGACTGACTTGGAGATTTTGACCGGGGCCTTGGGCAGTGAAGTTATTATGCGTGATCAGGGCATGAACATTATTCTGCCGGAAATCAATGAGCTGGTTGACAATATGGTGGGGGAACACCCCTTCCTGTCACAAAATCAGAATTACAACCAGTTATTGGCCCTGTTATCCGAAATTGGTCAAAAAGATTTGCGGGACTTGATTACCCCTTATTCCACCAGCATTTATCGTGTTGCCCAGCGTCTGGATAAAGAAGTGGCAGAATTTGAGATTGAAGGGGAAGCCGTTATGGTGGACCCCAACCGCTATCGCAGCTTTGCCAAGTCCCTTGTTCATGTGTTTCGTAATGCCGTTGATCATGGTTTGGAAACCCTGGATGAACGTGATGAACTGGGCAAAACCCCAGAGGGACGTATCACTTGTGAAATCAGCCGGAAAAATCATAAGGTTACGGTGGTCATCTGTGATGATGGCCGGGGCATTGATGCTGGCAAGCTGCGACGCAGGCTTGTGAAGAGAAATGTTTTATTGGATGAACAGGTAAAAAGTTTAGGTGATGATGAAATTCTCACGTATATTTTTGCCGATAATATATCGACGACAGAAAATATAACAGAGATTTCCGGACGCGGTGTCGGCTTGGCAGCTGTGAAAGCGGAAACGGAAAAGCTCGGTGGGCGGGTCAGTGTAGAAACGAAAATTGGTGAAGGGACTTGTTTTACTTTTACCATTCCGGATAAAATCTTAACAGGTGACAGTACATCTCGGGGGGAGATGCATGCATGAAGTTGGAAAATATGAATTCCATACATATTAAAGACCAGATACGTTCGCTTGTTTCTGTCATTGCCCGTTATACGGAAAATTATTTATCTTCCGAAACTGGCGTGGAAATTAAGAAGCGCGATTATAAAGTTGATGATGTGAAGTCACTGGATTTGCTTCCTATTACATCGCTGGTTTCTGTTGGCGGGCATATTAATCTCTTTATTGCCTTCAGCTTTGATGAGCCGCTGCTTGATCATTTGATGGAAGCCATGACTGAAGATCTGGAAGTCGATGATGACGAGCATGATCTTTATATCAAGGAAACAGCATGCGAAGTTGTGAATACAATTGTGGGTAACAGCACGGCGGATTTGGCTGAAAAGGGGACGATTATTCCCTTATCCCCACCAGTGGTGATTCTCGGGGCCAAGACGGTTGCCGGGAATGCGGATGCAAAATTTTTTACTGTTGGTCTTGAATCCAGGTTTGGGCGTTTGGAAATTGATCTGGTCGGCCCCACAGAACTGTTTGATGATCACCTGAATTTTATCGGAACGGGAGAAAATAACGAATGAATCCCCTGAAGGTTTTGGTCGTTGATGATTCGCTTATCGCGCAAAAAAAATTGATCGCCATCTTAAAAGGGATGGGGCATGAAATTGTTGGCACGGCACGTACGGGCAGTAAGGCCATTGAAGCATACGGGGAACACAAGCCTGATATTGTGACGATGGATATCACCATGCCGGATATGGACGGGATTGAGGCAACGCGCCATATTTTAAAAGATAACCCTGAGGCATTGATTGTCATGGTGACATCCCACGGGCAGGAACAAATGATCATGTCTGCCCTTGATGCCGGGGCAAAGGGATATGTCCTCAAACCTGTGAAAGAAGACAGTGTTGAGGAAATGTTCACTCAGGTTATAGAAAATTACTCTTAAAGATATGAACTGGATAAGGGGCTATGCGTTAACAGCCCCATCCATCAGCCTATTTTGATTGCTGGGGGTGCCTGTATATTCAAAGCGACGATGCACCAGTTCAATTTCATAAAGTAAGAACAGGATCAACAGGCGATGTTCGCCTTCCTGATGATAATCCAATAAGGTTTCCAGAAGGCTTTTCAGGGCGTCACAAAAGCTTTCTGTGAAATGAACGGATTTGATCTGTAATCCGGTGCGCAACGGGTTATCACATTGGTTTTCCACATAATCCCATAATTCGCTGACAATGGTATTGCACACATTGTGGTCTTCCAGTACGGAAGGATCACAGTTGACGAGGTCGATGATATTGCAGATGCATTGTTGCTCTCTACTGAACTGATCGCCATCAAGTTCTTTTTTAACTGTATGCTGAATGAGCGTTTCCACTTAACACTCCCTCAAGAGTAAACCATTGGCCGGGGACCGTGCCGTATTGCGCTAAAATAACGACACGGCCCATGTCTTCGCTTATGATTTAACAATATCGTATAAATACTTAAGGCAATATCCCCATATGGGAACAGTCGCAGTTTTTATGGGGGGTAGAGGCTGCGGGATAGTACTGTTCCCATATGGGGATATGCGTTTACAGGGGCGCAAGGGACAATAGGAAAAATATAAATATTTAGCAGGAGCTTGATGTGTTTTTCCAAGGAACATATGGGGACAAGTGCAATTATCTGGATAATTTTTATCCGGGATTTATGGAATTGCAGGATCTGTACGATCATTACTGTATGTCAAAGAGCTGTGAATGGACGCAGGAAGAACAGGTTCAACAGCTTAAGATTATTTTATCAACAGCCTTCCATTATTGTAGAAGCAAAATCGAGACACTTGAACAAAGTGAATTCGACCCTCAAAGCTGCAATAGCAAAATGCAAAAACAGCATCAGCTTTTGCGTCATCTTGAAAATTTAAAACTCAGCAATTTCAATTTAAGTCTGAAAGAACTGGAAGGATTTGTCGAACTTCTGATGACGGATGTCATTATTCCTGACGAGTTGGATTGTTTGCGTTGTCCCAAAAGTGGCAGTCGCAAGGCATTGAAACTTCAGGTGCAATTACCCCGTGAAACGCTGATCCGCTATAAGTCTTCTGTTGAACCTGCCGATAGCCCGTTTGAACGCGATAAAAAATCAATTGTCGATATCATCAATTTGATCAGCTACGAGCCCGTTTTGCTGGAAGACGATGCGTTTTATCAAAGTGTGATTGATGAAGTGAAAGAATTTATAGGCAAGCATTGCGAGAGTGAAAGGGAGGGGGGAAAGCCCCCTCATTGCCAGCACAGTTTTTATGAAGGGTTAGTCAATTTGCTCGATATGCTGGAGCAGTATAAAAACGGTGAAAAGGACCTTGTGATTCGCTTTTTAGGCTATGAGGTTAGTTTATCACGCCGGATCATGCATTAACCGCAAAGGGACATTCGCGGAGTTTCTTCCTAATACTTTTGATACTTTGGTGCCAAAACTGGCTTGTGTTAGGATGCCGCCACTACAGTGTGGAGAGCTTGATTTATAGAGTCTAGAAGGATTTGGATATCTTCTTTGGCTTGAATGAAATTAACGCGAACGTGATAATTGATGTTTGGCTTCACAAAGTATAAAGTGTAGGTTAGTTCGTGATGAACAACTTAAGATAAATTTGAAACAGGGTAGCGCTTTTCGCCAGGGCCATGATGGAACGTATTGTTTGGGAAGATAAAAAATACAGTGTTGGGCAAGAGGAATTGGATAACCAGCACAAGAAGATTTTTGAATTGATTAACCAGTTATCTGCACAGGGTCAGGTTGACGTCGATAGTGAGCTGGTTTCAACTGTGTTGGAAGAACTTCTGCATTATTCGGAAGAGCATTTACGCTATGAAGAAGAAGTTCTGATGCAATGCAGCTATGAAGATTTTGACGCACACCGTCAACAGCACTGGCAGTACCTGGAAAAGATCTCGAACTTGTCAGTGGCGGCAATGGCCCATGAAAACAAGGTTCCTGATGAAATTATCATGTTCCTGCGGGAGTGGTGGACCGGTCATATTTTATCTGAAGATATGAAATATCGCTCCGCCCTTGAAAAGGGAAAGGACAAGGCATGACTTTAATTCTGATCGTCGAAGACGAGAATGATGTACGTGAAGATATTAAAGATGTCCTTGAACTCAATGGCTTTGATACGATTGAGGCCGCTGACGGGGAAGAGGGCATTGCCAAGATTTTGCAATATAAGCCGGATTTGATTATTTCCGATATCAACATGCCGAAATTGGGTGGGCATGAGTTTTTTGTTAAGTTTAAGACTGATCATCCTGAAATTGCTGCGACCCCCTTTATTTTCCTGACAGCATTTTCATCGCGTGAAGATGAAATTCTGGGTAAAGAGCTGGGGGTGAATGACTTCCTGTCCAAGCCGATTGATTATGATATTTTACTGGCCAGTATCCGTGCGCAGCTTGATGTCAGTAAACGTGCTGTTCAAAGCTATAATATCGCGCTCAATGACTTTTTCACCCGGCTTGAAGATGGTTGTGATGGTGAGGCTGATGAGGCCAAACAATCACAGCTGGCTTCTGTGATCAGGCGTTACAAGGATTTGCTGGCCAAACTGGAACGGCCCATTGAAACGTTACGCAAGATGGAACGTATTGATTATAAAATCAAATCTATTCAGGATGCGGAAAATGTCGCGTTGACAATGTCCCATTTGTTTACGGTACCGGATAATGCCTTGCTGGGATTGAATGAGTTACTGGTGAATGCCGTTGAACATGGCAATCTGGGCATTGCCTATGATGAAAAAGGCAAGCTTTTGTTAGATGGACGCTGGGCTGATGAAATCGAAAAGCGCATGAAGCTTGAAGAAAACAGGGACAAATATGTCACATGTACTTTCAAGCGTTTTGCCGACCATATTGAAGTGGATATTCAGGATATGGGCGAAGGTTTTGATTGGCAGGAATTTGTCGAGGCATCCCCAAAACGCATGCTCGACCTTCATGGTCGTGGGATCATGTTGACCATGTCAATGGCGTTTGATGAGGTTGAATATCTCGGTTGCGGCAATCGCGTTGTTGCTAAAAGTTATATGAAACAGGCAAGTTAAGCAGCCTGAACCCTATCCCTGTTTACGGTTTTGGGAGCGATGGCGTGATGATTGATCTTTCGGGGCTTCGCTAAATAGGTTGCCGATCATATTCACAACTTTCCACAAGTGTGTATCACGGGGTTGGATGCTGAGGGTATAGGGGATCACATCCAGATCCACTTCGATTGCTTTGTCTTTTTTCTTCTTTCGCGGTGTGCTCATTGCTGGCCCTTTCCTGTGTCTGGGGTGTTCAGAGATTTGCCTCTGTTCTCTCCAATTGGCCCGTCCTTAGTGAACCCTTGCTTTTAAACATAACTCCATAAAATTTTATTTATAATTAATAATAACTCTCATTTACTCGAAAGTCCAAGAGTTATTGTTCTTTTATTGGTGCCCTTGGCGTCTTATTTTTTATCCGTTTTTTCAATAGCGCTTGCCAGAGGCTGACCGACCTTGATCAGGGTTTCGTGCCCCGCTGCGCTATTGGCGATCAAGTCTTCGCTAAAGCGGATTTTATTTTGTTCAAACACCAGAACAACAGTAGAGCCACCGAATTTGAAATAGCCTTTCTCCTCCATCTTTTGAACGGAGCCATCTGTCTTAGTATTAATGATGCTGCCCACCCCAAAGGCACCGACCTCAACATAACAATAGGTCCCGATATTGGGGGTCTGGATCATGGTATAGCTGCGCTTGTTTTCCCCAAAAACGTCCGGGCCACTGCCAAGGGCGATAGGGTTTACCGAATGAAGGGCCCCGGCAAAATCCCGTGACTGTACGATCTTGCCAGCACAGGGGAAATGATAGCGGTGATAATCCGCAGGGCACAGGCGGATGATGGCAAGGGAGCCATTAATGAAATGTTCTGATGCGACAGGCAGCATTTTACGGATGTTGAAAGGGTGGCCTTTTACCGGTGCAAAGGTATCTTCATCCAATTTTGGGAAAACCAACACACGCCCATCTGCCGGAGAAACGATATTTTCAGGGGCCGGATCAAAAGGGCGTGTCCCGTCTTTGAGGTGGCGGGCAAAAAACTCGTTGAAGGAACCGTAGCTTTCCTTCGGGGAGGCAAATTCCCATTCATTGATTTCCAGCTCGTGAATGGCAGAGTCAATTTTACCCTTTGAAAAAGGGGAATCATACCACCAGCCCATCAGTGTGCTGATCAGGGAAGAACGAAACAGTAGGCTTTCCAAAGTGGTGGCATTACCATCCTGATAGGCCCATCTGATCCATTTTTCACCGAGTATTTTTTCATGAAAGGCTTTGCCTGTTTCACGGTCGATGACTGTTATGGGGGTGCTGTTCGCCATTGTTACCTGTTGTTTCTTTATCTTGAGGGGATGCGGATTGTAGGCAGCTTTATGGGAGATTTCAATCTGAGAATTGATCTGTATAAAGATGCTGTAGCTATAATTGTCTATTTGGTCAAAAAGTGAAAATTTAAGAAAACTTTTCTTTCCTTCAAATGTAAATCATATACATTCGTGATAAGAATCTACGAGGTTTTTATGCGTTTTATTTTCGCCATTACGGTTTCTCTTTGTTTTTTGGTCAAGGTCCCTGCCTTTGCACAAGATGATTCTGACCTGTCTTATCTGACCAATGAGCTGACGCATCATATTGTGACGGTTATTCGTGCGATGCGGACCAAAGGGGTAGTTGTTGATGGCTATTGCACGGAATGTTCCCATAAAATGCAAATCCGCCACACCTTTCATCGCGCCATTGATGTGGATCGTCATTTAAGTGCCTTTTTAAAAATGCATGGGGAAGAGGTTGAGGAAAGGCAAATCTTACATTTCAAAAAATATAACGAGGATGACATTGTGGTTTTGCTTCAAGGCATTGATGCAAAACTGGAACTTATCCTAGCAGCAAATGATTTGATGGTGGATCATAGCACAATTCCGGAAAATAAACGGGGACCACGAGACCATTATGCGGTGATGGAGCGTATTGAAAACTTTATGCTCTCCATTGGGAGCCCGTCGGTTCTGCCTAAAAATGTATTGCGCCGGGTGATGGCAATTAGTCAGGTGGTCAGAAGCCTGTGTGCCAGCGAGGTTTGCCCCAGTGTCGAGAAATCCCCGGTGGATTTATTGACACCGAAAATGCCGATCCATGTCTATCGTGAAGCCAATAAGCTGATTACAGGTCTGCGCCGTTATGTTCTTGCCAATGGGATTGAGATTGAAGGGGGGGTGACAGCCCCGCTTTTGTCCAAAGAATTTATTACACCTCGAATTGTGAATAAGACCTGTGGTATTTTATTGGCTGACTTAATCGAGGTACGCCACCAAATTGGGGGCGGGGGTACCTTCAGATTGCCTGGTGGTGAAAACCATGCAACCCCGACCCATGTTTGGCGAGAGTTGAATTTCGCACGCCGATACCTCGAAGAGTTGATTTATTAAGGGGCTTGGCAGCTTTATTTATCTTTTCTTAAGTGCTTGATGCTTTGATAAAGGACGGTGGAAGTTTAGTGTCTTTATTTTGGCGTATGTAATGATAAGTCTGACGGAAAAACAAACATATCAGATCTCAATTCTGTTGATTGTCGCTTTGGCTTTGGGGTCTTTGGTTATTGGAACAAAGGCATATGATGATTTTAACCGGATCAGCCGATCCTGGACCACATATGCAGATGATACATTTCATCGCGCCAACCATCTGGCGGATTTAAAGAGTGCTTTGGGCTATGGCGGTGTGATCCACCATTTTAAAAATTACGTTATTCGCCATGATGAAAAATATTATAATGCGGCGCGCAAAAGTGCAGAAAAAGCAAAAATCGCCATTGCAGAACTGGAAGTCCACCTAAAGACACAAGCTGAAAAAGACGCCCTGCAAGATATTGCCAGAGTGCTGCGGGCCTATCAAAATATGACCGTCATGGTTAAGGCTGCGATTGCCGGGGGGCGTGCTGTGACGGATATTGACAGAATTGTAAAGGTAGATGATACCCCGGCCTTTGAAGCAATGGAGATCATTTCCAGAGGGATTGAAAAAGGCATTGAACAAGGCCACAGTGAATTAACCAATGCCATTAGCGGCGGCAAGATGGTGGTGATTGTCGGGCTGGTTGGGGTTTTCATCTTGCTGTTTGTTGCCGGGTTTTTGCTGAGTAATCTCAGACGATTATTTGGCGAAATTGAAAAGAAAGCCCTTTATCTGGATTCCATTACCTCCGGCCTGCCTTGCGGGCTCTTGGTTGTGAACCGCGATGGAATGGTTGAAAAATATAATGAAAAAACCAAAGAGATTTTTGGGGCTATTCAATGTCAGGACAAAAAGTTTTCGTTGCTGGATATCTTTGGCAGTATCGGAGATATGCCCGCTTTCCTTGATGTTCTCTCTGGCAATATGGGGCAGTTTACCATTGAAAGTCAGGATGAGTCCTTTTCCAGAAAACCTGTTTTGGTGGAGGTCCAACCCTTGAACACCCAAGGGCGGCAAAAATATATTCTGACCATTACGGATATGTCCGAACTCAATCAAGCCAAGCGCAAGTTGGAAGAAACCAACCTGCAACTGGAACAAACGATTGAAGAGGTCAATGGATTTAAGAAATTACTGGATGAACATGCCCTGGTTTCCATGACAGATGCGGCGGGTCGCATTGCCTATGCCAATGAAAAATTCTGCAAGACAAGCGGGTTCAGCCTCGAAGAGCTTTTGGGGAATAAGCATAATTTGGTGAAGTCCAATATGCATTCTAGCGTTTTCTGGAAGAAAATGTGGCAAGAAATTTCATCAGGCAAAATTTGGCATGGGGAAGTGACAAACCGTCGTAAGGATGGATCACTTTATTGGGTCTATTCCACCATTATGCCCTTTAGAAATGAAAAAGGGGCGATCCATAAATATGTGTCGGCACGCACCGATATTACCGAGATTAAGAATGCGGAACGTCGCATTCATCAATTGGCTTATGTGGATACCTTAACCAAACTGCCGAACCTAATGCAGTTTAATGAACTGATTAAAAGCATGCAGGCTGAAATTGACCAGTTTGATGATTTTGGCAAGCTGGTGATTATTGACCTTGGGGTTAGCGGTCTGGTTGAAATTAATGGGGCGTTTGGTTGGGAATATGGTGATCGCTTAATTTGCACAATTGCAGAACGCTTAAAAAGGGAACTGAGTGAGGCTGAATTGATTGCCAAAATCGGGGGGGATCGTTTTGGCATTGTGCTGTTCACAGAAGATCATGCAGATGATTATGTAAATCAGATTACTGCAAAAATTCAAAAGGTGTTTCATCATGCCTTTGAAGTTGACGAGAACTTGTTAAAGGTAAGTGCCTCGTGTGGGGCGCTGGTCTATCCTGATGACTTACAAGCGCTCAGTGCCGATAAGAGGACGACAGACGATATCAATCGCTACCTTGAATTAAGCCGGCTTGAAAGTTCCAAAATGAGTGGCAGTACCCTTATTCGGTTTGAAAGTGGTATTTTGCAAAATGTGTCTCGCCGCACGATGATTTTACATTCGGTGGAACAGGCGTTGGAAAATGGTGAGATCTATATGGTCTATCAGCCGCAAATATCCCTGAAAAGCCGTGACGTCGTTGGGGTGGAAGCCTTGATGCGTTGGCGTCGTCCCGATGGCAGTTTTATTTCACCGGGGGAATTTATCCCGGTTCTGGAAGTCTCGGAATTCATTTCCCAGTTAAGCCAATGGACGAATGAACGTTGTGTGCAGGACCTGAAAACCCTGCAACAGACTTTGCCGACTGTGCGTATGGGGATCAATATTTCAGCGAACTTTTTGGTATCGGATTATTTGTTACCCAGTCTGGAAAAGCTGCTTAAGGATCATAAGATTGATCCTGCCTGTCTGGAACTGGAAGTGACGGAAAGTTCCATCATGGAAGATTTGGACCTGGCTTTAGGGCAGCTTAATAAGCTGAAATCATTGGGCTTTAGAATTTCCGTTGATGATTTTGGGACCGGGCATTCGTCTTTGGCCTATCTGGCGAAATTCCCCTTGGATCAGCTGAAAGTCGATAAGAGCTTTATTCGCTTTATTTCTGAAAATGATCAAAGCCGTGCTATTGTCAAAACCGTTATTTCTTTGGGCAAGGCCATGAACTTGGATGTGATCGCTGAAGGAACAGAGAAGAAAGAGCAGATTGATTTCTTACAGGCCGAAGGGTGTGATGAGGTGCAGGGCTATTATTTTGCCAAGCCGATGGAATTACATGAGCTGGTTAAATGGTGTGAAAATCCGCCTTTGCACGATCTTTAAATAGCCTTATTTCAGAATGTGAATTTCTTCACCCAACACATCATTGATGGTCTTGATGGTTTGGACCCAGTCAAAGGGTTTGGGAACAAAGGCATTCATCCCGGCATTGTAATAGCCATCAATATGTTCCTTGATCGCATCAGCTGTTACCGCAATGATGGGAATATCTGCCTTACCCGTAGGCAGATTGCGGATGGTGCGTGTGGCCTCAGGCCCATCCATTTCCGGCATGCGGACATCCATTAAAATCAGGTCGAAGTTTTGTGCCTGATGGGCCTCAACGGCTTCTTGACCATTCTGGGTAATTGTGACTTTATGGCCGTAGGCTTCCATAAATTTGAAGATAATATGCTGATTGACCCGGTTGTCTTCGGCCAGCAAAATATTGAGCGGACGTGTGGCTTTGAAATCACTGGCTTTGGCCTGTTCTCTGGATCCGTCAAAGTCAGCGGCCGCTTCGATATAGGGCAGGGTGAAGCTAAAGGTACTGCCAACACCTTCATCGCTTTGAACGGTGATTTTACCCCCAAGCAGGGTGATGAGACTTTTGGAAATCGCAAGGCCAAGCCCGGTGCCGTCATAGCGTCTGGAGATAGAGGCATCAGCCTGGGTAAAGGAAGTGAACAGGCGGGCTAATGTTTCTTCATCAATACCGATGCCAGTATCAATGATTGAAAATTGAAGCATTGTGCCTTCAACAAGCTTACAGTCAATGGTAACGCTGCCATCATGTGTAAATTTAAAGGCATTGCCGACCAGATTGAGCAAAATTTGACGCAGGCGGGTCGGGTCGGAATGGGCTGTTGCGGGGAAATCGTCACTGAACAGGAGTTCACAAGTGACATGCTGGTCGCCTTTACGGCTTTTTTCAAACATGCCGCTGACATGTTCAACCAAATCTTTCAGTTTGAAATCAACCCGTTCAATTTCAAACTTACCGGCTTCCAGTTTTGACATATCCAGAATGTCATTCAAAATTCTGAACAGGGCTTCTGTTGAGGTCTTAATCCGCTGGGCCTTGTTCTTGCTGTTGGCAGGGATATCATCCTGAAGCAAGAGATCTGAAAAGCCCATAATACCAGTTAGCGGTGTGCGGATTTCATGGCTCATGGCTGCGAGAAATTCAGACTTTGTATTATTGGCTGTTTCGGCGTCTTCTTTGGCGGCAATGAGTTTTTCTTTTTGGGTATGCAGCTCTTTTGACATGTGATTGAAGGCATAGGCCAGTTCGCCCAATTCATCACGGGAGGTTACTTCGATATTAACGGTCTCGCCTTCTTTGACCTTTCCGGTGGCAAGGGTCAGCTCACGAATGGCTTTCAGGATCGGGCGTGATACAAAACTGACCAGCAGGACGCCAAAAATCAAAATGAGGATATTGATATCGCGCATGCTGGTAATGGTTTTCAGCGCGGCTTCTTCTGCCTGATGGGCCTGCTGGAAAGAAACAACCAGCAGTTCGTCATCAAACAGTTCTTCCATTTCCTCGTTGATGTCTCCCAACTCTTGGACGAGCTGTGTTTTCTCATCTTCAAGGGTGAGGATTTGCAGGCTTAATTTTTCAATTTCTGTGAAGAGGAAATTGACCACACCAATTTTGCGGCGTTCATCATGGGTTAAGGGCAGGGTGAGGATGCGTGCTTTCCACAGGCTGAAGTTTTCAGCACTTTGGGCCACATCCTGTTTCAGCTTTTCATCATGGCGCAATAAATAGGCACGCACCGCAGAAATGATTTCTTGCAGATTAACCTGCATCTCCACAAGGATATGGTCTTTTAGGGTGTATTTGGTGATCTGCTGGCCTTTTTGCAGGACATCCTGCATGAGAATTTGAATCTCATTGCCAAGAATACGATCACGTTCTTTCATTTGTTGGGATTGAAGGTCGTTCTTTTTAATCAGGATAGAAGCGACTTCATTAAATTGAACAAACTTTTGTTGAATAATTTGCAGCAGCTCTTTTTCACGTTCAGAAAGGGTGAGGCGCTTATATTGTTCAACGGTTTTTTCAAAATTTTTGGCATGCTTTTTAAAGGAAGCCAGTGCATTTTTTGAGGCGGTTAGCATGTAATAATGCAGGGCCGAAGATGCCTCGTTTAGATTGATCTCCATCTCCATGCCATTTTTGATTTTTGGCGTGCCGTTATGGATGATGGTTTCAATATTATCGCTGACAAATTTACTGCCCACATAACTGGCAATGCCCAGCAGTATATAACCGCCGAGAAACAGGATTGTCAGTTTATGGGTAAGCTTCATGAATGCCACCGTTTAAAATCAATACAAGTTATTCTTGCTATATGTGTATATTTGTTAATTTATACGTGGGGATTTCCTGTTTCTCAATTGGGGCCGGATACTTAAGGGGTTTAACGGGTGTCTTTTTGTATCACGAACGTTATTTTATTCTGTCATATGCCTTCGGTGGCTGCAACCTTCCTATAAGATGCAAAAAATATGGCCTCCCCAATAAAAAGGGGAGGCCATATATTCTTCAAATCATGCCCTTTAGATCAGGGCTGTAAAATGAATTATTCCGCAGGAACAGTCGGCATTTTCAGGCCGGCGATGTCTTGCATCATACGGATAACCTGTGCGCTGTAGCCAGCTTCGTTATCATACCAAACGTAGAGAACCAGACGGTTGCCATCCACGATTGTGGCTTGAGAGTCAACCACACCGGCGTGAACATTGCCCACCAGGTCAGTGGAAACCGCTTCTGTAGAAGCTGTGTAGTCGATTTGATCCTGCAAAGAAGAGTTCAGGGACACATCACGCAAAAACGCGTTCATGTCTTCAACATTTGTTTCTTTTTTCAGGTTCAGGTTCAAAATCGCCATGGAAACGTTCGGTGTTGGAACGCGAACCGCATTACCTGTCAGCTTGCCCTTCATTTGCGGCAGACATTTGGCAACAGCAGAGGCTGCACCAGTAGATGTCAGAACCATGTTCATGGCAGCCGCACGACCACGACGATCACCTTTGTGGTAGTTGTCGATCAGGTTTTGGTCGTTGGTATAGGCATGGATGGTTTCAACATGGCCGTTTTCAACACCATATTCGTCGTCCAGAACTTTCAGAACCGGTGTGATGGCGTTTGTTGTACAGGACGCCGCAGACAAGATGGTGTCAGAGGCTTCGATATCGCCGTGGTTTACACCATAAACGATGTTCTTGATGTTGCCTTTGCCCGGTGCAGTCAGCAGGGCTTTAGAAGCCCCTTTACATGCAACGTGCTGGCCCAGACCTTCTTCATCACGCCACATGCCTGTGTTGTCCACGACCAGTGCATTTTTGATGCCGTATTCCGTGTAGTCCACGTCAGCCGGAGAATTCGCGTAGATTACTTTGATGTACACGCCATTTGCAATGATTGCGCTTTCTTCTTCGTTCACATCAATAGAGCCGTTGAAGGAACCATGAACAGAGTCGCGACGCAGCAGGCTTGCACGTTTTTGCAAATCGCCTTCTTTACCGCCACGAACAACGATGGCACGCAGGCGCATTTTGTTACCGGCACCCACACGTTCGATCATCATGCGGGCCAGCAGGCGGCCGATCCGACCAAAACCGTAAAGAACCACGTCTTGTGGCTCTTCCAGGGCAGTGCCTTTCCCTGTGTTGATAGAAGACAGTTCTTCATTGATGAAGGCTTGTGCATCGCCACCGTTTTTCATGAAAGCGTAGCACAGCTTGCCGATGTCAACGCGTGCTGGTGCCAGGTCCATACCGACCATGACTTGCAGCAGCTCAAGGCTTTTTGTCACGTCAAGATATTCACCGACCATCTGGTTGGAGTAGCGGTGTGCTTTGAGAATGTCGATTGTGTTGTGGTTTTGAATGCGGCGACCGAAGACACGGATTGTTACGCCGTTTTCACGGTACAACTTGCCCACCAACGGAATCATCTGTTCAGCGGCACTTTGCTGCTCTTTCCAATTTTCAAAGTGCGTTACGCTTGAATCAGTCATGCTCATTATCTCCTGTGACTATAAAAGTGCATGCGAAGTTTCCAACCCGGAGATGTTGACGCTGACCAACATTTTCCAGATGGTTCCTTAAATCTGAGGGGGTGATAGCAAAACTATGCCTAAAAAGAAACCAGAATCTGTCTCTTCGTTACCAGATTTAGTTACTGCTGTTTGCGTTGAGGGCTTGATCTGCCTCATAAGGGAGGGAAAAGGTGAAACTTGTGCCCTGTAAGGGAGTGGTTTCCACTTTTACTGATCCATTTAAGTCATCTAACTCTTTCTTTACCGCACTTAAGCCGATGCCACGTCCTGACAATTCATTGGCTTCTTCAGTGGTTGAAAATTCGTCCTGAAAGATCAGCATCATCTTCTCCTGATGATTGAGCCCCTCGGCTTTTATTGGATCAATCAGGCCGAGAGAGATGGCTTTGTTAGTGATGGCATTTACGTCAATACCATGGCCGTCATCGGAAATTTTCATTTCAAAGAAGTCTTGCTTATCTAAGAGTTCGCACGTCACTTTACCTTCTTCGGGTTTACCGATTTCGATACGCTTGTCTGTCTCTTCAATTCCATGTTTGACAGCATTTCTAAAAACGTGAATCAGGCTTTTGAGGAACGGGCGGTATTCTTCAGCATGGACATAAATTTCATCCCCGCAAAATTCCACCCCGTCAACTTTGCGGTTTGCTTTTTCTGCGATCAATTCAAGACCGGATAGATAGGGGGATAGTAAATTCTTCATCTCTTTTTTCTGAGATTTTTTAACCTCATCCATAAGAGAGATGAATGTGTCATCTTGTTCCAGCTGTGGATGGGCCTTTTGCAGTTTTTGCATGCGGTACAGGTAATGTTGCGGGGCTGAATGATGATCAATATGCGCATCCCCAAGCTGATCAACGATAATTGCCAAATCAAGATCAAGTGCCTTGAACAGAGTTTTGGCATCCACGCTATCAACAAGCTCTTGGCGCTTATGATCTTTTGACAGTTTTTGCAGATTATCTTCTGATCTGTGAATAGCGTCTGTCAGGTGGCGGAAGGAGAACTGCATAAACAGTCCTTTGAAGGTGTGAATTTGACGATAGGTTTCATGCCAGTCAGGCCCGCCGTCTTCTATGGACCATTCCAGACGGGCCAGAAAAACGCGAAAATCGTTGATCAGGTCCTGAATGGTTTTACGTTCCCGGACATAATTGACGATCATTTTCAATTCATCATGGCTGCTGGTTAATTCTTCTTCCAGACGGCGTTCTTCACTGATATTGGTCAGAACCATCATCAAATGACGCTCATCTATGAAACGATAGCTGGCGCTGAAATACTGTTGATTAAACCCAAACTCTTTAGGCAAGAGGCCCAAAAACATTTGTTTCTGGAATTCGTCCGGACTGTTAAAAACCTGATGGATGCAACTGTCAAAAAATTCCTGATCAAAACCGTTGCCCAATAAGTCTGTAATCTTATGGTTTGCGGGCTTTGTGCCAAAGAAGTTTGTGCAGGCAAGGCTATATTGGGGGTGAACGATTAAATCTGGGCCAAAGGACAGGAACCCTTGGTCGGCGTGATTTAACAGGGATGAAATCTGCTGCTGTGCATTTTTATGTTGGGTAATATCGGTATAGGTATTTACAAAACCGCCAGAGGGCATTTTTTTGCCCACGACTTCCAGGGTTGTCCCATTGCTTCGTTCATATTCAAAATGATGAGTGTCCCCACTAAGAGTACGTTCCATCCTTTTTTTGACAAACTCTTCCACATCTCCGCTGCCGTAGTTGCCTTTCAGGGCCCGATATCTGAATAATTCTTCAACAGGAGTACCTTCACGCCCAAGTTCTTTTGGGAAGTCCAGCATATCCAAAAAGACAGAATTACACACGGCAACCTTGTAATCTTCGTCCACAAAGGCAATGCCTTGACTGATATTGGAAAAGGTTGTTTCCAGCAGGTCGGTTTTGCGTTGTAATTCTTTTTCTTTTTGCCGCACAGCTTCTTCGGCTTCGCGTCTTGCAGTCACATCATCAATCAGCCAGATGGCATCTTCGCCATTGTCCGGATCAACGATGGCTCCTGTCAGCATAATCCAGTGTAAAGAGCCCCCTTTATCGCGCCAGCGGACTTCTTCACGATGAGTTTGGCCTTGTGCCAGTTTAGGGTAAGCCCGTTGCCCCAAAGCTGCCCAATCCTCGTCGGAAAGATAAAATAAACGGGTGTTCTGGCCGAGAAGTTCTTCCCGGCTATAACCCATCATATTTTCAAACTGTTTATTGACGCGGGTAATGGCCCTGCTTGCCGTTGAGACAACAAAAATCCCCAGCGAGGCATTTTCAAGAATCGCCTCCAGCTCTTTTGCCGTTTGGGCATATTTTTGTTCATAAAGCTTACGTTCAGAAATATTCAAGGCGCTGGTCGCCACATAAGCCACATGGCCCTGCTCATCTAAAATCGGGGAGCGCGAATGCAGCCACCAGTCCTTATTGCCATTTTTATCTGTGAGTTCGCGTTCAAAAACTTCTGTTTTGCGCGATTGTAAAACAGCATGGTGTTCTTTGGCATTTTCGGCGTGTGGAGTGATTGACTTCCCAATGATATCATGGGGTTCCCAACCGAAATAATCGCGTTGGAACTGGTTCATCAACAGATAGTTCCCGCTGGCATCTTTCATATTGATATGACCGGGGACGGTATCAATGAAGGTTTGCAGAAGCTTCTTTTCGCGCTGTGTCTCAGCAACACTTTGCCTTAGTTTGAAATGTTGTTGCCCGATGATGAAAAACATCACCCCCAGAATAACAGGGGCTGTGCCGATAATGAAAAGCACAGGATTGTTTTGGTGGATTTGAATGAAGTTCTTATAGGACCAGCTTAAGCCCGTGACATACATTTCAAGAATAAGGGAAATTAGGACAATCGAGATACCAAAGAGAACACCAAAAATTGTTGGTGCAGCCTTGATTAAGGGGGGATACAGGTCTGTATCGGGTTTTGTCATGAATTTTTTAACCCCCTATTGTATCGCCTACTCTTTAATTTGCTCGATGGTTATGGCAAACTTTATCTACCCAATAATAAAGTACCTATAGATCTAAAAAATACAATAGGTTTGTAAAATCCCGTTTCAACAGGCGTATATCGCAGGTCTGTCCGGGATCAACACGATTGTGACGCGCAATCTGGGGAGGCGGCCATGAAACTGACCAGTAAGACAATCTTCTTGCTTATTAATATCATGATTGTGATTGTCGTTTTTTCTGTCGGGGTGGTGTTCACAACCTGGTATCAAACAGAAGTTGAGCACGAGAAAGGGCGCCTTGTTGAGATCGTTCAATCTCGTGCCCGCATGATTGAATCCATTGCCAAATATGATCGGATGGAAGGGCAGCGCCTGCAAAGGCCAGAGGCACAATCCGATGCCAATACCCTGTTGCAGGTGCGCGAAGCTCATTTGAACTTTAAAGGGTTTGGCGAGACTGGGGAATTTACCCTTGCCAAGAAGGAAGATGACAAAATTATCTTCTTGTTACGCCATCGCCATGAAACGCAGATGAATCCGGAACAAGTGATACGGATCAATGATAAAATTGCAGAACCGATGCTGGCTGCTTTAAATGGGAAAAGCGGGATTATGACCGGGCTGGATTATCGTGGGAGCGAAGTTCTGGCGGCATATGAACATGTGAAAATTCTGAATATGGGGATTGTCGCCAAGGTCGATTGGGCTGAAATCCATGATCCCTTTGTTCAGGCGGGCTTTCGCATTGCCTTGATTGCCATTGTGATCATTTTTGCAGGTGCTTTCTTTTTTCAACGAACGAGTGCGCCGCTGATCCGGGTGATTGAACGCAATGAGGAATTGCTCAGTCAAGTGATGAACGGCACGGATGATATTGTCGTTTCTAAAGACCTCAGGGGGAAAATCACTTTTATTAATCGGGCTGGGGAAGACCTTTTTCAGGCTGAGGGACGGGCCATTGTCGGGCAGAATATTTGCCAATTCTTGCCGCAGGTGGTTCTGGATAAACTTTTGATTTCAGATCAGGAATTGGCCGAAACGGGAAAAAGTAATTTCTTTGTCAGTGAACTTGCTGTGAATGGCAAAAATAATATTTACCACACCCAGCAATCAGCGATTAAAACGGATGACGATATTCAGACCGGGACGGTTTGCATTGCGCGAAATGTGACCGAAAGCTTCGAGAAAAACCGTCTGTTTGCTGAAAATAAGGCGCTGACAGATGCAATTGTGAATAATGCGGCCGATGGAATTATTTTACTGGATAATCTGGGGCATATTGTTGTTTGGAACAAGGCGGCAACAAAAATCCTGGGATATTCAAGAGAAGAGGTGACAGGAAAATCCCCCCATGATTTCCTGACCTGTGATTCTGATCGTGAAAAAGCCCGTGAGGGGTTGTCCAGTTTTGTTGAAAGCGGTTTCTTACATACCGAAGGCGAGGTGCTGGAACTTAAGGCGCGTTGTAAGGATGGGGGCATCATTGATATCGAATTGTCTTTGGCTGCGCTGAAAAAAGATGATCGCTGGAGCGCACTTGCTATTTTTCGCGATATTTCTTCCAAGAAAGAAGCCGAACATGCCTTGCATCGCGTTTATGATGCGCTGGCTGAAAGTGCATCAAAGTATAAATCATTGTTTGATAATGCAAAAATATCAATCTGGGATGAAGATTTTACCGAAGTTTATAAAACGCTGGAAGAAATCCGCTCTTCTGGTGTGCGCGACATTAAGGTCTATCTGCATGCCAATCTTGATAAGGCGTTTGAGCTGGCCCAGAAAATTAAAATCAATGATGTGAATGAAGAAACCCTGCTCATGTATGGGGCAAAATCAAAACAACAGTTTTACAGTTCAATTTCAGAGACATTTTCCGGTGATGCCATTGATATCTTTATTGATGAGATTGATGCGATCTGGCGTCAGGAATCTGGTTTTGTTTCAACCGCGACCCAGCGTAAGCTGGATGGCAGCATTCTTTATGTCATGATCTATGTGCCCATTCCGACCCAGCCAGATGATTATAAAAATATTCCGGTTTCCATTTTGGATGTGACCGAAACTGTTTTGACCAAAGAAAGATTGAACCAGCAAAAAGATGCTTTGACCGAATTGCAAACCATTGTGGACCGCAGTCCAGCGGTTGCCTTTTTATGGAAAAATGAAGAAGGCTGGCCTGTGGAATATGTGTCCAGCAATGTGTCTGAATGGGGCTATCGCAAAGAACAGTTTGAAAGCCGGGAGATTATGTTTGCCGATATTGTGGAGCCATCTGATCTGGAACGGGTTGGTGGGGAGGTCCGTCGCCATATTGACAATAATGATGCCTCCTTTGTTCAGGAATATCGCATAAAAATGCCGGATGGCACCTTGCGCTGGATTGATGATCGCACCTGGGTGCGGCGCAACAGAAAAGGGGAGATTACCCATTTTGAAGGGGTCTGCCTGGATATTACGGACCGCAAGGAAGTCGAACGCTTGCTTTGGCAATCACAAAAATCCGAAGCTTTGGGTAATATGGCGGCCGGGATTGCCCATGACTTTAACAATATGCTTTTGCCTGTGATTGCACTGGCTGATTTGACTGCAAACCAGCTCGAAGAAGAAAGTCCCTTGCAAAAAAGAATGGTTAAAATCAAGGATGCAGGGGAAAAGGCACAAGAACTGGTGAAAAGTCTGATGATCTTTGCCCGTGAAGAAGAAGTCAGCTTTGATGAAATCGAAGTGGTCGATCTGCTGGAAACAACCGTGGAATTATTGGAACAGACCATGCCGTCTTCCATGCAGATTTCTTTTGAGGCAGGATGTTCAGATAAGGTGAACAATTGCCAGAGCTGTATGATTGAAGGCAGCTTTGGTCAACTGCAGTCCGTTTTGATTAATATTGCGAAAAATGCAGCCGATGCCTTGCATGGTCGCACCGGGAGCTTTGATATTCAATGTGATCTTGTCGGGAAAACGGAACTGGAATCTGATCCTGATTTTGAGATTGTGGCCGATCAATATTTCCATATACGCCTCAAGGACAATGGGCCGGGGATGTCAGAAAGCACGCTCAATCGGATCTTTGATCCATTCTTTACAACCAAGGCTGTGGGAGAGGGAACCGGGATGGGGCTCGCCATGGCGAGAAGTATTGTCGAAAAGCATCAAGGGCGGATTAAGGCGAATAGCCGGATTGGCTTTGGAACGACATTTGACATACTCTTGCCGAAAAAAGGGTGAGTTTGTCGGAAATAGTTCCATTTCAATGGGTTTATGTGCTAACCTATACGAAAATATAACTACAATAAGCTAAGAGTGTTGAGGAAGTCGTGGCACATGTTTTAGTAATTGATGATGAAGAACTTGCACGCTACACCGTTCGTGAAATTCTTGAAGGTTTTGATCATTCCATTATTGAAGCCAAAAATGGAAATGAAGGAATTGAGCAATTCCACAACAATGACATCGACTTGATTATCACCGACATTATTATGCCGGAAAAAGAAGGTGTCGAGATGATCATTGAATTGAAGCGCGAAGACCCCAATCTAAAGATTATTGCTATATCCGGTGGTGGGCGAACTCGCAATTTGGACTTTCTTCAGCTGGCAAATGAGTTTGGGGCAGACAAGGTTTTGTCCAAACCGTTTTCATCTGCTGATCTCATAAGCGCAGTCAATGCATGCCTCACCTAATTTAAAGGGGGTGGCTATGAATGAAGAAGACGATAAGAAAAGGTTTGAAAGTTTTTTCAATGACAGAAGCGCAACCAGCAAAGGACGGGTGTTTGTACTGGAGCTGGCCCCTGTTGCCGAACATGTCGGGGAACGCTGGGATCGTTTGCGAGAACAGATTTATGCAACCACAGAAGATGTGATCAAGCATCGCCTGCATGATGATGATGTCTATTGCCGCTGGGATGAAAAGAAATATCTGATTGCTTTTGGCATGTTGGATCAGGCGCGCGCACGGATTAAAATCAATCTGATTGCACAGGAAATCACCCAACGATTGCTGGGATCACCTGATCCTAAAAAAGCCATTACTGTGACCATGGCCTCTGCTGATGAAAACGGCCGATTTTTCTGGCAGCAAGGGGCGGACCCTTCTCAATTGATTGTCGAAGACGATGAGGAAGCCGCTCCCATTCGGGCCAGTCAGGATGTACGGACCCATGCTCTGGTCAAAGAAGATGTGGATTTTATTTTCAGGCCCTTGTGGTTTGTGAAAAATAAAATCATTTCGTCTTATTTCTGTATTCCGGTGCGCCCACAGGGGCCTGGGCGTTTTTTATCCAGTTACAACGTGTTGGATGATCATCTCGATCCGGCTGCGCTGGAGGCACTGGACTTGATGACCATGAAACGTATCCACCGTGAAGCCTTGAAACTGGAAAAAATGAAGAACCCGGCCTTGTTGACAGTGCCTGTGCATTTTGAATCTCTGGCGTCAACCGGGCGACGTTCCATTTTACTGGAACAATGTAAACGTAATTTGGCCCCGCATCAGGGGCGTATTGTGATTGAACTTACCCATTTACCCGATGGGATTCCCCAGTCGCGTTTGCAGGATTTAATTCAGGCTCTCAAACCATTTTCGCGGGCTGTGATGGCACGTTTTGATTCTATGCATCGCGATTTTTCCGGCTTTAAACATATCGGTTTGCATGCTGTCGGGGTGGATTTATATGATGACCGCCGCTCAGAACTGAACATTATGAATGATATGGAACAATTTGCCGCCAGTGCCGCCAAATTTGGCCTTCATACTTATATGCACGGGGTGCGTTCCATCAGCCTGACAACGGCAGCGATCTGCGCCGGGATTGATTATGTGGATGGCTATGCCATTACAGATGTTCAGGAAGGCGCGCGCGACGTCCAGTATTATTCGATCAGAATGCCCTATGTCTCTAAATATGCCGCTTCAAAGGAATAGCGGATGACAGAAACTGTAACATATCGTGGTGCGCAGGATCAGCTTCTCGGGCAAGACTATTGGGCATTGTTGGAGACAATGCTCAAAGAGGCCGTTCACAACAATCCCAATGGTGTGGTCCTTTTGCGCTTTGAGGGACTGGGGGGAGGCGGCGAGGCGGCTCCCAGATTGACAGGAATTGTGAAAGGGGAAGCAAAGCAGGTCCTCAGAACTGGTGATCTAATTGTTTCTTTTGATGAAACATCCTTTTTACTGATTGCGGACCAGGCGTATGAGCAAACGTCTTTGGAGTTGGCGCAAAAGCTGATGAAAGCCCTGGGGCCACATCTTTCAGGTCCTTGGGCTCGTGTGACGGTTTCTTGTTCTGTCGTGGTGGGCACGGCGCAAAATGCGATTGTGATTGAAAAAACACGTGTTCCAGAGGTAACCGGTCAGCAACAGAAAATACCTGATTTGGATGAGTCTGCGAAATTGTTAGGAAAGGCGTCGTTTGATTATTTGCCGATTTGGCATGTGCGGCGCAATTTCGTCATGTGTTTTGAATGTATTCCCCGCTGGCATCAGGATGATGGAACCATTCTGGATGAAAATGACCTTTCCCAGCATTTTCAGAAGCATGAAATGGAATATGCGCTGGATGCGCAAACCGTTTTTCATGCCGTTGATCAGGTGGTGAAGGTTATTGAGCATAACAACATGGCTTCCATTCTTGTCCCAATCCATTTTGATACAGTCATGGAAGACGCGGGGTTTGAGATGTTCTTGCAAACCTATGGCACGTTGCTTCCCGCGTGGCGTAACCGGGTGTCGATGGAATTGAAATCCATTCCTGAAAATGCCGGTTCTGACGATATCAAACGGGCCTTACATCGTTTGCGTTCTTATTGTTATGGCCTGTATTTGCAGGTGCCATTTGGTTTTGACAAGATTGGAGATTACGGGGTTGATGGCATTGTATCGTTTGGGGTTGATCTAAGCCATGACAACCGTGATGAAGCGGAAATATTATCAGATATGGAGGTGTTTATTGCCAAGGTGAGTCAATATGAAAATCTGCACGCCCATGCTTTGGGGCTTAAAACCGTCAGTTTAAGTGTTGGGGCAATCTGTGCCGGGTTTGATTTTATTGGCTGTCAACCGATTGATCAGGAACTGGAAGGCTGGGGACTTGATGATTTTCTTATCAAACCAGTCGACTTATATAAGCAGTTTTTAAAACATAAATAAGGGCTTTTCGGGATACGAATATGAAGGAGAAGCTTGGATGTCTATCTTTGACTGGCAAGATGCGTATCGCATTGATGAAGGTATGATTGACGCACAACATAAGAACCTGCTCAAAATCGCAGAGAAACTATTTAATGCCGTTTTGGCGCGCAGAGACGAGGATCATCTGGAAAGTTGTTTTGCTGAGTTGTTGAACTATACGCAAAAGCATTTCAACGAGGAAGAAGCATACTTTGAACGCTTGAAAACCTCGGGTCTGGCGCAGCATTGCGAGGAACATAACGTGCTTGCCAAAGAATTACAAAAGACCTGGGATGCAGAAAAACTGGGGTTTCAGGAAGAACCCGGACGTTTGCTTTTGAACTGGGTGGAAGAGCGTTTGCTCCCCCATATGATGATTGAAGATCAGGAAGTGTATTCTTCAAAGGGCCAATAAAGCGATTTGGATGAGTGAAATAATATATTTAGCGTTCAAATTGTGCATTGAAGGATGGACTTTCGTGTAAGTCCTTGTATGTTATGCGGACATGCGAGCAGGCAACGGTGTCATTGAGGCATGTACTCATCCAAGATTCAAGGAACGATCACGTATCGGTAGTATGTAACTCGCTGTATGAGAGGGAGCAGCAATTATGAGCGAACCAGTTGTAAGCACCATTGAAAAAGCATTGTCCATCAACCTTGACCCGCTGCATTATGGCACGATCGTTGAAATCGGGGCAGGTCAAGAAGTTGCACGCTGGTTCTTCCAGGCCGGTGCGGCTGCGGGAACGATTGCCAAATCCATGTCTGCTTATGATATGGTCTTCAGTGATGAAATTTATGGGGCGAGCCCGGATAAACGCTATGTATCACGCAGCCGTCTGGAACGGATGCTGGAGCGTGAATACGAGCTGACGGTAGAACGGGTGGCTGACCACCGTTCAGAAGATTCCCGCTATTTTGCCTTTGCCAATACGGTTGCGGCACAAAGCTATAACAAGCGTTCTGAATGTCATGGCTGGTTAGGGATTAAGCTGCAAACAAAACCCCAGTCTGCACCCGATGAAATTATTTTACACGTACGCATGCTGGACGATACCAATCTGGAACAGCAAGAAGCCATCGGTATTTTGGGCGTGAACTTGATTCATGGGGCCTATAATTATGCCGATGATCCAAAAAAACTGATTAACCATCTGAAAGACAACATCAAATGGGGCCGCATTGAAATTGATCTGATCGAATTTAACGGTCCGAACTTTGATCATATTGATAATAGCCTGATGGCGCTGGAGCTTGTCCATGCCAGTTTGGTGCGTGCGGTTCTGTTTAGCCCGGATGGCAAGGTGGTGATCCCCTCAGATGCATTGTACAAACATCGTATTTTGGCTATGCGCGGTAAGTTTGAAACGGTGGAACAGCGCGATATTGATCGCTTTACCCATGCCAAGGCCCGTTTTGAAAAGCGTGACCCCGGTATTTCCAAAGGAATTATCAGTCTGGCTGAAATGTCCATGTCCTCTTTGGCCAACGAAGAAGGCGTTGATGTGAACACCTTCCTGTCACGTGTGAACCAGTTGTGTGAAGCGGGCTATCACGTGTTGATTTCCGAACTGTATCGCTATTTCCGGGTACGTCAGTTCCTGGCGCGCTATACAGCTGAAGAAGTGGCACTGGTCAGTGGTGCACGTGGGGTGAAAGATATTTTCCAGGAAGAAAACTACGAAGGCTTGGCCGGTGGTGTGCTGGAAGGGTTGGGCCAGACCTTTACGGATAAAACCATTGCCTATATTTACCCGGTGGATAACAAAAGCCAGTTGAGAATCAGCAGTCTCCCGGTTTCAGACTCCATGCGTCCACTGGTGTCTTATCTACATGATAATGGCCAGATTGAGCTGGTGAAGGACTTTTAAGTTCTGTACTTGCATAAAGAAAAAAAGGCGTCGGTTTTCCGGCGCTTTTTTTTATGGGGATTGGCGAGGTCTTTACCCTGTGGGGGAATTCACATATATTCCCGGCTCATTCATCAAAAAAGGGTCAAGACCATGCGTGCCTTCTTTGCCATTACGCTTTTGTTTATACTCAGTGCTTGCGCTGATGAGGTGGAGTTGGGAACGGAGACTTCTTTTTCCGGTTCAACCATGGGGACGACATTCACGGTTAAAGTCATCGACTTACCCAAGACACTTCCCGCTGATGAGGTTCAGGCGCGTTTAAGTGAGTTGCTAAAAGGGGTGAATGATAAAATGTCCCTTTGGGTCAAAGACTCCGAGCTGGTACGTTTCAATACATCCAACTCAACGGAGTGGGTGGAGGTTTCCCTTGACCTTTTTCGAGTTGCAGCAGAAGCTCAACGCATTAGCGCCATGACGGACGGACTATTTGATGTCACGATTGAGCCCTTGATCAAATTATGGGGGTTTTCCACCAAATCCATGACACGGGAAACACCGGACGAGTCGGCGCTGGAAGCTGCACTGAAACAGGTGGGGTATGAGAAGGTCTCCCTTCGTCAAGAGCCGCCAGCTTTACAAAAGTCTAACCCGGAGGTAACGGTCAATCTTTCTGCAATTGCAAAGGGTTTTGGCATTGATGTCCTGTCGGATTATCTGGAAAGTCAGGGTATTGAAAATTACATGGTTGAAATTGGGGGGGATTTACGGGTAAAAGGCACCAACGCACGTCGCGAGCCATGGCGGATCGCGATTGAAAAACCGGATGTCACCAGCCGCTCTGTTCATCGCATTGTTGCGGTTCATGGGGCAGGGATGGCGACCTCGGGGGATTACCGGAACTTTTTTGAAAAGGACGGGAAGCGGTTTACCCATATTATTGACCCGCGCACAGGACAACCAGTTACACATAGGCTCGCTTCCGTGACAGTCTTAAGTCAGACTGCAATGACAGCAGATGGTTTGGCAACGGCTCTTCTTGCCATGGGAGAGATCGCAGGACCCAAGCTGGCAGAAGAAAACGGGATTGCCGCCTTTTTCCTGATTAGAGAAGGAGAAGGTTTTGTTGAAAAACGCTCTTCTCATTTCGATGTCTATGAAAATCAGGTAAAATAGCTGTTATTGTCGTGTACTGTCTGGGGGCTGGAAAAGGAGAATAAAAGATGATGGATCTCTTTTTATTAAGTTTCGGTGTTGTTATTCTTGTGATTGCAGGAATGGCAATTGGCGTGATGTTTAAGCGCAAGCCCATTCAAGGCAGTTGTGGCGGATTGAATGCGATTGACGACTCTGACCATTGTGTGGTCTGTAAACGCCCTCATGACCCCAATAGCTGCTATCAGAAGAACCTGAGGAAGCGTTTAAGCTAGCTTTCCATTATGCTTTAATAGGCATAATTCCTTATTTCCCATTGCTGAAATACCCGCATTGCGTCTTTGTACAGCAGGCGGATGACCATGCTTGTGTTTTCATATAAGCGTGGCAGTTGCGCTGATAGCAATTTAATCAAGCAAAAGCTAATAAATGTAATCCTCAATTGGTGATTAAAACCCTTCGAAAAAGGGCGTTCAACCTCGCGGAAAACTGGGCCAAAGGTCTTACCAATAAAAGTAAATATGACAATTGCATAGGGCGTTGTTCTGTGTTACTCGGTGTACGTTTTTCGCCTAGTTGCCTATTGTTTTTTGCTAGGCGGTCGAGAGTTTGTCCCTTCGCATGCGTTGCGAAGCTAGAAGAGGGATAGAGTTTGGGGATGAGAATTAAAAAGGGCTTGGATGTTCCGATTACCGGAGCACCGGAGCAGCAGATTTACGATGGTAATCCCGTCAATACAGTTGCCCTAATCGGGCCTAACTTTAGCTGGATTAAGCCATCTATGAAAGTCGCCGTGGGTGACCACGTCAAACGAGGTCAGGCATTGTTCGTCGACAAGCAATGTCCCGATATCACATATGCGTCTCCGGGCGGCGGTAAAGTGATTGCGATTAACCGCGGTCATCGTCGTGTTCTGGAGTCGGTTGTTATCGAGCTTGATAAAGACGAACAGGCCGTACAGTTTGAGAAATTTGCACCGGATAGTCTCGCTGACATTCCGGTTGAAAAGATTCGCGAACAGCTGACGACTTCCGGTGGGTGGACTTGTTTCCGCACACGCCCGTACAGCAAGGTGCCGCATTCGCAAGATACGCCGCGCTCCATTTTTGTAACAGCAATGGACAGTAATCCGTTGGCCGCTGACGCCAATGTGATTATTGAAGATGCCAAGGAAGACTTCTACAACGGTCTGACGCTGATTTCAAAACTGACCGAAGGTCCGACATTTGTTTGTAAATATCCGGGTGGCAACATTCCGGGTGCTGACATTGCAGGCGTTCGTTTTGAAGACTTTGAAGGTCCGCACCCTGCTGGTAACGCAGGGACTCATATCCACTATCTGGATCCGGTAAGCGCGACAAAAACAGTCTGGACCATCAGCTATCAAGATGTGATTGCTATCGGTAAACTGTTCACAACAGGTGAACGTTCTCCAGATCGCGTTGTGTCATTGGCTGGTCCGGGTGTTAAAAAGCCTCGTCTGGTACGCACACGTATCGGTGCCAACCTGAATGAGCTGACAAAAGACGAATGTAACTACGACGATTGTCGTGTGATTTCCGGCTCACTGCTTTCTGGTGACACCGCCGAAGATACATTTGCGTATCTGGGGCGCTATCACTCACAGGTCACTGTGATGCATGAAGGTCGTCAGCGCGATCTTTTGGGCTGGCTGATCCCGAAATTCGATAAATACTCCTTTGCACGTGTGAACCTGTCTGCGTTGACACCGAGCAAACTCTTCAACCTGACAACAAACCGTAACGGTAGCTACCGTGCCATGGTGCCGGTCGGGCTTTATGAAGAAGTTGTGCCGCTGGATATTTTGCCGACCCAATTGCTGCGTTCTTTGTTGGTTCTGGATACTGACAGCGCGCAACAACTCGGCGCATTGGAATTAGACGAGGAAGACCTCTCGCTGTGTAGCTTCGTTTGTCATAGTAAATATAACTATGGTGAAGCGCTACGTGAGAACCTCACAAAGATCGAGAAGGAGGGCTGATCGTTGGGACTCCGTAATTTCTTCGACAGCATGCACCATCATTTCGATGTCGGCGGGAAATATGAAAAATACTATGCTCTTTACGAGATGGTTGACACATTCCTGTATTCGCCGAAAGATGTGACATACAAAGCGCCGCACGCACGTGATCACTTGGACCTTAAGCGTCTGATGAGTTATGTGGTTGTTGCTGCCATCCCCTGTATTTTATTTGCGATGTATAACACAGGTCTGCAAACCAACATGGCGTTGCAAACTGTGGGACAAGCAAACCCGGATACGGTTCAGGGCTTTATTCTTAACATGTTTGGTATCGGGTTCGACCCGAACAGCTTTATTGCCAACATGTTCCACGGCTTCCTCTATTTTCTCCCGATCTATGTGGTGACACTGGTTGTTGGGGGGCTTTGGGAAGTTCTGTTTGCCATGGTACGTGGTCACGAAGTAAACGAAGGTTTCCTCGTCACTTCCATGCTTTACACATTGATCTTGCCGCCAACCACGCCACTTTGGCAGGTTGCCCTGGGTATTTCTTTCGGTGTTGTCATCGGTAAGGAAGTGTTCGGTGGTACAGGTAAGAACTTCTTGAACCCGGCCCTTGTTGGTCGTGCGTTCCTGTACTTTGCTTATCCGGCCAGCCAGTCTGGTGATTCTGTTTGGGTTCCGGTTGATGGGTATTCCGGTGCGACAGCACTGAGCATTGCCAACGAAAAAGGCTTTGCAGCACTGCCGGAAGCGGGCATCACTTGGATGGACGCATTCCTCGGCTTTATTCCGGGTTCTCTGGGTGAAACATCTGCTTTGGCTGCCTTCATGGGTGGCGCATTCCTGATCTTTGCAAAGATTGCCAACTACCGCCTGATTGCGGGTTGTTTGCTCGGTATGATCGGCACAAGCTTGCTGTTCAATACAATCGGTAGCGACACCAACCCGATGTTTGCCATGCCTTGGTACTGGCATCTGGTTATCGGTGGCTATGCCTTTGGTTTGATCTTCATGGTGACAGAACCTGTTTCCGGTGCAATGACCAACAAAGGCCGCTGGGTCTATGGTGCATTGATCGGTGTGATGGTTGTTCTGATCCGCGTTGTGAACCCGGCCTTCCCGGAAGGTATGATGCTGGCGATCCTGTTCGGTAACATCTTTGCACCGCTGATCGACCACTTTGTTGTTAAAGCGAATATCAAACGGAGGCTGAGTCGCAATGTCTGATAACGAACAAAACGCAGCTCCTGCTGAAACACCGTTGCGCACAATTATCGTTGCGGTCACGCTGAGCCTTATCGCTTCTATCGCCGTATCTGCGGCAGCCGTTATGTTGAAGCCGACGCAAGAACTGAATAAAAGCCTGGCGAAGAAGAAAATCATTCTTCAAGTTGCCGGCCTTTACGAAGAAGGTGCAGACGTTGAGACGGCTTTCCAAAGCAAAATTGAGCCGCGTCTGGTTGATCTGGCAACAGGTCAATATAGCGATGCCAAAGATGCGGGGGCTTATGACCAACGCAAAGCATCCAAAGACCCGGCACAAAGCAAGGCTCTTTCCGGTGCTGATGATATTGCAAGCATCAAGCGTCAAGCCAACCTGGCAAGCGTCTATCTGGTTAAAGAAGGTGACGAGCTGAAAAAGATGATCCTGCCGGTTCACGGTTATGGTCTGTGGTCAACTCTGTACGGTTTCGTGGCTTTGAAACCTGACCTGAACACAGTGTCCGGTTTGCAGTTCTACGAACATGCAGAAACACCGGGTCTGGGTGGTGAAGTTGATAACCCGAAATGGCGTGGCCTGTGGGCTGACAAGAAGCTGTATGATACCTCTGGCGACGTGAAAATTTCCGTTGTGAAGGGTGTGGCTTCCGGTGATCACCAAATTGACTCGATTGCGGGGGCGACACTGACATCTGTTGGTGTACATAACCTGGTTCAGTTCTGGGTCGGTGAGAAAGGCTTTGGTCCTTTCTTGCGTAACATGAAACAATAGGGGGTAAGAGATGGCGAAAGATAACGTCCTGACGGACCCATTAATTGATAACAACCCGATTATGCTGCAGGTACTGGGTATCTGTTCTGCATTGGCGGTAACATCATCACTGACAGTGTCTTTGATCATGTGTGTGGCCTTGACATCGGTTGTTGCGTCTTCAAACTTCCTGATCAGTTGTATCCGCAACCAGATCCCCAGCAGCATTCGAATCATCGCACAGATGGTTATCATTGCATCGCTGGTTATCGTGGTTGACCAGATCCTGAAAGCTTATGCCTATGACATCAGCAAAACACTGTCCGTATTCGTTGGTTTGATTATTACAAACTGTATCGTTATGGGCCGTGCAGAAGCTTATGCGATGTCTAACCCTCCGGGGAAAAGCTTCCTTGACGGTATTGGTAATGGTTTGGGTTATTCCATCGTACTGATTTCTGTTGCGGTTATTCGTGAGCTGTTCGGTTCCGGTAAACTGATGGGTATTACAATCCTGCCGACTGTCAATGACGGTGGCTGGTATGTGCCTAACGGTTTGCTGCTGCTGCCGCCAAGCGCGTTTTTCGTAATTGGTCTGCTGATTTGGGCGGTTCGCTCTTATAAGCCGAAGCAAGTCGAAGCGCTTGATTTCAAAATCTCCTTCCCAGCGGGGCACTAAATCATGGAAGTCTATCTTAGCTTATTTGTAAAATCGATTTTCATTGAGAACCTTGCACTTTCCTTCTTCTTGGGGATGTGTACGTTCCTTGCGGTATCGAAGAAAATTGAAACAGCACTTGGTCTGGGTATCGCGGTTGTCGTGGTACAATCCATTACGGTTCCGGCCAACAACCTCATCCTGTCCACTTTCCTGAACGAAGGGGCACTGGCCTGGTTGGGCATGCCTGATCTGGACCTGCGTTTCCTCGGTCTGATCTGTTACATCGGTGTTATTGCGGCGATGGTACAGATTTTGGAAATGGTTCTGGATAAATTCTTCCCACCACTTTACCACGCGTTGGGTGTCTTCCTGCCGTTGATCACAGTGAACTGTGCGATCCTCGGTGGTGCGCTCTTCATGGTAGAACGTGATTATGGTTTTGGTGAATCCGTCACATACGGTATCGGTTCCGGTATCGGTTGGGCATTGGCAATTACAGCCATGGCCGGTGTTCGTGAGAAACTGAAATACAGCGACGTTCCGGAAGGTCTTCGTGGCCTTGGGATCACATTCATTACAGCGGGTCTGATGTCCATGGGTTTCATGGCGTTCTCAGGCGTGAAGCTGTAAGGCTGAAGAAGAAACGAGGTTATAACCATGCAAGAATTTACAGCAGGTGTCGTTGTATTCACAGCCATCGTTCTGGCGTTGGTCGTCATCATTCTGTTCTTCAGAAAGTTGCTCGTCCCGTCTGGTAACGTGTCGATCCTGATCAACGACGAAAAAACAATTGAAGTGGCCCCGGGCGGGAAACTTCTGACCACATTGGCCGATAACGGCCTGTTCATTCCATCAGCTTGTGGTGGCGGTGGGTCTTGCGGCCAGTGTACGGTTAACGTACATGAAGGTGGCGGCTCTCTTCTGCCGACTGAGGAATCACATATTAACAAGCGTGAAGCACGTGAAGGCTGTCGTCTTTCTTGTCAGGTTGCTGTAAAGCAAGACATGAAAATCGACGTGCCGGAAGAAGTCTTCGGTGTGAAGAAATGGGAATGTGAAGTTGTCTCTAACGAAAACGTTGCGACCTTCATTAAATGCCCGATCTTTAAATTGCCGGAAGGTGAAGACGTACCGTTCCGCGCCGGTGGTTACATTCAGATCGAATGTCCTCCGTATGATATTTCGTTCAAAGACTTTGACGTTGAAGAAGAGTATCGCGCTGATTGGGATCACTTCAACCTTTGGGAAACAAGCCACAAACAGGAAGAAGATTGCCTGCGTGCTTATTCCATGGCGAACTATCCGGAAGAAAAAGGGCAGATCATGCTCAACGTGCGTATCGCTACGCCTCCTCCGGGTTCTGAAGGCATTCCTCCAGGGATCATGTCCACTTACATCTGGAACCTGAAGCCGGGTGACAAAGTGACAATTTCTGGTCCGTATGGTGAGTTCTTTGCACGTGAAACTGACAACGAAATGGTCTTCGTTGGTGGTGGTGCCGGTATGGCGCCGATGCGCTCTCACATCTTCGACCAGCTCAAGCGTCTGAAATCCAAACGTAAGATTTCCTTCTGGTACGGTGCACGTTCCGTGAAAGAAATGTTCTTCGTTGAAGATTTCGACGGTCTGCAAGAAGAGAATGAGAACTTCCAGTGGCACTGTGCCCTGTCTGAACCGCAACCGGAAGATAACTGGGAAGGTTACACAGGCTTCATTCACAACGTTCTGTATGACGAATATCTGAAAGATCACCCGGCACCAGAAGATTGTGAATACTATCTCTGTGGCCCACCCATCATGAACTCCTCTGTGATTCAGATGCTGCTTGACCTTGGCGTTGAACGCGAAAATATTTTGCTCGACGACTTCGGTTAATCAGAACCACAGTATGTATTGGTCATGGCCACGGTTATCTTCGGGTAATCGTGGTCAGACTGTTTTTAGAGTCTTTTTTGTTAAGGGTTTGGTTGGAAAACCCTTAAGTGAAAAGAGTTGAAAGTAAGGCAAACGATTTGTTCTCTCCCTTTCGTCGCAGATTGGAACGTTTTGACCGGGCTGTTCTTTCAGGCAGCTGGTTGGCAATCGTTATTGCCTGTACAGGGTTTGCTCTGGATTACTTGCTCAACCTTGCATTGTCTCAATGGCTCAACCCGGCTGATTTGGGTGATTATTCGGTTGCGGTTTCCATTGCCGTTTTTGGCGGCATGTTTGCCTTGTTGGGCACCGATCAGACCTTGATGCAATTTCTCCCGCAATATTTGGAAGATACAGACTGGAACCGTGTAAAAGGTCTTCTGACCTTTAGTTTCAGTGTGGTGCTTGTGACCAGCTTGATGGGGAGCGGGCTGGCTTTGGGCGGGGCCTTTCTCGGGCCAGAAGATTGGACAAGCCATCCTTCTTTATTGGCTTTTGCCATTTTACCATTGGTATCCTTGACATTGCTGAGTTCAAAAACCCTTCGGGGGTTTCGTCATATTGTGATGGCGACGGCCCCAACAGGGGTGGTTCTGCCCCTGCTGATTATGGCGGGGGGCTATTATCTAAGCTTGCAGGGCAGGGTGACGGACTGGGATCTGGTTGCGGTTTTTGGGATGAGTTTTCTTTTGCTCTTGCTGGTCCAGATGGTGGTTGTTGGTCGCCATGTCGTGGGTCCTATAGGACGGGCACAGGCACAGTATGAAACGCGTGAATGGGCAAGCACTTCACTTTCTTTGATGGTGGCCGCTGTTTTATTTTTGGCAATGGAACAGATGGGCATTTACATGTGTGAGTTTCTGGCTGGCGAGGAAGATGTTGCCATCTATGCTGTCTTGCTCAAGCATGCCCGTTTTCTGCTGATTATTTTCATGGCGGTGAACCTGAGTGTCATTCCCTTTATCAGCCCCGCTTTGCGCCGTGGGGATCGCAAAGAATTACAGCGTTTATATGGAACCAGCATGCATCTGGTGATGTGGGGGGGCTTGTTGCCCCTGGTTGTTTTCATCATCAAGGGGGAAGATATTCTGGAGGCTTTCGGGCCGGAATATGCTGTGGGCTATCCCGGTTTGCTGGTGTTGATGGGGGCCTATTATCTGAATTTTATTGCAGGCTTTTCTGTTCCGTTTTTGCAGTTTTCCGGGCATCGCCGGATTGTCGTCTGGTCGATTGCTGTGGCCTTGGTTGTTGAGGTCATTCTCTTTGCCCTGTTGATCCCTGAATATGGTTTTGCCGGGGCCTGTTGGTCCATGGGGGCAACTTTGTGTGGCTTGTCCATTTGGTTGACAACCCAGTGTTGGCATCGTCTAGGCTTGCGTCCGCTGGGGCTTTTACATAAGGTTGAAGACTGATAAAATTGAAATCAATCTAAAAATCCTTATAAAATCATTTCCATTTTAAAATAAACAGCATAATATTCATAGAGTTACGAGGAGGATAAAATGTTACACACAGTTCGCGTTAAAGACTTTATGGTCACGGATTTTGTCACGCTTCGTCCTGAAGATGACATGTATCACGCCGTCCAGGTTCTGGTTCACAAAGAAGTTCCGGCAGCAGTTGTTCTTGATAAGCGCGATAAGTTGGTCGGTGTCTTATCTGAAACAGACTGCGTGAGAGTCGTTTTGGATGCATCTTATAACGAGCGCCCACCAGGCAAGGTGGAAGAATATATGACGACAGAGATGGACACCGTTGATGTGGATGCCACCCTGTTGGATACGGCTGCCTTGTTTAAAGAGAAAACATACCGTCTCTATCCCGTTGTCGATCATGGTCGTCTGGTTGGTATTGTGACACGCCGGCGTTGTCTCAAGGCGACGGAAAACTTCTTCGAACGTTTCAATAATGAGCAACCTGGCTAAGCCATGATGAATTTGCCTGCAATTGCGGGGCTCATTATCTTTATTTTATCGGGTCGGCTGTTTCTCAGGACTTTTAAAGCAAAGCCTGAGGGATGGCGGGCCCGATGTGCTATTTATCTTGCGGTGTCTATAGGCACCTTTATCGTCCTTGCCTTTGATCTGATCCCGGATCAGTTTTAGAGAAAAGGGCTGTAGCGGCGGCTTTCCTCCCTCCCTTACTCTCTCTTGAATAGAGTCGCTGCACTGCAATGCTCCTTAAAGTGTATTTTTTCAGCTAGATGCACCATCTTTAAGTGTTTCTCTTTTTGCGATATAAATATTATATTTTACGCTGTATTTGGTTTAAATTGGGCATGAGTACGCCTTTTAGGGTGTTTTGTTTCAATTGAAAGTGGTTTTTTTATAATAAAACAACTTGTGCATAGGTTGTTTGTGGTGTTTTATTTTTTACAAGTAAATCTTAACGTGTAAATGTAAGGCTTGTGAGGGTAAAATGTCCACAACATCAACTACAGACGACCAAAGCAAAATTATCAACATTACAAACAACAGTGGGACGGATATTTCTATCCTGACACCGACTGTTGAGGACCCGTCAAAAGTTCCCAATGGTATTGTTGTCTATGATCAGGATCTGGTCATTTTAAAAGATACCGATGGTGGAAGCGTTTTATCCAACGATTCAAATAAAAACTATTTGCTGGAACAGTATTATGAGGATTCAGATACCCATCAGCAGGAATATTCCACAGTTTATAATATTTTAGGGCAAACAAGTGACTGGTATATGCCTGTAGCAAATATTGGTGTGATGCAGCTTTTGCATAAGTTTATGCCCCAAACGATTACCAAAAAGAATTACGACGCCATGAAGCAGGCGGCGAATTTCTATCAAACGATCAGCGCTTATCCGACATCAAAACTCTCGACGGACTTTCAGGCTGCGATGTCGAGTGCGACGACAGCGGCGGGTAATCAGGCAGACGGTTCTGCAGATTCCAACAAGAATATTGGGAATTCGATTACCGATAACGTCAATAAATTCTTTAAAAGCACGCAAAGCTATCAGGATGTGACGCTTGGTGATTTTGTCTCCATGCAAAGCTATTATCAAGACTTCCCTTTTGCTTGGGCAGGTTATGGCAGCAGCACGTTTTATCTTTACAGCAGTGATGGAAAGTCGACGAGCTTTTTGGGAACAATTAGCCTAACCAAGCCGGAAACAATTGATTTAACCCAGCCCAATGGCGGTTATAAATGTGTGTTTACCCCTTCCACAGACCCGTCTGATACGTCAACATTGGCAGTGGATACGTCCAAGGCGAAAGAGTTACTGTATACGGATAGTCTGTTTGTATATAAGGATGATCCGGATAACCCGGGATTGGCGATTAAGGGAACGTTTCAGGTTAAGTCTACACTGACGCAAAACCCGAACGATACGGATATTATTCCGTTGTTGACGGGGACAGTGAACGGCTTGATTTGTACAGGCTTTAACCAGCCGCAGAAGAAAGATGATCCCGATAATTCTGATTTCTGGAATTTGGTTTTCCACCCTAAGGGGGCAGCGCAAATTTTCCAATGCATCATGATGTGGGGTGGTGCCCTGATGATGTTGCATTTCTTTGGCTCTCTCTTGTGGGGGATCGGTAAAAAAATCTTTGGCAAAAAAGAGCCAACGACCAAAGAGCTGTTTGACAAGATGCAAAAAGAATTGAGCGATAAATTGGACGCTCAAAGCAACCGTATTGCCGAACGGATCAGTAATGGTGAGAACCCAGGCCCACGTAATCCAAAAGATGCGCTTCAGCAGTTGGTGGAGAAAAGAGGCGAAATGACCGATATCGCCAATGCCGATAAATTCGAGGGGTCCCTTGATAGTATGGCGAAATCGCTGGAAGATCTGGCGCAGTATGAAGAAGCGATGACTATGGAGCAAAAAGGGCAGCTGGAAGAAATGGGCAACGAGCTGAACAAAATGCAAGATACTCTCGATAGTGCAACAACCAGAGACTTGAATAAAACGATGAAAGACCTGGATACGCAAATGAAGGACTTCTCGGGTAAAATGACTGAATTTTCCGAGAGTATGGGAGAGAAGATCAGTGAGGCAACAAAAGCTAATATCGCCGAAAATACTGAAAATGTGGAACGGGTGAGTGAGGAAATCAAAACGGCAAATGAAGAGCAGGAAAGGGTCAAAGAAGAATTCGACCCGAAAGATGAGCCGATTGAACCGGAGCTGTAACACGGTTTCTTATCGCCTTTGATTTTTACTTTTCCTAAAGGAATGTTTCATGTCTTCTCATGTTGTTAATGTCGATAACCAGCTCGACATAGATCTTGATATCTATACGTTCACAGTCCCAAGTGGGGCGACGGCCGATGATCCCAGCACAATGTATCCGGCTTATTCTAAGGTGGGATCGGTTGCTGCGGATAAAAAATCCACATATACGCCGAGTGAACCGCTGGAAAAGCTTTCTTTCGTTAATCCTAAAACCGGGATGCCTGTCGCAGAAACCGTGACGCAGTTACTGTCTGATACGGATATCACCATTACCAAAGATGATCCGGGCATTGCACAATCAGCATTTGAGTTTTATCAGGATTATCTTGGAAGTCCCTATAGCCCACAAAGCCTGCAATTCAATGATATCGTTTTGACCCAGACGGACCTGACCAAGCAACAGGACGATTTGAATAAATGGTTTAAAGAAAACGGGATGAAGTTTGACTACGGTCTTTTCAGTGCCGTGACCTATTGGGCCGATAATGATATTCGGGCCTGGGCAGGGAGCGAGGGCAAGACATTTTATGTCTATGCTCCAGAACCACCCAAGCCCATCATCCCATTGGTGCTGCCGCGTGAACTCAATGGTAAAATTGAACTGAGCAGTGATGGAACTGCGACATATACACCGACTGATGGCGGGGACGCGGTTGACCTGACTTACAGCAAGCGCGCCTTATGCAGCAAGGGGGCAACAGAAAGCAAAGGCATTAGCCTGCAACTGATCATTCAGGATATGGTGTTGCATGATGGGGATGCCGGGACTTATGAGCCGTTTTTACAAGGTAAAAAAGATGGCGATGATTTAATTGCCCAGCCTTATGAAGTACCGAAAATCGCCTGGTGGATGGCAGCTTATAACCTGTCTAATGTGGCCTTTACGGCCCTGAACCTTGTGATGATCGTCAATACGGTCATTGATTTGGCAAAAGTTGTCCCGACCTTGTTTAAAGCCCTGCAGACAGGGGGCAAGGCCATTATCAATGCGGTCAAACAAGGGGCTAATAAACTGGCAGACTCCCTGTCCAAGGTCTTTAATGAGGCGGGTGCGGAAAACGGTGATCTGGTCAATGTTGATGTCGATGTGGACGTGGATGTTGATGTCGATGTGGACGTCGATATTGACGTGGATGTTGATGTTGATGTGGACGTTGATATTGATGTGGATATTGATGCACTGGTCGTTGTGGATGTGGATATCGACATTGATATTGATACCGACACGGACACCGACAATGTGGTTGATAACGTCACTGATGTGGATACGGATATAGACACGGATATTGATGTGGATGCCAATGCGGTTAAAGGACTTGCCAGCCGACTGGGCAGTGCGCTTTGGAAGAATAAGGGCGCGATCTTTAAATTTGTTTTGAAAAATGCAGCCGTTATGGGCGGTATGATCGCAGCCCAGAAACTGCTGGAGGTCTGGTATAAGAAGGCCGCCGTCAGTTATGCAGGGGAACAGCCGTCTTCTGCCTCTCCTGTCGGGCTGTTGATGAACTATATGGAAAATCCGGCCAATTCGATTGAAGAACGCTGGACGACATTCTCGTTCTATGTGGCAGAAGGGGCAACCCCGGATGAACAGAACATGGTGGTCAGTGGCATTCTATCCCTGAAAAACCAGCAAGAAGACGATGCCTTGTCCAATTGGCGTTGGAGTCAGGATGATGAACAAAAGGCCGTGGATGCCATGTGCCAATATAGTGATCAGAAAGACTGGCCGAAAGCCTACACCACATTGGCGAATTATACCTACAATGGTAAAGAATTGCCTGTGAAAGTCGGGGCCGGTGTTGCTCAGAAATTCATTGTCAAGATTCTGTAAGAGGTGAAGGTTCGTGACAATGACAACAACGACAAACGAGCAATACCCAAGCTATGAAGACCATCAAAAAGCATGGGAAGAACTGGCAAACGGTATTGCCTCTTTAAAAGACGATGTTCAGTCCTTGGCAGAGCGGGGGGAAACCTCCGCTCAACCCAAGGGGAGCCTGACGATTATCGGATCCGGCATTGAAACCCTTGGGTTTTCCATGGGAGATGAGGAACTGATTAGAAGTGCAGATAAGGTCCTCTATTGTGTGGCGGACCCGGCAACAGTGGTTTGGTTAAAGCGGGCAAGGCCGGATGCACTGGATTTGTATGTACTTTATGGCGAAAATAAAATTCGCTACACAACCTATATGCAAATGACAGAGGCGCAGCTTTATTGGGTTCGCCAAGGGCTCAAGGTTGTGGTTGTGTTTTATGGTCATCCCGGTGTTTTTGTTTTATCCACCCATCGTGCCATTTTACTGGCCCGACGTGAAGGACACCGCGCCATTATGAAGGCAGGTGTTTGCGCATTGGACACCTTATGTGCGGATTTGGGGGTCGACCCGTGTCACCCCGGTATGCAAACTCATGAGGCAACGGATTGTTTGATCCGCCAGCGCCATATTGATCCGACCCTGCATGTGATCTTGTGGCAAGTGGGCTTGATTGGGGAACTGGGCTATCGCCGGCAAGGCTATTTGAATAATGGCTTTTCTATTTTTGTGAATTGGCTGATTGATATTTATGGGCCGGATTATGAAATTACCCATTATATCGGATCGCGTTATCCAACCATTGATCCGATGATTGAGGTGTACCCCTTACATGAGCTGCATAACCCAGAAGTGCAGGAAAAAATAACAGGAATTTCGACCTTTTATATTGCGCCGCGTGATGTGGTGGCAACCAACAGGGATATGGCTTTACAGTTGGGTGTCGTTAAAAAAGGTCAGGAACTGATTACGCCGAAATCGCCATTGCGCGAGATCGGGGAATATGGCCCGCGTGAGATGAAAGCCTTTGATGCGTTTAAGAAATTTGCCATTCCTAAATCCTATAAATGGCAGGAAGAAACAGCCGCCAGTAATTTTTTGATTGAGCTGCGCTTTGATATGGATTTACAGGACGAATACCGTTATGCCCCTGTTGAAGCCTTGGAAGATAGTCGTTTTGATAATTTGTCAGAACGTGAAAGGGCCTTGTTGACCAGTCGGGATTCCGGTGCCATTCAAATTGCGGCCAAAGGGGCCTTTAAACGGTCAAGTGAAAATGAACGCTTGATTGATGATTTGCTCAATTCGAAAAAAGATTGTGCTGATATTATTCAGTTGATCAAATCCAAACCCGTCCCCACAGCCCGTGCAGCCTTTAATGGTTGGGTCAGTGATAAGAATTATCAACCAGACTGGTCACAGTTCCACAGTTCGGTTGATTTCATTTATCGCAACAGCCTTTATCCCTGGACGGGGCTTTATATGGTTGATGAAGATCAACAGATTATCATCACATTGATCGGTAATCGCAAACACCGCCAGAAAAGCATTCTTTATATCAATGATACGCCGATCAGAAAGTTTTCACTGAAAAACGGTTCAATCGTTTGGAACACCCAAAGGGATGTGGATTTCAACGGTTACTTACGTCTTGATTTGCAAGGTGATGGAACACGCCGTTTGGTCGGTAAAATCTGGACAGAAGATGAAGAACAGGGTGATATCCCGCCGTTTTATGCCAGTCAGGTTAATCCGCAGCGCAAGGATGTCCTGCCGCGCTTACTTGATTTTATCGGTTCAACACAGCTTGACCAAATCAGTGGGGAGTATGTTCTGCGTTCCAATGGGCGTTTTGCTAATACATTGACAGCAGCCTCCATCAGTCCTGAACACATGCAGATTGATGGTCAGGATGTGGATTGGTTTAAGATTACGGGCAATGTCTTGAAATGGTCGGGCGGTACGCGTGATTTTTACAGTGGAGAAATCTCTTTCATTTTGGACCCGATCATTGGCTCGGTTGAACTTTATGGGCAATGTCGTGCCAAAGAAGAAGAAGAGACGCAGCTGAAATGTTATGGTTCCCGTACGTCTTTTCTCGCAGGTGAGTATGGTGGACCGGCTTTACCTGAATGGGCGCAATCTTCCTTGATGAAAATTTCGCAAGATAATTTGTCGAAAGGTGGATTGATGCTGTGGAACAAATGGGAAAAAGCGGACTTGACCAACTTGACGGTTGCGAACCTGATTTCTTCCATTGTGTAGCATGTGTCGCAAGTCTTGAGCTGTTTTGAGACAGGCTCTTAGGCTTGCGATCATGTATTTGCGTAAAACCTATAACTAAAAGGGGAGGGGAAGGATGAACAGGCGCTTTATTGTGATTGATTACAATGTAAGGGATTATCCTTTTGCATATACACTCTCAAGGGAAGTGTTCAGGGTGCGCAAACTGAATATTCTGCATTTGTCATGGTTGCGCCAAACCGGGCGTGAGGCGCTGAGCTATAATGATAATATGCGCTTGCGCAAACTGATGCAGCGTCTGCCTGATGATGCCTTGTTTTACAAGGTCTATCATAAGTGGATCAAGGATCACATTGCACCGCATTATAATAATCAGATCAGCTATTCGGCTCATCCCAAAATGCGGGTTCATCTTGCCCAAACCGGTTGTGTCAGCGCTTTTCATGAAGATGCCGATGTGACCAAGCGTGAAGAGCAGATCAATTGTTATCTGCCTTTCACCGATGTTTATGACGGTTGCAGCCTGTTTGTTGAAACGGGATATGGCAAGGGCGACTATGAGGCGATTAACCTGAAATATGGTCAGGCCCTGATTTGGGACGGGGGGCGTTTGCGTCATGGCACCCGTTTTAATGATACCCCAACAACGCGGGTCAGTTGTGATTTTCGCTTTAAACCTCTGGACCTGGAACATACCCCCAGTCCCTGGTGTGACGTATTAGCAGACAGACCCATACAAACTTTAATTCCCACCGATAAAAACGTAGCAGAAGGTTATCACTGATGAGCGATCCAACATATATTGACCAGATAAAGCAGTTTTTAAACGAAAAATTCCCTAAAGACACAGCCCATTGGGGGTATTCAGATAACAATAGCTTTGCCCCAGACTGGCTTTATGCCACACCGACAAATGTGTGGGGGCTGCCTTATGACCAGTTTAAGCAGGCGGTTGCGGGCGATAGTACAGATTTCCATCTGCAAGCCTGCACGACGGCAGAAGGGCCGACACAACAGTGTAAAGCTGTTTCAGCAACGGTGACGGAACCGGGGGCAGAACCTGCCAATTTATTGGTGGGGCATTCCTATCGTATCTATGATGCCATCTATGATGTGATGACATCAGCACGGGTTCTTCTTGATTTCACGACATTGACGGTCCCGACCGGAAAGTTTTTAACAGCATTTCAAAATGCGATTACATATTTGAGCAATTTACCGGAAGACCAGCGACCGGTTATTCGTATTCTTTATTCCAATCCCTTGCCCAATATTCCACCTTTAACGGCTGAGCCCTTTTTATCGGAGATTACCAAGCAATTGGACCCGAGTAAAAAGATGACCATTTATGTCACTGTGATGAGTTCCAGTTTTTCATCATGGAACCATTCAAAGATTGTGGCAGCAGATGGGAAAAAAGCTTTAACCGGTGGGCATAATGTCTGGGGGGAGCAATATCTGGGGAAAAATCCGGTTTTTGATGTTTCCATGATGCTGGAAGGAGAAGCTGCTCTTGATGCACATGAATATGCCAATAGTCTCTGGGCCTTTGAATTGGCACGTAGCAATTCCTTTGCCCCTTTGGCACCTGAGCAAGAAGTCAAATTGCATGCCTCTTATACCTACGATGAAAAGCAGAAGAAATGCGTCAGCAAATATTGGGCCTATCCACCAGCTTCTCTTTATGAAGATTGTAAGAAACGTTTTCCTCCCCAACCATCAAAAACGGGAAGTTCGGTTCTTGCGATCGGGCGAGGGGCGGATACAAGACGTTATTATGCGCTGCCGACGCTTTCCAGCTTTTTATTCTCTTTTACAGAGCCCAGCGACGAAGCCATTTTGAAGGCTGTTTCATTGGCGAAAAAGTCCATCCGTATGTCTTTACAGGCTTTCCGTTTAATTCCAAATGACATTCCCGGACTACGCTATTGTTCTTTGATTTGGAATGAAAACCTCTTCAAGAAGATGGGGGAAGCCTTGCAGCGGGGCGTAGAGATGAAAATTGTGCTGTCCAACCCCAATGCGGTTGCTGGTGGATTGAGTGCAACTGTCGCGCCTTATTATGGTGATAATCCTGATACTGTGAATGCGAAAATGAAAATCGTCCTGACTGAGACGCTTTGGATGACGGACGCTGCAGCCACAGACCTGATTAAGAGTAAGTTCCGTGTGGCATCTTTCCGTTATTCTGCCCAAAAAACATATCCGGGTGATGCTCCGATCCCGAACCATGCCAAGACGTTTATGGTGGATGATGCATTGTTCTATATTGGGTCGCAAAATCTTTATCCGGCCAATTTGAATGAATTTGGCTATATGGTTCAGGATGAACAGGTCGTTACCAGCTACTTACAAAACTACTGGACACCATTATGGAATTTTTCCTCAACAACGTGCACAAATGCGATGGATGAAGACTTAGAAACCAGCGAACAATTAGAGGCGATGCTTTTTATCGCAGACCTGCAATCCAATACCTTATCCAGGGTAATTTGGGGGGAACTGAAAAAGCAATGGGACGAAACGCAAGACCCCGCGCAGAAAAATATTGTTCAAGCCAGAATGAACGAACATATTTCCAATAGCGGTTTTCAGACACAGGCAACCTTTGTGCTGGAGGCGTTGAAGAACCCATTCTTTAGTGAAAATCCACCGCCGACAGAGGCCACACCGGAAGCCTTGCGTTTTGTTGCGAATGTGATGGATTCAACCGTTCTTATGGCAGGTTTCTCTAAAGTGGTGGATCAGAAAACAGATACTGTGGAAGAAGCCAACGCCAATATTAACAAGTTCCTGAAAGATAATGGCTATCACTGTAATGCATTGGAGATTTTGAGTGCCTTCAATCAAATGCGTTTAAAGGTTCTGGAATATTGGCAAGGGACCTACAAAACATGGGTTACAGATGATGGTGGGAAGTCTTATACACTGCCGGAAAATTCAGCTCGCTTGTTAACCCAACAGCCGTTTACTGAGACTGAAGAGCAGCCTTTCCCACAAATTACCGATAGCCTTACAGTAACCAGTGACGGAACGGTTAAGCTGGGTGACACAGTTATCGTTAATCCAGTCTATAATAATAACAGCCTGACGTGGGAAATGGGGGAAAACGAGACGTCTGCCAACTTATTCTTCGGTCAGGTTTCCCGTGCGACGTTGAATGAAGGTTTCACTGGCATGGAATTTTTTGGGACGATTACCTATCCGCAAGATAGCAGTGGTGATTTCAAAGGGGTCTATAGTATTTATGGCCGCTCGCCACAGACCCCTCCGGGGCCAAATCCGAACCCGGATACCAAAGGTTGGCCCACAGTGGTTTGGGTTTTTGGGGCTATTGCTCTTGGGGCGCTTCTTTTGGCTCTTGGCTGCTTTATCTGGAAAAAGGTTGCCCAGCAAAGACAGCGGGCTGAATATGGCCGTCTCAAAAAAGACGATGATGCTGTTGGGCGTTATGGGGAAGAAAACCCAACAACGGTGACTTCACCTGATCGCGAAATTGAATTGGCCGAGCTTTCTCGTGCTCAATTGCAAAGACGAACCACTGCCCAGCTTGAAACGGTTGAAGAGATGGTGCCTTATGAACAGCAAATGAGCAGGGCAGGACGTCAAAGCTTGTCTGAATCTGCCAATAAAATTGGTAAGGCGCAAACAGACCTTTTTGATCCGCCGGCAAATGAGATGGCAAGTGTTGTCCAGACCCAGATGAAGAATACTTATAATATTCAGGAAAGCCTGAATGAATTATCCGATTCTGAAGAGGAGCTTTTCTCAAGCGAGACCACGAAACTGATTCAGGAAAAACGTCAGGTTTCTGTTGAAGTGGGCAAAACAATTAAAAGCTTCGAAGAAGATCGGGCAAAAGGGGAACCTTTTGAATTTGAAGAAGAGTAGGCAATAAAAGCAAGGGAGCCCTAAGCTCCCTTGTATCTTGTGGGGTCAATCTTCGTTAGATTATAAAAATGACTAGACTCTATGCCTAATAGTCTTTCTAATATGGTCTAGGTAGTGATTACTCATTAGACACATGAATCGGTTGCAAAGTTTTATTGGTGAATTATCAGAGGCTAAAACACCAGATATTTTGGCGGATTTGTTTTCGGTACAAATTAACTCTTTAGGTTTTTCTACATTTGCCTATTTCAATTTTGGCGTACCTGAGGGGGATTGGGTTGCCCATCGCCATAATTATGGTTCCATTTGGGAAGAAAGATACCTTAATGAGTCCTATGGGGAGATCGACCCTGTATTTGAACATGGTACGACAGCCAAATTACCCTTTGCGTGGAGTTGTAATGACAGTACAGGTATGACGGCACGCCAGCAACAAATGATGGGGGAAGCCAAGGAGTGTGGCCTTGGTAATGGTTTGACTATTCCTAATAGATCGGTTGGTTTTAAGTCCTCCTTTATTTCTGTAGCCAGTGATGAAGCTGATCGAGCATTTAAACAAGCCTTAACCCACAATGCAGCTGATCTTCATTTGTTAGCACTTCATTTTGATGCTTATTTTGCAGACTTAACCTTACCTGAAAATAGCAGTGGTCCTTTGACTGCCAGAGAGTTGGAATGTTTAAAATGGGCGAAAGACGGTAAGTCCAATAGTGAAATTTCTGACATAATGAGAATATCAACAAAGACAGTCGAAAGCCATTTTACGAATGTTTTTAATAAGTTTGGCGTTTACTCACGTACGCAAGCGGTTGTACGTGGGCTGACAATGGGATTGATCTCACCATAAGTATATCAGGGTAAACCCCGATATGTGTAATACGTAAAATCCAGCACATTGCCTTTTAGTTTTATTAAACGGGGGCGAAAATGCTTATTCTCATTGAACCATCAGATCATCATGTTTTTATGGAACGATTAGATCAAATGTTCCGGCAAAGAGCGAGAGTTTTTAATGGCCGTTTGGGTTGGGATGTCACGATTGATAATGGTCGAGAGCGTGACCAATATGATGCTTTTAACCCAACTTATATGCTTTATTACAGTCCAGACGGTATGTTAAGAGGCTCGGTTCGTTTTTTGCCGATGACTGGGCCGAACATGCTTCGTGACACTTTTCCTCAGCTTTTAGATGGTGCTATTTGCCCCGAATCCTCAATATATTTCGAATCAAGCCGATTTGCGGTTGAGACTGAGGGAGATGAGAAAGTAACACGCCTTTTGTCGCGCGGCTGTGTCGAATTGTTTCTTGGGGGTATCGAATATGGACTGGCGCATGGAAAAACGGAATTAATCACTGTAACAGACGTTTTTATTGAGCGCCTTTTCAAACATGCAGGATGGGATTCTGAAAGAATTGGGGACGAACATAAAATTGGAAACTCACGGGCTGTTGCCGTGCGTTTACCAATCAGTACTGAATATTTACATTCGATACGTAAGAAAAACAATATTCACGAACCTGTGTTGTGGACTCGTCCTGTGGGAGCGCATAACGTTATGACCGAAAGTTCTGTAGATGAACAAATTCGCGGTATTTATGCATCTTTGGAATACCTACGGGGACAAGCAAAAAGTGTTGGCATGTCTGATATTGCGAATCAGATTGGTTCTATCGAAAAAGCAATCACTAAGGAGGTACTGGAACATGGACGCGCCTAGAATTGAAGAGGTCGTTGCTGAACTCAGAAAGTATCCTGATGCTGAAGGTATTCTCATTGAAGCTGGGGAGATACTGTTTGCTTTACTTGAGGCCGTGAAAGATAAAGAAAAGACTCAACAGTAATTGTATTTTTGATTATCATGCCTTCTAGTTGTAGGGGGCATTTATGAAATTAACGGCAGACGAGAAACGCATTATTGAAAAGCTTAGGGCAATTGATAATGCGTCTCTCACAAAGCGGGTAGCGGATTTTATTGAAGTTGCCCAAAAGACAATAGATATGACAGAACGTTTAGAAGCTGCTGAAACAGAAAATGTTATTAGATTGAGTGAAAAGCGCCGCTGACTTTTTGGACCCGTTCCCTAAAACTGGAGAGCACCTTCTGTTAAACTGAGATTTACAGGAGGAATAAATGAGTCTTAAAAAAATCTGATGAATTTAGACATGAAGCTGTCCAACTTGCACTGACAAGCGGACTGTCACGCAAACAAGTTGCTGCCAATCTTGGCATTGGCCTATCCACCTTGAACAAGTGGGGGGGCAGCATAAACATGATGACTTGATGTCAGGTCCGCATGATGATCTGTACAAGGAACTTGCCCGTCTTCGTAAAGAGAACCGCATTCTCAAGGAGGAACGCGAGATATTAAAAAAGGCAACGGCCTCATCGTCCCGGCTTTTGCTGGGGTCTTTGCGAGCCAAAAGCGATGAGGTTCAAGTTCATTGATGCGAAGAAGGCCGATCTCCCCCCCTTCATCTGTTGTGCAAAGCTTTCAACGTCAGCCCCAGTGGTTATTATGATTGGCGTAAACGCCCCATGTCTCAACGCCAGCGAGATGATCTGGTTTTGCTGACCAATATTCGCACCATTCATAAAGAAAATTGTCAATCTTATGGACGTGAACGCATGACAGGTGAATTGCGTGACCTGGGCTTTAGGGTCAGTGAAAAACGGGTCACTCGTTTGATGAAAGATAACAATATCAGAGTGATACGCACACATATCTTCAAGAAGACAACAGACAGCGACCATAACTTCAATGTGGCACCTAACCTGTTGGATGGTGATTTTACGACCACGGGGCCAAACCAGAAATGGGCGGGTGTTTGCGAAGCTGGCGGAACGCCACATCAGTTATATCAAAACAGCGGAAGGTTGGTTGTATCTGGCAATTGTGATTGATCTTTCTTCCCGCCGTGTCATTGGCTGGGCAACAAGCAAGCGACTGAAACGCAAATTGGTGATTGATGCTTTGCAACAGGCCATTGCTCTGCGGCAACCACCGGAAGGCGTGATATTCCATTCAGATCGTGGCAGCCAATATTGCTCACATGATTATCAGAAACTGCTCGGAAAACACGGCTTCAAGGCTTCCATGTTTGGCAAGGGTAATTGCTATGACAACGCCGTCGTGGAAACCTTTTTCAAATCCCTGAAAGCCGAATTGATCTGGAGAAGGAAAATGCAAACAAGAGAACAGGCGGAAAAAGCCTTGTTCGGATATATCAATCGTTTTTATAATCCGAAACGTCGTCCTTCATACTTGGGCAATATCAGTCCAATGCAATATGAGTTGAAGGCCGCTTAAACGGAGAAGGTACTCTCCAGTTTTAGGGAACGGATCCACTTAGCCGGGTTCATATTCGTCCAGGTTACTTTCTTCTTCTGATTCAATCTTATAGCCTTCGTTGAGCCATTGTCCCAAATCAAGGTCGGCGCATCGTTTTGAGCAAAAGGGGCGGTATTGTTTGGTTGTTGGTTTGTTACAGGTTGGGCATTGGGTGTTCATGTCAGTTTTCTTGAATTTGATAAGTGAAAGCAGGCAGGCTGTTACTTTCTGTTGGTTTGATCACATAACCAAGGCGGTCAAACAGCCAGTTTAAAGTGGGAGCATATTTGGTCATATGCCAATGCTGATAAAGGTTGGGGCTGAGCAGGAGAGCTTTGAGTTGTGGTGTTCTAGATAGGGCTTTGATTAAATCGTAAAAAGCATTTTCCGGAGTGTTGAGGAGTTCGTCAAGGCGGTAGCCCTGGCGTTGGCGCGATATTTCCATTAGACCCAAGCGAGTAAAGCCATGCACTGTTGTTCGATCATCTTCAAGGTGTGTTTTACAGGCAGCAAGCAGTTTGTCTCTGGCCGTTTTTTGTTTCAGGTTAATGAAATCAATGACAATTTGACCGGACAGGTTTCGCAAGGTGATCTCTCTGGATAAAATCTCCAGAGCTTCTAGGTTAGTCGTAAGTCTATTGGTTTGGGCATCCCGGCCATCTGTGCGATTGCCCATATTGATATCAATTGCAATCAAGGCAGTCGTGGGTTCAATCACAAGAGTTCCACCACTGGGGAGGGGCAGCACTTTTTGGTTAGCTTGTTCAATTTCTTCGTTAACCCCTTCCTGTTGAAAAAGGGGGAGAGGGGCGCTATAGAGAGTGGCCTTTGGGCTAAGGCGGTGAAGAATTTGATAGGCTTCCAAGCCTTCGACCAATATTTCGTCAAAGTCATAAGTTTCAAACTCATGCCACAGGTTTTCGATAAAATGCTCAGAGGTTTCTGCAAGAGCAGGAATTTTCTCAGGCACGGTGTTGATAGAGGACCATTTTTCCAAAAGAGGGTGGATCTGTTGTTCCAGCTTTTCAAGGGAGAAAGACTGGGCACTTGTACGAATGATGAGTCCTAACGGGGGGGCTATCATGTCGGTGAAATAGCTTTTAAATTGGGTGCGTTTTTTTTGGTCTGCGATTTTACGTGAGACATTCACACCGGGGCGACCAATGGTTAGAACACAGTCAGGGCTATTGAGGTCCAGCTTGCAGGTTAGAAGGGGGCCTTTGTCGCCTTGCGGGGCTTTGCGAACCTGAACGAGCAGGGCTTGACCTTCATGGACAGCCTTGTTGATCTCTTCCCCAAAGGTTCCGTTAACGGGCAGAAACCCGTTTATGCCTGTACCAATATCGACAAAAGCAGCTTGCAAGGAGGGAACAATATTAACGACACGGCCCCAATAGATATTGCCTTCATGGCAGGGACTGTGACCGGGCATGGTGGCACGGTCAATTTCAAGGCGCACAAGGCGGTCATTTTCAAGCAGGGCAATGCGGGTTTCGCCGGGGATATGGTCAATAAGCAAGCGTCTCATATCGCTTACCTTGCATATCCTAACCCAAGCAGGAGGTTTTTGGTCTCACACAGGGATAAACCAACCACATTGGAATAAGAGCCTATGATCTTTTCAACAAAGGCACCACCTAATCCTTGAATGGCATAGGCACCAGCCTTGCCTTCCCATTCTCGGGATTGGATATAGTCATCAATCTCTTGGGAGGAAAGGCGTTTGAACTTAACGGTGGTATCTATGAGCCGATTATGAGGGGTACCGTCTTTGGCGACAATGCAGAGCCCGCCATAGACATGATGTTTACGTCCAGACAGGAGTTCAAGATAACGTCGGGCTTCATCACGATCAGCTGCTTTGGGCAGGCAGCGTCGTCCCACACCCACAACTGTATCGGCCCCTAAAATAAGATCGCCGGGATGTTCTTGGGCAATAGCCAAGGCTTTCCCTTTGGCCAATCTGGCAGCCAACTGACGCGGAAGTTCATTTTTTAAGGGCATTTCATCAATATGGGCAGGCGCAACCACATCGGGCGTAATGCCGATTTGATCCAACAAATCCACACGACGTGGAGAGGCTGATGCCAGAACGAGAGCCATTGGAAAGGAACTCTCTTTTCAGGCTTATTTGAAACGGAACGTGATACGACCTTTGGTCAGGTCGTAGGGTGTCATCTCTACAGTGACCTTATCACCAGCCAGTACGCGGATACGGTTTTTGCGCATCTTGCCGGATGTATGTGCGAGAATCTCGTGATCATTTTCCAGTTTTACACGAAACATTGCGTTAGGGAGAAGTTCAGTTACGACGCCCTGAAATTCAATCATGTCCTCTTTGGCCACGGATATATCCTTTATCTTAAGTCAAGCTTGTTTGGTGGGGAAAATGCTCGTGAATCCCTTTCAGGTCAAGCATTTTTTGTATTTTTAGCAGGAGGAAAGGAAGGGAGCTTAAAACAGGATGATTTTATGTTTTGAGAAAAACCATAAAAAAGCTGTTGACATGCAAATGAGAATGATTATTAATATCTGTAACGAGTTATTCAAAGGAGCTAAATCATGTCACGTCCTCACAAGCCAAAGCCTTCAGTCGTAAATATGGGTACTCTTGCAATGGGTGGTGGTTGTGTCTTGGCCGCAGCTGTTGCACCGGTTGCCAGTGTAATTCCAGTTGCCATGTGGGCGGCGACAATGCTTGATCGTCCGGCGAAAAAAGGCAAAGGTGAATTTGCCATGCCTGCGAAACGCACGAAAAAGTTCTTCTAAACTACGATCTTATAAAGAATTCTCCATATACCCCCTTAGCACGCCAGCTTCATCTCAGTGCCCTCTATATACCCTCGAAGTTGGCGTGTTTTTTTGTCTGGATTATACATCGCCAATGCGATGACGCGGGAAGGTCTGTTTGATTTTCATCATCAATTGATCACGTACCATGCGATAGGCATCCAGACGTTGGTCCCGGCTTCCTGATGTCAGGCTGGGGTCAAAAGTATTCCACAGGGTGACTTCACAATCCATATAAGCAGCCATTTCCAAGGCATGGTGATGGGCTTCTGGGGACAGGCTGATGATCTGGTCATAAAAACTGTCTTCGAGTTGATCGAAGGTTTTGGGGGTGTGCTGGATGAGGTCAATGCCAATTTCATCCATGACTTCAATGGCGAATCCATCCGTCTCCTGACCCAAACGTACACCGCAGGAATTCACATAAATCCGTCGCCCATGAATGAGGCGCATGATACCTTCGGCCATGGGCGAGCGAATGGCATTCATTGTACAGCAAAATAAAATGGCGGAAGGAAGTTCGCTCACCACAGCCTCACTGGCGAATGTGGAGAACGCAGACAAGCGTAAAGAGGCGTCGTGCTGTATCGTGGTCGATGCGCACTTTTTCTTCCAGTCTTTCGCGCAAGATCACAGACCCTTCATTGTGTAAGCCACGTCGCCCCATATCAATGGCTTCGATTTGGGCAGGGGAGGCGGTCTTAATGGCTTTAAAGTAGCTGTCACAAACCATGAAATAGTCTTTGACAATCTTGCGCACAGGCATCAGGGGAACTTTGATCTGGGTGAAAAAATCCGTTTCCCCTTCCATCGCCACATCCAGAACAAGGCGTTTGCCATCTTCAATGGAAAGATGCACATCATAAGGCCCGGTTTGATCGCCGACAGGGGCGAAATAGTTTTCTTCCAACAGGTCGAAAATCGCAACTTTGCGTTCATGTTCGACTTCGGGCTTCAGGCGGATGCCGTCCAATTCTTCAATATGAATATTGGCAATTTTCTGCAAATGATGCACGGGCTGTTGTCCTTTTGATGTGCAAGGTCATAGGCTGCATAAAAGCATAAAGAAAGAAAATGGGGAAGGCTGAAATCGTACAGCTCAGCGTCATTCCCAACTTGATTGGGAATCTGGCGTGTTTCAAGCACTCTGGATCCCCGTTTTCACGGGGATGACGAGAAGAGTTTAGCGCTCCACATTCAAACGGATGGCGACAGACAGGCCGTGGGCATCCAGTCCTTCTTCTCTTGCCAAGGTCACAGCTGCCGGGCCGATATTATTCAGACTGGGGGCATCACACTGGATCAAGCTGTTGCGCTTCATGAAATTGAGCACACCAAGGCCGGAAGAAAAGCGTGCGCTGCGTGCTGTGGGCAGTACATGGTTTGGACCTGCCACATAGTCGCCAATGGCTTCCGGTGTATAACGCCCCATGAAGACAGCGCCCGCGTTGCGGATTTTACGTTCCAACTCATCCGGGTTATCAATCGCAAGTTCCAGGTGTTCCGGTGCAATGCGGTCACATAAGGTGATGGCTTCATCCCAGTTTTGCACCACGACGAGTGCGCCGTGTTCTTCCCAGCTTTCAGACGCAATATCTGCACGCGGCAGGGTTTCCAGATGGGTTTCAATGGCATCTTCAACCGCGCGGGCATAATTGGCATCATCGGTGATGAGGATGGATTGGGCGGCGGTATCATGTTCTGCTTGGGATAGTAGGTCTGCCGCCATCCAGGCCGGATCGTTTTTATTATCGGCAATGACCAGAATTTCACTGGGGCCAGCAATCATATCAATGCCGACTGTGCCGAACACCTGACGTTTGGCGGCTGCGACAAAGGCATTGCCTGGGCCGACGATAATATCAACGGGTTTGATGGTTTCTGTCCCGTACGCCAAGGCGCCAACAGCTTGTGCGCCACCGATACGGTAAATTTCATCTACACCGGACAGACGGGCCGCTGCCATCACCAAGGGGTTAATCACCCCATCCGGTGTCGGCACGACCATGACCAGACGATCAACGCCAGCCACCTTGGCCGGAATGGCATTCATCAAGACAGATGACGGATAGGCTGCTGTGCCGCCAGGAACATAGAGGCCCGCAGCCTGAACCGCTTTCCAGCGATAGCCCAAACGCACACCTGCATCATCGGTATAATCGAGGTCTTCTGGTAATTGTTTGGCGTGAAATGCCTTGATGCGATCAGAAGCGACCTTAAGGGCTGCCATGGCGTCATCTGAAACCTTGGCGATTTCGCGGTCCATTTCTTCGGCTGTAATGGCAAGCCCATCAATGGCAATGTCCATACGGTCGAATTTGTTGGTATATTCAACAACAGCTTCATCGCCACGGGCACGCACATCGGCAAGGATGTCTTCAACAACCTTATTTACATCCGGGGATTCTTCGCGTTTGGCAGAGAGAAGGGCGCTAAACTGGTCTTCAAAATCAGCTTGTGTGGTTTCAAGACGAAACGTCATTGACGGCCTCGCGGAATTTTTCAATCAGGTCTTTGATTTCTTCTGGGCGTGTTTTCAACGCAGTACGGTTCACCGCCAAACGCGATGTGATCTCGCAAATCTGTTCAACCTCAACCAGCCCATTGGCTTTCAGTGTCGATCCTGTAGAAACCAGATCAACAATGCGCGAACACAGGCCCATGTTTGGGGCCAGTTCCATGGCACCGTTCAGTTTGATACATTCAGCCTGAACACCACGTTGGGCAAAATATTTGCTGGTGATGTTGGGGTATTTTGTTGCCACACGTACGTGGGACCAACGGCTTGGGTCATCGTCTTTGGATAAGTCTTTCGGTTCGGCCACACAAATGCGGCAATAACCGATATCCAGATCCAGCGGGGCATAAATTTCAGGATAATCAAATTCCAGCAGTACATCACCACCACACACACCGATCTGGGCGGCACCAAAAGCAACGAAGGTGGCAACATCAAAACTGCGTACACGGACAATTTCGATATGGTCATGGTTGGTGGCAAATTTCAACGCACGGGATTTGGAATCGAAAAAAGCAGCTTCGGGTTCAATCCCGCAGGCTTTCACCAATGGCATCACTTCGTCAAGGATGCGCCCTTTTGGAAGGGCAATGACCAGTTTTTCTTGCTCAGACACGTTCTTGTGCTCCGGTTTTATTCTGCAGGGGCGCCTTTTTCGCGCTCAATGATCGCCCCACAGGCTGATAATTTTTGTTCCAAGGCTTCATAACCGCGGTCCAAATGATAGACGCGGTTTACTATGGTTTCACCTTCGGCTGCAAGCCCTGCCAAGACCAATGACATGGAGGCACGTAAATCTGTCGCCATAACAGGCGCACCAGACAGCCTTTCAACGCCGCGCACGATGGCAGAACGACCATGGACGTTAATATCTGCGCCCATACGGTTCAGTTCAGGCACATGCATGAAACGGTTTTCAAAAATCGATTCTGTGATCATGGAGGCCCCGTTGGACACGGCCATCATCACCATGAATTGTGCTTGCATATCTGTTGGGAAGGCGGGGAATGGTTCGGTCATCACATCCACACCCTTGATCGGACCGTCTGTCCAGACACGAATGCCGTTTTCAACTTCTTCAAAGTTTACACCGCATTTCGCCATGACTTCGGCAACGGACTCAATCAGCTCCATACGGGTGCCAAGCAGGGTTAAATCACCCTGGGTCACTGCGGCTGCGACAGCGTAAGAACCGGTTTCAATGCGATCTGGCAGAACGGAATATTCCGCACCATGGAGTTTTTCCACCCCTTGAATGCGCAATGTATCGCTGCCGATGCCTTCAATCTGTGCGCCCATGGCGACCAAGCAATTGGCAAGATCGGTAATTTCAGGTTCGCGCGCGGAATTGGATAGTACGGTTTCACCCTTGGCCAGTGTTGCCGCCATCAACAGGTTTTCTGTGGCACCAACGGACACCATAGGGAAGGTGATATGGGCACTCTGCAAGCCTTTGGGGGCCTCGGCCACAATGTAACCTTCTTTCAGTTCAATCTGTGCACCCATTTGTTCCAGTGCAGACAGGTGAATATCCACCGGGCGTGTACCAATAGCGCAACCACCGGGCAGGGAGACTTTACCTTTGCCATAGCGCGCGAGCAATGGACCAAGCACGAGGACAGAAGCACGCATGCGGCGCACCACATCATAAGGGGCAACCGTGCGTCCCACATCATGGGCGGTGAGTTCAAAGACACGACCAATATGCCCGCCATTGGGGTTATGGCCGTTCATGCCGACTTCCACACCCAGTTCTGCCAACAGGTGAGTCATGGTGGTGATATCCACCAGATGGGGCAGGTTGGAAAGGGTCAGTGTTTCTTCAGACAGCAGGCTGGCGGCCATCAGGGGCAGGGCTGCGTTTTTCGCGCCGCCAATGTGAATGGACCCTCGCAGGCTCTGTCCGCCGCGAATGTGGATTCTGTCCATTAATGGTATTCCTTATGTTCAGCAATCTGAGAGATGAAATTTCAAGCAGCCTTTTAAAGCAAAGCTGGCAGAGTCTCAAGCAAAGAAATCGCCTAAGCCTTATCGTCTGTTTTACGGGCTTTGGTCTGGGCTTTGCGACGGCGTAAATTTGCCCTCAGGGCTTCGGCCAAACGGGCTTCCTTGGCCTTTTTTTCATCCTGCTTTTCTGAGGTGATATGTGGTTTCTTGTCACTCATGACCTATAGGTGCCTGATTGGCTGAAAACGGTCAAGTAAAAGTACGATTTTTGTAAAAAAGCACTTGAACGTTTTTATGGCCTATGCGATAAGCCGAGCCCACAAACGCATGTATGCTGATGTAGCTCAGTGGTAGAGCACTCCCTTGGTAAGGGAGAGGTCGGTAGTTCAATCCTACTCATCAGCACCATTATCAAAGCCCTGAGGTTATCCCTTGGGGCTTTGTTTTTACAGGCCATCAACCACTATGACATTTGCCTTTGCGGCCTGGTGGCGGATTTGTTTCCAGGGGGTATAGTCGTCAGAATTATACCATTTTTGAAAAGCCTCACGGTTTGGCCATTCATGAATGACAACTGTTTTTGGGGTCCAGTCGCCTTCAATGACATCAAAATTACCACCAGCAACCAGAAAACGTCCACCAAATGGTTCAAGTGTTTTTTGATGTCCATCGACGTATTTTTGAAAAAGAGCCGGATCAAGAATTTCAACATCGACGATAGAATATACTTTTGCAGCAGGCATTGCTGGAACTCCCTGTATAGATTGAGAAGGCCCTCGGGAGGGCCTAGTCATACCGCAAATAATATAGAGTTTTGCCTAAAGCTTGAAAACAAGATATGGTTGGGTGTTTTCAATGCAAAAAGGGTGAGCTTGATGCGGTTCTTGGTTGCGGGATTATTTGTTTTTCTGTCTTTTTCAGTTTTAAAAGCAGAAGCGGCGACGCTGGATGATGTGCTGGAACGCGGCCATGTGACTTGTGGGGTGGATGAACAGCATTTTGGTTTTGCTTTTTTAAATGAATTGGGAACCTGGCAAGGGTTTGAAGTGGATTTTTGCCGTGCCTTGGCTGTCACGATTTTCAATGATCCAAGCAAGGCGCAGTTTATTCCCCTTAATGCCCAAACACGTTTTACAGCCTTGCAACGCAGGCAGATTGATATTTTGTTGCGTTCCACCACCTGGACTTTCACTCGTGATAGCTCTTATGGCATTGATTACCCCGGTGTGACATTTTATGATCAACTGGGAATTCTCGCCCATAAATCTATTGGTGTTTCCTCTCTTGATGAGGTGAAACAGGGCTCGCTGTGTGTTGCGGCGGGCACGACAACATTGGAAACGGTACGTGAATATGGCGAAGTCAGTGGCAAGGATATCACCATTAAAATGTTTAATTCTCGCGAAGGATTAAACAACTTTTTCTTTTCAGGCCAGTGTGATCTCTATGCCGCCGACCAGTCGGCTTTAACCGCGATTGTGGCAACCAGTGCTCCCAACCCTAAAGATTATGTATTTCTCAAGACATCCTTGTCCAAAGAGCCGTTGGGGCCTGTGGTACGTGATGATGACGGTGAATGGTATGATATCGTCAAATGGCTGGTTTATGGCCTGATTGAGGCTGAAGAGCGTGGCATTACAAAAGCCAACGTGGAAGATATGCAAAAGAAAAATAGCCAGGTTGTACGTTTTATGCTGGGGGTGGATGAAGGCATTGGCAAGCCGTTGCGCCTGCGTGAAAGCTGGTTACTTGATACCATCAAGACATTGGGGAATTATGGAGAGTTCTTTGAACGCAATCTTGGTCAGGGCAGCAGTTTGAAAATGGAACGCGGCCTTAATGCCTTGTGGAAAGATGGCGGCATGATGTATGCCATGCCAATCCGTTAGGGCCAGGACCTATTTTTAGCGCCGCCAAACTCAGTAAATTAATAGCTCCTGACCCTGAGTCGGAGAACGGCCATCCTCGCGAATGCGGGGATCTCTTGAATGATGGATGGAGGTTCCCACTTTTGTGGGAACGACTTGAATTACTTAAACGCATCCCAAAGATAACGAATAATCTTGTAAGCTTCGCGCTGGGTAAGTGCGCTGCTTTCTTCGAAAGAGGGCATGTCGGTGTGGATGTTTTGCCCACCTTCACGGATGGTCCACATCAGATATTCATCTGAAATAATCTGTTCGCCCATGGCAAGGCGTAAGTCCGCAGGTGGCGGTGAAAGCCGGATACCCTCTTTTCCATTTCCTGACCCATCCGTTCCATGACAGGGTGCGCAATATTTGAGATAGAGGGCCTCACCCGTTTCTTCATGCTCATGCGCTTTACTTTGCAGGGGGCTACAGAGTAAAGCGCTTAAAAGACAGAAAAGAGCGGTTTTCTTAGCCATGGCAATGTTTGAATTTTTTGCCAGAGCCACACGGGCAGGGGGCATTACGTGAGACTTTGCCCCATGTGCTGGGATCGTTGGGATCAATGTGATCAGCCGGCTTGTTGCTGCGCGGTGTGGCAGAACCATATTCCGGCGTGTCATCTTGTTGACCTGCCATTGCTGGGTCTGTACGGCTTTCAGACATGACCTGATCATCATGCTGGTTGTAAGCTTCCAACTCTTCTTCGGCAGAACCGACTTGCAGTTCCACATGGGCCAGAAGAGTAATGACACGATCACGCAGGATGGAGATCATTTCTTCAAACAGGTTGAACGCTTCAGCTTTATATTCGTTCAGCGGATCACGCTGGGCATAGGCACGCAGGCCAATGCCTTGGCGCAGATGGTCCAGTGCCAGCAGGTGTTCTTTCCAGATGGTGTCGAGCAGTTGCAGCAGAACGGATTTTTCAACAGAACGCCAGACTTCTTCCCCATAATTGGCAACCTTGGCGGCCATTTTACGGTCAACTTCGTCAATGATGCGTTTGCGAATTTCTTCATCGGCCACGCCTTCTTCTTTCGCCCAATCCTGTAATGGCAGGTCAAGGTTAAAGACGCGTAAGACTTCTTCATGTAAACTATCGGTATCCCATTGTTCTGCGTACGCTTTTTCCGGGATACATTTATCAACGATGGTGTCGATCACTTCATAGCGCATGTCGGAAATGGTCTCAGACACATCATCTGTGGACATCATTTCACGGCGCTGTTCAAAGATCACCTTACGCTGGTCATTCATCACATCGTCAAATTTCAGCAGCTGCTTACGCATATCAAAGTTACGCGCTTCCACTTTCTGCTGGGCTTTTTCCAGGGCTTTATTGATCCAAGGGTGAACGATGGCTTCGCCTTCTTCAAGACCCAGCTTGGTCAACATGCTGTCCATACGTTCTGAGCCAAAGATGCGCATCAGGTCATCTTCAAGTGACAGGTAGAATTTAGACGCACCCACATCACCCTGACGACCAGAACGGCCACGCAGCTGGTTATCAATACGGCGGCTTTCGTGACGTTCTGTACCCAGAACATAAAGACCACCCGCATCCAGTGCGACTTGCTTGTCAGTTGCGATTTCTTCACGGATTTTTTCGATTTGATCATCAGTCGGGTTTTCACCCAGTTCCGTGCTGACCCGCATGTCCAAGTTACCACCCAGCTGAATATCCGTCCCACGGCCTGCCATGTTGGTAGCGATCGTGACCGCACCCGGTACACCAGCCTGAGCAACAATATAGGCTTCGCGCTCATGCTGTTTGGCGTTGAGGACTTCGTGCTTGATTTTTTTCTTTTTCAGCGCACGGGCCAGTTCTTCGGATTGTTCAATCGAAACCGTACCGACAAGGATTGGTTGTTTGCGTTTCACACAATCTTCAATTTGTTGGACGATGGCGTTAATCTTTTCGCCACGTGTGCGATAGACTTCATCATCGAAATCTTTCCGCGAGATCACGCGGTTGGTCGGCATGTCGACCACTTCCAGCTTGTAAATCTCGGCAAATTCGCCTGCCTCGGTCATGGCTGTACCGGTCATGCCGGACAGTTTCGGATAAAGGCGGAAATAATTCTGGAAGGTCACAGACGCCAGTGTCTGATTTTCCTGTTGAACTGTTACGTTTTCTTTGGCTTCCAGTGCCTGGTGCAGACCATCGGAATAACGACGCCCATCCATAACACGGCCAGTGAATTCATCAACGATCATGACTTTGCCATCTTTCACCAGATAATCCACCCCGTTGGTGAAGATGTGGTGCGCACGAAGGGCAGAGTTTACATGGTGCAGCAAGGACACATTACCCAGATCATAGAGGCCACCGCTTTCCAGCAGGCCGGCTTGGCGCAGCAGTTCTTCGGCTGTTTCCACACCTTTTTCAGACAAGGCGACGGATTTAACCTTTTCGTCCTTTTCATAATCATCTTCACTCAGATGCGGGATAATGCTGTCCACCGCACCATACAGTTCGGAACTGTCATCAGAGGGGCCGGAAATAATCAGCGGTGTCCGCGCTTCGTCAATCAAAATGGAGTCGACTTCATCGACGATGGCGAAGTTGAACGGGCGCTGAACCATGGTTTCCAGCGTGAATTTCATATTATCACGCAGATAGTCAAAGCCCAGTTCGTTGTTGGTGGCATAGGTAATGTCACAGGCGTAGGCTTCCTGGCGCTGCACATCATCCATGGAATTGAGGATGCAGGATGTGCTCATGCCCAGGAAGTTATAAACCTTGCCCATCCAGTCGCTGTCACGTTTGGCGAGATAGTCGTTGACGGTGACCACATGCACACCTTTGCCTTCAAGGGCGTTGAGGTAAGCGGCCAGTGTGGCAACCAGTGTTTTACCTTCACCCGTTGCCATTTCAGCGATCTGGCCGCGATGAAGCACAATACCACCAAGCAGCTGCACATCATAATGGCGCAGGCCAATGGCGCGCTTGGCGGCTTCGCGTACAGTGGCGAAGGCATCGACCAGAACGTCATCAAGGGTTTCACCATCAGCTACACGTGTGCGCAGCCAGTCTGTGCGCGCACGCAGATCGTCATCGCTTAAAGGTTCAAGTTCGCTTTCAAGTGCGTTGATGCCATCAACGTATTTTTGCAGACCTTTAATATAGCGTTCGTTAGCAGTGCCGAAAAGCTTACGGGCAATAGCGCCAAACATGGAAATCCCCTGAGTAAAAAGATAGTTGTGGATCGTATAAAAATTACGAACCGGACAGAGATAGAATGGTTCGGCCCGTCTGTCAATTACACATACCTGTTACAATCGGGTTACTGATAAAATCTGGACGTCTGAAAATAGATGTGCATTATGCTTTTAAACGATTTTTCATAACACCTGTTTTAGGGATCATTTCTATGTTGAAAACAACATTCCGTGGTTTGGCATTGGCTGGCGCACTGGCACTTTCACTTCCGGCTTTGGCTGATGACCATCAAAAAGACCGTGTGGTTGCCACTGTGAACGGGGCGAACATCTTTTATTCAGAGCTGATCGAAGCGCAAAAAGCTATGGGTGGTCAGGCTCAGGCCATGCCGCTTGAAATGATCCAAAGCATGCTGATCAATTCCATTGCTGATCGTAAACTGGTGGCTGCTGCTGCGCGTATGAACGGCGTGCATAAAACAGAAGATTTCAAAAAGCGCATGATGAGCATCGAAGAACATGTACTCCAGCGTGAACATCTGACCAAATTTGCCGAAGCCAAGATGACGGATAAGGCTGTTAAGGCGGAATATGATAAAATGGTCAAAGACTTCACCCCGCAAATGGAAGTCCATGCCCGTCACATTTTGGTTGAGAAAAAAGAAGAAGCCGATGCGGTGATCAAAGAGCTTAAAGGCGGTGCAGACTTTGTTGAGCTGGCAAAGACGAAATCCACAGGCCCGTCTGGCCCCAATGGTGGTGATCTTGGGTTCTTTGGCAAAGGCATGATGGTGCCGGAATTTGAAGCAGCAGCCTTTTCTCTGAAAAAAGGGGAATTCACCAAAGAAGCGGTGAAAACCCAGTTTGGCTTCCACGTGATCAAGGTTGAAGAGACACGTCAGTCCAAAGCACCGAGCCTGGAAGAGTCTGAAGAGCAGATCAAGGGTAAAATTGCCAATGAAGCTGTGAAGACTTATGTGGATAGCTTGCGCAAAAAAGCGGAAATCAAGCTGTTTGATGCAGACGGTAAAGAAATTAAACAAGACAAATAAAGTGTAGTGTAAGGCGTCATCTGTGCATTTGATGTGCGGATGACGTTTTTTTTATGGTGTAGAACAATGACAGACATTTCCCCATTGGCTCCTGAAAAATTCCCCGATGTTGCCCCGGTTGAGGGGGTGCATTTTGCAACGCGCGGCGTTGGTGTGAAATATGAAGGCCGCACAGATTTGATGGTCGCCACCCTTGATGATGGTAGCAATATCGCAGGTGTTTTTACCAAGTCGCTGACTTGTTCTGCCCCTGTGGATGCCTGTCGGGTTGCCTTACAAGAAGGGAAGGGTAAGGGGCGTCTGATTATTGTGAATTCCGGCAATGCCAATGCCTTTACCGGGAAAAAGGGATCGGCCTCGGTTGAACGGATTGTTGCCGCAGCAGCCAAATCTTTTGACTGTGGTGAACACGAAATTTTCACCGCTTCCACCGGGGTGATTGGCGAAGAACTACCGGATGCGAAAATTACCGGTGCTCTTGAGGAGATGAAGGCGGAATTGGGCCAAGCTTCTTTTGAAGATGTGGCCAAAGCCATCATGACGACCGATACCTACCCGAAAGGGGCGTCCAAAAGCGTCAAGATTGGCGATGTCGACGTGACGATTTCAGGTGTGGCGAAAGGTTCTGGCATGATTGCGCCGGATATGGCGACGATGTTGTCTTTTGTCTTTACCGATGCAGCTATTGCCCCGGATGTGCTGCAAGGGCTGTTAAAAGAAACGACCGATAAATCCTTTAACGCCATTACGGTGGATAGTGATACTTCAACCAGTGATACGGTTTTATTGGCCGCAACAGGCAAGGCGGGGCATGGGGAAATCACCAGCCTGAACGATCCTCTATTAAAGGAATTCAAGCAAGCGTTTGAGGAGGTCATGATTGATCTCGCCCAGCAGATCGTGCGCGATGGGGAAGGGGCAAGCAAGTTTGTTTCCATTACAGTGGACGGGGCTGAAACCGATGGAGCAGCCAAGCGCATTGCTATGGCAATTGCCAATTCCCCATTGGTGAAAACGGCCATTGCCGGGGAAGATGCCAACTGGGGCCGTATTGTTATGGCCGTGGGCAAGGCTGGTGAAAAGGCAGATCGCGACAAGTTGGAAATTTCCATCGGTGGGGTGTTGATTGCCGGTGAGGGCGAGGCCGTTGAAGGGTATGACGAAGGCCCGGTTGCCGCCCATATGAAGGGTGATAATATTGATGTGCGGGTCAATGTCGGGATTGCTTCCGGTCAGGCCACGGTTTGGACCTGTGATTTGACCCATGGCTATATCACGATTAATGCGGATTATCGCTCATGATGGATGGGGATGAAATGGGATGCTACGGCCAGCAGGTAACGAAATCTGGCCTTAAAACTGTTTATGTGTCTGCTGTTGCCATGGTCGATATGGATGGGCGTGTGTTGATGGCACAACGCCCGGAAGGTAAATCTATGGCGGGCTTATGGGAATTCCCCGGTGGCAAGGTGGAAGAAGGCGAAACCCCGGAAGCCACCCTGGTGCGAGAACTTCATGAAGAACTCGGCATTGATATTACGGAAAGCTGCTTGGCCCCTTTTACCTTTGCCTCACATTCCTATGATGACTTTCACCTGTTTATGCCACTGTATCTTTGCCGCGTATGGAAAGGAGAGCCCCATGGCAAGGAAGGTCAAAAGCTGAAATGGGTCTATCCGCATAAGATGAGTGAATTGCCTATGCCGGGGGCAGATGTCCCCTTGATCGCAATGTTGCGTGATTTCTTGTCGTAATGCCTTGTCTGGAATGAGACGTCAGGGTTGATGGATAATCAATAAAATTTTATGAAAATTTAAAACTGCCCTTTCGAGGTGTATTTGTTTCGTGGTAAAGTGCTCTTAAATAATAAGAGCCTGACCCGAAAGTATTTGTTGCTTTTCATCAACTTACTCAAGGGCAAAAGTTAGGAAACATGTGCAAAGCGATGCGGGGCATCGGTTAAACGTGTTGACACGACAGTTGCCCTTGAGACGTTGACCCGAAGGGTAGCCTTATGTTCGCCCATCAGGGCGTCAAGATTTGCTTATGATGCCTCCAGCATCACCGCACAAATCTTTTCTACTGACGAACAAACATAAGGCTATGAAAAGAAACAAATACTTTCGGGGCAGGCTCTAAGAAACACATGTAACTTTGCCGCGAATTGAGTAATGCTGACAAAAAACGATACACTTGATATTACCCATGATGCAGATGCGCAGGAGCTGCTCACCCATTGGTACGGTTTGGGGGAGACGCAAAAAAAGGCGCTTCTGGCGATGGTGCAGGAGCTGCAACAGCTTTCTGAACTTTCTGAATCCAGCATTCAGGGCATGACGGCTAAGTTTCTTGAAATGGCAAGTCTGGCAGAAAACCAATCGCGTCGCATGGATGAATTTGCCCATGCCTCTTCTAAAATTACCATTGATGACGAAGAAATTTCCATTGCAGATGCGTTTGCCACGTTGGAACAGAATCTTTCCATTGTTGTGGAAAAGATCCTTCAATTGTCCCAACATGGGATACAGATGTCCTATACGCTACAGGATTTGGGTACTTATGTGGATGAAGTCCATGCGTTGATGAGTGAAATTCAAGGCGTGACCAAGCAGACAAATTTTTTAGCGATCAATGCCAAAATTGAGGCCCAACGGGCCGGGGCGGCAGGCAAAGGTTTTAATGTAGTGGCAAATGAGGTTCGCCTGCTTTCCCAATCTATCGACAAGATTTCGACCAACATCAATGCCAAGATGAACCAGATTTTTGACAGTGTGACGAAAAGCCAGTCTTCCATGGAGGCACTGACCACTATGGATATGTCGGAAAACCTGATGGTTAAAGATCGCTTGGAGCAGATTTCCCATGGACTGCTTGAAAAGAACAGAAGTACGGAACGTTTGTTGAATGTGTCGGCGCAGGAAACCCACCAATTTGCGGAAAATATCAACCAGGTCATTACAGATATGCAGTTTCAGGACCGTGCAACCCAATCCATGACCGGGGTTTTAGCGGCAATGGATGTGATGGTGCGTTTGATCAATGAATATCAGCAAGAATGTCATCATGCCCTGAAAGGTATGGTGAATGGGCAGGAAGGTGTCGAAATGGTCGGGAAAATTGCCGATAGCCTGAATATTGGCCCCCGTCGCAAAGGTTTTGTCGAAGCTGCTTATCAGGGGCGTTACGAGGACTATGTGGCGGACGTCAATGCTGCTGAAACCCAAAGCGAACAGGGCAATGAAGAAGAGGTCGAACTGTTTTGAGAATTAACTTCTTGCATTGAGAAACGTAAAAGAGTACATCTGCGCCCTTCCTTGAGCCGCAAGATGCTTGGCTTGGGATTAACCTGCTCCTTGAACTTATATATACGGTGATGTCATGGCTGTTCGTTCTGCCAATATCAATGTGATGGCGAAAGCTGTTGAAGCTGCTGGTCGCGGTCTGGTTCGCGATTTCGGTGAATTGGAAAACCTCCAGGTTTCTAAAAAAGGTCCGGCTGATTTTGTTAGTACCGCTGACACCCGTACAGAAAAAATTCTGATCAAGGAACTGACCAAGGCACGTCCGGAAATTGGTTTCCTGCTGGAAGAGGGCGGGGAGATCAAAGGCGAAGATGAAACCAAACGCTGGATCATCGACCCGCTGGATGGCACAACAAACTTCCTTCACGGTATTCCGCATTTCGCCATTTCCATTGCGTTGGAAGAGCGCGGCGAAATTATAGCCGGCATGGTTTATAACCCGATCACAGATGAGAACTTCTGGGCAGAAAAAGGCCAGGGTGCCTTTTTGAATGGTCGTCGCCTGCGTGTGGCGGGACGACGCAATATGGAAGATGCCGTCTATGCTACAGGTATTCCGTTTCGTGGTCGCGGCGATCATGGCCGTTTCCTAAACGAGTTGGAAGCCATCATGAAGGTGTCAGCCGGTGTGCGCCGTTTTGGGGCGGCTTCTCTGGATTTGGCTTTCGTTGCAGCGGGGCGTTATGACGGTTTTTGGGAAACAGGCTTGGCTGCATGGGATATTGCAGCGGGTATTTTGTTGGTGAAAGAAGCGGGTGGTTTTGTTTCTGAATTTGATGCCCGTCAGAAGATGCTGCAATCCGGTGACGTTGTTTGCGGGAATGAATTCCAACATAACCTGTTGTTAAAAGTGTTCCGCGATGCGCGCAAACGCGCCTAAGTCCTTTTCAAATTGAAGAGAAAAGACCCTGATCATTGTGATTGAGGGTCTTTTTTTTGTCTTCATGGTTGTTTGAAAGGCAAAGCTTGGTTATCTTGTTTGCTAATTGAATCTACAGGTAATGGGAGCACCCCTGTTTTTAGGGGGAATTGTTTAATGGGAAAGATGTTTGCTTTTCGTAAAGTTCTTCTAAGCACATCACTGGCTGTGGGCCTGATTTGCACCGCATCTGCACAGGCACAAATGACGATGACATATGACAATAATGTTGTGGTCGATCTTAGTGTGCTAAATGACAACGGTTTCAATCAGACACGTCCTGTTGTTTCTACACCGTTTTCTCAGGCGAAAATGCCACCAGCAGCCATGCCGCGTTCTATGTTGCATGGTATTCCTCAAGGGATACGTCCCGCTCAGGGGCAATTGGCGCGTCAGACTGTAGCCCCGACAGGTCAGCCGCAATCTCGCATTGTTTTGCGCCAGCCAACGGCTCAGAAACCTGTTCAAAAACCAATGCTGCCCAGCCAGAAAAGTCAGTCCATTGTGCTGACAAAACCGGCACCTGCGCCCAAGCCTGTTGTGAAAAAAGTTGAAGTTGCCAAGGCTGAACCAAAGCCTATGGTCAAGCCTGCGCCCCAGGTGCAGCCTGAACCTGTTGCCACAGAAATGCCCGCTCCGGCTCCTGCGCCAGCCCCAGCTCCTGTAAAAACGGTTGAGGTGGTGAAGGAAGCTCCTGTTGCGCCTAAGGAAATGGTAAAAAAGGTTGAAGCCCCAGCTCCGGCCCCGCAGCCTGCTGCTGTTGCCCCGGCTCCGGCATCGTCGGTTCCAGCACCTGAGGCTGTGATGGCTGCAGCACCTCCACCGCCACCGGTAACGGCGATTGAACCGAAAAAAGTTGCGTCGAAGATGGCAACGACTGAGAAAAAGAGCAAGCCAACAGCAACGGCTGCCCTGCCTTCAAAGTCAGAAGCTTCCATTCGTATTGCCTTTGATGGTGGGCAAAGCAAAATGCCAGCCAGTGCGCAGAAAAACCTGAATGAACTGGCAAGCACATTGAATAACAATCCGGATAACCGTGTTCAGCTTCTGGCGTATGCGGGTGGGGAAGACCTGTCTGCGAGCAAGGCGCGTCGCTTGTCCCTGTCTCGTGCTTTGGCAGTACGTTCTTATCTGATTAACAAAGGTGTGCGCAGTACACGCATTGATGTACGTGCGTTGGGTAACAAGACCACACAAGAACCGTTTGATCGTGTGGATGTTCAAATTGCGCCACGTTAAGCCTAATCAAATATAGCAAACTTCAAGTAATTTTGATTAAAAATTACGATGATGTATTTGTGTAAAGTCAAAGAATTCTAGCTTAATCAATTGATGTAGCTATATAACAGGTCAGGAGCCGACAGATGACCCGCCCCCAACGATATCTTATTCGGATGATATTCTTTCTCGTTGCAGTGGGCGCAGCGGCCTTTCTGCTTTATGGGCAGCTGCAAGAAGCCTTTTTTGCCAATCCGGCATTGAATGGCTTGATTCTGGGTGTTTTGCTGATTGGCATCATGAACAGCTTTCGTCAGGTCTTGATGCTCAATCCTGAAGTGCGCTGGATCGAAGAATTTAAATCAGACCGTCCGACGGCGAGTTCAAGTGCCCAGCCTCATTTGCTGGCCCCGATGGCAACCATGCTGGGGGAACGTGAGGGCGGTCAGTTTACCTTATCAGCCCTTTCGACGCGTTCTTTGCTTGATGGGATTGCCACCCGTTTGGAAGAACAGCGCGACCTGTCACGTTATAATATCGGCCTGTTGATTTTCCTTGGCCTGCTGGGGACATTTTGGGGTTTGTTAAGTACGGTTGGGTCTGTTGGTGATGTCATCAGTAATTTGACCATTGGCACAGGCGGGGATTTGGGCGCTGTCTTTAATGATTTGAAACGCGGGTTGGAAGCTCCGATTGAAGGGATGGGCACGGCCTTTAGTTCTTCCCTATTTGGTTTGGCAGGATCGCTGGTGCTTGGCTTCCTTGATCTGCAAATGGGGCAGTCGCAAAATCGTTTTTACACAGACCTTGAAGACTGGCTGGCAAGTCAGACGCGCTTATCCAGCGGGGCACTTTCTGATGCGGGCGGTGATCAGTCTGTTCCTGCCTATGTGCAGGCATTGTTGGAACAAACGGCTGATAGCCTGGAAAAATTGCAACGCACCATGACCAAGGGGGAAGAAAACAAGGCCGCAGCCAATGCCCAGTTCATGGAACTGACTTCCAAGCTTGGCACGCTCAGTGATACCATGCGCACTGAACAGGCCCTGATGGCGAAGCTGGCGGAAGGTCAATTGGCGCAAAAAGCCTTGTTGGACAAAATGGTCAATGGGACCAGTGGTACAGGCGGTGGTCTGGATGATACCAGTAAGAGCCATCTGCGCAATATTGATATTTATACCCAGCGGCTGGTGGAAGATATGTCAGCCGGACGTGAAGAAATGATTTCTCAGGTGCGCCAGGAAATCCGCCTGTTGGCTCGTACCATCGCAGCCAAGGATACATAATATGGCGCTGGGGCGACGCAGACGAATTCAACAGGATAATATCTGGCCGGGCTTTGTTGATGCTTTGGCAACCTTGTTGATGGTCATTATCTTTTTGCTGATGATCTTTGTCCTTGCCCAGATTTTCCTCAGTGAGACCCTGTCTGGGCGTGAAAATACACTGGAAAAGCTTAGCACTGATATGGGAGAGCTGAGCGAGCTGTTGAATCTGGAACGTAAGGCCAATAAAGACCTGCGTGCCAATATGGCCAGCCTGTCATCTGAATTACAGGCATCGGTGAAGATGCGTGATGAATTCACTGTGAAGGTCAAATCCCTGCAAGAAGATAATGCTCGCATAACAACCCAGCTGGAAGATGCTTTCCAGATTATTGAGGCCGATAAAGAAACCATCGAATTGAAATTGGCGGAAATTGCCAAGTTGCAACAAGATGCAGCGGCCCTTGAAGCTTTGCGCGATGAATTGACCAAACAGGTCAAGGAACAGGCCGCCAAGCTTGAGAGAAAAGATGGTGAGATTGTTGAAGAACGCAAACTGGCTGACAGCGCACAAGCCCAGCAAGCTTTGATGAACAAGCAATTGGCAAGCCTGCGCGAACAGTTAGCTGCCATTCAGGAAGCCCTGCAAGCCTCAGAAACCTTGAATAAAAATCAGAAAGCACAAATCCGTTCCTTGGGGAAACGGTTGAATGCAGCCCTTGCGACCAAGGTGCAGGAATTATCAAAATATCGTTCAGAGTTTTTTGGGGAGCTGCGCCAGCTTTTGGGTAATCAGTCAGGCATTCGCATTGTGGGCGATCGTTTTGTGTTCCAGTCCGAAGTGCTGTTTAATTCAGGTGAAGCCACGCTGGAACCTGCCGGACAGTTCCAGCTTCAGCAATTGGCAAGGACTTTAAAAGATATTGCGTCCCGCATTCCGGGCAAGATCGACTGGATTTTACGTGTGGATGGACATACGGATAATATTCCGATTGCAACCAGCAAGTTCCCCTCTAACTGGGAGCTGTCTACGCAACGTGCCATTTCTGTGGTGAAAGAACTGATTAAGCAGGGGATACCGGCAAATCGGTTAGCGGCAACAGGCTTTGGGGAATTTCAGCCACTAGATGATCGCGCCGATGAAATTGCCCGACGTCGTAACCGCCGGATTGAGTTGAAGCTGACGCAACGTTAACTTTATAAGCTTTCTAAATTAGCATTGCCCTTATTCAGCCAAATTTGTTATGCATAAGGCCCCATTCGGATAAAAGAAGTTTCTAATAAGAGGGACGCCCCAACATGTTTGTTTTATTTCTTGTCGTGTTTATCGACCTTGTTGGTTTTGGCATTGTCATTCCTCTATTGCCGTTTTTTGGTGAACATTTTCAGGCAAGCCCTGATGTGGTGACTTTGTTGCTGGCGACCTATTCCATCACGCAGTTGATTTCAGCCCCTATTCTTGGGCGCTTAAGTGATCGCTATGGTCGCCGTCCTGTATTGCTGTTGTCTTTGTTGGGCTCCATCGTGAGCTACGTCTGGCTTGGTTTTGCTGAAAGCCTGATGATGTTGTTTATTGCGCGTGCCTTTAATGGCTTTATGGCGGGGAATATCGCCACAGCCTTTGCCTATATTACCGATATTACCACCCCTGAAAACCGGGCAAAGGGCATGGGGGTGATTGGTGCAGCCTTTGGGCTTGGCTTTATTATGGGGCCTGCCATTGGTGGGATCTTGGCCGGTAGTGATCCAGCTAATGCAAACTTCCAGCTTCCGGCTTTGTGTGCAGCTGTTTTGTCAGCTATTGCTTTTGTGATTGCTTTGGTAAAGTTGAAAGAATCCCTTTCTGATGAAATTCGTGAAAAAATTGCGGCTTTAGGCCCACGCAATCATTGGAAATCTTTCTTTGAAACCCTGACGCGCCCGCGCTTGGGTTTGCTGGTCATGCTGTCTTTTGGTTGTATTTTTGTTTTTGCCGGAATGGAAACCACCTTTGCCATGTGGACACGACGCGAATTTAATTGGGGGCCGGAACAAAATGGCTATCTTTTTGCCTTTCTTGGGGTGATCAGTGCTGTTATCCAAGGGGGCTTGATTGGGCGCTTGTCCAAGAAATTTGGTGAAGGCAAGCTGGTGGTCTTTGGGACGTTGTGTCTTGGGCTTGGTTTAGGCTTGATCCCATTTTGTGAAACAACGGTGATGTTGGCCGGGGCCACCATGATTTTGGCGATTGGTTTTGCCTTATCAACGCCGTCTCTCAATAGTCTGATCTCATTGGAGGCTGCAGAAACCGAACGGGGCGCGGTGATGGGGGCAACGCGATCTGCGGTCACTTTGGCTCGTGTGCTCGGCCCTATTTCAGCGGGTGTTCTGTTTGCCCAAATGGGGCGCGATATGCCTTACTTTGCGGGTATGGGGATTATGCTGGTGATCACAGTGATTGCTTTTGCCAAGCTGGGATCAAGCCGTGCCCCAAAGGCTGTGGAAGCCACAGAGTAAATTAAAAAGCGCGGCGGACTTCGCCAACGACCTTACCATTGCGGTTGAGCAGCGGTGTTGCATAAAGATGGGCGATACCAGCTTTGTCAAAGTCATCTTTACTGAAAATTTTCAGGTCTTCCAACACAGCTGTCAGGATATGTTCTGCCCCACGAAAGGCCCCGTCATCACATTTGACGGCAATCCCGATATCACGTTTGGGGATAAAAGCTGTAAAGACACCTTCTGCTCCGACTTTGGCAAAAACCTGACTGGGGAAGGCTTCCATAAGGCTGGTGTCATAACGGTCTTTACCTGCGACCATATAAGGGTAGGTGAAGATGGCTTTATTGAGACGTGTGACGGCTTTGGCACGTTCTGGCGTGAAATATGTTACCGGATCACTATATTTTGCAAAACCAAGAGCAAGGTTTTTAAGGGGGATGGCCCATGTGGGGATATCACAACCATCAATGCCGACAGGGGCATTGCTCAGGTCCGTTTCACAAACCTCTTCCAGAGCTTTCTTGATAGCTTGTTGCAAAGGGTGGTCTATCTGCGTGTAACCCCTGGGGGTGACTTTCATATGTTTCAGGTAGGCCAGAAAGCCGGAATGTTTGCCCGAACAGTTATTGTGCAAGGGATTGGGTGTTTCCCCTTCCATCGCCAAGGCCCGCCCAGCCTCTTCATTCATCGGCCAGTGTGACCCGCATTGCAAAAGCTCTTTTGTAAGCCCCATTTTGTTGAGCATGGACTGTGCCACCCCGGTATGGGCAACCTCACCACCGTGGGAGGCACAGGCGAGGGCAAGTTCTTCATCGCTAAAGCCAAAGGCGTCAGCAGCCCCGCTTTCCATCATGGCAAGGGCCTGAATGGCCTTGATGCTGGAGCGAGGGAAAACAGGCTGGTCAATGTCACCTTGGGACAGCAGGATATCACCTGCACCGTTTGAGACACAAAATGCGCCGCTATGGCGGCTTTCAACCGTATCACCACGGGTGACTTCGACCAGAACCGGGTTCATGATAAAGAGACTTTCAGCTCGTCATTAAGCAATTCAAGCAGGTTGACGTCGGCACGTGTGCCCATCCATGCGCCTTCTTTATAGGCATAATGGCTTGCCCCGCTTTTAGGGGACGCCAGCCAGATTTCTTTATTGGGAGCGTTTTTGTTGATGATATAGACACCACCGGCATCAAATTCGATATTGAGAATCCCGTCTTGCAGGTCGACATCGGCTTCATCGCCAATGGCTTCATCCAGCCCGTCAAAGAGCATTTCCAGCAGTTCATCTGCCAGTTTATGGTATTGGCTTTCGTCCAGTGACATGGTAAATCCCCATAAAGCTTACGATTTAGGCACGATATAGCAACCATGCCTGTCTGTCACAAGCTGATTTGCATAAAAATGCAAAGAATGCCTTGCACAGTTTTAACATTGTGGTTATATAGGCGCCTCGTTTTCCCGACAACCTTGCCCTGCTTGGCATGGCAACAAAATTGAGACGAAAAATGCAAAAAGATATTCATCCTGATTACCACACAATTACAGTTCAAATGACTGACGGTTCTACTTTCGAAACTCGCTCTACTTGGGGCAAAGAAGGTGACGTTATGAAACTGGACATCGACCCGAAATCTCACCCGGCCTGGACTGGTGTACACCGTCTGCTCGACTCCGGGGGCCAGCTGGCGAAATTCAACAAGCGTTTCTCTGGCTTCGGCATCAAATAAGGCGCGCGCAACTTATCCTGCGACCCTCTTTTGTCGGGAACGCCGCGACACTGTCGTCAGTGTACGCAAAATTAAAAAAGCGATGGATCAATTGGTCCATCGCTTTTTGTTTTTTGTTGAAGATTGGGAGAAACTTGCGCAAAATCATAAGGTAAGGTGCTTAAATAGAGATAACAAACCGAGAAATAACCGTGATTGATCGTAAGCTCGTCCATAAGGAAAACCTATCTTATGAGGAAATGCAGCAGTTAGCTGCCCATCCGGATGTACGTGTGCGCTGTCAATTGGCTGAACGCCGGGACCTGCGCCCGGAAATTCTTTATTTTTTGGCGGAAGATAAGGAAATTGAGGTTCGTCGTTGTATCGCTGTGAACCCGACGACTCCGCGTCAGGCTGATTTGTTGTTGGCACGCGATTGTGAAGAAAAGGTTCGTGTTGGCCTGACGGAAAAGATTGCCAAGCTGGCACCGGATATTTCCGATGCTGAACGTGATAAGATTAAGTCTTTAACCTATGATGCCCTGATGGTGCTTTCACGTGATCAGGCCACATTGGTCCGCCAGATTCTCTCGGAAACTTTAAAAGATGTTGCTGATGCACCAAAGGGACTGATCAAGCAACTGGCAAAAGATATTGAACTGGTTGTGGCCGGTCCGGTTTTGCAGTTTTCCCCGGTTTTAAGTGATGAAGACCTTCTGGAAATTATTTCGTCTTCCTATGCCGATGGGGCGTTAAGTGCGATTTCCAAGCGTAATTTTGTATCCGAAGCGATCTCTGATGCGGTGATTGCAACAAATGAGGTAACGGCCATCGGGGACCTGCTGGGTAATGACAGTGCCCAAATCCGTGAAGATGCGCTGGACCTGTTGGCTGATCGGGCAAAGGATGTGGCTGCCTGGCATGCTCCTTTGGTCCATCGTCCGCAATTAAGTGCCAATGCGGCAAAGCGGATGGCCTATTATTTGGCTGATAACCTGTTGGCTGTATTGGAAAAACGTAAAGATTTACCCGAAGACGTGATTGACATGATCAAAGGGGAAGTCAAAAAACGTATTGATGATGAGGAACAGCTGGGTTTAGAGGCTGAGGAACAAAAAGTTGATCCCTTTGATGAAGTGATGAAGCTTCACGTATCTGGTCAATTAAATGAAGATAAAGTCATGGACTGGATGGATGAAGGGCAGTGGGATTATGTGTCTTCGGCCTTAGCCGTTATGGCAGAAGTCAGCCGCCATTCCGTGAAAAAAATTGTCACCGCCCAAAGTGCAAAGGGGATCATGTCATTGGTGTGGAAAGCCGGACTGGAGGCAACACTGGCGGAAAGCTTGCAATTTAAATTGGCTAAAATACCGATTAAGAATATTCGAAAGGCCACACCGGATGGGGAGTTTTCCCTGACAGAAGATGAAATGAACTGGCATCTGGAACTGTTTAGCGACGGTTATTAAAAAAGATCAAAAGGCCCCCTTGCGCTGAAATATGGACCTGCCTAATTCTCATTTGTAAGCAATGAGAAATGGATGCCGCCAAGCGGGTCTTACAACCCTTATTGACTTACGCAATGAACCGGCCTTGCTCATGAAGAGAAGGTTTTTATTTTAACCATGTTGCTCAATGGAGAATATGGACATGCGTACTTTTGATTTATCCCCCTTATTGCGTTCTTCTGTTGGTTTTGACCGTATGCAGCGTGCACTGGAAACAGCATCGCGTCTGGATAATGCAGCGAATGCCTATCCGCCTTATGATATTGAAGTCTCTGGTGAAGATTCCTATCGTATTTCATTGGCTGTTGCAGGCTTTCGTGAAGAAGATATTGAAATTACAGCCAATGAGAACAGCTTGTTGATTGAGGCATCCGCCCAGAAGCAGGAAGGGGAACTGAAAGAATATCTCCATCGTGGGATTGCCCGACGTGCCTTTGAACGCCGCTTTGAACTGGCAGATCATGTTAAGGTCGTTGGGGCCAGTCTTGAAAATGGCTTGTTGAATGTGGATTTGGTGCGTGAATTACCCCAAAGCCTGAAACCGCGAAAAATTGAAATTTCAACTTCACATGCGAAAACACTGGAAGCCCAAGATGCGGCCTAAACGCCGTATCAATTAATATCCGCTGGATTCACATGGTCAAACGTTTTCAGCACAGCGATTTAAAAATGATGTGAAAACAATCAACTAACTAAATTTTTAAGGGGCTGAAGTAGCTAAGAACTGAAAGAGGTTCTATAATGGCTACGATGTACACTCGAAAAAGTCGCCTGACATCACGTCAGCAAAGCAAGCTTATTGAGCATTTTGTCGCCGGCAGCACTGCCCGAGCGACTGCTGAGATTGTTGGCGTGCATCATAGGCGGTGTTTTCATCTGCATAGAGAACCGTTCCCGGCTCAACCATTTTTGAGACGATATCAGATACATCAGATTGGTTTTCGTATCGAATGACAAATTAGGCAGGGGTCTGATGTACTGGAGCGTGCTCGGCAAAAAGTAAGTGAATGGGAAAATTCTATTGAACCGCAACCTCTATACGTTGCTGCTTGGAAAAGCATTCTTTCGCTCAGTGATGATGAAATTGCTAGGATCATCACACGACCAACAGAGGAAATGGAGAGATGGCGCTGTAGCACACCTTTTCTCTCCGATAACTTGACCGATCCAGAATGGCGCTTGCGTCTTTTACGCAAACTACGAAAGCTAAAAAAGTATGGTTATGGAAAATGAAGACGACCCATTTCCCACTTTCATTGAGTGGAATGGTGAAAACGATCAAGTTTTTGATGATCTGTCAATCTCGTCTGCGGATGAATATATACACGCTCTTGCCGAACTTAAAAAAGTATGGGGAGCACAAAAGGATACACCAGAAGGGCGCAAGTTAAATGCTCTTGTAAATCTAATTGTCGCATACGAGGAAGAAAACTACCCGATTGAGCCTTTAGACGATACTGTCAGGCTCGACCTTCTCCTGAATAATCGGTAACAGCGTCTCTGTCTTTGCATTGGGAATGATTGCCGTATAGACCTTGCCACTCCGCTTTAAAAGGCCAAACACAGCCACTTTGCCGCCAGCACCACGACCTCGTTTTCCTTTACGGACACCGCCAAAATAACTTTCATCAGCTTCAATCTCGCCTTGCAAACGATAGCTCGGCAACTTGCTGGCAATCAATTGGCGAAGCCGCATGAAGAAGCGGATCGATGTGTTCGCTTGGATACCTACAATTTCAGCAGTCGCACGAGCCGTGCTGCCTGCGACAAAATGCTCAATCAACTTGCTTTGCTGACGTAAAGTCAGACGACTTTTTCGGATGTACATCGTAGCCATTATAGAACCTCTTTCAGTCCTTAGCTACTTCAGCCCCAAATAAAATTGGAACTAGACGCTCTCTTTACCGCTATAACTCAGAATCAAGCAATTAGTGACCAGTGCCAAGTTATTATCCTCTCACCATTGGCAAAACCTGAAAGAATGATGAAAGCGGGGTTTTCAGCAAGAAAACCATCATACTTCCGAATGCTGGCTTCAATGTTCGGTTTTTACACATACGCCGCCTTGGGTTTTTATAGCTGGTTGAATATAAAGCGATGGCAAACCGAATGGTTTATTGACGTAGGCACTCTTCGGAGAAAGAACTCACTCATAACACATTGAAATAAAAAAGAAAAACCTTAGGTGTGTTTGCTACATAATACCGCTTATCTAGGTTTTGCTCAGAGCATATAAGATCAATTACTTCTGGAGCTGGTTTTTTGCATTCACGAGGGAGTGTCTTTACTTTCCCTATTGGAAAGTCGGGGTTCCAATGACCAATACTTTTGCCTTTCGGGTGTCTGGCATCTCCAGGCTCTCGACAGTAACCATGTCAATGGGTGTTGGGTAAGGCTTTTTAGAGAAGCCTATGGTCCATCAGGTCGAAAAGCCAATGGGTGCCTGTTTATTCTACCGGAAATGCAAAAAAGGCGAGACAAAACGCCTCGACAGAAAAGTTTTAGGAGGTAAAGGGAGAAAGTTTTTTTTAGGGGAGCTATCAGTTTGACTTAAAAGCAGCGTGAACATCTCGTGCGCCGTGAAGAATACGGGCAACTTCAACGCCGTTTTCAACAGGGAAATAACACAAGAGGAAATTACCAACGCTAAAAACGCGCAATCCCAACATTAAGCGATCACGCTGAACCCCCATCATTGGATTGTGAGCTAACAAACTGAGTTTTTCATCAAATGAATTTAGCAAATTTTCTACAGCAGTAGGGTTTTCCTGAAAAACATATTCAAGAATTTCATCCAAATCCGCTTCTGCCTCTGGGGCAAACGTGTACTGAGGCATCATAAGCTACTGTGCAGAAAAGTTGTATTTATCACGTAACTTTGCGAACACTTCTTTGCCATCAATGCCTTCACCCCGTTTGAGCTGGTCAGCACCAACCTGAATTTTTGCCCGTACACTATCCAGCAACTCCTCTTGTTCCTGGAGCAAAACCAGTCCTTTCTCTACAACTTCTTCGACAGAGGCATAAGCCCCGGAAGAAACTTTTTCCTGAATTTGATCTTCCAGTTTTTGTGGCAACGTGATGGGCATTGGAAATTCTTTCATCTCAATTGGTGCAGTCATTGTAACAAAATTCAGATATTAAAATCAATCAAACTCGAAGTAGGGGAGCTCACCCCCTCCCCCGGTTGATTTTCGCTGAAAAATGCGTTCGCGCTGCGCCGCGCCCCTCTCATGTTGACGAGGAGCACGTCTCGCAAGAGGGAGTGAGCATTGAAGAGCTGAAGGCGAGGCAATGCGAACGAGTGATGAGAATATAAGCACCACAGGAAACTGATGGGGCTTTTTAATTAAAAACAAGAAGTAAGTAACTGTAGTTACAGGGAATAATTTAATCCTCGGTGTTGCCCTATAGTGTATGCTATTTTTAGAGGAAAAGGAGGGGCATTTTGCATGTCTTCACAAGGGTATGAGACACGGGTTTTCGAAGTTTTAGGGTTGCCTGATCCCGCTCGAAGCAATGATGCTGATTATCATTATGTTGGCGATTGGGAAGTCGCCGATAGCCCCGAAGCCGTCGATGCGGTGGTGGAACGTCGCCTCAGTCGGCTGCACATGTTAGGTCTCATGGCACGTCCTTTAGCTGATGAAGCCTGAGTCTTGATTGAAAATGAAAATTTCCTGACCTACGACCAATATTTAGAAACCGTCAAAAACTGTACCAGCCTGGCCCGGCTTCAAGATCGCCTTGACTATAACCTTAGTCCACTGTAACAAAGCGGTCATGCTGAACGTTTTGGTCTTCGTTTGCTCACCCGAGGGTGAGCTCTTTTTTTTCGAACAAAACTGTCCGAGTTTTCAATTTGTCACATGTAAACAGTTCGAAGTACTGCTGTAAAAAAAGCAGGTGTTCAGACTAAAGATTGATAGCTAGATTTCTTCTCTCATAAGCGTTTCAGTCAGCTGTTAAATAAGCTGTGATACTGAACTTCCAACTTAACAAGGAGCCCGGCAGTCGCCATTCCTTGTCAAGTCTGCTGTAAACCTAGCAGTCATGTAAAACAGGGTGCTTGTAACCCATTGATCCTGCATAGGTAAAGCATTGCTTTTCTGAGGCAGAACGAAAAAATCATATTTCCACCTGCTTCAAAATCAAACAGCCCGTTCACCAACACCTTGACCAGCTTAAAACCAACGACGGCGCAGAAATGAAAACGTCAGTGGCCTCAAACGTCAAAATCAAGATGGTTGGGCCTTCTTTCGTTTTCCAGGGCTTGGCCCTTCTATGAGAGAAAACCCATCAATCTTGGCGGCGTATTTTTCGCGTTGCTCAGCCCTGATTTTTCCAAACTGTTTGGCACTCATTTTGGGGCGATTATTCAGGTAGCCCAATGGAATTGAAATTTTCTTGCCCTGATGCATCGCTCCTGATGTATAGCAATAAAACCCTGCCTTCAATCTGGGTGTAACCCGAAGGTCTTTCATTTGCTCCGGCTTCACGCCCACAAGTTTTGAAACACTGTCTGCCAACTCAAGCCCTGAGCGCCCAACCTGTGACGGATTTCAGTGGCTTGATTAGCGAAGTTGATTGAAGAAGGGCAAGTTTCGCGGGCTCTTGAAAGATCAAACGGAGAGTTTTTTGAGTTTTATAAAAAGACCACTCCCTGTTATTGTATTTTTGTTTCTATTGTCTTTATTGTCGGCCTGCCAAAAACTATATGTACCAATAGGTTTGAGCGCGTATGACTACACTTAGAGGGTTTTCATGCTACAAGACAGGGGATTTCAGGCTACACATTAGTTGGTTCTAAAACTACACAATAAACGTGTTGACGCGACAGTTGCCCTTGAGACCTTGACCCAAAGGGTAGCCTTATGTTCGCCCGTCAAGGCGTCAAGATTTGCTTATGATGCCTCCAGCATCACCACACAAAGCTTTCATCGGGTTCTGTGCGCCATAATTTGATTTGTCCATTTTCACACTTAAACAAAATGGTGCTAAAGCCTTCTTCTGTGCCTTCTAAAAGGTTTTCCAAGTCATCTTTGTTTAATGTAATGGTTTCATCCTCAAAGCTATGGGCACAAGCATCATCCAAGCGTTTCATGCTTGCGCTTGAAGCAATTATTTAACAAGATTATTCGTGTTATTTAATGAGCAATTTACCAAACATCATTTTTTTTTCATTTTTTTAAATTTTAGGGTTTGACACTATCGGGTCATATCTTTATAAACCGCCTCAACAACCTAACGCGGTTGTCCAATAACAGATTTTTAGCGGTCAGAACCTACGTTGAAAGTCGTGCGTTGCCCAACATTTTGCCCAATATTGCACTCTGCTGGGTAAGTTGGATAAAGCAAATATATGTTGCATATTAAAGGTTTGCCCGGGTAGCTCAGTCGGTAGAGCAGCGGATTGAAAATCCGCGTGTCGGTGGTTCAAGTCCGCCCCCGGGCACCATTTTCTCCTTAAAAATCAAATGGTTGCTCAGATATTTGCGGAAACGCCGATACTGGTTTACACTTGCACAGTCCTTACACACTTTTCACATAGTGGAGGATTAGATGGCAAAACACGAAATCATGGGCGGAAAAGTCCACGTTTATAAACGCGATAATTCAAAATATTGGCAATGCTCGACCTATCTTCTGGGTAAAAACCACAGGACAAGCACCAAGGAAGAAAGTCTTGCCCAAGCCAAGGACTTTGCCGAAGACTGGTACTTGGGCTTAAGAGGAAAGGCAAAAACTGGAAACCTCAAGAATGAGAAGCTTTTCAAACAAGCCGCTGAACAATTCACCCGCGAGTATGAAGTCCTGACCAACGGCGAGAGAAACGCCAAATATGTGCAGGATCATCAAGCGCGCTTGCGCAATCACCTGATCCCCTTCTTTGGCAATTACGGACTCTCAGAAGTTACCGCTGGGGCTGTTCAAGACTACCGGATTTTTCGCATGGAAAATCCAGAACGACCTCCATCGCGAAGCACCATGCATCATGAGATCGTCACGCTTCGTCAAGTCCTAAAAACAGCAATCCGGCATGATTGGCTTCAAAACCTGCCCGATTTATCCATGCCCTACAAAGCCTCGGGCAAAGTCACCCACCGGGCGTGGTTTTCACCTGAAGAATATAAACGCCTCTATGAGGCCACGCGTGAACACGCGAAAAAAGGCCAAGGGAAGCCTTGGCAATGGGCCGCTGAACAGCTTCATGACTACATCTTGTTCATGGCAAATACGGGCTTACGCCCGGATGAAATCAAACGTATTCAATATCGCGACGTGGAAATCATTGACGATGAAGACACCGATGAAACCATTTTGCTGATTGAGGTGCGCGGCAAACGCGGCGTAGGCTACTGCAAAAGCATGGTCGGGGCCGTGCGCCCCTTTGAACGGCTGATTGAGCGCAACAACCCGCGCGGCGATGATTTGGTCTTTCCTGCCGACCACAAAAAGCAATTCAATAATATCCTTGAGAAAGAGGGCCTCAAGTTTGATCGCGACGGAAGCCGCCGCACGGCCTACAGCCTACGCCATTCTTACATTTGCTTTCGCCTTATGGATGGGGCCGACGTCTACCAAATAGCAAAGAACTGTCGCACCTCAGTGGAGATGATTGAAAAGCACTACGCCGCCCATATCAAAAACAGCATCAACGCTTCCGCCATCAATGTGAAGCGCAAGCGCAAGAAAGTTGTAAAGCCAAAGAAACGACCACGCGCACGATCTTGATTTCAAGCCCGCTTCCTCACCGGAGCGGGCTTAATTTTTGAGCGCATCCAGCACGCTTTGAAAAATCTCCTTTTCCTGCCCGTATTCCACTTTTCGCGCCTCGCAAAAGGCGCTGATATCGGTGAGCTCCGTTTCATCTTTGAGCGGACCTTCCAGCATCACCAAGTTGCGAGATGAAAGTGCGAGAGAGTTTTCCCAATCCTGTGCCCCAATCGCCTTTTGGACTTTCGGTCCGAACTTTGCCCCGCGTGTTTGGGTTTTCTCCAAGATCGCAGTTTTTTCTTTTTTTGACAGCCCCTTAAAAGTAGCTTGGATGGTTGCGTTTAGGAATTTCCAGTGATCATCTTTCACCCGTTGGACAAGCGTTTCCACATCTTTGCGTTTCTTTGAGAGTGCTGCCTGACGGGCGTGCTTTTCCTCAGCCCTGCCTTTGGCTTCTTTTTCAAATTCCGTTTGTTTGCCAAAGCCTTTTCGGATGGCCGTGGCAAGGGCTGCGGGGACATTGCGCACAGGGTCGCCAAATTTTTCTCGGCGCTTGACCCATTCAAGGCCCTCATTCAGGCTTTTGAGCACATCGTCTTCGCTCAAACCTGCCAAATCTCTATCTTTTAGGCGCACACCATAGTACGCCAAAAGCTCGCGGGTTTTTGGACTAATTTTGCCGACGATTTCGGCTTCTGAAATTTCCCCCGCAGACAATCGCATTTGCAAATTTTCCGGCTCTTTTTCCCGCGCATAAATCCAAAGTCCAACGGCCTTTCTCCCCTCTCGCACAATTTCATAATCAAAATATTTGCGTGTGTGCGGCAGAACTTTCAATTCCTTTTGCGCCGGGTCTAAGACGCGTTTTTGGAAATTGTAAAAACGCTCGTAACCACCTTCGGTGATCGTGGCGATTAATTCGGGAAGATCATAATATTTTTTCGTCATCCGCCCAGAGCCAGAAAATTCCATAATGAGGCCATAAAATCGAAAAGATGCCGAACATTTCGCCCCTTTCAAGTCGCGGTCAAAATACGTGGTGAATTGCTGTTTGAGACCGAGTAAATAGGGCTTGAGAGCCGGGTCAAAGCGAAAACGCATTTTGCCTTTGCCTTCATAATATTTCACCGAGGAAAACCAACTTGTTTCCAGCAAGCCGTCTTCTTCCTGAATCCTCAAAGTGCGTTGCCTCACGCGGCTGGCGGCTTCTTTGACGTACTCATAAGTATTCTTGGATTTCTCCGACATTTTGCCGCTTTTGGCGACTTCAACCACGGTGATCTCAATATCCTTGAAATCTTCGTCATCTGCGTTGATTTTCCCGATTACCGCGTTGACGATATGATTTTCAATCGCCGTCATAGCATATCGTGCACTGACCAAGCGATTTGCCATGGCGACAATGCCTTGATAGCTCTTGTCTTTAGGAGATGTTACTGAGGCCTTTGGAGCGGACATATAGGGGAACTATAGAGAACCGGACTACACGGCTTCAAACTGTAGTCCGGTTCCTTTAAAAACAAAGCTAAATCATAATAAAAACATCAGCTAATTTGGGGTCAGTTTTATCTAAATTCGCGCTATCTGTCGCATCTCGACATGTTCCCGCTTCGTCCCATTGCGCATAACGCCAGCCAGCGGGTGTGTTAATCTCACCAATAATTTTGTCCCCTGTAGAAGAAGGGTCCAGTGCATTAATTTTTGCGTCTAGGCCGCCTACTGTTTTTGTATTGATTACGTGGATTTTTAACATTTCTCATCCTTTTGTTTTAGTGCTGGCAGCGACCATAGCCAAGTATGCACAAAATCTCCATTCAATTATTTCAACTCAGGATTAGTTTCTCAATTACCCCTTATCTGTAGTTCTTTCCCCCTGATTTGTAGCTTTTCAGCCCCTATCTTGTAGTTCGAAATCCCCTTTTTTGTAGTTAAAGCACCCCTAAAGTGTAGTCGATGCAGCGTGAAAGTCGTTGGCAGGTAAGGTTTTCGCTGAGCCGACAATAAAGACAATAGAAACAAAAAGACAATAACAAGGGATGCTGATTTTTATAAAACTCAAAAAGACTTCCGTTTAATCTTTCAAAGGTCCGCGAAACTTGACTTTCTTCAATCGCCTTCGCCAATCAAACCACTGAAGTCCGTCACGGGTTGGGCCTTCTTTCGTTTTTCGCCTTTAGGGTCCGCCAGTAGAGAAAAACCGTCAATCTTGGCGGCATATCTTTCCCGTTGTTCGGTACGGATTTTTTCGAACTGTTTTGGGCTCATTTTAGGGCGATTATTCAGGTAACCCAACGGGATTGAAATTTTCTTGCCCTGATGCATGACCCCTGATGTGTAGCAGTAAAAATCGGCCTTTAGTCTGGGCGTGATACGCAGGTCTTTCATTTGCTCCGGCTTCACACCCACAAGCTTTGAAACCCCTTCGGCGAGTTCAAGGCCCGAACGCCCCACCATCTTGATTTTCACATTGGACGCCACCGACGTTTTCATTTCCGCTCCGTCGCGGGTTTTAAGCTGGTCTAGGTGCTGGTGGGCCATGCAAATGGAAATGCCGTATTTACGCGCCTCCGAAAGCAATTCTTCCAGCTTCTGTCCGCGCGCGTTTTGCACCTCATCCACAAACAAACGCCACGGCAAACGATGTTCCGGGGCCATGGCACCACGCCTGTAAGCTGCTTGCAGGACAGAGGCCACGAAATAGCGCGACACGGCCCCTGAGGCATCATGCAGCACCGACTTGGAAGTATTGGCAAGCAGTATCCCGCCGTTATTCATGATCTTGCCAAAGTCGATGGTGTTTTTCTGGCTCATAAACATGCGCAGGAATACCGGGTTAGAAAGCAGGGTGGAAACGCGATTACGGATTTCAGCACGCCGTTCAATCGCACTGCGCGACAAATATTCCTCGGCGAAAAAACGTTTCACCGCCGGGTCATCAATCGCTGCAATCGCGCCTTGAAAGCGTCTGTCTTCCATGGGGTTTGGTGAGGCGAGGCAGTCCAGAAAGGTGAAGATATTTCGCTCCGGCACCATCTGAATGACGCGGGCGACATAGGTGAAAATGTTCTTTTGCAGCGTCGTCAGTGCCTGACCTTCCGAGAAAATATAGGCCGTCAAGGAAAGCGATGAATTCACCGCCCCAAGGGCGATATGGGCGTCTTTTTTAGCCAATTCTTCCAACCCAATATCAAACGGATTACAACCGGGCAAATGCAGCGGGTCTTCCACATCAAACAAGGTCAAATGTTTGGACAGGTCCGCATGTTTGGGAACGGGAAACCCGAGAGATTGCAAAAGCCAGCGCCCCGTGTGGTCAAACACATCAGCGGGCGCAAAGTCGCGCAGCCGCGCCAGTGTGTTGAAAAGGTCGCCATGCGGGTCCACGATGCCAAAGCCGCCTTTCCCCTCTTGAGCGCGAAGCAAGTCCACATCCAGCCCCAAGCCCATCCCCTGACTTTTTCCGCTTTCCGTTCCAGCCAAGAATTCAACATGGCCCGTCGGGTTAGCGCGCAAAGAGCGGGCAAAAATATTGGTTTTATGGATGATGCGGCGATAGAAGTAATCAAACAGCCGAAACCCCATTATTTTGCGCCAGCCCCGCCACCAGAGCAGAAAGGCAGCAAAAACCGCCCTCCAAGGCCGCAGGAGCCACGGGAGCGCCTTTAGGCTTACCCTGACACTCCAACCAACAAGACGCAGCGGAAACAGCGCTACAAGGCCAAATTCATGAAACGACTTTACCTTCACGGTTCAAGGGCGGTTATGAAGTCGTGTTTTTCAGGCTTACGGGTCAGCCAAATCGCCCCGAGCGGGTCTGCTTCAACTTGCGCGAACGTAGCGAAACGAAAATTTCGGTCATTGGCTACATCCACATCCTGCAAGGAAATTTTATTCCGAATATCCTGATTGCGTCGCTCATCGGGCGAGACGGTGAGCAAGACGAAATTGTCTTCTGCGCCTTGGGTGCTTGCAAGATCACTAATCCCACTTTCATTCAAAATCTGGTCATAGAGTAAATAACGCGTTGCCAAGTCCCGGTGCGCCGGGTCGTTAGTGATGGCAGAAAGTACCGTGTCGGTGCGGCAATCAATCTCAATGGGAATGCGGCGGCGCGTTCGGACTTCCCGGCGGCGTTTCCGCCCAAATTCGGCTTCGATTGTTTCATAATCCACCTTGGCAAGCAAAAGCGTTAAATCCGGCCTGACACGCGGCCCGGCGGGTCCGCGTAGTCCCTCCATATCGGTTTCGCGTCCGATCTTACCGGATGCTGCGCGGTGAATATCAAAATCAAAATAAATCTGCTCCAACACGATATTTTGCCCACGCGCATGGATGGCACGATCAAAGGCAATTGCCACGTCAATCATTTTAATGCGATGGGGCGTGTGAGACGACCAACGCGGATTTCCCCGTCCATGAAACAAGCCTAAAAGCTCCATGGCGATATCCGTTTCGTGACACAGGTAGTCATAGCCCTTTTGCAGCAAATACCACACTTTGCAGGACGAGCCTTGCCCGAGCACATCTTCGGCGATTTCCCGGTCTTCCCCGTGCAAGTTTGAACCACCAAAGCCCGCGATATAGCCCGCTTCTTGGAGAGCCCGAAACCGGGTGGTCGGCTTTTCTGAGTGCTGGCGCTCCCCCACCAGCCGCACGGCTTGCTCGGCAGTGAGAAAACGAAACCGCTGTAAAAAATACAAAAGCTTCACGTCGATAGACTTCAAAGTCGTTTCCGGGGAAGCTTTGGGAGCCATGAAAAGATGCGCGAGAAAACGTTAAAAATGCCCTCGGACCTGAACGGGAAATTCAGGTTGCAGAAGTACCTTTAGAAGTACCCGCAAAAGAGGTCGCACTGGATTATAACACAAGCTTGCCTTTCCCTCTAAAAACAGGGTGAAACCAAGAAAACGCCTTGTGCCGGATTGCGTTGCTATCAGGGCCTGTTTGAGGCGAATTTTTACTCCCCTTTCCCTATAAAAAAATGGCCCCGCCAAGCAGCGAAGGCCAATAGCTATAGAAAATCTATATTTATTGAAAAACTAGACCGACTTGTCCGGCCCCTTCTTCAGCTTCACCAAGCCATCCAGCACCGAGAGCATTTTGTCGTCCGGTAAAGCTTTGAGCGCGTGAAGCCCGGCCCGCAAGATTTCTGCCTTATAGACCCGGCGCTTTTGCGCCGCCATGCGAAAGGTGAGCTCGTCGATAATCTCATAGTCCGCTTTGGGCATGGAGTAGCTGTCTTTGACCATTTCCACCCGCGCAGGCCGTGCCGGGGCTTCCATGCCGATTTCCGGGTCGTTCAGGTTGTTCCCCGCCTCAAGCTCTGTTGGCGGCGCAATGCCGAGCCCCCGGCGGCGGGTGTTTTTCTTTTTCAGGTTGGGGAGTTTATTTGCTGGCATCGACGCAGGCATTAACAGCGGAAATGAAGAAGGCGCGGGCTTTTTTGTTCAGGCTAAGGAAAGGCGTTTCCGTTGGTGCGGCCCCACGGTTGAGCGCCTTGCGATAGGCTGGACGCTCAAAAAGACATCCGTCGAGGTAGGAATAGCCCGCTTCCTCCACATAGGCCCGCACGTCCAAAAGCTCCGCATCCGTGCCGATGTGGCTAAAGGCCATTTTCAGGCGGTCTTTTGGAATGCCAGCCCGCTTGAGCTCGTGAAAGACCTTTACCGCCGGGTCAAGGTCATCAATGCTGGCCCGCGTTGGCTGAATGATCACATCCGCGACCTTGGCAATATCCAGCGTGAGGGTGGTCCCCCGGCCCGCTTGGTCAATAATCAAAAGGTCTGCGCCCTCATTGGCGGCAAGTGCCTTTTCAACGCTGTTATAACTTTCCACCGGAACGTCCGGCGTAAGCCCGTTTTCAAGGCGCAGCTTGCGCCAGTTCATGCACGAGCTTTGCTTAAGGTCAAAATCCGCGATCTTCACCGCATAACCTTGGCGGGCCGCTTCGGTGGCAATGCCACGGGCAAGCGTTGATTTGCCCGCGCCTCCTTTTTGGCCGACAATACCGATGATGTAGTTTACCATGATTGTCGGTAATTATAGCGAATATGGATTTTCCATATTTATAGTAGACTGATAATTACGGTTTTTCGGTAGTTATGGTTTTGAGGTTGATATAGAAAATCAATAATTATAGATTTCTTCCGCTTCCTAATACATCAATTTTCAAAAACAAAATTCAGCCCTTCATTTTGAGAATTGAAAAACTTCAAAGGAATAATACTCTTTCCTTGATTTCGAATATCAAATAATCCGTATATTCCATGATCATACCAATATCCCCAGGAGCCTCCAGCATCTGCAACTTGAACTAGATATGCTTTTTCACACGAAGCCCATAGATGGGGAACCAGTTTCTGACACCTCTCTTTTGAGAGTTCTACAAGCACTTTATATACAGTGTTCTCCACAAAAATTGCACCATCGCGCACCTCGTATTCACCTTGCATTTGGCATTCCTTTACAGGAATAATTAGGCTTGCCATTTTCTCAAATGAGCTTGGTGTCCTGCCTAAATAGAAACCAACGTTCTCAGAAAAGTTTACATTCTTTGAAAGACCTAGCTCTTCTGCAATCAATTCGAAATTATCTCCTGACAACCATTCTGTGGCAAAGCAATTTCGACTGATTAAACTACCGTCAACCTTCCAGCCAATCGGGGCTCCAAGTTCTTCTTCTAAGGCTCCTGAGATAACCCAAATATACCATTTGTTACTCTCATAATGTCTTTTGTACCAAATACCTCCTAATGGAAACGCTTCATATTTGGGATAACTACTACATGGCAGGGGGGCCTCTAATACTTCTTCAACCCACTTATCACTAAAAATTTCTTCAAACTTTTTTGAAAGAGCGAAGGCGCGTCTAGGTCCCCAATAAAGTTCTCCGTCCGCAAGGTTAAATATGCCTCTAAGGTCTTTCCCTCTCACCATTATTTTGATTTTTTCGGCAAAATCTAGAGATTCTTGAAGGGAATAATATCGAGATTTAGCATATTTCTCATCTTCATAAGTACAGTCGTGGGCACTGGCTTTCACGCTGATAAAGAAAACTAGAAAGAATATAGTGAAATATCTTTTCATTCGCTTGCCCGTTTTTTACGAGAAATCCTAATATCTAAAAAATAAAGATACATTAAACAGGTAAGGAATACTATTTTTTTGATTAATAGCATACTCGTAAACAAGCACTACGATCATGGGAAAACCGCCGTTTATCATACATTCGGGTTGTTTGGAGACTGGCGTGCTTGACGGTCCCTTGCACGTCCTCAATCGTTACCCCAAGTCGTAAAAAACTTCTCAACACATCATGTCTCCATTTTTGGGCTTAATAAACGTGGCGACATTGTTACAATCTGAGAGCTGTTGTTGGAATAGACGGGCAAATGCGCTCTTTTAGACAGTGTTTCATCATCGAAAAAACCATTCAAACCATCAATAAAGATTGGATTTAGACCATTGATCAAACAAATAGCACTCCCGTTTTTCATCTTTGCTATTTCAGCCGCCGACATAAGTTCACGCTGAATAATCCTCCCACCTTCTTCTTTTTCAGTAAGCCCCATCAATTGAGAAATTTGAGAAAGAGACTTGGGATTATTAATGTTTAGAAAATTTTTCACCCAACAGTTATCAAGAATTGTTTGATACTTTGGAATATCTTCTGCCTGCGCCAAGGATTGCAGACAAGTCATGATCGAAACATTCCTTCTACGTAACGTTGCGTACGCCATTGCAGCAGATGAAATGTGTGGTAAAAAATGTGCGGCTTCGTCTAAATACAATTTCACATTCAGCCCCAATTCTGAATTTTTGTCAGACAGTAAACTGTCGAACACCTGAGAGAAGAAGGGGGCAAGATATGTCATACCATGCGTCTCTGCTGATTTTTCATTCAATTCAAGGAAAATTGCAGTTTTCTTTTTGCGCAAAGTCGGAAATTCACCCAAATTGTCATTTGTTGTATTTTGACAAATCACCGGGTCGTTAAAAAGGGTTAAGGCAAGCTGCAACTCACTCATTGAGCCATTTAACACTCCACCTTTACTTGCATCTTTAACGATTGATAACCAGCTGTCTTGGACGGCTTGATCATCAACTTGTAAAATCAAATCAGTAACTTCTTTTTCGGAAAATTGAGCCCGACGTGCCAAGTGTAAAATTTCATCTAAGCCAGCGTGCTCAGGACTAAATGAATGGAGTGCACGAGAAAAACAAGCCAGAGTATTGATTGCTGCTAGAGAAAACACACGGTTATTCCCATCTGGCACTTTAATCAAAGTTTGTCCCAAAGACATAAGTTCCTCATAAGTCCTAGCTCTATGAAGCGGATTAAACCTATAAGGTGATTGCGGGTCCAAAGGGGCGACCCTTTTGACGTCATAGCCCCTACTCTCCAAATACCCCGCGCAGGCACCAAAGGTTACGGCATGAACTTTCGAGATCGTCGGTAATTTCTCTACCTTACTCCGAATATACTTGCTGGCTTTCTGAATAAATTGAGGATTGGTAAAGATCGCGCTGTCATCACTAATATCCACCCCTACGACAAGGTTCTTTTTAATTTCATATGCCTCAGAAGAACCCGTATAGATTGCGCACAGAATAACAAGGCTCATGTAAACAATTTTTTGCATTTCAAATTTTCCTTATTCTAAAGGGCGGACTGCAGGCTTAGAGATGAAGGAAGCTCAATTGTTTCCACTGATTTTTTTGCTTCTAAAAGCCTCTCTCGAAGGCCTTCATCAAGGTTAATAAATGGCACCTGACAATGAAGAGATTGTCCATCCTTGATGCTTTCCTGATAATTGGGGTCCAAAAATGCCGCTCGTTGGCTATCAAGTGCCAGCATTGCATTCAAAGCTTCGTCATAACCTGACAAGACTTTGGCACAATGAGCTTGCAACCTTGCTAAACGGTTTTCTTGAAGTTTTTGTAACGTTGCTTTTTTCTCCGCCAACTTGATGCGTAAAGCGCCAAGTTTTTCAATTTTTTGCTTTGCGATTAGCCAGTCTTGATATTCGCGGCGGCGCCTTAGTGCCTTTGAAATGCGGTAATACACAAACGTCATTACAAAGGCGCAAGTTAAGGGAAGGTATGCCAACCACATAGCTTGGCTTGTTAGAGTGTCTGGATTTAAAAATTCCCCTGCCGTTCGGGGGAAAGAATATTGCATTCCCCAAATACTGAATGCTGGAATATTCGAGATTTCTACTGACTGATCGGCAATTGGCCCGTCCTCAAGCTTTTCCACATGCTCCTCAACCATTGAATAAACCGTTGGCGTCACAATCGCATGACCGATTGCAATTGAAACATGGATAGAGAAAACGAGCAGAACGACACCAGTTATAAGGCGCACTGGTTGCTTAGCCCGAAAAACACTCTGATTTGTGGGCTTTGATTTAAAAGATTCGATTATCAAATCGATTGATATTTTCGTCAGAAAAGCAGGCGAATACAGTGTGAATGTTTTTACGATCACTTCAAGAAGATCAACAAGTGTATATTGCCCGTGAGCATCCTTTGCTTGCTCAAGAAAAAACTTGAAAGGTAAAATGAACTCGCCAAGAAAGGCAATCACAAAAAACACTACCGAGATGCTCAAAACCCAAGCTTGATCTGAAAGACTTGTGATGTTCTTTTTGGCAAGTTGAAGAACCTTCCCGATAGCCGCTTCTTTTGAAACTGGTGTCATTGCGCCGCCTCCTTGATCATCTCAACGACACTAAAAGTCGCTCGGGGCAAATCAGGCTTTGGCGCAGGAGAAGGATTAAGCTCCTCCTCCGTAAAACAACCTAGACCTATGCCGACTTGCAGGAGTTCATTTTCAAGCAATTCAATTTCAGCTAAAATTGCGTCACAAGACCTATTGAGTTCGGCCTCTTCTTCCGAAAGAACGGGCAAATACTCAGCCGCAATCATCACCATATCCGCTTTGCTCACAGGCAGAGCAGCTTTTGCTTTAGAAATGAGTGGGTTTTCTGAGGCCACAGACGCTCTAAAACTATCGAGCTCTGAGCTTGATCTAACATCATTAGCCATAGAATTACCTCCTTGGCTTTGAAGGAGGTCAAACCATCGGCCCCACTTTGTTTTGACAAAGCAGGATTTCTTCCGTAAGAAAGAAGACAGTGAATTTGCCTTTGGCGAGGCGCTTTCATTATAATATCTCTGGCGGGTTTACCCCGCTGGAGCCGATGGAATGACCACCTATGGTTTCTACTACTATCGGTTTCGCCCCTGACATCCAGGAAATGTCAGGGGCTCTATTTCTCTATACAGATAAAGAAACGAGCCCCTAGGCTAATTCCGATTGTACAAGTTTCCCTGAACACACATGCAGCGTGTCATCAAAGAAATTCACTGTCAACACCCTTTGCTAGATTTCACATATTAATTTAATGCGCAAAACTTTTTCAAAAATAGAAAAGAAAATTACGCAAAAAATCTAGAAAAATCATAAAAACTCGTTGCATTTTTGAAAAAACAACCCAATTATGCAATTCCGTTTTCGATCTTCGGAATTAAATCGCAACTCAGATTCTTTCAAAGATGAAACCTGAAAAGGTGATAAAAAAATGCAAAAGACTCTAAAAGCCCTCAACCCAAAGCAAATCGAAAAAATTAAATCGCGATGGCCTCTTTTGTTACAGGGTGTTTTAAAACATGGGATGACACATAAAGACATCTCAACAGCCTTTAAACGCACGAGTAGCAGCGTTTCTCGATGGATTAGTGGCGATGCAAAAATTCCAAAATCAAAAATTGAAGAATATCTAAAAATCTATAATCACACTTACTTAACTCACAACCCCATAACGATCAGCGATCTAATTTTAGAAGACCAATCTTTTAAAGAAATGCTCGAGAAAAGATTTATAAATTTCCGGCAAGATTACATAAGGCAAAACATTCACTATCTTTTAGAGATACATGATCATGATGTTGCGGACTTTGCAAAAACCTTAGACATGACTGATAAGCTTGATGTCGTGCAAGGATGGCTTGGTGGTACCTGTGAACCTGACCTTAATATAATTGCAGAAAAATACAAACTCACTAAACAGCAGCTAACTCTTCAGTTTCCACAATTTAAAGGAAGCCTTGAGACACCGTCCTCCTCAAGTTTAAATTTTCGTCCCGCAAATGACGATATTGAAGCAACTGATTACATTAGCAAGTGGCTCTGTAGTAGCCCGTGGTATATGATTAACGTTTGGGCTAACAAAGGCACTATTCGAGAGTCCGGACCTGTTGTAAAAACAACTATCGTCACATTCTCAAAAGACCCTAAAAGCGACTATATTATAGCCCGTCGCCCCGGCGACACGACATACTTAATTGGATATGTTTTTTTACATAAGAAAGCAAATATCCTGCATATAATTTGGCATGACAATAACCTTACTGGAGAATATAACTTTTCGTCATTCCATGTAAAATTCTTTGATGATGGCCCCTTGCATGGTCATCATATGGCAACCCCAACCCTTCACGATATTGATGAAGGGGAATATATTCTGGTAAGCCGACGGACAATTCTTATGAAGTCAAGACCTCATGCCCTTCAAAACAAATCGAAAGAACCATTTAGCAACTTAGATCGAAAATTGCAGGAATATGGTATTTCAGAAGCTGAAAAACGAGAACAAATAAGCCAATTCCTAAGTGCCCCACTTGAAAATAGTGACCACCCACATGTAATGAGAACATTTCCCAGCTTCCCAACAGAAGAGAAATAAATATGGAAACCACAAATCTTCTGTTAGTGGGCTGTTTTTTTGCTTTGGGTTATTTTCTCCGCAAAAGAAAAGAAATCGTCAGTGTAGTCAGTCGCTTAAACGTTTACCTTCTCTACGCTTTTATTTTCGTTTCTATCACCACGGTCAGTTTTGATTATGGCCTATCCGGTTGGCTCTGGCTGGCTATAGCGGGATTTTTAATCCAATGCCTCCCAACCTTGCTTGGGGCAAGATATAAAAAACTTTCAAGCGCATATTTCTCATATGGCACATACGGTGGCGGCAACCGCGGGGTGCTTTTACTTTCAACGACTTCCCCGCACTTATTGCCCGGATTTTTAATCGCTGATCTTTTTAATTTTCTAAGCCTTGCTATCGTCTATCCCGCCTGCCAGCACCACCAAATCAACCGAGAAAACCTCACGAGAATAGGAGTTTTAGTTGCCCTCATCTCAACGGCTTTCACTCTAAATTATTTTGAAGCTGGCGCGTATATTGACGAGCTCATCATTGCCGGAATTGGCTTGGTCGTGAAAATCGGGATTAGTTTTCAATTGGGCTCTGCTCTGTCATTTACTAACTTTTCAAAAACGGTTTTCCAGCACCTCGGGAAAATGCTATTCGTCAGATTTCCGATATTTCTTCCAATTGCCCTGCTCTATTGGCTCCATTCTGAAATCTGGCTCTCTGTGCTTGTCTTTTTCATCCTCCCCACCTCCTCATTTTCTATGGTGCTTTCCAAAGAGGAAATAAAAGAAGAAGTCGCCCAAGCTATGGTGATTTCAAACCTGCTTTACATCATTTCTTTCGTAATGATTTCACTATTTGTCGTCCGCTAATGCCATAACACTCGTAACAATAGCATAGATAACAACTTGATTTTTAAAAGTATTTTTGAAAATCCTTACACATAGCTTGGAAGGAAAAAATTCTGCTGGGAAATAGAACCCACACGAAAAAATGAAATTAGCGGGTCGATGGTATGGAAAAATCATGGTACAAAGCACGACGCTTGGAAAATGTGTGAAACTTACACATTTTCTTACACATTTACACAATTGAAATTAAATAGCCTTTTATTTTCAATAACTTAGCTAATGGCTGTGCGGCTTGAAAATATGGATAAACGCCATATGTATTTTTCAATTAATTCAATAACTTAGAGAACATCATCCTTCGCCGCGCAGACTTTCTCTTATTGCACAAACCTTCTGTACTTTTTTCACAGGCTCGCTGATTTTTAGGCTCTTACACATATTAAAACTTACGGCCTTTCAGACCTTCAAATTACTATTCTCCTCCCCTTTATGTGTAAGTTCCTTACGCATTTCCATGAATCCCTCAATCCTGTCCGATTCCCTTAGATTGTATTTTAATTAAATTTGAGATTGCATAATTTTTTGTGTATCGGACTTACTCTGGGTGAGTCTGTTTAGAATGACTTTTGCCCTTTTTGCGGTTTTTACAGGATTTTGTCGCATTTTTTGCGATTTCCCTTCTAAGGAGTATCGCCCTTCCCTTATGTTCGGCTTCTGATCAATAAATCAACTAAAACATGAGATCGTAGATGAGGGGAATAGGGAAGAAGCTGGGGCTATTGGGCCTCGGGATTGGGGGACTGTGTCTGACACAAGAGACCCATGCTCAGGCTATTCCACAGAACGATCTCAACAAGATTGAGCAGCAGCAAAATGAAATCCAGCGGCGCAATGAGACCCTGCGTCGTTTGATCGAGATGAAGAACAAATCGCTCGGCAAGAAGAAACCTGTGGTTACACCTGAACCGGAGCTTCCTGAGCTGCCCGATGGTCAAACCTGTTTTCAAAGCGAGTCAATTGAGCTTAAGGGTTCAACCCTGCTGAGCAATATTGAAAAGGCCCGCCTGCTTGCGCCGTATTTATCACGCTGTATTACCCTTGCCCAAGTTGATGAACTGCTGCGTTCCATCACCAATCTTTATACGGATAAAGGCTATGTCACCACGCGCGGCTTTGTCCCGCCACAAGATATTGCCGATGGGTCACTAGAGCTCACTATCGTTGAAGGGTTTGTGGAAGGTTATGAGCTCCATGATGACAAATCACGCAAGAATTGGCGTCTAAAAACCGCCTTTCCCGGCACCTTAGATCGCCCGCTGAACTTGCGCGATATCGAGCAAGGGCTGGACCAGATCAATCGCCTTAAATCCAATAATGCCAAAATGAAGCTGGAACCGGGGAGCCGCCAAGGCGCGACCATGGTTAAGATTGAAAACCAGTCGTCCAAGCCTTGGCATGTGACTATGGGATTTGATAATTCCGGCAAGATCGCCACGGGCGTGCAACAGGCCACAGGCAGTCTTGGCATTGATGATCTGCTCGGGATCAATGATTACCTGTCTTTCAGCTGGTCCAAAGACACCAAGGCGGGCGATCCGCAACATAGTCGATCCCTTTCCGGCTTCTGGTCCGTGCCCCTTGGCTATTGGACCCTGTCGAGTTCCCACAGTTTTTATGATCATGCCAGCAAGATCAATGGCACAGCGGCAAGCTATATCAGTTCCGGCTATTCGCGCACCCACAAAGGCGAAGTGGATGTGGTGGTTCACCGCAATAAAGAAAGTAAAACCAACAGCTCTCTCTTCCTACGCCAACATACTGCTGCCAGCTTTATTGGTGAAGACAAGCTCGATAGTTCCTCTTACCGCCTGACCTCCATCGGCTGGACTTTGGGTCATGAAGATAAGCTCTGGGGCGGGATCGCCTCTGCCAAGCTGACCATGGAAAAAGGCATCCGCGCCTTATGGGCGGCAGAAGATGAAGGCATCACCAATCCGGCCACACCCCGTGCCCAGTTTTTAAAAAGTGAACTGGACCTGAGCTATTACAAGCCCTTTGATGTGTTTGGGCAAAAGCTCACTTACACAGGGAATGCCCATGCGCAATGGAGCCCCATGACCCTTTATGGGGCCGATCAAATCTCCATTGGCGGGGAAAGTTCCGTGCGCGGTTTTAAGGAAAGCACTCTGGGCGGGGATCAAGGTCTTTATCTGCAAAACACCCTGAGCTGGGCCTTGCCGAAAACGGGCTATGACATCCCCGATAAATTGTTCGGTACCTTTGCCCCCTTCATTGGCTTTGATATGGGTGCGTTGGAAAATGATGCCAAAGACAGCACCGAGCGCGGCGTGCTGTCCGGTTATGCCATTGGGCTCAAAACATCGGGTGGCATGTTTAATCTGTCTGGCACCTATGCCCGACCGATCCGGTCCCCTGCTCATTTGGATGAGCGCCATCATGAAGTTTACCTTAAGGCGGAGCTTGGTTTTTAATGAAACAGCTGCTTAAAAAAACGCTCTGCTGGACGCTGAGCCTCACCATTGCGCTCCAGCCCAATATGGTTCAGGCCCAAAGCGCGACCATCACAGTGGACCCAAGCATGCCCACAGCCAGTGTAAGCACCACCATTAACGACACCCCTTTGTTGGATATCGTCGCGCCCAATGGTTCTGGTGTCTCCCACAACAAATTCACTGATTTTAATGTAGGTAAATCCGGGCTGGTGGTGAACAACTCCACCATTGATACCCTGACCAAAACGGGCGGAGCAATCTTTGCCAACCCGAACTTCAGTGGCACAGCGGCCAGTCTGATCATCAATGAAGTCACAAGCGCCAATCGTTCCAGCCTGACAGGCTTTACCGAAATTGCCGGGCAAAAGGCCGATTATATCCTCGCCAACCCCAACGGTATCACCTGTAACGGCTGCGGCTTTATCAACACATCCAGAAGTACGCTCACCACAGGCACCCCTGTTTTTAGTGGCACATCCTTGGATAGCCTGTCAGTCAATGGCGGCGATGTGGTTGTGAACTCTTTGGGGCTGAACGCCAACGATGCGGATGCCTTCGACATCATCACCCGCGCAGCGGAGATCAGCGGAGCCATTAATGCAAAAGAACTGAACATCATCGCCGGGCGCAATGATGTTCAATATTCAGATCGCAGTGTCACCAAGAAAACAGATGATGGCTCCACCAAGCCCACACTGGCGATTGACAGTTCTGCTCTGGGCGGCATGTATGCCGGGCGCATTGCCCTGATCGCCAATGAAACAGGCGTGGGCGTCAATATGCAAGGGGAGATGGCAGCGTCAACGTCGGAGCTGACCATCACCGCCGATGGCAAGATTGAGCTCAAAAAAGCCTCTGCCGCCACCGGTCTCACGATTACGGCGCAAAACAGCAATGATGTGACCGCATCCAGCACTCTCTATGCAGGGGATGACCTAGCCATCAGCGCAGGCGGGACAGCTACGCTCAGTTCGGCCACGCTTTCTACCAAAGACGATGTGACTGTTTCCGCAGCAACTATTACCGCAAGTAATGCCACGATCACTGCCGGGCGCAACAGTGACGGGTCCAATGCGACGACCGGGGACTTATCCCTCACGGCCACCAACAGCCTGAGCTTTGAAGGCAGCACCTTACAAGCTGTGGAAACTGCAACCCTGTCTGCCGATCAAATCAGTGATGGCAGTGCATCCGGCGGGATCACAGCCACCGGGGCTATCAGTATCACGGGCACCACCAGTACCACCCTGACAGGGAATGTCCAATCCAACTCTAACGTCAGCCTGTCCGGGGCGGCGATTACGGCCAAGAATATCACCGCTGGCGGTACGGCAACGATCAATGCCACCAACACCGCCAACCTGTCCGGCCATCTGCAATCCACAAGTACAGCAAGCCTGACAGGCCAGACGATCAGCACAAACCAGATCACCACAGGCGGTGATATTACCCTGACAGCAACCACCCAAGCGACCTTATCTGGCAAAACCCAGTCCAACGCGGCCCTGAACCTCACGGCCCCGACCTTAAGCACAGCAGAGCTGGAGGCGGTGGGTAATCTCACCTTAGAGGGCAGCACCCGTGCCACGACCTCCGGCAACATCACCGCAGGGGGTACCTTCTCGCTCACAGGCGGAGCCCTCACCACAGGGTCCGGTACAGGCGATATCACGGGTACGGCGACCATCAATGGGGCGAGCTATAGCGGCAGCAATGCCTTGGAGGCCACAGGCAACATCACCGTGACCACCACAGGGGATACCACCCTCAACACAGGGGGCAGCCTCACCTCCAGCGGCTCGGTCAGCGTCACTTCAAGCGGTGGCAACATCACAAGCGATGGCACCATCAGTTCACAGACGGGCACCACGCTAACTGCTAATCAGGCCCTCACCACCACGGCGAATTCCCAGACCCAGAGTGCTGATGACACAACGATCACTGCGGGGACGACCCTCACCAACGGCGGGTTGATGACCGCCACAAATGACCTGACACTGACAGCCCTGCATCTAATTAACTCCGGCACCATCTCTGATGGCAGCTCAGACGGGTTTGAGCTGAATATTACAGGGGATTTGACCAACACAGGGCTGCTCTATTCTTCGGGCTCCCTCACCTTGGCGACACCGGGCACATTGACCAATGAGGAAGGCAATATCCTCGCCAATGGCAACATCCAGATCGACAGTAATGGGTCTGGCGGCAAAAACACCAAGGTCTATAACCTGTCAGGCAATATTGAGAGCCTCAATGGCGGGATATCCATTTATACAAATAATCTCACCAATGAGAGGAAAGGGGCAAGCAGCCCAACACCTAAAACGATATCGTCGTCATCTAGCACTAAAACAACTAAGACTAATTATTATCGGGGGTCAGACAGCCATCCTAGTTGTGGAGTTGTTGGCACTTGTTCCTTAACGAGAACAACGAGTTCGTCTTCCGTTATTGAGAAAACAACCAGCTATACAGGAGACCCTGCCAAACTCATCAGTTCTTTGGCCATGACATTGGATGCAACAAATTTGACCAACAAAGGTGGCTATATTGCAACCAACAATGACCTGACACTAAAGGGAAATACTCTCACGAACGAAGGCCAAGCAACCATTAGAACGACAAGTAGCAGCTCGAAAACAGTAAAAATAATAGCATATGTTGATGCTGAGACCGGTTCTATGCCAAGTAGTAAATCAACCTCCTCTTCTTCCTCCACCTCCTCCACTGTTATCGAAGCAGGCGATACCTTCATCACCGCCGGAGGAAATATTACAGGTCCCTTTACAGGCTCCATCGACAATATCTCCATGTTCGGCGGGGCCGACCCGGTGTCTATCACCGCAGGCTCTGCCAACGTTCATGCCACATCGGCTGATATCGGCCTGCCCACCACCGCCAGCATCAATGCCAACATCAGTCTCCCCTCCGGCCCCGGTGGGCTGTTTGTTCAAACGACCAACCCCACCGCCAACTATATCATTGAGGTCAACCCGGCGGTTGCCACCTTGGGCGCACTTTATGGCTCGGATTATTTCACCCAGAAAATGGGCTTCAATCTGGCAGGGGAAGTCAAACGACTGGGCAATAATGATTGGGAGACCCGACAGGTACGTGACCAGATCATGGCCGTCACCCATAATCGTTTCCTCTCTCCCACCATCACCAATGATAACGACCAGTATCTCGCCCTGATGGATGCAGCGCTTGCCCAGCAAGAAGACCTGCAACTCTCTTATGGTGTCGCGCTCAGTTCCAAACAAATTGCCTCTCTTACTCAAGACATGGTCTGGATGGTGGAAGTTGAACTGGAAGACGGTCGCAAGGCGCTTAAGCCCGTGGTCTATTTGGCAGAAGCCACCCGTATGAAAATCGACTCTTCCGGGGCCATCATCCATGCCGAGGGCGATCTTAACCTGACTGCCGGGGGCGACATCACCAACTCCGGCACCCTGTCGGGGGCCAATACCACCATTGCTTCAAGCGCAGGCTCCCTCACCAACACTTACGGCAAGCTGGAAGCGGCCAATGGCAACCTCAATGTAAGTACCGATCAAGACATCACCAACACAGGCGGGCTCCTCACAGGGGAGAACGTCACCCTTAGCGCCACCAACGGCAACTTCACCAACACGACAGAGACATGGCAGCAATCAAGTGCCACCCTTCACGATAACTATGACCGTCGTCGTGACGTAAATATTGGTCGATCCATTGTCAGCGGGTCTCAGGCCCGTGTTCAGGCAACAGGCGGCAATCTCACCATCACCTCCGGCCAAGATATCACCGACACAGGCGGAAAACTTACCTCCACCGGGGATGCCACCCTCAAAGCAGGGGGCGATATCACACTGAAAGCGCTCAAGACTGTCAACAAAAGCTATGACCGTGATCGCCATGGCCGGTATGCAGGTGTCTCCACCACGCAGGAAGCCTATCAAACCAGCGAGATTCACGCAGGCGGTGCCCTTAACCTGAACAGCGCCCAGCAAACCGTGATGCAGGGTTCAACACTGCAAGCAGGCACAGACCTCACCATTACCAGCGGCACTGATACGGTCATGACCGCCGTTCAAAACACCAAAGCCGTCGATAGTGCATCTATTGGTATGAATGGACAGCTGGGCCGTTGGTCCACTCAGGTAAACAACGACCTTGCCAGCCTCAAGGCCGGAAACGATCTGACCATCACCAGCGGTGAAAATACAACCGCCAAAGGCACCACCCTTGTTGCAGGCAATGACCTCAGCATCGACAGCGGTGCCACCACCACCCTCACTGGAGTGCAAGACACCTATAAGCAGGATATCGTCGGTGAAAAGTATGAGCTTCATATCGACAACCGCACTACCGTGAGCGCCCGTGCAATAGCAGGTAGTGACCTGTCTATCAAAAGCGGGGAAGACATCACAGTTGCAGGCAGCACGCTGAGCGCGGGAAAATCCGCCACACTTGAAGCCGATAACAATATCGCGATTGCGGGTATGCAAGATATGAAATACCGCATGGAACGCACCTCCAAAAGCGGCATGTTGTCGTCGTCTTCCACCACCAACACAAGTTACAATGAAAATACGGTCTCCTCTTCCATTACAGCGGGTGAAAATGTCACCATTCGCGCCGCCAATGATACAACCTTGCAGGCCACAAACGTTCGCGCCCGTGATAATTTAAGCCTGAGTGCTGAGCAAAGCCTCACCATTACCTCTGCTGAAGACAAAAGTCATTCCTCAAGCGTGACGACCAAGTCCTTTGGCATCAACCTCGGCGTTGCCAGCTATAATTCCATGAAGGGCACAGCCAGCTCCAACGGCGAAACCACGACTGTTACCTCCACTCTTAGTGGCGATAATGTCAGTATTTCCTCTGGCGCAGACCTCAATATCAAAGGTTCTCAAATTGAGGCAGAGACAGACGCCAGCCTCAATGCTGGCGGCAAGCTCAATATAGAACATGCCAGCAACACTAAGGAAAGCAGCAGCTCCAGCTTTAAAAGCAAGAGCATGAGCGTGACTATCCCCGGTCTGAGCATCGGTTATAATTCCGCCCAAACCCAAACCGACAGCGTCTATGACCAAACCGTTGTGGCCGCTACGCTTAAGTCCGGCAATGACCTAAATGTCAATGTCGGGGCTGATGCGGCCATCACTGGCTCTGAGCTGGAAGCAGGCGGTGATCTAAACATGACGGTGGGCGGCGACCTTAACCTCGCCACTGCCCAGAACGTCCATCAAGAAACCCACAGCCAGACAAGCTCCAAGGGTTTCAACATCGGGGTGTCTTTCGCGAACGTTGGCGTTAATGTCGCCCAGACCAAGATAAAAGGCAGCGAGCAATCCGCCCTTGATGTCATCAATGAAGGCACTGTTCTTAAGGCCGACCAGAACCTGAACGTCAGTGCGGATAATATCTCTATTGTCTCTGGTGAGCTTTCAAGCGGCACAGACACCACGTTAAGTGCCACCAATGACATTGCGATGACCACCGCGCAAGACATCCACCAGACCTCCAGCTCCACCCTCACGGGCAAGACCACGTCCGTCGGGGTGAGCTATGGCGGACAAACCGAAGGCGGTGACACCAATTACAGCGTGGGTATGACGGCCTCCAAAGGCAAGTTCACCACGAACACCACGACCCAAACGGATACCCTGCAACAGGGCACAGAAATCACCGCTGGTAATGACATCAACATCACCTCCGGCAAGGATACCACGCTGGTCAATGCGGAGCTGACAGCAGGCGACAGCACCACCATTGAGGCAGGCGGCGATGTCAATCTGCTGGCGGCAGCTGATACGCACGCCACCACTAATTCCACCTCCACCACCAAGACCTCGTCTGTCGGTGTCAACGTCGGGGCGAGCCTGAATTATGACAATGGTGGGCCAGATAGCACGTTCGGCAGTAAGGATGGAAAATTTACCACCGGCACTTTGGGCGTCGGGGTGACCCAGACCAAGTCCAAGAGCAGCACAACCTCAACCACCACAACCCAGACCGTCCATCAGGGCACGACCATCCGCTCAGGTGACGGCACAACGGTGACAGCTGCCAATGATGCCACTGTAGAAAACACCGAAACCACCGGACAGGTTCTACAGGATGGCGACACACTCACAGCGGGCGACACGGTAACGGAAACTACCCTCACCAATACAGTCAAGACGGTGACCACCAGCACGTCAAGCTCCAGCAGCTCCAGCTCCTTATCCGGTCCTGACCTCAAACAGTTCGTCCTCGACAGCGTTGCTAATGCCGTAGGTGAAATAGGGGCCAACAAGATCGGGGATATGAAAGCGGGTGAGAAGAACGAAGATGGCACCCAGGAAGAAGGAATTGATGAGGGGACACATAAAATCCTCCATGCCGCAAATGGAGCCATAGAGGGTTTCATACGAAGCGGTGGTGATCTGGATGCGGCGGGGGCAGGCGCTATCGGTGCTGTGGTTGGGGAAGTCACGGCTGAAGTAGCCGGGGATTTGATTTCCAAAGACGACGAAGACAGAAACCAGAAAATCACCTACGCCGCCACAACAGCAGCCCTGATTGCAGCCAACCTTCTAGGACAGGATAGCGATATAGCCATGCAAGCCGCCAGTAATGCGGTGAAGAATAACCGCATGCTCCATACCACAGAAATTCTGGCGGTTGAAAAAACTGCGGAGCAAATGGCAAAAACCAAAGGCGGTACAAAAGAGGAATGGGTCACTCGTTTGGGTAATGAAGCCTTGCGTCAGGTCGACGCTGAAATGTCCCGAGAAATTGCTCAGGACAGTGAAGCCCTTGCCATCCTGAAAACCATGGACAATTACGGCAAAGGCTTTACAGACAACCTCGGCAACCAGCTCAAGTTCCTCAGTGAGGATAATCAATTTAACAACCCCAGTCTCTTTGCCAGCACTGTTATGGCAAACAAAAGTTTCTATGATGTAGTCCTGAAAGACTTCGCGCCAACTGGTTTTGAAAACCTCAAAGGTGTTTTGCCGGGCTCCACACTGGGCATGGCAAATGCTTTGCAGGAAATCCACAAAAGTTCCAACGTTGTTGGGGGTGGGACTGAGCTTAATCTGACAGATCAGGAAAAAATCAATCGCACATTCGAATTGGTTGAAACCAGCAAACAGATTTATCTGGTTAAGCAAGAGCTAAAGAACGCTAAACAAAAAACACTAACATCAGATCAAAAATCTGAGCTGTTTTTGTTGAATGATGGATTGGAGCTTACCAAAACGAAAGTTATGGGCGGCATCACTCAAACGATGCAGACAGGCTTTAACAAAGGCGCTGCCAAGTTTGTTGTGGAAAATGCAGAAGCGTTGGGGCTGCTACTCTATGACGTTTCTACACCCGCTATGCTTCTGGATGTAGATTCTGCTACACGCAATCAGGAACGCGTTGAGGGCATCACCTATCTAATCACCCATTTAGACGAACTGCCTGAACAAATTGCCAACGACTTTAAAACCACCATGGCAGACGCCAAGGAGAAACTGGACGCAGGCGACCATGTCGGTGGTATGGAAATTTATGGGGAACTGACTGCCGCGCTTGGAAGCACCGCTTTAGGCGGCCTGAAACTGACAACTGAGGTTGCTGGTGCGATTGGGAAAATTAGGAAGAATGAACGCTTATTATGGGGAAACTGGAACGATTATCCGAAAATAACGAAAACAGGGCCTAACGGCCCCCAGGAATATGCTAAAATAGGTGATAGACTGTATTCTCAACACGCCGTTGCGCGTATGCAACCAAGCGGCCAAAGGTATTCTTCAGGTGCCCCTGCCGAAGGGCAGCCACAACCAGTAACAGGTGATCGCCTACCATATATTAACCAGCCGGGGATCAATTATTTCGATGGTACTGATAACATAAGAGGTCGCTCAATATCACCAAATCATGTAGAAGATATTATTCAAAATACAACACCAGTAAAACAAGCTAATGGGAATCTTCGATACTCTTCTGGCAGTATTGATGTGATCACTAGCTCTGAAGGAAGAGTTGTAACCATTAAACCGATTGGAGGAAAATGATGTTGTCTGGTTACGAAAGCCTTCTAAATGTAATCTCAAAATTTCGTTCAAAAGAAATGCCGTTTAAAGAATACAAACAAAGACTGATGGGTTCAGCGACTAATATTGGCTACCAGTTAGAGTATTCAGGTGACTGGTATGATCAACTTGATGCTTGGCTAGAAAGTATTGAATTTTGTTATCCTGAAGATGATTGGTATGAACTGGGTTGTTCGTTGGGGAATTTTATTGAGGAAGCTATACGGAATGAGCCCAAGCCTTTAAAACTGCCTGACAATGATAGAGTTGTTAAAGAACAATTCCAAAGGAGTTAAATACAAAAGGCAGGACTTGATCTGACACTTCGTTCATAATCAGCCCAACAGGGCGAAGGAGACGTCAGATGACTTACGACGAAAAAATCATCAAACCGAAACTAGGGCTACCGACCTCGATAATCGGTCATAGGTACCGATTATCTCGCTGATCTTTTCATAACCTCGATTGAAGTTTCAAAGGAGGTTATGACATGGCAAGAACTGCCCGATTGGAGCCGATGCTATGCAGTTGTCTTCAGATGTAGCAAAGGCTAGTAAAAATTCAAGTCCAATTAATACTCAACTTGACGCTCCGACCTCAACTAAACCCACCCCACCCTAAAGGGATGGGGGTTTGTGATGTTTAGAGTTCGATTGTTTCGTCGTTGCCGAGGACGTCTTGTTTGCCTTGGTTGTCTACGTAGTTTTTGATGATATCGTGGGAGACTTCGCCTACGGTTGCTACGAAGTATCCGGTGGCCCAGAGGACTGGTTTCCAGTAGTAGGGCTTGAGGTATGTTTTGAATTCTTGGCGGATGATGTGGGAGGTTCTGCCTTTGAGTTTTTGGACTACGTAGGGGATGGGCTGGGTGATGGGGATGGAGGCGTAGAGGTGGATGTGGTCGTCTTCCATGCCGAGGGAGATGGTGTTGATGTAGAGTTCTTTGGTGATGCCTTGGATGATGGTTTTGAGGCGTTGGTGAATTTGTGGGGTGAGGATTTTTCGTCTGTATTTGGTGATCCAGATGATGTGATATCTGCAGTCGTAGGTGACGTGGGATGCTTTTCTGTATTGTGGCATGGGGTTCTAGTCTGCCACAATCGGGCTAAAGCCGCGGGGTTTAGGACCCAGGGGGTGGAAATCAAACAAACTGGAATGTAACGGCATACACTCCAGATGGAAAAGAGTTAAAAATTGACCTTGAAAATCCTAATTTTTCCAAGCTAAACAAAGAGACTTTGGATAATTCCCTGAATGAAAAACTACTCTATGAGCAATTAGAGCAAGCGCAGCTGCTTGAAAAGAATGCAAAAACTCCTAAAAAGTCAGACTCAAATCCTACCACAAAGCGGACAATCAAACACTGATGTATTAATTCCGATTGGACCAGCAAAGCCAATAGAATGACTAGAATTGCATATAAAGATGGAAACTGGATAGATTTGGATGGTTCTCGACCTGAGATAAGTTTTATCCCATTGGATACAAAAGATTATTACTATCATGTCCCCAGAACCAACATTATTTTGAGGTTATATTCACATCAATGTGGAGCCAATGAACCTCTGGGAGAAATCCTCACAGCAGAAGGTCATATAAAAGATTACATCCCCCCATTCAAGCATCCTCATTTCAAAGATTATATTGAAAAATACAGAAGTCAAATTGGTTGGGTAACGGGAGTTGATAAAAACGTTGTGTCTTTTGCCATCTATTGTTCTAACCCACAAGACTTTAGAATTAAATTAGATTTAGGCACATTGAAATACTGTGAGCCAGAATTTGGTGTGCGTTAGGGGATCAGTTCGTCGGGGGACTACACATAACTTCTGACTGATGCTCTCTGATGCGCTTTTGCATAAGGAAAAGCGCCGGTTCAGTCTCCCTCCACAAATCAGATAAAACTTGATTAGGGTTTAAGTTTCATACACACGCAAAACTTACACATTTTCTTACACATAAATTGACAAATGTAATTTTTTATCATATTAATCAATATATTATACATTTACTGCGCAGATTGAAAATCCGCGTGTCGGTGGTTCAAGTCCGCCCCCGGGCACCATTTCTTCTCTAAAAATTTGGTTAAACGATTGAAAACAAAGCACTCTTTTGATGCTTGCTGCTTATCGTGTGACCAAATGGTAGACCATCTTCCCAAATACATTTTCAAAAAACGTCGAATCTTCTACTTCACACGTAGAGTTCCAAAAGACGTTAGAAGTCACTACACCACTGACCGTATAGTCTTATCCCTTCGCACTCGTTCCATAACAGTGGCACGGATAGAAGCAACCAATCTTGCGGCAAAGCTTGATGACCACTGGCTACTTCTCAGACGGCGTATGTATAGCGACCCGTTTGAACGTTTTATGCACGTCAAGGAAGCCATCGAAATAGCCAAATCCAATGCACCCACGTTCTCAGAAGCCAAAGACATATATTTGAAGGTTAAAGAAGTTGGACGACCACGCACGTTTTCGACAGCTATCAATCGTGCCCACAAGAATCTCATCACTATTGTCGGTGATAAACCTATCGATATGTATTCTCGCCACGATGCAAATAAGCTGAGAGATGCCTACGCTAAAAAGAACTTGAGCAAGGCCACCATTCACCGTGCCTTCAACGTCATTGCTGTAAGTTCTTCTGCTTATTCAGCAGAACAAAGAGAGGCTAAGAATATGAGCCAATCAGAAATCGAAAAACTATGCTCAAGTTTGGCTGGTATAACGTCTCTGGGGACAGCATCTGTAAAGACGGAATTAGAACCTACGGGTATGCTTGGTTCAACACCTTCAAGTTCTTTCAGAAACCACAAAGCCCTAAAAGCTTTAATTTCTAATGGAAATTGGCAAATTGGTGGACCGAGCGTCAGAAAAAACAATCAATGCTGGTTTGATGTGGTAGTTTCAGGTGTTTACAACGGAAATTCACACAACACATCATTCACTTGTGAAATCCAGAAGTTTTCTGTTGCAAACGATGGCTCTGCCAACGTTCACTATGTGTCCCGCTGCATAAAGTAACCTCATACGCAAAGGCAGTGGGGCATTGCCCCACTGTATATAAGATGCGTCTTTTTCTACTGTTTTTCTTATTATCAGCGTTACCAGCCCATGCTTTCAATCCAAATGACCAAACCCGTCTTCGAGTAACTCAAGACCCTGCCTATTGGGAACAACGTCGTCAAATGATGGAAGGTGGCAAGATCAAGCGAATTGCTGATAAATGCCAAGAATTAACCCAACATCACAGCGTCATGGCAGAACGGGCTGCCGGGTGGTTATATAGGTTTGCGGTGCCATATGGTGGTAACAACGCCTTTATTGATCGCCCAACTCATGTCACTACAGAAAAACACATCCTCCGCATCCATGGCTGGCTACAAGAAGAAAACCGGTGGGAACGCCATGGGGCAGCCGTTCCCGGTGCGTTGGACCGTTGTCGCCGAAATCATCAGCAGGCGATCAATGATGTTATAGACCTCATGACCAAATTCGGTGCGATCTATGTCCCTGAACACAATACTTGGGGAGAAAGCTGGTCAGGCAGCCAGTGACTGGCACAAGCTCTCTACGCCGCTACACATGTCATTCCATAACCATTGGCATATGCGATTCAAATCTTCGTAACTTGCGAAGTCCTGCTCTCTAGCAGCAGCATCTCTAATCGCCAATAGATTACAGTAACAGGCCAAGGTCGCTTCCAGAGACATCTCCCTCCCAGTGCTAATTGCACTACTTGTCCAACTGAACTTGCGTCCGCACAGTTGGCTAAACTGACCCTGAGTTCGGATCACATCTGCCTCAGTTAAAACCTCATATAATTCTTCTGTCATCATCATTGTAGCAACTCCTGTTTCGTAAGTGGTTACAGGTATTTATCCGTGGCAACCAATCGCCGGGACACGGAAATAGCTTCCAAGGATAAATACTCCTGACGGACGAGGAATTGGTCCTCTCCATAACGAGGAGTAAGAAATATGAAACGTAAAAAACCAATGCCCGACCTGCCGGAAGATTGCGTCATGGTTGGGTTTGAACCGGACTGGGAGATGGTCAATCTCCGCACAGAACCTGAAAAGCTGACGGCTCGATTTAGAAAACAGCATGAAGAACGCATGCGAGCCAAACGAGAAAAAGAACAGCTAGACAAGTAACCGATTGCCCCCAAGGCCCGTATGCTCCCCTCCAACTGCCTCCTGCATACGGGCCGCCCCTTATGAAAGGATAGAATGATGAAATTGATAGAAGTTTCTGACATCGACTACACCCAACCAGCTAAGTTATTTAGCTTTGTCATCCATATCAGCGGCACGTCAAAAAGCCGGATTTCTACGTTCAAGGATAACCAATTGAACGTGAGATTTTTAGCCCTAGATGCCATTACCGACAACGTACGCAATATTGTCATCAAACACATTGATGAAACCGGCATGTGTATTTGCTTGGATTGCGACGTATCGATCTATGCAAGACGGTATGATGAAGCTGTCGACTTCCTCACCAAATCCTATTTCGTTGAGGTCGAAGGCCATGGTGGGACCATCTCGCTGGCAGATGTGAATGTCGAAATCATCCCGGATGATGACCCAGATAACTGCGAAGTGACCTTATTCCGCAAGCTCGCAAATGCAGAGCAATTAGCCGTTTAATCATGGTGGGGACACGAAAGTGACCGACTTTGATAAATACTGCTGTAAGAGGACATAATCGACTAGAACCACCGATACCGGGACAAAGACCGGCGGTGTATTGCCCTGAAAACCTCCATGGGCGACTGGAAATCGGCGGGAGTGCCGGTAAAAGCCAGTATAAATATAGAGTCTCAGGCTTTTTATATTCGAACATATATTTAGGGACAAAAAGATGCTGGATCGTGAAAAACTCAACCAGCAGGCCGGTGATTATTACGACTGTCAGAGTCTTCACCGGCTCCCGTCGCGGTGACCCTTCGGGGTCCGGGATATGAGGAGTAAGCAGGTCAAAGCGTGACCGCCTGCTGAGCTACAGGATGTGGGATGGGGTTGCTTTCTTCTTCGCGTTAGCGTCAAGAAAAGCACGGATGCCGCCTTCAAAGTTATGGAGGTCCATATCTTTCGAATGCTTTGCGACCCGCATGTACTCAGCGGCAGTCGAGTAAGACACGCGAGTGTTCACCTCTATTCCATACACACCTCAGCACATAGCGCGGCTCGAAGCAGCAGGCCATTTTCCCAAGAGGGTTCGGCTAGGCGCAAATCGGGTTGCGTGGGTGCTTGCTGAGATTGATGAATGGATTATGCAACGCCTCAACGCTCGTGATGCGTCCAATGACTTGAACGCTTCCTTCTGAGGGGCGAGGGATGATTGAGGTGCACACTTGATCATCCCTTTTTAATAACCGAAGCCAAGCCCTTTATTCATTTCCAAATAATACGGAATAAAGAACTCTAAGGCTTTTGTACCTTCTTGAGTATCGTAGAACTCAATCATTGTCTTGTTAAATGCCAACTTGTCTTTGGCCAAGATATTAAATACAGGATAACCTTTAGAAATTAGCATTGCATTTGCTGTAATTCGTGAAGTCCTCTTGTTTCCATCATAGAAGAATTGGTTCAATGCTCCCATGAGGAAATAGCACATAGCTTTTAAAATAGGGTTTTCTATTTGTTGTAAATTTTCACAACCTTTCTCAAATATTTGATCAAGTTTGCTAGCTTCAGGAGGCCTATATTGAGTACCGGAAATCGTTACTCCCCCACTCCTAAACTGCCCCCATTCCAAAGCTTCTTCTTTGGCAACCAGTTTGTGAATTTCACATATTGTTTGCTTCTCTAATTCGAACCTCTGGTCTCGAATAAGATCAAGCGTATGTTTCCAAGCTTTATCTAGATTTAGAACTTGGCTTTCATCAGAAAGCTTATGGCCTCCGACAGTTATACCCTCAAGCAAGGTTTGAACTTCAGGTAAGGTAAAAGGGTTATCTTCAAGTGCAGCCGCATGATAAACAACATCAACCCTCTGCTTTTTTGCGAGGAACAAAGCTTTCTCTATATTCGGCTGGATAGACACTTCTGAGAGAAGTTCTTCTATTCGTTTTTGATCAAATGTGAAGTTCATAAGTCTATCCGTTAAATTCTCAATATCGCTCTGAATATCTTGGCTCTGTTTTAAAATTGTTTGATCGTTCTCAGTTTGCTTTTTTGGTTTTTTACCATTAATCGGCTCTTTCTCAGACATAATCAATTTATTAATTGCTATTTTTAGAAGCTATTTATCCTTTTGAATAACCTATTAATGGTCGCAGGATACCACTTTCCGCCGCGGGCAGATAGAATGTTTCGACTATTCAATTCGTTACAAATTGCCAATTGAGTTTTAAATCCATCTTCTCGAAGCTCTTGAATTATAACGCTCATCTGAGCTGCAAACAAATTTGCTTTGGGGCTGAAGTAGCTAAGGACTGAAAGAGGTTCTATAATGGCTACGATGTACATCCGAAAAAGTCGTCTGACTTTACGTCAGCAAAGCAAGTTGATTGAGCATTTTGTCGCAGGCAGCACGGCTCGTGCGACTGCTGAAATTGTAGGTGTCCATCACTGACATTATGGATGCCTTTAAACGTATGGAAGCAAACGTTCGCAATGCCGAAGGTTATGCCCAGGCGGATGCGGATTTCCATATTGCGATCCTGGCAGCAACTCACAACGACTACCTTAATGCATTGGGGGGGCTGATTTCTGCTGATTTGCTCTCCAGCATCAAGGTGACAAACCCGGATTATGAGAAGAATGTGGCTTCATTGAAATTCCATGAAGCCGTTGTAACTGCCATTTCTGAACATGATCCGGCAAAGGCGAAGCTTGCAATGGATACATTGCTTGAGGATGCCGGAAAGAAACTGCGGATGGCGGGGAGCTGAACCTGATCGCGCCCCTTCATCCGTTACTTTAAACACTAACAATTGGGACAATTATGAAGATAACAGGGATTAAAAGCCACGTTCTCTCCTATGAATTGGATGAACCGCTTGGGTATTCTCAGAAATACTATACCAAGCGCACAGCCCATATCGTTGAAGTTACAACGGATGAGGGGATTACCGGGATCGGTGAATGTTTTGGCCCCGGCGGTGTTGCGCTGACCAACAAGACAATCGTTGAAAAAGTGATTCAGCCTTTGATCGTCGGGATGGACCCGCGTGACCGTGAAGTCATCTGGAATACCATCTACAATGATATTCGTGATCATGGTCAAAAAGGCATGCCGATGCAGGCTTTATCCGGTGTGGATATTGCCTTGTGGGATATTGCCGGAAAAATCGCTGGTCTCCCCTTATACAAGATGGTTGGCGGTGCGTTCCGTGACAAAATCGACGTCTATGGTTATGGCATGATGTTGCAACAAGTACCTGACCTTGAAGAGCGCTTCCATAATGAAGCCGCACAAATTAAGGACATGGGCTTTAACGCCATGAAGATGAAGATCGGCAAAGGCGTTAAAGAAGATATCCGTCTTGTGTCAGCTGTTCGTGATGCCATTGGTGATGACACCGGCTTGATGGTGGATGCGAACCACGCCTATACGGCACGTGAAGCCATTCCGCTGGGACGTGAATTTGAAAAGCTTGGCGTTGACTGGTTTGAAGAACCTGTCGCCCCAGAAGATTATCAGGGCTATCGCGATATGTGTGAAGCACTGGACCTGAATATCGCAGGCGGTGAAGCCGAATTCACGCGCTGGGGTTTTCGTGATCTGATCGAAAAACGCTGTGTTGATGTGTTGCAGCCTGAAACCTGTGCATTGGGGGGTATTTCGGAATATCTGAAAATCCGTGATATGGCCCATGCCCACTTTATTCCGGTGGTGAACCATGTCTGGGGTTCTGCTGTTTGTGTTGCCATGAACATCCACTTGCTGGCAGCGATGCCGAACCTGCCCGGCGGGGCTCACCCAACCGAGCCCATGCTTGAATATGACACCACACCAAACTTATTCCGTGAGAATTTGCTTGCTGAATCCCTTGGGGTTCTTGATCAGGTGAAGGAAAACGGTGGCTGGATTTCTTTGCCTAAAGGACCTGGCCTGGGGATCGACCTCGATTGGGATTTTGTAGATCACTATCGCGTGGATGCCTGACTATTGGCACCGAAGGGTGCGAATTATTTTGTTTAAAACTTTTACTCTTCTACAGGGAGGAATAAATGAAACTCTTGAAAGTCGCTGTCTGTGCAGCTGCTCTGTCTATGGCAACATCTGCCGTTGCTTTGGCCAAGGATTACACACTGAAAATTCAGACACATCTGAGTGCTGAATCACCAAATGGTAAAAATGCGGCACAATTTGCCAAAGATGTTGAAAGCATGTCCAGCGGCCGTTTGAAACTGGAAATGTATTATTCCGGTTCTATCGTCAAAGGCACAGAAACGTTTGACGCAGTCGCCAATGGCATTTTGGACGGTGACATGACGACTGCGGGCTATCAAACGGGTAAAAACCCTGCCTTCCAATTCTTAGGCGATATTATGGGTGGTTACAATACCCCTTGGGAACAATTGTCCTGGCTGTATTACGGTGGTGGCATGGAAAAGGCCCAAAAGCTTTACAATAAATATGGTTTGCAACTGATCGGTTGGTGGGTCTCAGGCCAAGAAACCATGTCTTCTTCCGTACCACTGGCAAGTCCTGCTGATCTAAAAGACTGGAAGTTCCGTTCCCCACCGGGCATGGAAACGGAAATTTTTGCCGAGCTGGGTGCCAAGCCGATTGTGATGGGTTTTGGTGAAGTTTTCACCGCCCTTGAAACAAAAGTAATCGAAGGAGCCGATGCTGCCAACCTGGCGGTAAACAAGTCTCTGGGGCTTTATGATGTTGTGAAACACGCCACATATCCGGGTTTTCACTCCATGCCATCTGATCATCTGGCGATCAATAAAGACGTTTATGATGCGTTGCCAAATGATCTGAAATCCATCCTCAATGTTGCCATGCAAAAGCTCGCTTTCCAGCATGCAATGGGGACACAGGTTGCGGTAAGTGAAACGGCCAGCACAATCGGTTCTGAAGGTGTGACCCTTCATAACTGGTCAGCTGAAGACCGTGCGACGTTCCGCGCAGCTGCCCAGAAGAAGTGGCAGGAATGGGGTGATAAGAGCCCGGAGGCCCGCGAGCTGGTTGATAGTCATGTTGCTTTCATGAAGCGTATTGGCCTGATCAAATAACCAACACGACTGAGCTTAGGAGGGAGATGATGATCTCCCTCTTTTTTTAGAGAAGATCACAGGGAGGATCTCATGCCACAGTTGGAAACGTCAACACTGATCTGGATTGGGGGGCTGTCTTTGGCCGCGATCCTTTGGATGATCTTTGTTTCTCCACGTCTGGTGCCGATGCTGGCAAAAGGTATTCATCACAGTAGTGATGATGAAGAACCAGAACTTTCTATTATTGATAAAATCACGCTTTACATGAGTTCTATCCTCATGTTCAAAGTCGCCTTCATTGTTGCGATTATGTTTCTTGAAGTCATTTTGCGTTATGTCTTCAATTCACCGACAATCTGGGTGGAAGAACTCTCACGTTGGTTGGGAGGGATGGTGTTCCTGCTGGGTGGATTATATGCCATGCAGCAACGCAGCCACATCCGTGTGGTGATCCTTTACGATCTGGTTTCTCGCCCCGTGCAGCGCATCTTTGATGCGATTTCCCTGATTTGCATTTTGATCTTCTGTTATGCCGTGACCACGGGATATTGGAAAAATGCCATGACTAAATTGGAAACATGGGAACTCTATGGGTCTGCCTGGAACCCGCCTATTCCGGCAATTATGAAACCGCTTATTGTTCTGACCATGGCCTGGATGGCTGTGCAGGCAATCAATAACATTTTCATGGACTGGTCAAAAGACAAAGAAGTCCATGATATTGCAGATGATGTGTAAGGGAGGTGTATTATGGGTGTAGCTGAAATATCGCTCTTACTGTTTATCGGTATTATTATTTTACTGGCCTTGGGTGTCCCGCTTGCCCTTGCGTCCGGTTTTCTAGGAACAGCGATTGCCTATTGGAAATTTGGTGAACGTGGCTTCTATATTTTGGGCCAACGCATGTATGACCTGACTATCGAACATGCGTTGCTTGCTGTACCGTTGTTCATTTTTATGGCGATGTTGCTGGAGCGCAGTAATATCGCGCAGGATATGTATGACTCGCTTAATGTCTGGTTCAATAAGACACGCGGCGGTATTGCGGTGATTACAGCTGTCATGGCGATCATTATGGCCGCCATGTCCGGCATTATTGGTGGTGAAATTGTTCTGCTTGGTCTGATTGCCTTGCCGCAAATGCTGCGTTTGGGATATGACCAAAAATTGGCATGTGGCACCATCTGTGCCTCCGGTTCACTGGGGACTATGATCCCGCCATCCATCGTTTTGATTATGTATGGTGTGGTGACTGAAACCTCTATTCATGCCCTGTTTCAAGCTGCGATTATTCCCGGTCTGATGCTGGGCGGTGCTTATATCGTTTATATTTTGATCCGCACACGTTTGAACCCGGATCTGGCTCCCTTACCGGAAATTGACGAAGAGATTACCTTTAAGGACAAGCTTATCGCTCTCAAAGGGTTGTTGCCGCCGGTCATGTTGATCACCTGTATTCTGGGTTCCATCTATGGTGGGATTACAGGGATTACAGAAGCAGCTGCTATTGGTTGTGTGGGCACATTGCTCTTGATTAAATATCGTGGTGAATTTTCGATTTCCCTGTTTTTGGAAGCACTGCAGCGTACCATGCGTTCAACAGGGACAATCATTTGGGTGACATTAGGGGCAACCACACTGGCGGGTGCCTATTCCCTGATCGGTGGTCCGGCCTTTGTCGCCAATGCGATCCTTGGGTTTGACTTACCCCCGATGGGTATTATTCTGATGATGATGGTGGTGTTCCTTTTCCTTGGCGCTATTTTGGACTGGGTGGGTATTGTCCTGCTGACGATGCCGGTATTTTTGCCCATTATTGCCAAGTTTAATCCGGCTGATATGGGGCTTTTGGGTGGGCTTGACCCCAAACATGTCTCCGTCTGGTTTGGTATTTTGTTCTGTATCAATATGCAGGTGGCGTTTTTGAGCCCACCTTTTGGTGGTGCCGCTTTCTATTTGAAGTCTGTTGCACCGTCCCATATTTCACTGACGGATATCTTTAAAGGTTTTATGCCCTTTATCTGTATTCAGTTGATGGTGCTGGCAATTATGTTGCTCTTTCCAGAAATAACTTCAATCCTGTTGAATTGAGGGCTCTTTTCGCTTTAAAAAAAAGAAGGCCGAAGCAATTGCTTCGGCCTTTAGTTTTCCTAGTCTTAGAGCGATAAGTGCTAGGGCATAGAAACTTAGAAAGGTGCGAGGATATCGAGAACTTGCATACCCCAACGCGGTTGTTGCAGTTCAGAGACATTGCCGCGACCACCATATGTTACGCGCATTTCAGCGATTTTCGTATGGTCGATGGTATTGGCGGATGTGATATCTTCACGACGGATAATACCTGTGATGTTCAATTCACGTAGTTCGTAGTTTACCAGTGTTTCCTGACGGCCATTGATCACCAGATTACCATTGGGCAGGATTTGGGTGATAACAGCAGCCACAGTCATGGTGATACTTTCATCACGGGCAATTTTGCCTTCACCTTTGGTCGTGTGATCCGTATCCAGGCTGACGGTAGAAGCATTGCTTACGTTGGAAGAGACAACTTTTGCCAGACCGGCTTCAAAGCCAAACAGGTTGGTCAGGTTTGCGTCTTCTGTGTCGTCACGTGTGCGTTCAGTTTTATTGTTAATGCTGGCTTTATCAGAAATGGCGATACTGACTGTCAGGATGTCACCGACTTCATTGGCTCGGTTATCTTTGAAGAAAGCGCGGGCACCGCTGCGCCACAGGGAATTTGGGTTAATATGGGCCTGTTTCGGCGCGGGCATAGGCATGCTGACGGGCTGATAATCCGGGCGTTTGGTCGGGTTGACGATTTCGGTTGTTTTCGGGCCATCCCCAACATGGGACAGGCGGGTAAACAGGCCACAGGCCGACAGGGAAGACATCAAGACAACGATGGCTGTGACCCTTAAGATATTTTTGATCTGAAACATTTTCGTTTCTCCTAACATTTGCTCTAAGACACACTCAAACTTGCGTTTTGTTTAATTTCCGATTGATGCAAGCTGAGCAGATTGGTCGATGCTTGGTAAGACTGTGACCATGGAACTTCCAATGACGATGGCGTCAATTGTGCGTTTTGTTTTGGTATTATTGATGCGGATGGTTTCACCATCAGCCCCGTTTTCCATGGCGCGCCCCTGTGAAGTCAGGGTCATGCCCGGTTTTTTCAGGATGATCGTCACCAGGCTCCCTTTGGGGACCAGAACCGGGCGCTGGATATCCATGGTACGAATGGGTTGTTCCGGGCGCAAGGCGCGTTTCGGTGTCATGCCAATCACATCTTCAACATCGGTGATAACATCACGTTGAGTGCGATCAGCGCGCATTTTCACCCAGGTGATGTCATTGTCGGCAATAACTTCCCCCTTGTGTAGACGACGTGTCAGTGTTGGGACTTCGATCATTTGATGAACCTGACCGGTGACACGCACACGCTGGTTGGCATTCATATTTTTTTCACCCACAGTGACCATAGCGGCAAATCGGTTGGTGCGACGGTTATAGACAACATCTTCCACCGCCACTTCGGCCATGATTTCAGCAGGGACATGGATACGCAGGTTCTTGTTGCTCAGTTCAATATGCGGGTTGCTGGGCAAGTCATATTGGGTCAGGGAAGCCAGCAGGGCATCCAGAATTTCATCTTTTTGAATGACAACGCTGTCACGTGTGACCGTTGCACGCAGATCAGCAGCCAGTGGACGCCATTGCAGGCCGTAGGCACGGGCCACACGATACAGCCAACGCGCATCGAAAGAGGCACGACGACCAGGCTTTGGGGCATAGGCTACAGCTGTTTCCGCCTTGTCGACAGGGGCATTGGAAAAGAGATCACCAAGCCGAATGTAGGCACCAGAGACCACAATATTTTCGCGAAGGGCAACTGGGCCGCCATCGCCTGTTGCCAATTTGTCGTTTTGGGCCGGGGAGGCAGAAGTTGCCGATGCGATCATCAGGGCGGCAAATAAGCTTGCAATAAAGATAAAGCGTTTCATGACTTATGTCCTCCTTAGCGCATTTGCGACAGGGTGCCCATCATCTCATCCGAGGTGGAGATGACTTTGGAGTTCATCTCGTAGGCACGTTGCGCAGAAATCAGGTTGGTGACTTCGGAAACCGCATTGACGTTGGATGTTTCCAGGAAGCCTTGAAGGATGGAACCGTAGCCAGTAGAGCCCGGTACAGCGGTTGAGGGTTGGCCGGATGCCGGTGTTTGCAGGTAATAGTTTGACCCTTGTGCGCTCAGGCCCGCCGGGTTGGCAAAGGTCGCAAGGTTCAATTGACCCACATTTTGCAATTCGATCTGGCCGTCAATTTTTGCCAAAACTTCACCGGAAGAGTTGACGGTAACATCAACGGCGTTGGCTGGAATGGTCAGGCCCGGTTGAACGAGATAGCCATCGTGGGTCACAAGTTCGCCATCACCATTGAGCTGGAATGTCCCGTCACGGGTATAGCCTGTCTGGCCGTCGGGCAGGGTGATCTGGAAGAAGCCATTGCCCTGGATGGCAAGGTCAAATGTATTGTCTGTGGCTGTCAGGTTGCCTTGTTCGTGAATACGATAAACAGCTGCCAGTTTCACACCCAGACCTAACTGGACACCGGATGGAACAACAGAACCATCATCGGCAGAGGTGGAACCTACACGGCGCAGGTTTTGATACAGAAGGTCATGAAACTCTGTGCGGCGACGCTGGAAGGCCGTGGTGTTCATGTTTGCCAGGTTGTTTGAGATGACTTCAACATTTTGTTGTTGAGCCATCATCCCAGTAGCACCGATACTTAAAGATCTCATTGTCTATACTCCTAAACTTTTTCGCTCTTGTTAGCCGTTTTATCGGCGCTTACTTATCTGTCAGTGACCAAAGAGAGGGCTTTCTTCATGCGCTCGTCTTCTTTGGTTACCAGTGATTTTGCCCGTTCATAAGAACGGTGAACATCAATCATGCGGGTCATTTCAATGATTGGCTGGACGTTGGAAAGTTCCAGCTTGCCCTGCATGACATGTGGCATTTCAATTTGTGCACCCGCTTCTTTGGAACTGAACAGGGTGTTGGATGTTTTATCCATGAATTGCGGGTTTTCGAATTCTACGATCCCAATCTGGCCCAGCTCTCCGGCATCTGTGAAAATCTGACCTGTGCGGCTGACTTCGATGCGGGAATTTGTTGGGTCTGTCTCAATTTTCTCACCGTCAGCGGTCAGAACCGGATGGCCGTCAGAAGTAACAACCACACCTTCGTTGTTGAGCTGGAAGTGACCGTTACGGGTGTAGCGGTTGCCTTCCGGGGTTTCGACAACAAAGTAGCCTTCGCCGTGAATGGCAAGATCCAGTGGATTACCAGTATCTTCAAAGCTGCCTTCTGACAGGTCGCGGTATTGGGCAATATCACGTACAAACATGAGCTTATCACCCATGATGGCGTCACCGCCTTTACTGCGCATCAGGTAGTCATCAAACATCATGGACTCACGTTTGTAGGCGTGAGTGTTCATGTTGGCGATGTTGTTCGCCACGGAAGCCATTTCACGCTTTAGCGTCGACTGGCGCGACAGGGCGATGAGTAATGAGTTTTCCATTTGGCTATGCCTCTTAAACTTTAGTTCGCTCAATGATGCGACTTTTTCGCCGCGTTGTTGCGACTGTATATGCAGAGACCATGCCAGTTTTAAAATATAAGTAAAATCAATAAGTTGGTTATGTTGGTGGTGTGTGTGGATTCAAAAGTTACCGGGAGGTTTACTTGCCGGGCGGCAAGAAATTCCCTTTTGGGGACTTACAGGGGAAAAATAGTTTTATCGAAATAAAAAAAGCGGAGACTTTCGCCTCCGCTTTTAGGTTCTGACCCTAAGTTTTCTTATTTCATATGTTTAAGTTCGCTATATTCCCCTTTCACCCGGAGGGTGATCTTGATCGGTTGCTTGTCTCTATTGCGCCAAAACCAGCCATGATAACCATCAAATTTGGCAATAAGGCCACCGACATCACCTGTAACACCACGCCCTTTTTGATAGCTGGTTGATTTACCTGACCCATCACCGTGTAGGTCATAGTTGGCACGACCGCCTTCAACGCTCCAATCATAATGGGCAACGGCCCCTTTTTTCATTTTCAGCTTATATTCGGTTCCTTGCCCGGGGACGAGTTCAAAGCTGATTTCATCTGTCCATGAGCTTGTAGGTGTTTCGGCATTTGCTGATTTGATTGCAAAGAGGGAAGCAAAAGCATTCCAGGGTGATTTGTCAGTGATGTTAGAACCATGGTCTTGGGCGGCTTCTTCTGCCAGTTGTGCTTTGATCTCGCCCATTTCAGTTAAACCCAATAGGCGCCCAACACCCGTTGGGTCGATGGCATATTCAGAAGGCAGGACAATGGTGACAAGGATCACAACAGCTGAAACAAAAGAGATCACTGTTGATTTGATTAACTGCTTCGTGCTTGGAAGTTCCACGTGAGACGGAATATTTTCGTTATACATAGTGAACCCTTTGTTTTAGGAGACGAAGTAGCCAGTAAGCTGATATCCAATCAGCACAAAACCAGCGGTCATCATAATTACATTTGTTGTGTAGGCATGTTTGAAAAAGCTGCTGCTTCTGCGCCACCATCCCATCGCAATGAGAATGGCGCTTAAGGCCAAAATTTGTCCAATTTCAACCCCAATATTGAAAGCCAGCAAATTGGGAATAAGTCCATCTTGGGCAATTTCATAGTCTATGATTTTGGAAGCCAAGCCAAAACCATGGAAGAAACCAAAGATGAGCGTGGCGATCTTTGTGTTGGGTTGAACGCCGAACCAGCGTTGGTACGCCCCAAGATTGTCCAGTGCTTTATAGACGATGGAAAATCCGATGATGGCATCAATTAGATAGCTGTTAATACCAAAGTCAAACAAGACACCAATGATCATGGTTGTTGAATGGCCAACGGCGAATAGGCTGACGTAAATCGCGATGTGTTTTATGCGATAGAGAAAGAAGATTACCCCAAAGAGAAACAGGATATGATCATATCCTGTGACCATGTGTTTTGCCCCTAAATAGGCAAAAGGTATCAGTTGTACACCAAAGATTTCTTGGATATACCCCTTGTCGCCTTCGGCAACGGCATGCGCAAAAGCGATATTGGCAAACGAAAATACAGCAGCGATTGCCAGTAAGATCGTCAAACCCGATTGTAAAAGTTTTCGGTGACTTTCACACTTCATATATTGAAGCATTTATATTTCCTTATTTGGTTTTTATTTCAGATATTCTCTGTCGTTTAAGACAGAGCAACCAAAAAGGGGCCTCTTGGAGGGCGGTCTAAGCCATGCACATTGTAGCTAACGGCAAGGTCATTGCTGCTTTGTAGGGGCGAAATAATCTGCTTAGCTAGAGAAAACGATGGTTTGGTTAAAATGACAGGTAAGTCATGGGTGTGATCTATAGAGTTATGGCTGTGTACATGCTTGGATAGCGAAGAGGTCTCTTCACTTTCTTCATGATGTGAATGTGAGTGTGAATGTTTCTTATCATTCATCTCTGTTGTTTGCATGTTTGTCGAGAGGGAATAATGGGTTTCGAACTTCACAAATGAATGGACGACATTTCCCAAAATAATTGAGAGTGCAATAGCAGCACATAGCAATATCTTATTTTTCAGGAACATTTATTCGCCATACTAAAATAGTCACCCGTTAGGTGATATATCAGAATAATTCTGATCAACAAGCCCTAATCAACGATTAGCTTATGCTTTATGCGGTTTGAATACTATGGAACTTTTGTTGAAGTCAGCTTACTTTCTAAATGAAAGGGGGCTGGCTTTTTTGAAATTAAATCTTTCGAAAGAAACCTGTTGTTAATCAGTTGCTAAGTATGGTGTAAATAAGGAGTGCCATATATATGAATGTGGCAACGGTAAAATTGTGTGACTTTATTGGTGAGTACTAGACATGGCTGATGATGACGATCTCGACGACATGGACGACGATGATCTGGATGATGAGGAAGGCGGCTCCGGCGGCGGTGGCAAGAAAAAGATTCTGCTGTTTGCTATTCCTTTGATTTTGATTATTGGCGGTGCGGCTGGTGCTTATTTTACCGGATTGCTTGACCCATTGATCGGGGCTGAAGAATCTGCTGAGGGTGAAGGCGGCGAGGGCGCAAGTGATGAAGACCTCGGTCCTGTGGCCTTTACGGACTTGCCGGAAATCCTGGTCAACCTCAATACAACAGGGCGCAAATCCAGCTTCCTGAAAATTCGTGTCAGCCTGGAAGTACCCAATGCGCTTGAGGTCGACAAGGTTGTGGCTGTGCAAGACCGTGTTGTGGATGCGTTTCAGGTATATTTGCGTGAATTGCGTGTTGAAGACTTAAAAGGGTCAGCCGGCATGTATCGTTTGCGCGAAGAGCTGTTGGCCCGTGTGAATGCCGCGGTGGCGCCGGTCAAAGTGAATGACGTGCTTTTTAAGGAAATGCTGGTACAATAATACCGGTCGGTATGTAAGACGATGATGGAACAGTGTGAAGGACTGGACGTATGACTGTCGCCGAAGATGATGGTGATGACCTGGCTGCGGAATGGGAAGCTGCGCTCGGCGATGACGAGGACGGTGGTGAAGACGACGATCTCGCGGCAGAATGGGAGTCCATGGTCGGTGACGACGGTGGCGGTGCTGGTGCCGACCTCTTAGGGGCCGTTGGTGGTCGTGAGTCGACGCGTGTTCTAAACCAGGATGAAATTGATAGTCTTCTCGGTTTCGATGAAGACCATGATGATGAAGCCGGACAAAGCGGTATTCAGGCGATCCTGAACTCAGCACTCGTTTCTTACGAACGTCTGCCGATGCTGGAGGTCGTTTTTGACCGTCTTGTGCGTATGATGTCGACTTCTATGCGTAACTTTACCTCCGATAACGTGGAAGTTTCGCTGGATAACATTGTATCTATCCGTTTTGGTGACTATCTTAACTCTATCCCGCTGCCAGCCATGCTGGGCGTGTTTAAGGCGGAAGAGTGGGATAACTATGGTTTGTTGACCATTGACAGTTCCATGATCTATTCCATCGTGGACGTTTTGCTGGGTGGTCGTCGCGGGACGGCGGCCATGCGGATTGAAGGTCGTCCTTATACGACCATTGAACGTAACCTCGTTGAACGAATGGTCCATGTGGTCTTGAATGATTTGTCTGCGGCCTTTGATCCGCTGTCGCCTGTGTCTTTCCGTTTTGATCGTTTGGAAACCAACCCGCGCTTTGCCACCATTTCACGCCCGAGTAACGCCGCGATTGTGGCTAAACTGCGGATTGACATGGAAGATCGGGGTGGCCGGGTTGAGATGCTCTTGCCCTATGCGACGCTGGAACCTGTTCGTGAACTTCTCTTGCAGATGTTCATGGGTGAGAAATTTGGTCGTGACAGTATTTGGGAAACCCACCTGGCGCGTGAGCTGTGGCAGACCGATGTGGATCTGGAAGCCGTTTTGGATGAACAATATATGGAATTGACCGATATTATTAACCTGAAGATCGGTTCGCAGATTATGTTTAATGCGACCCCGGATTCAGATATTGAGATTCGCTGTGGCGGTGTTTCCATGTATACTGGAAAGATGGGCCGCAAGGGCAACAACATTGCTGTGCGGATTGATGACGAAATAGCGAAGAAGAAAGGGTAAGGCAATGCCATTTGCATTAATCCTGGATATGCTCATTGCGGTGCTTTTGATCGCCACAATTGCCTATGCGGTCATGTTGAACCGTCGCCTGTCTGATTTGCGTAAAGATCAGTCGGAACTTGAAAAGCTCGCCAATCAGTTTGAAGATGCGACGTTGCGTGCAGAAGAAAGCATTCATAAACTGACCGGTTCGGCTGATCAGATGAAGCGCGATGTGCAAGATACGTTGCGTAAAGCCGAATCTCTGCGTGATGATCTGAACTTCCTGATTGATCGTGCGGGTAGCTCTGCTGATAAGCTGGAAGAAACAGTACGCAATAAAAGGCCGGAAAAGAGGCCCGAAGCTCCTGCTTATAGTGGGAAAAAGGTCAAAGATACCGTGACCCCTTCTGAGCCAAAGCCCGCTGCTGCGCAAGCCTCTACTGCACCTGTTGATGTGGTGCAAGATGATGAATTCAAGCCCAAATCAGATGCTGAGCGTGAATTGCTTAAAGCATTGGAATCTGTCCGCTAAGGATCAGGAGACATAAATCATGATGTCCATGTTGAATAAAATCCGTGTTCTTCCTGTCACGATCTTCGTGGCCTTCTTTTTATTGACCATCAAGGTGAATGCTATTTGGGAAGGGATGGACGAATGGATCAATGGTGTTTCTGTCTCTACGGCTGAGGCTGTGCAAAAAGGGGCGCAAAGCCGCCCTAAAACGGCTGATGAAATCATGAAAGATCGCCATAAGGCCCCGAAACAGGTTCTGGAAATGGCCCAGGCCGATACCGAAGAGCTGACGGAAGAGGAAAAAGCGGCACTGGCTGAAGAGGATGCCGCAGAAGAGGCAGAAGACGATTCTGCGATTGATGATCCGACATTTTATACTCAGGCAGAAGTTGATTTGCTGCAAAAACTGGCTGAACGTCGTGAAGAGCTGGAGGCGCAGGCCAAAGAATTGGATGTTCGTGAAAACTTGCTGAAAGCCGCTGAGGCAAGAATCGACAAAAAAGTCCAATCCTTGAAGGCGTTACAAAGAACGATTGAGGACCAGATGGTCAAATATGATGACCAGCAGGAAGAGAAACTGGTTAATTTGATCAAGATTTATGAAAATATGAAGCCGAAAGATGCCGGGCGAATCTTTGAAGAACTTGAGATGGATGTGCTTTTGGAAGTTGCTGAAAAGATGAATAAACGTCGTTTGGCTCCGATTTTGGCAAAAATGGACCCGAAAAAAGCACGTGACGTGACAGAAGAATTGTTCAGATTGCGCAGTTTGCCCAAACCAGGCGAGTAAGCGGGTGGGCAATTACACCAAAAATATGACAAAATGAAAAAAAATGAGCTAATGCGTTGGTTTACCTTTTAAAAAGGTTGCGTCCTGCGCTAAGCTCAAGTAGTAAATCTAAAGCAGTCTTTTTTACGGGGTAATCGTGGGGAAGACTTGAGAGAAATTTAAAAGATTTTTATCTGGGAGTGGAGTGCTAGATGGCTGTCGATCCTAATATGCCCATCCTGATTGTGGATGACTATAAAACAATGTTGCGTATCATCCGCAACCTTCTTCGTCAGTTGGGTTTCACCAATATTGACGAAGCAACTGATGGAAGCCAAGCGTTGCAAAAACTTCGTCAGGCCAACTTTGATCTGATCATTTCTGATTGGAATATGGAGCCAATGACTGGTTTGCAATTGCTGCGCGAGGTACGTAGCGACGCGAAACTGAAGCACATCCCGTTCATCATGGTTACTGCGGAAAGTAAGTCCGAGAACGTTATTGCTGCGAAAGAGGCAGGTGTATCCAACTACATCGTGAAGCCGTTCAATGCAGAAACGCTCAAAGGTAAGATGGTGAGCGTGATTGGTGACTTCTAAAGTCCCGCTTTCGTAAGATTCGATTCGAGTTCATGGGTCTTTCATGTCAGTAAAATCCCAAGTCGATGCCGACTTAGCAAAACGTTTAGAAGAACTTCGCGATACTTATGGTGATACCGTTAAGGTAGAAGAAGTGGTCGAAGTGGTTGATAGTCTCCTTTCTACAATGAAGGGGGATGTGACGTCTGCTGATATGGAACTGTATAATGAACTCGAATCCCTTGCGGATTATATTCATAGTGCAAAGGCGGAAATTGCCCAGTTACGTCCGGATGATGTGAAGGAAAAATACCTGTCATCAGCCAGTGATGAATTGGACGCGATTGTCGGTGCAACAGCGGATGCGACCAACAATATTATGGACGCAACCGAGATGGTCGAAGACGTGATGAATGACGTTGAGCAAGAAATCAGCGACAAACTCATGGATGCAACGACCAAAATTTATGAAGCCTGTTCCTTTCAGGATATTACAGGCCAGCGCATTACAAAAGTTGTGACGGCGCTGCAACATATCGAAGAAAAGATCGACGCGCTGGTTGAAGCGTTTGGATCTGAGATCGAGAAATTTAAAGCAGAAAATCCAGAAGCTGAGGAAGAGCCTCAGGAATTGACGGATGAAGACCTGCTTGAAGGGCCGCAACTTGAAGGCCAAGGCAAAAGCCAGGAAGATATTGACGCGCTTCTTGCCAGTTTCGATTAACTGTTTTCTATAGAAGGCTATGACCCGGTTACAGGTAAACTTTCAGGGGGGTGACAGACCCAAAAGTGATGCCTCACGGACGATTACGCTTTTTCTTTCCCTTTATCTTCTTGTTCTCGCCTTTTTTATTTTGCTGGTGAGCATCTCTTCTATGGAAGAGGTAAAATCCAAAGCCTTGATGGAAAGTCTGTCTTCGACCTTTTCCTCTGTACTGCCTCCCCGTATGGACCTGACCGCTTTCAATGCTACAACAGGCGACTTTTTGGCTGCTGATGAATTTCAGCGTCAGGTCACGGGGTTGTTTTCAACCGTTGTCGGGGTTGTCAAGGTTGATGCGATCCAGCCCGGTCGCCTGATGCGTGTTGAACTGGATGGTGACAGTTTGTTTGAACTGGATCAGGATGTTATCCGGGAAGGGCAATATGGCTTTATGGATCGACTGGTGGCTGCCTTAAGCGCCAATCCGCCGGGGTTGCGTTTTGAAATGGAATTTGTTGTGCCAGCTGGCTGGTCATCCAAACGGACCTTGCCTACAGACCAGAGCCTTGCCATTCGCCGTGCCGGGACCTTTGCACGGGATTTATTGCAACGCGGGGCACCACCGGGGTCTGTGTCGATTGGCATGAAAGGCAGCAAGGCAAAGACAATTGAAATTTGGTTCCATATTCGGGCCAAGGAAGAAAACCGGATCAAATTTGAAAATTCCCCTTTGATCAATACTGACCCGTTGTTAGAAGACGAGGAAACAAAGGACATGCCAGCCCCGGTCACGTTACCAGTAGGTGGAAAACGTGAGGGCGCAGTGAGCCTTGATCTTCCCATTGCCCCTGAAGCGCGAGAAGGGGAAGGTCATGAATAAGGTAAGGCGTCAGATCGGCTTGGCGTCGTTTGTTGTCAAAACGCAGGATGAGCCCAAAAAAGGCGCCTGGATGGTGACTTTTACGGATTTGGTTTCCCTGCTGCTGACCTTTTTTGTTATGTTGTTTTCTATGGCGACTGTGCAGATTGATAAATGGGAAGCCATCACAGATTCTTTATCCACAACGCTTAATCCGCAAAAAACAGAAACAGTGGCAACTGCCACAGCGGATTACAATATCTCCACGGTTTTTCGAAAACGTGCGATCAATCTGGAATATTTACAGGCGGTTCTGGCGGAAAAGGTGGAAAACGATAAAATTCTTGGGCGTTCCATGATCCAGTTGCTGGATGATCGTCTGGTGATTTCCCTGCCCGGTGATTTGCTTTTTACGCAAGGCAGTAAAAACTTAAGCACGCGTGCGCAAGAAACTATGTTAAAAATTGGCGATGTTTTACGACATGTTAGTAATCAGATTGTTATAACTGGACATACGGACCCGCAACCTGCACAAGGGCAGGACTATGCATCCAACTGGGAATTATCGCTTTTTCGGGCTATTGCTGTAGGAAATGCGCTAAGAAACTCTGGCTTCACACAAGATTTCTTGGCATATGGATATGGGGATAGCGGTTATGAGCAGTTACCTGCTATACCGGAAGAACAAAAAGCAGCATTGGCCCGCCGTGTGGATATTATGGTTTTGCAAACGGGCGTGTTGAAATAAATGAGGGGTAAGGCTGACCATATGGCGTTACGCGCAGTGATAAGCTTGATGATCTTTATGATCGGCCTGTTCGCCGTTGAGGCTGCATGGGCTGAGCGTATTGCCGTGCGTGCAGGCGCACACCCCGGTTATGGCCGTATGGTGTTTAAATGGTCTGTGCCTGTGCGTTATCAGGCCAATGCTGAAAATGGTGTCCTGACGATCAATTTGGGGGAACCTGCTGAAACCTCCTATAATGAAGTGCGGCGTAACCTGAAAAGCTATGTCACCCGTGTGGCCCCGTCAAATGGCGGGCGCACCATTAAAATGAATTTGACGGGTGATTATGGCGTGCGCAGTTTTTACAGCGGCAGCTATCTGGTGATTGATATTATTGGGGAGCCGCAAAAAAAACAGGCAACAAAACCCAAGCCAGCTCCACGCCCACAGCAACAAGTCGCACCGGCCCCACAACCTGTTACTCCCGCCCCGGTACAAGCTGTTACCCCTACACAGGTTCAGCAATCCGTTGTTCCTGCAAGTGGGCCGAACGTGCGGGTCAGAAAGGGTGAAAAAGGCAATTTTACCCGGATCGTTTTTGATTGGCCGCGCAAAGTTGGCTATAGCATTGGTGATTATGAGGGCAAGACCATTGTGGATTTTGCTGAACCTGCCCAATATAATTTTGCCCCGGCCCGACGTAATCTAACGGGGCAGGTACGTGGTTTGCGCCAAAATGGAAAAGCGGTTGAATTGAGCGTGACATCCGGGTCGCGCATTAAGCATTTTTATGTGGGCAACAAAGTTGTTGTGGATGTTTATCGCGATCGTTTGGCGCAAAAACCTGCTGCCCCTGCAACAACTCAGTTGGCTCAACAGCCTGCCCCGGTTCAGCCCGTTCCTGCTGCTCCTGTGGCCCAGCCTGCGTCGGTACAGCCGCCCAAGCCTAAACCGGCCCCGGTGGTGAAAGTTGCCGAACCGCGAAACATCCCGGCCCCCAAAGCGGTTGCTCCGGAACCAAAGCGTGAAGTTGCCCAAGTGCCCAATGCGGCCGGTCTGGTGGCCAATTTCTCTTTGCGTTTTGAATTTGGGGAACCTGTTGCCGCAGCGGCCTTTAGACGCGGTGATAATGTCTGGCTGGTTTTTGATAAACAGACACAGCAAGATGTGAATGCCATGAAGGCATCGTCAAATGGCGGGATTTTGGATATCGAACAAATTTCGATCCCGCGTGCGACGGTTTTGCGTATGGAAACTGTTCCCGGTTTTAACCCGCGTCCAAAACGTGAAGGTTTGGCCTGGGTGTTTGAATTTGGCAAATTACCGATGTTGGCCTCACAGGAAATCGACGTTCAATCCCAACCCCATTCACCTGCGGGTGCGCGCCTGTTTATGTCGGTTCAGGAAGGGGGCCTGCCTGTGCCTGTGGCTGACCCAACGATTGGGGATAATCTGATGGTGGTTCCGGTGATCCCGTTGGGGCACGGGGTGAATACGGCACGCTCGTATCCGCAGTTTGAGATTTTGCCCTCATCCCAGGGCGCTGTTTTCCGTCCCTTCAGTGATGATTTGCGGGTGAGAACACTAAAATCCGGTATTGAGATGACGGCATCAAGCAGTCTGAAACTTTCTGATACCGGAAAAAGGGCTGTTGCTCAGGCTAAAATCGGGGGCTTGCGTGGGGTTAGCCGTATTTTCCATTTTGATAAATGGAAAGTCGGTGACATGGATAAATACCGTGAAAACCGCCAAGACCTTGAAAAGGCGGTTGCGGGTTTAAAAGGGCCGCGTCGTGAGATTGCACGTGAAAAGCTGGCACGATACTATTTGTCACACGGCATGGGGCCGGAAGCACTGGGTGTGTTGAATGCCATGTTGAAGACCGATCCGAAAAAAGCACTGGATTCGGATTTTAATGCCATGCACGGCGTCGCCAACTTTATCATGGGGCGCTATGACGAGGCGGAAGAAGATTTTTCTGGTGAGGAAATTTCTGCCAAGGATGAAGGGCAGTTCTGGCAGGCTTTGATCAAGGCGGCGAAAGGTGATTATTCCACGGCTGCCTTGGATATGAAACGTTTGGGTGGGGTTATTCGAAATTATCCACCGCGTTTGAAATTGCCCCTTGGGCTGTTGTTGACCGAAGGTGCCCTTGCCACTGGCGATGTACGTCAGGCCGAATCCTATCTTGAAGTCCTGGAAGCTGAAGGACTGGGCACGCGTCAGGCAGATGCCATTAAATACCTGCGTGCTCGCACCAAGGAAATCAGCGGTGATCCGGATGGGGCGGTTGTGATCTATGAAGAAGTTGAAGAAGGGGATCACAGACCTTCGAGGGCCAAGGCGGCTTTGGCGAAGAATGAGCTTCTTTACAAGCATAAGCGTCTTGAAGATAAAGAGCTAATCGAAGCTTTGGAAAAATTGCGTTTTGCATGGCGGGGTGATGATTTTGAATTCGATCTGTTGCGCCGTCTTGGGGACATGTACGTTCAAACGACGAATTATCGTGACGGCCTGCGTACAATGCGACAAGCAGCCACTTATTTCCGCAAGCATCCGGAAGCTGAAACGGTGACACAGGAAATGATCCGTATCTTTGAGGAACTCTACCTTGAAGGCAAAGCGGACGAACTGGCACCTGTAACCGCCATTGCCCTTTATGATGAGTTCCGCGAGCTGACACCAGCTGGGGAAAAAGGCGATGAGATGATCCGCAAGCTGGCTGACCGACTGGCCGCTGTTGATCTCTTGCGTGAAGCTGCTGAACTTCTGGAAAATCAGGTCCAGTTCCGCCTGTCCGGAGCGAAAAAGGCACAGGTCGGTACGCGTCTGGCTGTCGTCTATTTGGCTGCGGGAGCACCGAAAAAGGCCATTCGTGCTTTGAAGAAAAGTGCGCAGCGTAATATGACACCGGAAGAAATTGTTCAACGTCGCCACCTTGAAGCCCGTGCATTGATTGACATGGGGCAGGCGGATAAAGCCTTGACCATGTTGGAAAATGCCGAAGACGAAACGGTAGATGCAGATATCTTGCGTTCTGAGGTGCATTGGAATGCCAGTGACTGGCGCAATTCCGCAGCAACCTTGAAACGCATTGCCTTGGCAAAAGGGGCGCGTCGTCATAAGCCGTTGAATGAAGAGCAGGCCAAGTTGATTTTGAATTTGGCCGTATCTTACACATTGGGGGCAAATGAACGCGGTGTGGCCCGTATCCGGGCTGATTATGGCGGGGCAATGGAAAATACATCCCTGCGCGATGCCTTCCGCCTGATTGCCTCACGGGAAAATGCAGGTATGCTGGACCCGCGCACCATCACCCAACTGGTCAAGCCAGCTGAGAACTTCACCAACTTTATGGGTGAATATAAACAACGCTTGAAAGATGGTAAGTTGAGTGAAATCAATTAAAGCCTGTGTCAGGGGCAGGGGCTTTGGGAAGAAGGTTTTCAATCAAGTTGGAAATGACATGTCTATCCAGGTATGGTTTTTAGCCCACAGGGCGGATAAAAAACGGCACCGAGCATAAAAATTATCTTGTGTTTGTTTCTAAACTCAGGCAAAGACTGTCGCCTTATCCGCATGAAGTTTTGCGGACTATCTATCTACTGGTTTGGAAAGGGTTGGGAATGGCTAAGATGGCTGCTCTTGCCGAACTGGGGATGGACTCGGACATGAAACCGAGCGAAACCCAGATCCGCGAAAATGAAGAGACTCAATCCGGCTTTGCCGTGGTTGAAAATACCAAAGATTATTTTATCGAACGCAATGGCATTCGTTATGCCGGAACGCACCTGCTGATTGACCTGTGGGGCGCAAGCAAGCTTGATGATATTGATCTGATTGAACGCACCTTGCGTGCAGGCGCGGATGCTGCCGGGGCAACAATCCTGCATTGTCATCTGCATCACTTTGAACCAAACGGTGGGGTCTCCGGTGTTTTGGTTCTGGCCGAATCTCATATCAGTATCCATACATGGCCGGAAAATTCCTACGCGGCATTGGATGTGTTTATGTGTGGTGATTGTGATCCTCACAAAGCCGTTCCGTTTTTGGAAGAAGCCTTCACCCCCGATCGTGTGGATGTGGATGAGCAACTTCGGGGGAAGGACGTCGTATGAGCCGCTGGATTTCAGAAAGCCTCTATGAAGATTACCGCCAGGGCTTCAAGGCAGGCGATGTGTTATTCGAAGAAAAGACAGAACATCAGGACCTGATCATTTTTGAAAATGACTTTTTCGGTCGTGTCATGATGCTTGATGGGGTGACACAGACAACAGATCGTGACGAGTTTGTCTATCACGAGATGATTTCTCACGTGCCGATCCTCGCCCATGGGGCTGCGAAAAACGTGTTGATCATCGGCGGTGGTGATGGCGGTGTGCTGCGTGAAGTGCTGCGCCATCAAGATGTTCAGTGCACCATGGTGGAAATTGATGCGTCTGTTGTGGAAATGTCGAAGAAATATTTCCCTGATCACAGTGCCGGGGCTTTTGACGACTCGCGTTGTCATCTGGTGATTGCTGATGGTTTGAAATTTGTGAAAGAAACTGAAGACCGTTTTGATGTGATCATTGTGGATTCAACGGATCCGATCGGGCCGGGCGAAGTTCTCTTTACCTCAGAGTTCTATAAAGACTGTCAGCGATGTCTGACGGAAAAAGGGATTCTTGTGACGCAAAACGGTGTGCCTTTTTTCCAAGGCGATGAAGTCACAACCACACAAGAACGTATGTCCCCGCATTTTGCAGACATGAACTTCTATGTGGTGGCCGTACCTACCTATGTTGGTGGATTTATGACGCTGGCTTGGGCCTCAAATGATCCTGCGGCGCGCAAGCAGCCTATTGAGGTGATTGAGGAACGGTTCAAGGCGGCTGGCTTTGATACCAACTATTACACACCGGGTGTACATGTCGGGGCCTTTTCCCTGCCGCGCTATATTGAGAAACTGATCAAGTAATGAGTTGTGTGATATTGATTTAAAAAGGCTCCCGCTGATGGGAGCCTTTTTTCATTCCAATATGCCTTGTCCGAAACTCTTGACCATGGAGCCGACGAGCATGTACCAGCCATCCACAAGCACGAAGAAAATGATCTTGAAGGGCAGCGCGATAATGACAGGAGGCAGCATCATCATACCCATGGCCATCAGGACGGAGGCCACGATCATGTCAATGACCAGAAAGGGGATGAAGAGCAGGAAGCCGATTTCAAAGGCCCGGCGCAATTCTGAGATCATGAATGCGGGGATCAGGGCGCGCAAGGGGATCTCATCGGGGTTTAAGGTGGGGCTTTCCTTGGCAATGCCCAAAAACAGGTCCAGATCCTTGTCACGCACATGTTGCATCATGAAACGCTGAAAAGGCTGTACCGTTTGTTCAAATGCCGGAATTTCGGCCAAATCCCCATCCATATAGGGTTTGATCCCTTGTTGATAGGCTTGATCAAAGGTTGGCATCATGATGAACATGGTGAGAAACAGGGCAAGGGAGACCAGCACCTGGTTGGGCGGGGCCTGTTGTGTACCCATGGCGGTACGCAAAAAGCTGAAGACGATGACCAAACGGGTAAAGGAGGTCACCATGACGAGAATACTGGGGGCCAGGGAAAGCACTGTGGTCAGGGCAATCAATTGAATGATGCGAGACGTGGTACTTTCCGGGCCACCAACATTTGGGTCGCCGAAATCAAGAGTGAAGCTTTGGGCCAGAACTTCGGAATTAAACAGGGCCAGTACGAAAAAGGTTAAACCGGAAATCAGCCCGCCACTGAGGGAAAGTTTCAAAATCGGCCGTTTGGTCATGAGGTTTTTCCCTCACTGTCACTGACGTTTGAAAGATGTTCTGAAAAATCCATGTCACTATCAACGGTTTTGATATTTTGTTCCACAACCAGATCGTTTTCCCCGCCAATGACCAGAAGGTGTTCTTTATCGTCCCGTTTGACCAGAACCAGCCGTCTTTTACCGTCCAGCGGCATGACTTCGGAAATGCTGAGACGTCTTTTACCAGCTCTGGCCACATTGCGATAGCCCATACCTGCGCGTTTGGCGACAAAAGCCAAGAGGCCGATCAACGCAACGACAAAGGCCAGTGCAAACACGAACCGAAGGTAATCTGTGATTTCCATGAGTGTTTTTCTGCCCTTTATTTATTGGTCTTCATCATCAATGACTTCTTGCGCCATCAAAGGATTGGCATGGCCTTGGCTAAACTGCAAGCGTTCTGTTAGCGCATCATGCTGCATATTCAAATCATTTTCCAGTCGTTCGATGGATTCAAACAGCTTTTCAATTTGGGGTAAGATGGCTTTGGCCTGAGCGGGGGGGAGTTTTTCCAATGCCTGACAGAGGTCGGCGGTATGAGGGGCCAAAGCGCCCACATCGACCATCTTTTCCTGATAAATCAGTTTTTCAGCCGTTTCAATAAAGGCTGTGATCTGCTCAATCTGTTGTTCAATATCAGCAAGGGGGCTCATGTGGTGTCATCCTCATCTCTATGATCCAGACCTTGATTGTCGTTTGGGGCCAGTGGCGTGTCCACACCGGGCAGGGGCTGGTTGTTGGCTTGATAAACGTAAGTGAGGATTTCTGCAACTGCTGCAAAGGCTTCAACCGGGATTTCTTCTCCTACATCCATCAGATTCAGGATTTGCGCCAGGTCTGCATCTTCACGGACCCGCACCCCTTCGGCAAAGGCAATTTGCAAAATCTGTTCAGCCACAGCACCTTGGCCTGAGGCAACAATCTCCGGGGCCTTATCTTCAATGCCATCATATTGAAGGGCTACGGCAATCTGGTCAGGATCAAAATGTTTGGGAAGGGGGTTCTTTGTGTCGGTCAAAATAACATGCGCCTGTTGTTGATTTGGCATAATTATAATCTTCTAAAGATTTTTAAAAAAGCTTAAAGAAGTTGTTTGAATAAAAAGGCTTACATCTGGCTTTACCATTTGTTAATATGGGCGTTGCATAGTAAAAAGGTACCAATGGGCAAAAATGGGCCTTGATGAAACGCTGTGTGCTGATTTTGTTCTTGGGAGGTCGAGGGCATGTGTCAGTATTAGGAGTTCAAAATGGACTTAGGTAATATGTCTCTGTTCGCTGTCTTGAAAAAGCGAATGGATTATATTTCAAATAGACAGGAAGTGTTGGCGGATAATATTGCAAACGCCGATACGCCCAAGTATGTCGCCAAAGATTTAAAACCGTTTGATTTCAAGGATTTGATGCGGCGCCAAGCCATGCATGTCAAGCCGATTGGAACAGACCCGAACCATATTGGGGTAAAGGCTGCGCGTATTAAGGAATATGCGGTTGATGAGCCTAAGCCTTATGAATCCACCATCAACAAAAACCAGGTCGTCTTGGAAGAGCAGATGACGAAAATGAGCGAATCCCAGGTTGATCACGAGCTGACCACGCAGGTTTATAAGAAAAATATGAGTCTGTTTAAAATTGCATTGGGCAAAAGATAGGGCGCTTTTTGTTTTGTGGATGAGGGCACAGAGGTTTTATTATGGATGAAATGTTTAAAAGCATGCGTATTTCCACCGCCGGAATGAAAGTTCAGGGTGCACGCTTGCGTGTGATTGCGGAAAACGTGGCCAACGCCGACTCCTTGCCAACTAAGCCGGGGGAAAACCCTTATCGTCGTAAAAAAATCCTCTTTCGCAATGAATTGGATAAAAATATTGACGCCCATACGGTGCGTGTCCATAAAGTCAAAGAAGATAGTACGGCAAATTTTAAGAAGTTTTTTGACCCTGCCCACCCGGCAGCAGATAAAGATGGATATGTTTTACGCCCCAACGTCAATACTATGATCGAGATGATGGATATGCGTGAAGCGCAGCGTTCTTATGAAGCCAACGTTAACACGGTGAAGGCGACGAAGAAAATGCTGCAAACAAGTATTGGGATTTTGCGATAATCGCATAAGGAAGGAACACGGATATGGCTGATTCAATGATCGCATCTGCGGCCGCCGCTTATGCCAAGCAAAGTCAGGAAATTAACAAGCTACCGACTTTCGATAATGCGAAAGAAGTCTCTCAGGATGACTTTTCCGACCTGTTGAAGCAGGCGGTGCAGGAAGCTGTTGATATTGGTTATAAATCTGAACGTATGTCTTTGAAAGCCGCAGCCGGTCAGGCGGATGTCAACGAGGTGGTGACAGCGGTCGCAGAAGCCGAAGTGACGTTACAGGCGGTGACAACCGTGCGTGATAAGGTCATTCAGGCTTATCAAGAAATCATTAAAATGCCGATCTAGGCGGTTTTCATGAATGATATCGGTGTAATTGAAATTGGTCGCGAGGCTTTTTGGGTAATTTTGGTGGTCAGTGGCCCGGTCCTGATTGCGGGCTTGGTCATTGGTCTATTGATTGCCTTGTTTCAGGCGCTGACCTCTATTCAGGAAATGACGTTGGTGTTTGTGCCGAAAATTTTGGTGATCTTTGTTGCTCTTGTGATCATGTTGCCCTTTATGATCAACCATATGCTGGTGTTTGGTGAGTCGATCTTTGATAAGATCATTGCCCTTGGGTAGCGGGCTGGTGCGATGCTCAGTGATATTTTCACCTTCAATATTTTTCATTTTGGCTTGATCTTTGCCCGTATGAGTGGGGCTTTGTTTGTCATGCCAGGGGTCAGTGCTCAATTTGTCTCCACACGTATCCGTTTGTTGCTGGCCTTGATGCTGGCTTTTGTTCTTGTTCCAATTGTTTCTGCAAATTTTCCACCCTTTCCCATTCATCCTCTTGAATTGATGATTTTGATTGGAGGGGAAATTCTGGTTGGATTTTTCTTTGGCATGTTGATGGCGATTATGCTGAGTGCCATGCAGGTGCTGGGGACAATCGTGGCTTTTGTCTCTTCCTTGTCCAACGCCTTTTCTTTTGATGCGGTGTCACAGTCCCAAGGGTCCATTATTTCCACGTTTTTTGTTAATTTGGCGTTGGTGGTTTTGTTTGTAACTGATATGCATCACTTGATGTTAACAGCGATTGTGGATAGTTATTCCTTGTTTGAGCCAGGAAAAATGCCGCCGATTGGAGATTTTACGCAATTTGTGGCACGCACAGTGGCTGATGCGTTTAAAATTGGTGTGCAGCTGGCAGCTCCCTTTTTGCTTTTATCTTTTGGATTCCAGTTGGCAATGGGGCTGATCAGCCGTTTGAACCCACAGTTTCAGATTTACTTTGTAGCGATGCCCGCGCAAATTATGTTCTCTGTGCTGATGCTAATGTTTACGGTTTCAGGTATTATGATGGTATTCTTAACCTACTATCAGAAGGGCCTTATTCGTTTCTTGGAGCCATAAGGGTCAGAAGGGGAAAAGATGGCAGAAGAAGACGACGCGTCGAAAACGGAAGAACCAACCGACAAAAAACTTTCCAAGGCGCGGGAAGAAGGTCAGGTAACACAGTCGCAAGAGATTAAAAGCTGGGCGACTTTCTTTTCTGCTGCGCTCTTTGTCCTTTTTCTAGGGCCGTATTTTGCACAAAGCGTTGTTGAACCGATTATTTTTTACTGGGCTGACGGCTATCAAATTCGTTTGGACCAAAATAGTATTGTCGTTTTGTTTGAACAGCTTGTCCAAGATATGGGGATCAGGGTTTTACCTTTGTTGTTTGCCTTTTTGATTACAGCAATGGTATCTGGTGTTTTCCAGACAGGTTTGATCTGGGCCCCAAAGAAATTACAGCCAAAACTGTCGAATATTTCCGTTAAAAAAGGTATTAAGAAAATTGCTTCAGCCAAATCCCTTATGGAAATGGTCAAAACAATTTTTAAAATGACACTGGTTGGGGCTGCGGCATTTCTTGTCGTTTTGCCGGTTTATACCAATGTGGAAATTTTGCCTTCTTATGACATGTTCCAAATTTTGGAAGTTATGTATGACGTATCTATTTATCTTTTGATTACCGTGACCGCCTTGATGACTGTAATTGCAGCGATTGACTATTCTTATCAGCGTTACAGTTTTATGAAGCAAATGAGAATGACTAAGCAGGAAGTTAAGGATGAACATAAACAGTCTGAGGGCGATCCGCAGATCAAGGCAAAAATCCGTCAGCTCCGTATGGAGCGTGCCCGCCAGCGTATGATGACAGCCGTCCCCACGGCTGATGTCGTTGTGACCAACCCGACCCATTATGCCTGCGCGTTGGAATATAAACAGGAAATGATGACAGCTCCCAGGCTGGTGGCAAAGGGGATGGATAATCTTGCGTTTCGTATTCGTGAAATTGCCGAAGAAAATGAAGTGCCGATTGTTGAAAACCCACCACTGGCACGTGCCCTTTATGCCAGTGTGGAAATAGATCAAGAAATTCCGGCAGAACATTATGCCGCTGTGGCTGAAGTTATTGGTTATGTCATGCGTCTTAAAGGGCAGATGAACTGATGAAACCCTTAAACATGTCCACGCGTGTAAAGCGCCGTTTCAAAAGGCTTGTGCGCCAGCCTGTGACATGGGGACTGTTGGCCTGGGCTTTGTTGTTGATTGCTGCGGGGAATCATTTTTTATTCCACTTCAATGTCTTATGGACATATGTCCCTCTGGTTTGTTCGATGATGGGGCTCAGCCTACTGGGCTGGGCAATCGGGTCTGCGGGGAATGCAGGGGCTTTTGGGGATTTGTTGCGCCAAGCCATTGATGTTTTACCCGAGGCTCGCCTGATTACAGCACGTGATGGTTCCACAGTTTATGCCAATCCGGGATTTAAACGTTTGCTCCCCTTGATGCCGGGAAAGGTAGAACTGGCGGGCATTCTGGATTTGCTGGATGGGGACTGGGCGATTGAAGAATTTAATCGCTTACAAGCCAATGCGCGCAATGGCATTGGCGATCATAGTGAAGTTCCGATCCGCCTTGCCAATGGCATGCGGGAATGGCGTCGGATTTCTGTGGCTCCGCTGGGGAAGCCTGTTGGGTTTTCTTTATGGTTGGTGCGCGATATTTCTGCCCGACGTGAGATGGAGAATGCCCAAAATACAGAATTTCGCCAGATGTTTGATTTTGTCGATAACTTGCCCATCGGCTTTTTCAGCTCAGATCAGCAGGGGCGTTTTCGTTTTGTAAACCAGACCTTGGGTGACTGGCTGGGCGTTTCACCGGAAATGGTGCGGGCCAGTGGTTTTGGCTTGGCAGATTTCGTCGTTGAACTGGATGATGGTACCAAAGGAACCATGACGTTGAAGGGGGCTGATGGCAAGCCTTTTGGCGTATTGGTGCGTCAGACGGAACTTTATGATGAACAGGGGCGTTTTGTTCACAATCGTTGTGTCGTTTTGCGCCAAGGGATTGAATGTGGGGAAATTGCTCCTAAACGGGTGGAGCAAACCGCATCCAAGAAAGCGGCTTTGGGCTACGACCCACGGGTGCGTTGGTTGTTTAATGAAGCTCCGATCGGTATCGCCGTTTTGGATATGGAACGCAATGTAACGGACTGCAACCGGGCTTTCCTGAAAATGCTGGGACGTCATCAGGATGCGATTGTCGGGCGTGCGCTGTTTGATCAGATTAAGGCTGATTATCATGAAGACGCGACCCGTCAGCTGGGTAAAGTTGCCATGGGAACCATTGCGGCTGTGCGTTTTGATGTGCAGATGCAGACGGCTAAGGGGCGCTTGCTAACCGTGAGTGTTTTTGCCGGCCATATGGAAGATGAAACCGGAGAAATCAATGGTTTGGTCTTACATTTTATTGATGCAACAGAAAAACGTGATTTGGAACTCCAGTTTTCTCAAGCCCAGAAAATGCAGGCGGTTGGTCAGTTGGCCGGCGGGATTGCCCATGATTTCAATAACGTGTTGACTGCCTTGACGGGCTTTTGTGAAATCCTCTTGGAACGTCATCCCAAGGGTGATCCGGATCATCAGGAACTCCAGCAAATTTATCAAAGTGGTAATCGAGCGACGGATTTGGTCCGTCAGCTTTTGGCCTTTTCGCGCAAGCAAACTTTGCGCCCGGAAATTGTGGATATATCGGAGGTGATTTCCGACCTGTCCTCCATGCTTAATCGTTCTTTGGGGGAAACGGTTCGATTACGGATCGAAAATGGCCGTGACTTAAAGCAAATTCGGGTGGATACCGGGCAGTTGGGACAGGTGGTGGTTAACCTGGCTGTGAATGCAGGTCATGCCATGGATGGCGAGGGAGAGGTGATGATCCGTACCTCTAATGCCAACATTGAAGAACCGATTGAACAGGGCCATGACACTATGCCACCGGGGCAATATGTTTGTATTGAAGTCACCGATATCGGTTGTGGTATTCCCCCGGAAAACCTGACGAAAATTTTTGAACCCTTCTTTACGACCAAGGATGTGGATAAGGGAACCGGACTTGGCCTTTCAACAGTTTATGGTATTGTGCGCCAAACCGATGGCTATATTTTTGTTGATAGTGTGGTGGGGCAAGGCACGACTTTTTCCATTTTCTTCCCGGCTATTGAGGAAGAGGTCATTATCCCCAAAGAAACCAAGCAGCAACCGGACTTGTTTGACCATGCGGACTTAACGGGAACAGCAACAATTTTGTTGGTGGAAGATGAAGACCCGGTTCGCCTGTTTGGTGCACGTGCATTGAGTGCCAAGGGCTATGAAGTGTTGGAAGCGGCCAGTGGTGATTTGGCTTGGGAAATTGTTAAATCCAAAGGTCATCAAATTGATCTGGTTATTACCGATGTGGTGATGCCGGGGATGAAGGGGCCGGATTTGGTGGAACTCGTGCATGAACGTTTCCCTAAAATCAAGGTGATCTTCATGTCCGGTTATGCCGAAGATGTCATCCCGGAAGGGATCGAAAATGATCCGACGCTTCACTTCCTACCCAAACCGTTTAAGCTGAAAGACCTCGCCTTTAAGGTAAAAGATGTATTAGGGGAGCTTTAATTTACCCCTATGTGTAAATGACAAGAAAAAATAAATTGGATATTGTGCGCTCCAATAACTTGGAGTTTAAAGCTATGACACAATATCAAATTCAAGCAAACCTCACTTTTGCAAAGACTATTAAGAAGGTTGGTCTTAAAGTTACAGCTCAAAGTGAAGATGAAGCAAAAAACAAATTTACTCAAAAAGCCGAAGCGCACTATGCTTCAACACTGGGTAAAATTAGTGGGATTGAGTTTAAGCAAATTGATAAACTGTAATCCAGTTTGTTCTTCATGATTTCCGATTCGCGTAGAACTTAGGGAGAACATTATCTGAAAAGTTGTTTGAAAACAGTGTGTTCTCAAATGTTCTTGCGGATGAGAACATTTAGTGTACATTTAAATCAATTGCAACGGCCCTGTTACTTGTGGAATAAGGGAGTACAGATATGTCTCAGACCGCACTTAAGCTCGTGGATAAGGATACCATGGATAAAAATAAAGCATTGGAAGCAGCAGTTGCCCAGATCGAGCGATCTTTTGGCAAAGGCTCCATTATGAAACTGGGCCAGCGTGAAAACGCGGTGGAAACAGAAGTTGTTTCAACAGGCTCACTCGGCCTTGATATCGGGCTGGGCATCGGTGGCGTGCCTAAGGGCCGCATCATTGAAGTTTATGGTCCTGAAAGTTCCGGTAAAACAACTCTGGCGCTGCATATTGTGGCGGAAGCTCAGAAAAATGGCGGCACCTGTGCGTTTGTCGATGCTGAACACGCTTTGGATCCAGTTTATGCACAAAAGCTTGGCTGTAATGTTGACGAGTTGTTGATCTCCCAGCCTGATGCCGGGGAACAGGCATTGGAAATTACCGATACGCTGGTGCGTTCTGGGGCCGTTGATGTGTTGATTATTGATAGTGTGGCCGCGCTTGTCCCGCGTGCAGAACTGGAAGGCGAGATGGGCGATACCCATGTGGGGCTTCAGGCACGTTTGATGTCACAGGCCCTGCGGAAGCTGACGTCTTCGGTATCGCGTTCCAACTGTCTGGTCATCTTCATCAACCAGATCCGGATGAAAATCGGTGTGATGTTTGGCAACCCGGAAACCACGACAGGTGGTAACGCACTGAAATTCTATTCTTCTATCCGTATGGAGATTCGCCGCATTGGTCAGATCAAGGATCGTGATGAAGTTGTTGGGAACCAGACGCGGGTGAAGGTTGTTAAAAACAAGATGGCACCGCCGTTCCGCACCATCGAATTTGACATTATGTATGGGGAAGGGATTTCCAAGATGGGTGAAATCCTTGACCTGGGGGTCAAGGCCGGGATTGTTGAAAAGTCTGGTTCCTGGTTCTCTTATAATTCCACCCGTGTGGGGCAGGGGCGTGAGAATGCCAAGCAGTTTTTGCGTGATAACCCGGAAATGACCAATGAGATTGAAACGGCCATTCGCCAAAATGCCGGGTTGATTTCAGAAGCCATGACAACTGGGGAAAAAAGCTCAGATGGCGATGATTAAATTTTAAAACCAGTCCCGTGAAATAAGGGAATCCGGTTCTAAATTCATCAATGGTTTTATGCAAGCCCCCGTTTCAACCGGGGGCTTGTCTATGTGTAAGCCAAGGTTTTGGCCTTTTCCGCCTGTAGAGGATTGAAAAACTAGACAGCCCCTTTACAGCGCGGTAAAACCAAGCCTCTCGAATTCATGATAACCACTAAAAGTGAAGACCCATGCAAAGTGCGAACGATATTCGTAAAACGTTTCTAGATTATTTCGGTAAAAACGGTCACGAGATTATTGACTCTTCTCCGCTGGTGCCCAGAAACGACCCAACCCTGATGTTTACCAACGCGGGGATGGTGCAGTTTAAAAACGTCTTCACCGGGGTGGAAAAACGCGATTATTCCCGCGCAACCACGTCGCAAAAATGTGTGCGTGCCGGTGGCAAGCATAATGATTTGGAAAATGTTGGTTTTACCGCACGTCACCATACGTTCTTTGAAATGCTCGGCAACTTCTCTTTTGGGGATTATTTCAAGGATAATGCCATTGAACTGGCCTGGAACCTGATCACCAAGGAATTTGGTCTACCTAAAGACAAGCTGCTGGTTACGGTTTATCATGAAGATGATGAAGCATTTGACCTGTGGAAAAAAATCGCAGGTTTGTCTGACGATAAAATCATTCGTATTCCAACTTCTGATAACTTTTGGGCCATGGGCGATACCGGTCCTTGTGGTCCTTGTTCTGAGATTTTCTTTGATCATGGCGATCATATCTGGGGTGGCCCTCCGGGGAGTCCGGAAGAAGACGGGGACCGTTTCATCGAGATTTGGAACCTTGTCTTCATGCAATATGAACAAACCGCTGATGAACGTTTGAACCTGCCCAAGCCGTCTATTGATACGGGCATGGGGCTGGAGCGTATTGCAGCTGTTTTGCAGGGCACGCATGATAACTATAATGTCGACCTTCTGCGCAAATTAATTGAGGCTTCTGCCGATAAATCTTCAACAGACCCGGATGGTGATTTTAATACATCGCACCGCGTCATTGCCGACCATTTGCGTTCTTCTGCTTTCTTGCTGGCCGATGGCGTTTTGCCCTCTAATGAGGGGCGTGGTTATGTGCTTCGCCGTATCATGCGTCGTGCCATGCGCCATGCCCATATCATTGGAGCGAAAGACCCATTGTTGCACAAACTGGTGCCGACATTGACCGGCCTGATGGGGCAAGCCTTCCCGGAACTGGTGCGCGCCGAAGCCTTGATCACTGAAACGCTGGAACTGGAAGAAGCCCGCTTTAAGAAACTGCTGGATCGTGGTTTGAGCCTACTGGATGCGGAAACCAAAGAATTGGGTGAAGGCGATGAGCTTAAGGGAGATGTGGCCTTTAAACTTTATGATACCTATGGCTTCCCGGTTGATTTGACACAGGATGCGTTGAAATCCAAAGGGATTGCCGTTGATATGCCAGGCTTTGAAACAGCCATGGAAAAACAGCGTGAAGAGGCACGTAAAAACTGGGCGGGTTCTGGAGGACAAGCCGATGAAGCCCTGTGGTTTGACTTAAAAGAAAAAGTCGGGGCGACGGACTTCCTGGGCTATGATACAGAAATTGCAGAAGGCCAGATTGTTTCTATCGTGGTAGACGGCAAAGAAGTTGATCGTGCCCAGCCGGGGACCGAAGTTACTGTTTTGTTGAACCAGACGCCGTTTTATGCCGAAAGTGGTGGTCAGGAAGGTGACTGCGGCCTTTTAAAAGTTGGTGATATTGCCGAAGTGGAAGTTTCTGATACACAAAAACGCATCCATTCACTTTACCTTCATATCGGTAAGGTGAAGGGGGGCGTGATTTCTGTCGGGGCCGATGTGTCTGCCGAAGTGGATCATACGCGCCGTTCGGCTGTGCGCTCTAACCACTCTGCCACACACTTGTTACATAAAGCCCTGCAACAGGAGCTGGGTGATCATGTGACGCAGAAAGGTTCCTTGGTCGCAGAAGAGCGTCTGCGTTTTGATATTGCCCATAATAAGGCGCTGAGCACAGATGAAATTGCGGCTGTCGAAGCCAAGGTTAACGCACAAGTGCGTGCCAATACCGAAGTGGTCACGCGCTTGATGACCCCGGATGAAGCCATTGAACAAGGGGCTATGGCGCTCTTTGGGGAGAAATATGGCGATGAAGTGCGTGTGGTGTCCATGGGCGATGAAAATGGTAAAAACTTCTCTGTTGAGCTGTGTGGTGGTACGCATGTGAAACGCACAGGTGATATTGGCTTGTTCAAGGTTTTGAATGAAGGCGCTGTAGCGGCTGGTGTGCGCCGGATTGAAGCGCTGACGGGCTCAGCTGCGGTGGCGTATCTGGCAGAACAGGAAGAACGCCTTAATGAAACAGCTGCTTTGTTGAAGACCACACCTGCCAAAGTGGCGGGTCGTGTAGAAAGCCTGCTGGATGAGCGCAAGAAAATGGAACGTGAAATTTCTGATCTGCGCAAAAAACTCGCAACAGGGGGCGGGGCTGCAACATCTGAAGTCAAGGATGTCAACGGCATCAAATATCTCGGTAAAGTGTTGGATGGCATTCCGGGTAAAGAGCTGAAGTCCATGGTTGATGAGATGAAAAATCAAATCGGCAGTGGCGTTTGTGCGGCTATTTCTGTGAATGACGGCAAAGCTTCCATCGTGGTTGGGTCCACCGATGATGTGAAAGATCAATTTAATGCGGTTGATTTGGTGCGTGTCGGTTCTCAGGCCCTGGGTGGGAAAGGCGGCGGTGGTCGCCCGGATATGGCTCAGGCCGGTGGCCCTGATGGTTCCAAGGCAGAGGAAGCCTTGTCTGCGATTGAAGCAGCCATTGCGGGTTAATCTCAGACGATAAAGGACAGGGCAGATGGAATTTCTTATTCTCGGTCTGGTGATCTGGGCAGGGGCGCATATGGTTCCTGTCGCTGCGCCTGATTTGCGTGCCCGTCTGGCAGAACGATTTGGTGAAATGCCTTATAAGGGGCTGTTTGCTCTGGTCGTTTTGGCTTCCGTTGGTCTTATGGTGTTGGGCTGGCGTTCAATTGGGCCAGCGCAGCCGCTTTATGATATTTACGCCATTGTGGCTGTTCCCTGCCTGATTATGATCTTGCTTGGCTTTGTGTTGATGGCTGCGGCAAAAATCAAAAGCAATTTCAAACGTACCATCCGCCACCCTCAACTGACAGGGTTTACCCTTTGGTCTGTAGCCCATGTATTGATGAATGGGGATGTGCGCGGTGTTTTGCTTTTTGGTGGGCTTTCGCTTTGGTCTGTTGCAACGATTTTCTTGTTGAATAAACGTGATGGGGCGTTTACGCCACCGGCAAAGGAACTGCCCCATAAAGGTGCCATTGTTGTGACAGTGGGGTTCTGCGTATTTATTGCTGCGGTTTTAGGTCATGAATATGTTTCAGGGATCGACCTGTCGACCAAACAGCATTAAGAGCCTGAGGCATCTGTAAAATAGGCTCCCGGTGTTGCTCCCAGTGCTTTTTTAAACATGGCGCTAAAGGCACTTTGTGAGGAATAGCCCAAATCCTGTGCGATATGGGCAATGGGTTGTTTGTTTGCCAGCCTGCCCAAAGCCTCTAATAAACGAGCTTGCTGGCGCCATTGTCCAAAAGTCATATCTGTTTGTTTTTTGAAATTACGCGCTAATGTACGGCTGGTTGTTCCCAGATGTTCAGCCCATTGATCCAGCGTGGTTTCATCTGCAGGATTGTCTTTCAGGTAATCAGCAATGGTTTTGATCGGCCCTTCACTGGGAACAGGGAGGTGGAGCGGACTAAGCGGTGCCGCAGTCAGACAATCCAGTAGTACATGGGCAAGACGCCCTTGCGCACCGGTTTGGTCATAAAGGGCCGGGAAGGTCACTGCCGTGGCAATCAGTTCGCGCAATAGGGGGGTAATGACCATGACCTGACAGTGGCTTGGCAAGTCATGAAGGGCATGAGGCGCGACATAGACATTGCGCATGGTTACAGTATGGATCACCTTGATGGCATGGATGACTTGGGGCGGGATCCACACAGCGCGTTGTGGTGGGATGACCCAGATGCGTTCTTCGGCCATGACCTGCATGACCCCGTTGGAGGCATAAAGCAATTGCCCCCAGTCATGGGAATGAAAAGGCGATCGTAGCCCGCTTTTGCGCACGCCCTGGCGTAAGGTGATGTCACGCGGGATATCTTCCAGCTGGGTGATTTCAATGCCGTCATTGCCGATCACAGACTGAAATGTCGAAGGGGATGTCTCTTTTAAGCTATGTTTTGTCATATATGTGTATATATGACATTTTTTGAAAGGTTTAAAGTTTCCTGGTCTTTTAAATCTTTGAGGAAGTTCCCCATGCCCTCTATATCTCAAGAAACAAAATGGAAACGACCTGAAATCCTGTTGTTTGTCATGGGCGCCGCCATGCCGTTGGCTTTTGGGATTTGGCAGGCTTTGCTGAATAATTTCACGATTGAACGCGCTAATTTTACTGGTGTGGAGATCGGTATTCTCCAGTCCTTGCGTGAAATTCCCGGCTTTATGGCTTTTGCCGTGGTGTTTGTACTGCTTTTGATGCGCGAACAGACTTTGGCAATCCTATCGTTGCTTATTTTAGGGATTGGGACGGCCATAACCGGGTATTTCCCGTCTGCTCTCGAGCTTTATGTAACCACTGTTTTGATGTCGATTGGTTTTCATTATTTTGAAACGGTGAACCAGTCTTTACAACTGCAATGGTTTGATAAGGAAACAGCTGCCTATAACATGGGACGGGTGCGTGCGATTGGTTCTTTCGGGGCACTTGTGGCTTTTGGTGTAGGCTGGTTGTGTCTGGATGTGATGAACCTGTCTATGGAAATTGTCTATGTCATTGGCGGAGGGGCGACTGTGTTGTTGGCGCTTTATTGCTGGATGGCTTTTCCCCGTTTTCCTGAAAAGGTCGAACAACATAAAAAGATCATCCTGCGCAAACGCTATTGGCTCTATTATGCCTTGCAGTTCCTCAGTGGGGCACGCCGTCAAATCTTTGTGGTGTTTGCGGGCTTCTTGATGGTGGAAAAGTTTGGGTTTGATGCTGCTGCGATCTCTGCCATGTTTTTGGTCAATGGGGCGCTGAATATGGTTTTAGCCCCACAAATCGGTAAACTGATTGGCAAATGGGGGGAACGTCGTTCCTTAACCGTGGAATATATCGGCTTGGTTATTGTGTTCCTTGGTTATGCCATTGTGCAGGACCCATGGGTGGCCGTGGCGTTATATATTCTGGATCATTTGTTTTTCTCTATGGCGATTGCGATGAAGACCTATTTTCAGAAAATTGCTGACCCGCGTGATATTGCGCCGACCGCTGGGGTGTCTTTTACCATTAATCATATTGCGGCGGTGGTGCTGCCTGCGGCTTATGGTGTGTTATGGCTGATTTCCCCGGCTGCGGTCTTTATCACGGGGGCAGGGCTTGCCTTTATGTCTTTGATCCTGTCGCGCTTTGTCCCGTTGGTGCCTGAAGAGGGCCGGGAAGTTTGCTGGCGTTCTCGTCAAACTGTTGAACAGGGTGCAGAATAACTTGATCATCCATGGTTTGCCCCTTACCTTAGGGCAAATCGTTCGATTAGCTAACAGGTTTATGATATGAGCTTTACAGGCACAGACAATTATGTCGCCACTGATGATCTTCGCGTTGCGGTGAATGCCGCGATCAATCTGGAACGTCCGCTTTTGGTGAAGGGCGAGCCGGGCACGGGGAAAACCGTTCTGGCCCATGAAATTGCCAAGGCCCTGAACACGCCCTTGATTGAATGGCATGTGAAATCCACCACCAAGGCCCAGCAAGGCTTGTACGAATATGATGCGGTGTCACGTCTGCGTGATTCCCAATTGGGTGATGAACGGGTCCATGATATTTCCAACTATATCGTGCGTGGGAAGTTATGGGAGGCGTTCGAGCGTGAAGAACGCCCCGTCCTGTTGATTGATGAAATTGACAAGGCCGATATTGAATTCCCCAACGACCTGTTGCTGGAACTGGACCGTATGCAGTTTCATGTTTATGAAACCAAGGAAACGGTCAAGGCAAAGAACCGCCCGATCATTGTGATTACGTCAAACAATGAGAAAGAATTACCCGATGCCTTCCTGCGTCGCTGTTTCTTCCACTATATCCGTTTCCCCGATAAGGACACTATGGCAGAGATTGTGGAAGTCCACTATCCGGGCTTGCAAAAACGTCTGGTTTCAGAAGCGCTTAATGCTTTCTATGACTTGCGTGATGTACCGGGGTTGAAGAAAAAACCGTCCACATCGGAACTGCTGGATTGGATCAAGCTGTTGATGGTGGAAGATATTCCGCCGGAAGCTTTGCGTGAGAATGACAGCAAGAAATCCATTCCGCCGCTGCATGGTGCTTTGTTGAAAAACGAGCAGGATATCCACCTGTTTGAACGCCTGGCATTTATGGCGCGACGTGGTGAATAATCCATGAAATATGAAATCTCTTTGGCAACACCGGATCAACCAACTGTTATTCAGTTATTAGAACTGAGTGATGCCTATTATGCAGAGCTTTATCCCGCAGAAAGTAATCACTTGCTGGATGTGGATGCCTTAATGAATGACAATACACATTTTTTTGTGGCTCGCGACATTGAGGATGCGAGGATTGTCGGCTGTGCCGCCCTTGTCAGTTATTCTGACTATGGGGAGATTAAGCGTATGTTTGTCTTGCCAGAGACACGTGGTACAGGGGCAGGGCGTGATCTATTGTGCGTTTTGGAACAGGCAGCACGTCAGTTTAAGTTACCGTTTCTGCGCTTAGAAACAGGTACTGCGCAACCGGAAGCCATTGGCCTTTATAAGGCGGAAGGTTACAAGGAGATTGAACCTTTCGGAGATTACAAGCGGGACCCGCTGAGCTTGTTTATGGAAAAAGAGCTGGAGGCTGTGTAAAAGAGCTATGTTTCTCAATCTCTTCTTCGAACTTAAACAGGCCAATGTCCCGGTCTCCTTAAAAGAATATCTTTTGTTGATGGAGGCTATGGACAAGGGTGTCGCAGAATATTCGCTGGATGATTTTTATTATCTGGCACGTTCGGCTTTGATTAAGGATGAACGGCATCTGGATAAGTTTGACCGTGTGTTCGGCCATGTGTTCAAGGGATTGGAGGCACCTTCGGAAGGCGATGCCCATGAAATCCCCGAAGAATGGCTGCGCAAGATGGCGGAACGATTTCTAAGCGAAGAAGAGAAAAAGCAGATTGAGTCCTTGGGCGGTTGGGATAATCTGATGGAGACGCTTAAAAAGCGTCTTGAAGAACAGAAAAAACGCCATCAAGGCGGCAATAAATGGATTGGCACGGCAGGTACCTCGCCTTTCGGTGCCTATGGTTATAACCCGGAAGGTATCCGTATTGGTCAGCATGAATCACGCCATCGCAGGGCAGTGAAAGTTTGGGATAAGCGTGAATTTAAAAATCTTGATGACCAAGTAGAACTGGGCACGCGCAATATCAAGGTGGCGCTGCGTCGTTTGCGTAAATTTGCCCGCACAGGGGCGGCGACCCAGCTTGATCTGGATGACACTATTAAATCCACAGCCCACAAGGGATTTCTGGATATCAAGATGGTAGCAGAACGCCACAATGCGGTGAAGGTTCTGTTGTTCTTTGATGTTGGCGGGTCCATGGATGATTATGTCAAAGTCTGTGAAGAGATGTTTTCTGCCTGCCGTACAGAATTTAAACATCTGGAATATTTTTATTTCCACAACTGCATCTATGAAGGGGTGTGGAAAGATAACAAACGTCGCCATAACGATGTGATCCCCCTATGGGATGTGCTGCATACCTATCCCAGTGATTATAAGGTGATCTTTGTCGGTGATGCGTCCATGAGCCCTTATGAGATCAGCTATCCCGGCGGGGCGGTGGAACATTGGAATGAAGAGGCTGGTGCGGTTTGGATGGAACGGGTGCTTCAGGTCTACCCCCATGCCGTCTGGATTAACCCGGTGCAACAAAACTGGTGGCGTCACACCATGTCCATTCAGATGATTAAGCAGTTGATGAGTGATCGCATGTATCCCTTAACGCTGGAGGGGATTGATCTGGCGATTCAGGAGCTGAATAAATAGTGAATAGTCATTCCCAACTTGATTGGGAATCTATAGGGCGAAGAGACCCCCGCATACGTGAGGATGACCTTATTATCAGCCGAGTTTAAGACATTCCTCAACGAAGGTGCTGATCCATTTATCATCGTCTTTTAAGTCACTGGCGACTTCGGCAATTGATTTAACCCCAATGCCCATGACGGGTGCATTCAAATAGCCCATGGACCAGTCTTTGAAGGCGGGTTCATCAACAATTTGTTCCATTAAGACACTGACACCTGTGCAGCGTTCATCGCGTTTGATGTTTTCTAACAGCTGGTAAACGTCGTCTTTCTCCCCTTCCAGAACCTGAACAAAGATGCTGTTATGATAAATCAAAACGCCTGTGATATTGCGTTTGATGTTTTCGCGCCGTGCGACTTCGATAATATCTTCGATGTCTTTCGATTTTATATTGCGGGCTGCTTTTGAATAGTAAAATAGCTGTATCATTTTAGATTACATCCCCGGTATTTCTAATATGTAGGGTTTCACCACAATGTTTACAATGGACCGCATCCGGTTCGTGACGTTGCAGGCCACAAATCGGGCACGTATGGTTGACTTTGGCGGGGCGAAAGATGGTTTGGACAAGGCGCAAGAACAGCGAAATTCCAAAAACCATGATAATGACACTGAGCATGCGCCCAAAGGGGCCTTCCAATGTGATATCCCCAAATCCTGTTGTCGTCAGGGTCGTCACCGTGAAATAAAGCGCATCAATATAGGTATTGATCTGATCGTTTTGGTCAACTTCAAACACATAGACCAGGGCGGTCACAAAGAAAATAAAGACCATCAAATTCAAGATGCTCATTAAAATCTGTTCGTGTTCGCGAAAGAAGCTGAACTGATCGCGAAAATCCTTGAGCACATGGTAAGAACGCAGCAAGCGCAAGGCCCGCACCACCCTTAAAAAGGCAAAATTTTCGATCCATAGGGGGGCAAGCAAGGTGGCAATGACAATTACATCAGCCAAATTCATGGGGCGAATGATAAAACGCCAATGATTGTTGGCGGCAATCATGCGGGCAAAATAATCAATAATCAGGATAACGGCGATGGCGTAATCGAACATCAAGAAGGTTTCATTATGTTCAATCATGGAAGCAACGATAAAGAAGCTGATCGTCACCACATCAAAAACCAACAGGCTGTATCGAAAATATAAAGCTGTTGTTGAATCCCCGTAATAGAGGTCTCTTAACGATTGGCGTATCTTTGCCATTGCGCCTGTCCCACCTTCTCTTTTTTGAAACCTTACCAAAAGAAATAACCCTGCATCAAGTGCAGGGTTATGGCGTTTTAGCGTTTCTTTTTCTTGCTCTCGTAAGGGTTGTCGCCTTTACGAAGCATGACACGGATGGGGACGCCATCAATCTCGAAATCTTCGCGAATGCCATTGGCAAGATAGCGCAGGTACGAACCCGGCAGGTCCCCTGGCTTATTGGCAAAAATGACAAAGGTCGGCGGACGGGTTTTGGCCTGTGTCATATAACGCAGGCGTAGTCGACGACCAGAGGCCAGGGGCGGGGGATGCATTTCGGTCATTTGTTCCAACCAACGATTGAGCTGTCCGGTCGGTACCCGCGCATTCCAGTTTTCGTAGAGTTTGAAAATCGCAGGAAAGAGCTTGTTTGTTCCCTTTCCTGTTTTGGCAGAAAGTGTAATAACCGGAATGCCACGTACTTGTGGCATGGATGTTTCCATCCGGTCTGACAGTTTTTGCAGGGCTTCCTTACGCTCTTTCACATCGTCCCATTTGTTACAGACGATGACAAGTGCGCGGCCTTCATCAATGGTTTCCTTGGCAATGACCAAATCTTGCTTTTCCAACATAACGTTGGAATCTAATACCAGGCAGACGATCTGGGCAAAACGGATGGCCCGACGCGAATCTGCCGCAGACAGAGTTTCGACTTTCTCATTGACCTTGGTACGTCTGCGCATACCAGCTGTATCAATCAGCTTGATCTTGCGGCCATCGACTTCATAGTCCAGTGCAATCGAGTCACGTGTAATCCCGGCTTCCGGCCCGGTAAGCAGGCGTTCTGTCCCCAAAAGGCGATTGATCAAGGTGGACTTACCGACATTGGGGCGCCCGACAATGGCAATTTGCAGTGGGGATTTTGAAAAGTCTTCTTCTTCAATCTCTTCACCATCTTCGGTGATGATGGTGCGGGTCTGCACGCGTGAGAGAAGCTTTTCCTCTTCAATCAGGGCGGCGTTGTCTTCCATCCATTTATCATAAATGGGTTGAATGGCATCATAGACATTGTTCATGCCCACGCCATGTTCTGCTGAAAATGGATAGGGATCGCCCAGTCCCAGACCATAGGCTTCGTAAAGACCGTTATCAGCCGCACTGCCTTCACATTTATTGGCGAGCAGGACGACTTCTTTATCGCGCCCACGCAGCCAGTCGGCAAAATGGCTGTCCAGTGGGGTAATGCCCGCACGCGCATCAATCATGAACAAGGTGATGTCGGCTTCATCCAGGGCAAGTTCTGTTTGTTGGCGCATGCGCGCTTCCAGCGAATCATCAAAGGCTTCTTCCAGCCCGGCGGTATCAATAACCTTGAATTCAAGATCGCCAACACGCCCCATGCCTTCACGACGATCACGTGTCACGCCGGGAGTGTCATCGACAATGGCGAGCTTCTTGCCGACAAGACGGTTAAACAGGGTTGATTTCCCTACATTAGGGCGACCAACAATTGCCACGGTAAAGGGCATAACGTTATTTCCTATAACTGTACCATGCCCCTTGTTTACACAAGGGGACACATGAAACGCTTAAGACTTCAGGTCTTAGCGATATGCAACCAGGTCTGCACCATCAGACAGGAAGTACAAAGACCCATTGGCTGCCAATGGTGGAACGATGATCTTATCGGGCATTTCAACACGGCCTAAAAGCTCTCCGCTATAAGGGGAGAAAGAATAGGCTTGTTCATTGCTGCCCGCTACGATCAAACGATCAGAGACCAAAATCGGTGTGCTCCAGGTCAGGTTGCCTGTGCGCTCTTCCGGGTCTTCCCATCGGGGAAGGAGCGTAACCCAGTGAATTTTACCATCCAAACGGTTTACACACAGGAGTTCTGCATTCGGGGTAACAACATATAGATAATCACCCGCAATCCACGGTGTTTCCTGACTTGAAATTTCCTTGGACCAATAACGACGCCCGGTCTTCAAGTCAATACTTGTGAACGTCCCGGAGTTGGAAATGGCATACACCCGGCCCCGATCAATAATCGGACGCCCCCGAATGGCGGTGAGGGCTGAAATAGCATCCACACGGCGTGCACCGGTTAAGCTTTCCACCCAAATCTGTTGGCCGTTTTCAACTTTCAAGGCCACAATATCACCGGAGGAAAAGGCCGCGACCACAACACCTTGATCTACTGCCGGGCTGGCCCCGCCCAAAATGCTGGCGGTTTCGGCAATGCCTTTGTGGTCCCATAGCTTATTCCCGTTACGACCATCATAGGCAACCAGTTCGTTATTGAGAGTAATGGCAAAAACACGATTTCCCCGTGCGGTTGGGGCCGCACGCATGGGGGCATCTGTTTTGCTGACCCAGATGGTTTTACCCGTCTTGGCTTCAATTCCAAACAGCAGGGCAAATCCGGTTGCCACATACAGGCGACCATTGTCATAGGCCAGGCCACCGGAAATGTGACCGTCATCTTCATGTTCCGGGGTCAGTTCCTGTTCCCAGATTTTTTCGCCCGTATCTGCATTAAAGGCGCTGACCATATTTTCAGAATCAACGGTGAAAATCTTGCCATCAGCCACGATCGGTTGGGCCACAATCCGTTCTGAATCATCAGAACCAGCCCCCACACTGGTGCGCCATGCCTTGCTCAGGTTCTGGGCCACTTCGATATGATGCATGGCATGGTTGGCAAAACCACCAGCTTGCGGCCAGTTCAGGTTTGGTGCCGGTGGGGGCAGCAGAACTTCCCGTCCGTCCAGATTCGGATCGGGTTTGACAGCGCGTTCATGCAGGAGTACGGAAATACGTTCACCCGGCAAAGGCGGGGCTTCATTTTCCCCAAACCACATATCGCTACATCCACTCAGCGTGATGGTGCAGAGTCCTGCCATGAGAAAACGGCGTAACATCTTTGGGGTCTCCGTATCTTGAAGGAACGTTTTCATGTTGTTTTATCTTTAGTTTGCGTAAGCTTGGGCAAATTCGCCTGCGCGTTGGCGCACACCGGGAGGGGCGCTGGCATCTTCGGCCAGGGTTTTCATCATTTCAGCAGCTTTGGCTGTGTTGCCGGCTTTCGCTTCGGCAAAGGCGATGATTTCCTGTGCACTGTGACGCCACGGGTTTGCACCAGCAGCCAGTGTTTCCAAACGACGAACGATGTCTGCGCCTTCCATGGTATCCAAACCATTGAGCGTGCCTAAAATCAGGGCCATATCGCGAAAGATAGGATCAATTTCGCCATTTTGGGCAATCAGAAAATAAGCGTCTGAGGCTTCTTTCTCTTTGCCTTGTTGGGCCAAAAGACCTGCGGCCTGCATACGGGCCAGTGCGCTATAGCCGCTGCCTTGACCTGCCAGGGCTTGAAAGGCAGTGGAGGCTTCATCAAAATTATTTTGACGGGCAAGCTCAAGCGCAGCGGCATATTGATTGCCCAGTTTTTCACGCTTGTTCATGTCATACGCTTTCCAGCCTTCATAGCCAGCCACGGCAATAACCACAGCTACAATCGCAGCGATTAAAGTGCTGCCATATTGTTTCCACAGCAGGGTCGCTTTGTCCTGGCGTAGTTCTTCATCAATTTCTTTAAAAAGATTGTTTACGGAAGCGTCTTCTTCAGCCACAGCTCATATTCCTAAAAATTCAAAATCGTTGCGATAACATAGCTTTTCAACACCGCCAATGCAAATGCGCTTTCACTTTCCATGCGGGAAAATTTGTTTTTTTGTGACCAAAATAAGGACAAGCTGATAAAAATAGAAAATCGCCCGATTGAATTTGAGAAGAACAACCGATGAAACGTACTTTGTACCTGCTTGCTTTGGGACTGACCATTTTGACGGTGGTTGGCTATGTTATCGGCAAAAACTGGGAAGAAGAGGCCCAAAAAGCCCAAGCGGAACTGGGCCGGACAGAACAGATTAAATTATGGCGAAAACAGGCCAGGCAAGGTGATGCAGAAGCGCAATACCAATTGGGAATTTATTATCAAAATGCTCGGGCAGATTATTTGACGGCACAAAAATGGTTTCGTGTTGCCGCGTCAAAGGGCAGGCATGCAGGTGCACAATACAAACTGGCACAGCTTTATATGAATGGCCAGGGCGTGGAAAACGACTTACCTGCAGCGATGAGCTGGTTTCGAAAGTCTGCGGCCCAAGGCGACGTGCGGGCGCAATATTTCCTTGGCATTGCCTATCGTGATGGATGGGAGCGCAAGGATAATTATATTGAGGCATATAAATGGTTCCTTCTGTCAAACCGTAAAGCAGCGTTGGTTCGTGCAGAAGACCCACGTTTTGACCCCACAGTTGCCCTGGCGGAAATGGATGCGGTCATGAGCCGGTTTGACCGTGAACAGGCACGCAAACGTGTGGCCCGTTGGAAGGCGCGTTAGCGATTGCCCTTTGGTCGGGTTTTCTATAAGGTCAGGCGCGATTGATTCGATTTGATTTAAGGAACATTCCCATGGGTCTTTATGCACTGGCTGGTCCGCTTTTACGTATAGTGTCGCCTGAAAAAGCACACGGTCTTGCCATCAGCGCCTTGAAAAACGGCATTTTGCCGAAAACGTCTGCGGTTGAGGACCCGGTTTTGGTGCAAACGCTGTGGGGAATGGATTTTCAAAACCCGGTGGGGTTGGCCGCAGGGTTTGATAAAAATGGGGAAGTGCCTGATGCAATCCTCAATCAAGGTTTTGGCTTTACCGAAGTGGGGTCTGTTACCCCATTGGCGCAGCCGGGCAACCCCAAGCCACGCTTGTTTCGCTTAAGTGATGACAAGGCTGTAATCAACCGCATGGGCTTTAACAACGAAGGTCTGGATGCTGTGGCGGCCCGGTTGAGAGCACGTCAACGCGTTGGCATCGTTGGGGCAAACCTTGGGAAAAACAAAACGCAGGAAGATGCGGTTGCTGATTATGTTGCAGGTACCAAAGCCCTGGCTCCCTTGTCTGATTATCTGGTGGTGAATGTGTCTTCACCCAACACACCCGGCTTGCGTGCCCTGCAAGGCAAAGATCAATTGATTGCCCTGCTTGCCCCGGTTTTGGAAGCACGCAATAGCGTGGTGAATACAGGCAAAGCGCCCTTGTTGTTAAAAGTCGCCCCGGATCTGACCGATGAAGACAAGGCGGATATTGTGGAAGCGGCCCTTGAAACAGGGATTGACGGGATGATTGTTTCCAACACCACCATTGAACGCCCTGATACGTTGAAAAGTGCTGATAAGGGCGAAGGCGGTGGCTTGAGTGGCCAGCCTTTGTTTGAACCGTCAACCCAGGTGTTAAAAGAAATCGCAAAACTGGTTGATGGCCGTTTCCCGATTATCGGGGTTGGCGGTATTTCAAACGCGGATCAGGCGTATGCCAAAATCCGTGCCGGGGCTTCACTGGTTCAGTTGTATTCTGCTTTGGTTTATGGCGGGCTGGAATTGGTTGGCGAGATCAATCGGGGCCTGATTACCCGGTTGAAGGCTGATGGTTTTGAAAATATTTCTCAGGCTGTTGGTGTGGATTTGTGATAGACTCAGCCCATGTCAAATTTGATCCGTATTTTAAAAGCTGAGCATCTGAATATCGCGCAAATTTTAAGCGAAGTCATGCTCTATGGTGCGCATACCCCGGATGGGCGTGAGCGCTTGATTGCAGCAAAGGAATCTTTCCTGACCCATCTTAAACGTGAGGATGAAGAGCTGTATCCCGTTTTGCAAGAGGCTGCGCAAAACGACGAAAAACTGGCTGAAACCGTTGACCTGTTTATGAAAGATATTCAGGCGGTAAGCGAAAAGGCACTGGCATTTTTTGATAAATATGAAAATGCAGCGCAAAGCCATCAGTTCGAAGCCGACTTTACAGAATTCTTATCCTTGCTGACACAACGCATCCGCAATGAAGAACAGGTCATCTATGAACATTATGACCAGTTGATCAAAAGCTGAGAGTAGATAGAACGTCATCCCCGCATGCGCGAGGATGACGTTGTTTTTTGATCTTAAGCCCCGCTCAGGCGACCCATGGCGAGAAATTTCTCACGGCGCTGGGCTTTCAGGACACCGCCATCGTGTTTAAGCTGTCCGCGAATGGAATTGTCGATCACCTTGCGTACAGACTCATAGGTTTCTTGCGGGCTACGGTGTGCACCACCAAGCGGTTCGTCAATCACATCGTTAATGACACCCAGACGGTGCAGGTCTTGTGCCGTGATATTCAGGGCATCAGCAGCCATTTCTGTATAGTCATTGGAACGCCACAAAATAGAAGCACAGCCTTCCGGTGAAATAACGGAATAAACGGAATGTTCCAGCATGTAGATATCGTTGGCACAGGCAATGGCAATTGCACCCCCTGAGCCCCCTTCACCGATAATCAGTGAGGTAAAGGGCACTTTGACTTGCAGGCATTTTTCAATGGAACGGGCAATGGCCTCAGACTGGCCGCGCTCTTCTGCATCGGCACCGGGGAAGGCCCCTGCGGTATCGACAAAAGTAATGATCGGCAGGTTAAAACGTTCAGCCATATCCATTAAACGTTGGGCTTTACGGTAGCCTTCGGGTTTTGCCATGCCGAAATTATGTTTGACGCGTGTTTCCGTGGTATTGCCTTTTTCATGGCCCATAACAACAACGCTATGGCCTTCAAAACGGCCAAGGCCACCGACGATGGCACAATCTTCTGCATAAAGACGGTCCCCTGCCAGCGGGGTGAAATCTTCGATCAGGTTTTCGATATAATCAACGGTATGCGGGCGTTCGGGGTGGCGGGCAACTTGTGTTTTTTGCCAGGGTGTCAGTTTGGAATAGGTGTTTTGCAGCAGCTTTTCAGCTTTGTTCTGCAAGCGACCGACTTCTTCTGCGATATTGATTTCTTCACCAGAGGCACTGACGTGGCGCAGCTCTTTAATCTTACCTTCCAATTCGGCAATTGGCTTTTCGAAATCAAGATACGTATGCATGAAACCCTCAAGCTGGCAAATAGTCGTAAAGAAATGGAGGCAAAAAGAAACCGCCGACGCTCTTTTTGCGCCAGCGGTTCACAGAATGCAAGCTTTTTAAGTATTAGCTGGTTTGGCTTGGGCTGATATGGCTGCTGACTTTTTTGTCAGCATCTTGCGGGTAATCCACGCCAACCCCATAAAGCGGGTCTTCAATCACGTTGATTTCAACCATGTCGCCTGCCTTTTCCAACAGAACCTGACAGTCCGGGCTAAGATGGCGCAGATGGAGTTGCTTACCTGCTTTTAGATAGCGATCAGCCAAGGCATCAATGGCTTCCAGACCTGAATGATCCCACACACGCGATTCTACGAAATCAATCACCACATCATCGGGATCATTCTTTGGATCAAACAGTTCTTTAAAGCTGGCGATGGAGCCAAAAAACAATGGGCCGTGCAGTCGATAGACTTTGGAACCATTGGGTAACATTTCAGTGCTGACATCAATGCGCTTGGCCGCTTTCCAGGCAAAGACAAGGGCAGAGACAATGACACCGACGACAACGGCAATTGCCAGGTCACTGATCACGGTTACACCAGAAACCAAAATCAATACAAACGCATCTGTGCGCGGAATTTTGGTCAGGATCCTAAACGAACTCCACTCAAAGGTGCCGATGACCACCATGAACATCACACCGACGAGAGCTGCCAGCGGGATTTGTTCAATCAAAGGGGAGGCAAACAGGATGAAGGAGAGCAGGAAGAGAGCTGCTGCAATACCTGCCAGACGGCCACGACCGCCAGAGTTCACGTTGATCATGGATTGACCGATCATCGCACAACCGCCCATACCACCAAAGAAACCTGTTGCGATGTTTGCAGCCCCTTGAGCCATACATTCTTGAGAGGCACGACCACGTGTTTCAGTCAGTTCCGCCACCAGTGTCAGGGTTAGCAGGGATTCAATCAAGCCAATCGCAGCCAGAATGACGGCATAAGGCAGGATGATGTAAAGAGTATCAAGGTTCAGGGGAACGCTTGGGATATGGAATTCCGGCAGGCCCCCGGCAATGCTTGCCATGTCACCCACTGTGCGTGTATCCAATCCGCCGTAAATCACCACGAGAGAGACCACGGCAATTGCTGCGAGCGGGGCAGGGATTAAGGTTGTGAATTTGGGCAGATATTTGATAATCGCCATCGTCACAAGGACAAGGCCAAGCATGAGGTAAAGGGGCTCGCCTGTCATCCATTGCAGCTGACCTGTGACATCTTCAACCTTAAACTGGCCGAGCTGGGCCAGGAAAATCACAATGGCCAAACCGTTGACAAAACCTAACATCACGGGGTGCGGTACAAGGCGGATGAATTTCCCCAGATGAAGTGCGCCTGCAATGACCTGTAATATCCCCATCAGCACGACAGTGGCAAAAAGATATTCCACGCCATGTTGGGCAACCAGTGTCACCATGACAACGGCCAAGGCCCCTGTTGCCCCACTGATCATACCGGGGCGACCGCCAAAAACAGCTGTGATCAAGCCGACCATGAAGGCGGCATAAAGACCGACAAGCGGGTGAACACCAGCAACAAAGGCAAAGGCAACGGCTTCCGGGACAAGGGCAAGCGCCACTGTCAAACCGGAGAGAAGATCCACACGCGCGTTGGCGGATGCTTTGGAGACAAGCTGAAACATAAGGGGGAACCTCAGGATAAAAATCTATTGTGCAATGCAAAAAATTATGCGGGTCATAGCAGTATTCGGCTATGACCGCAAATAGAATCTATGCCTGAATAAAGGGGATACGGTTAAGAGAAGCATCCATGGTGATGATGCGATTACGCCCGGAACGCTTGGCTTCATACATGCGCGTATCGGCGGTTTCAACCAGTTCCATCCAGTCCTTACAGCCATCTTCATGCAGTTCTGCAACACCGATACTGACAGTTAACGGTTTGCCGTCAGGGCGCTCGCCAAATTCTTTTTCCTGAATACGGTCTAAAATGACATTTAGATTATCTTTGGGGGTATTGGGTAAGAGCAAAAGGAATTCCTCGCCCCCCCAACGAATGAGAAGGTCGGTGCGGCGCAGGCAATGAAATAGCTTTTCTGAAAATTGCTTCAGCACATCATCACCGCGGGCATGACCATATTTGTCATTTACGGGTTTGAAGTTATCAATATCAATAAATAAGGCAACCAGGGCGGTTTCGTTGCGTATGGCCATACGATATTGCAGATCAAGGAATTCTTCCCCTGAATGGCGGGTATAGGCCCCGGTCAGGCTGTCGCGCAGGGTATCATTGACCAGTGAAATCAGATACTGCAACTGGCTGGTGCCGGAAATCAATGAAATCCCCAAAAAGACAACCATCAGCCAGATTGCTTTGATAAAACCCTCAATATCAAGAGATGATTGCTGGATGGCCTCTAGAATGACAATCAGAAAGACAATGCCGCCTACGCTTAAAGTCTCGACAACGGCGAGTGGGAAGATACTCATGCCTGCGACAATAATATATGGAGTGAGTTCATAAACCCCGGTGAGAATTTCACCGAGATGGGTATGATCCATTTTGAGCAAGAAGGGGTGGGAAATGAGATAAAAGACCAGGGGAATGGCAAACATGCCACAAATCAGCAGATACACATTTTTCATCTGGCTGAATGTTGGCGCAAGGCGATAGAGCCAGAAAAAGAAAAAGGCCGAACTGACACGTAAAAGCGCCAGTAACCCCCAATAGGGCCAGGCAAAAGCCATCAGGTCCAGCCCGATACCAAAGGGGACGGTGATGGCAAAAAGGAGGCTGAGAAACCCAACCCGGCTGGCAATAATACGCGAGCGGTGGCGCTGGATATGTTCAGAATGGCGATGGGGCGTGAACAGGTCACTGTTGGCCTTCAACCATTTAATCGGGTTGAAGACCCCATTTGGCAGTTTTTCTGGATTTGTATAGGCGCTCATTTTCCTGTCCCTATAAGGTATTATCTGCCTTTTTGGTGTCGTTCAACTCATAGTAATAAAAAAGGCCCGGATGAAAATTCCGGGCCTTTGCTTAAGTAGATATGCATAGAAAGGCTTACAAACCGTATGCTTCTGCCAATTCTGGGTCTTTCGCGGCAACTTGTTTCGCAAGGTCAACGATAACTTTTGCTTGCTTCCAGGTTGCGTCATCCTGCATTTTACCATCAATCATGACAGCACCTGTGCCATCTGGCATGGCTTCAAGGATACGAATGGCAAATTTCGTTTCTTCGATATCCGGGGAAAAGACTTTCTTGGCGATATCAATTTGTTTCGGGTGCAGGGACCAGGCACCTACACACCCCATGAGGAAGGCATTACGGAACTGTGCTTCACACGCATCATTGTCGGAGAAATCACCGAACGGGCCGTAGAATGCCTTGATGCCGTTGGACTGACAGGCATCAACCATCTTTGCCACAGTGAAGTGCCACAGGTCTTGTTGGTAGAGGGTACGTGCAGCACCTTCTTCACGGGCATCTTCCAAAACGCCATAGAACGGATGACCACCGCCGACACGTGTTGTTTTCATGCCACGAGAAGCCGCCAAATCTGCTGGGCCGAGGCTCATACCGTGCATACGCGGGGACGCAGCAGCAATCTCAGAAACTTGTTCCACACCCAGCGCAGTTTCCAAAATAGCATGGATCATGATCGGCTTTTGAACATTGTGCTTGGCTTCCAGTTGGGCCAGCAGCTGGTCTACGTAGTGAATATCCCACGGGCCTTCTACTTTCGGTAGCATGAGAACGTCCAGCTTATCGCCAGCGGCTGCAACGATTTCTGTGACATCATCAAGGAACCAAGGAGAGTTCAGGCAGTTCACACGTGTCCATAGGGATGTGTTGCCAAAATCCGTATTTTTCGCCACTTCGATAAAGCCGGCGCGGGCTTCTTCTTTGGCATCAGCCGGGATGGCATCTTCTAGGTTGCCAAGGATCACATCAACTTTCTTGACCATATCCGGCACTTTTGCACGCATTTTTTCCATGTGCGGCGGGAAGAAGTGGATCATGCGCTCCAGTTTCACCGGGACTTCGCGGTACGGCTGCGGGGCACCGATGGCGAGGGGCTCAAAAAACTTCTTTGCAGGTTTGGTCATGTTAAACGTTTCCATTTTTCTTCATTTAAGGGAATCTGAAAGGGATTGTGCATTGCGGCGATGCACTGCACAAGTATTTTTTCAAGAAATGAAGTTGCATTTGCAACTTGTTAAGTCTTGGGACGTCATCTCCGGCTTGATCGGGGATCTTTATCCTCTTTTAAAAAGGTCCTCATTCATCCTCATCCGGATTAAACAAGGCGGCCAGTGGGTGTTTGTTCAGCACCAATTGCTTTTCGCGCTCCCCAATCATATGGGTATAGATGGTGGTGGTAGAGATATCGGCATGGCCAAGCATTTGCTGCAAAGACCGCAAATCCACATCACGGTCCAACAAGTGGCTGGCAAAAGAATGACGTAGGACATGGGGGGAGACTTTCTTGGTAATTCCGGCCTTAAGCGCCAGGTTTTTAAGTTCCTTATCAAAGGTCATGCGTGAGACATGGCCTTCCTTGGCGCTGCGTGAGGGAAAAAGCCAGGGGCTTTCCTGGCCCTCTCGTAAAAATTTATGACGTACGGTGCGGTATACTTCAACAGCTTCAAGGGCGGTGCTTGTAATGGGGATCATACGTTCCTTACTGCCTTTGCCCATAACGATCAGCATGCCATCCTGGCGGCTAAAGGCAGACAGGGGCAGGCCAACCAGTTCGGAGACCCGCAGGCCACAGGCATAGAGAATTTCCAGCTGTGCCAAAAGCCGCAACCCTTTGGGGCTGTGATCGGTGCGGGCTTCTTTTAAAAGCTGATCGACTTCTTCTTCTGTCAGGTATTTGGGTAAGGGACGCCCGAGTTTTGGGCTGTCCAAAGTTGCCGCCGGGTCATCTGCGCGCAATCGTTCCCCATACATGAATTTGAAAAATTGTTTCATCGCCGATAGACGGCGTGCAGCGGTGCGCGGGGCATAGCCACTGTCATGAATCATCTTGATAAAGCTGCGCAAATCATGCGTATTTGCCGTTTCTACCCTTTTGTTTTTTTTGAGCAAATGGGTTTCCAGCTTTTCAAGGTCGCGGCGGTAGTTTTCCAGTGTATTGGGAGCAGCCCCACGTTCCACAGACATCATTTGCAGGAATGATGTAATGTGGCGTGAGGCTTTTTTCACCTTCTAAAATCCGGCTTGCAGGGCAGTTTCAACGGCGAGGGCACGGGCATCACGTTCCAGCCCAACAGAACGTAAGGCAAAAAGGACGTCGCGAATAAAGGTGCTGTTCATGTGGGCGGTGTTTTGATGACCAAGCCCCTGAAGGGCCATGAGAACGGTTTCACCCACACGGCCTGCCATGGCTGCTTTATCCATCTTGACCCAGATACCGGCCTTGGGCACCTGGCGTGCGGGCAGGGTTGGGCCGTCCATCAGTTCCAGCCACAGGCGGTCGGCTACATTCAGGCCCAATCCGTCGGCAATGCTGAAAATATGACTGGCCTTGGCAAAGGAGGTTGGTTTTTCCGGTTGTGCTTTCCACCAGCCGTAAAGGGTCTGGTTCACCGCTTCTGTTGCCACATCAAAGCCTGCAAAGACGGCCAACGGGCGAATGGCTGTCCATGTTTTGGCCGCTTCTGAATCGGTAAAGGCGGCATTGCGCAACATCAGATACCAGGATTTGGCAGCTTCCCAGTCCCCGGCAGCAAGCAAGGCACGCATGGCTTTGGGCGCAAACCACAAAAGGTCAATACTGCGTCTCACGTCCTTGATCATGGGGCGATAAAGGCGGGCAATGCTAAAAAAGGTGCCATTGGTTTTCGCCAGCTCAAAGGCCAAAGACATGGTTTCTGTGCGGATCACATCCAGTTGCTTGGGCTTGGCACTGACCTGATAAAGCAGGGCTTGTGCTTTTAGCGGGTCTTCAAAATTTTGTGCAGCGCTTAAGGAATCAGTCAGTTCCTCTTTATTGAACTGGATCCGTTTAAAGGTTTCACGCAAGAAATCCACGCTGGCAATATTATGCTCAACCGCCTTTTGAATCGCCTGAACATCGCCTGCCTTGGTCAAAAAGGCCAACATGATCGGATCGTCAGAGGCACGTACCTCTTTGGAAAGAACGGCTTTGTTAGCATTAATCAGGGCAAGGTCCAGGGCTTTTGGGTCTGCCAGATGGTCGACTTTGCCTCGTTCCCCGTTATTCAGCGCATCCATGAGATTGTAATAGGTCGGATCGCTATCCCCGCTCTCGCGCAAGAGGGACAGAGACAGCATGGCCTGATCCTTTTGCTTGGCGAGCATACGGCAAAAGGCCATGGTTTTTACCCAGAAAGAATCTTGAGAAGCCGCAAAGTTTGCAGCTGCCAAGGCACAAGCCTTGGAAATCTCGTTATTTAACAACAGGGCTTCGGTTTCTAAAATAGCAAGATCGTTGTTGCGTTCATCTTTTGGGGCACTGTTGATCAGGGAAATCACATCTTGTGTTTGGCCCATTTCTGCCAGTTTGGCAGCGCGTAAGGATAAAAGGGATTTTTCCCCACTTCTGCCTTTGGGGGGCTGGGCGGCACTGAGCAACAGGCGGCGCTGTAAAATCCGCAGGTAAGGCGCAGAGGGGCGCGTGGGCAATTTTTGGAGCATCGCCTCAACAAGGGGACGGTCTGTGCCGGACCACATGGTCGAAGGAAAGGCTTTGCGACCACTTAAAACGCCCAGAGATTCTGTACTGACCTGATCCAGTGATTGCACATTGATGCCACCGGATATGGTTTTGACCGCAACAGGTGTGACGTCAGGAACCGTTTTGGCTTCGCTTCCCGCAGGGCTGAGTGTGCGCGGTGCCAAGGTACGTGGGCCTGCCTCTTGGGCATAAGAAACAGAAGCTGCGCTTAACAAAGCAAGGGCAGTAGCAGACGCTTTCAGAAAAGAATGCATGGGCTTAACGGGGGAAACGGTCGTCAGCAATGGTTTTGCTGACCGGGGCTGTCGGGGCAGGGATATCCCATGTCGCCAAAAATACACCAGCACCGCCAAGGGTGAGCAAAACAAGTATCAGCAAGAACTTCGAAAGAGCCTTCATGGTCGAAAATTTCTACTTTTCTGTGTCAATAATCAGATGTTGTGTGCGCAGTCTAACCGTCTCTTGTGACAGTTTCAACGCAATCTATGAAGAATTCTACTACCGAAAATCTAAATTCTTAATTAAAGTAGGGCAAAATTTATGAGTAATTCAGATATCCAAAATGGTAGATCGTGCCAAATAAACAAAAAAAGCTAAAACTGCCAAAAGGAAATACGTTGGTGATTGTTGGGTTGATGGGGGCTGGAAAATCCTGCATCGGGCGCAACTTGGCTAAATATTACGGTATCCCCTTTGTCGATGCTGATCGCGAGATTGAAGAGGCCGCAGGCTGTTGCGTTGCCGATATTTTCGAAATCTATGGCGAAGCGGAATTTCGTGATGGGGAACGCCGGGTGATTAAACGTATTTTAGAAGGCGAGCCTTGCATTCTGGCAACAGGAGGCGGGGCTTTTATGAATGGGGAAACGCGAAAATTGATTTCCCAAACCGGGACAAGCCTGTGGTTAAAAGCCGATGTGGAAGTTTTGATTAAACGAACCTCCGGGCGCAAACACCGTCCCCTTTTAAATAAGGGGAATCCGGCGAATGTTTTGCGCAAATTGGCACAGGAACGCTATCCGGTTTATGGCGAAGCAGATATTGTGGTGGAAACCAAAGACGAACCCCTGGATGCCACGGTGAAACGGGTCGTGGCAACTTTGAAGAAATTGAGCGTAAAAGATGACAACTGATCAAAATACCCTTCATGTAGACCTTGGCGAACGTAGTTATGATATTGTGGCTGGCCCTGGTGTTTTATCTCAGGCAGGCGAGATGTTTGCCCCTTTGTTAAAAAACAAACGGGTTGTGATTGTGACGGACAGTAATGTGGGGCCGCTTTATCTCGATAAGCTCTGTTCTGTTCTGGGTGGAGCAGGGATTAAGCACGAGGCTGTGACGCTACCTGCTGGCGAAGCGACCAAAAGCATTTCCAAATTTGAAGGGCTGTTGGAAGATATCCTTGCCATGGGGATTGAACGTGGCACAACCTTGGTTGCGCTGGGCGGTGGGGTGATTGGGGATATCACAGGCTTTGCGGCCTCTGCCTTGTTGCGCGGGATTGATTTTATTCAGGTGCCAACCACTTTGCTGTCTCAAGTCGATAGTTCGGTTGGCGGGAAAACGGGTATCAATGCTAAGGCTGGGAAAAACCTGATCGGGGCTTTTCACCAGCCACGCCTTGTGTTGATTGATACGGAAAGCCTCAACACCCTGCCTAAACGTGAACTTCTGGCCGGTTATGCCGAGGTGGTGAAATATGGCCTGTTGGGTGATGAAGAATTTTTCAGCTGGCTGGAAGAAAACGGGGCCGCTCTTGTAAATGGCGATCAGGATTTGCGCCGCCAAGCCATTTTGCGCAGCTGCGCCGCCAAGGCGGATGTGGTTGCCCAGGATGAAAAAGAAGGCGGGGTGCGTGCCTTGTTGAACTTGGGCCATACTTTTGGTCACGCACTGGAAAAAGAGTGTGGTTATGACGGCGACTTGCTGCATGGTGAAGCGGTGTCCATCGGTATGGTCATGGCGTTTGAATTTTGTGCAGCCCAAGGGATTTGCCCACAAGCAGATGCAGAGCGGGTGAAAGCACACCTGAGGGGCCTGAATATGCCGATTGATCTGTCTGGCCTGCCATGTCAGGACTGGAGCGCTGAATTGCTGATGAAGCATATGATGAAGGATAAGAAGGTGAAAGACGGTAAAGTCACTTTTGTCCTTGTGCGTGGCATCGGGCAAGCCTATCTCAGTCGCGATGTGGAAGATGCGGATTTACAAGCTTACCTGAATGACTTGCTTGAGCGTTCGCGCTCGAAATAAAAATAGCGTCATCCTCGCGTAGGCGGGGATCTTTGTGACGGGGCAGGAGAGTCCCGATCAAGTTGGGATGACGCCTATTAGGAGTATCGGTCTATGACCCTGATTATCTGTGCGATTGTATTGCTGATTTTATTTTCAGCCTTTTTTTCCGGTTCTGAAACGGCGCTGACGGCCGCTTCTCGCCCCTTGATGCATCAACTGGAACAGGATGAAGATAACACACGCGCAGGGATTGTGAACCGCCTGCTGGATCGCAAGGAACGCCTGATTGGTGCCATTTTGCTTGGAAACAATTTGGTCAATATTCTCGCATCTGCCTTGGCGACCAGTGTGATGATCCAGTTATTTGGGGAAACCGGTGTGGTATGGGCAACCTTGATCATGACAGTTGTGGTCCTGATCTTTGCAGAGATCATGCCCAAGACCTTTGCCTTGCAAAATGCCAATAAAATGGCGCTGGGTATCGCCCCTGTGATGAAGGTGCTGGTCTTTATTCTGGCCCCGATTACGGCGACCATTCAATTTATTGTCGCAGGCACCTTGCGTTTGTTTGGGGCCACAAATTCCGAAGCTGGCGGTCAGTCTGAGGCAGAATTGCGCGGGGCGATTAACCTGCATGACAGTGATCATGATGATTCTGTCAATCAGGAACGCACCATGTTGCACAGCATCCTTGATCTGACAGATGTTGAAGTGCGTGAGATCATGACCCATCGCAAATCTGTGGTGATGATTGATGCGGATTTACCTGCCGAAGAGATTGTGGAACAGGTTTTAGATAGCCCCTTTACCCGAATTCCGCTTTACCGCGAAGAACCGGATAATATTGTTGGTGTCTTGCATGCCAAGGCATTGTTGCGGGCCATCCGGGCTAAAAAAGGGGATTTATCCGGCCTTAAGATTGAGGAACTGGCAAGTAAAACCTGGTTTATCCCCGAAGCGACCTCGTTGATGGGGCAGTTGGAGGCTTTTCGGGCGCGGCGTGAACATTTTGCGATTGTGATTGATGAATATGGTTCGGTCATGGGGATTGTCACGCTGGAAGACATCCTTGAAGAGATTGTCGGGGAAATTGAAGACGAACATGATGATCAGGTTGAAGGGGTACAGGCCCAGGCCGATGGCTCTTATATCGTAGACGGGATTGTGACCATTCGTGACTTAAACCGTGAGTTTGAATGGCGCCTGCCTGATGAGGAAGCGGCGACAATTGCGGGGTTATTACTACACGAAGCGCGCCGTATTCCCGAAGTTGGGCAGATTTTCCATTTCTTTGATTTCCGTTTTGAGGTGCTGGAACGCAAAAGAAATCAAATTACGTCCATTCGGGTGTTTTCACCCCATCTGGACGAATAGACGGCGATTTATAAAATTGCATTTGAAACTGTTTTTTTAGCTTCCTATCTATGACTCAACCTTTAGAGTTTTTGGGAGGAAGGAAATGCAGAAAAAACTAGTACCAGATGTTATTAAGGAATGTCGGTGTCTGACGATTTTACCGGACAAAACAGTCCATCAGGCTGCGGCCTTGATGACAAATGAAAATATCGGGGCTTTGGTCGTGGTCAAAGGGACCAGGATTGTCGGGATTATTACCGAACGTGATTTAATGCGTAAAGTGGTGGCCGTCGGTCTTGAGCCAGACGCAACCCTTGTCAAGGATGTGATGACGCCGAACCCGGATACTGTGACCGGGGATATGTTATCAGGTCAGGCATTGGATATGATGGTGGAAAAAGGCTATCGCCATCTTCCGATTGTAGATGAGGATCAAAAGCCGATTGGCATGGTTTCCGTGCGTGATTTGTATCAGGCTGTACAGGCTGGTTTGGCAGAAGACCTTCATGCCTGTGAAGCCTATGTTCATGGGGAAGATGGATACGGGATCGGGGCTTGACGCCTTGAAGATAACCGCCTACCTCTTATGTCCGTAAATTCAGTCGCTTGGCTGTTTTGTATGATTTTTGAGTATAGGTGGTCTGATGCCCTTACCAACGCCTGCACAACGCAAACACCTGCATACGCGCAAGGTTGCCTTTACCGGATATGAACGTGACGACGGTCTTTTTGATGTAGAAGGTCATTTGGTGGATACCAAGACCTATTCCTTTCCCAATAAAGACCGCACAGAAATTAAGGCGGGTGAGCCGATTCACAATATGCGCATTCGCTTAACAGTGGATGAAACCATGACGGTGCGTGAGGTTGCCGTTGCGATTGATGACAGCCCGTTTAATATGTGTGGCAATATCACCCCTGCCTTTGATGTACTGAGTGGGATGCAAATTGGTCCGGGCTGGAACCGTCGTGTCCGTGAAAAACTGGGTGGTGTAAAAGGCTGTACCCATTTGGTGGAAATGCTGGCCCCGATTGCCACAGCGACTTATCAAACGCTCTATCCGGCCTTAAAACGCAGAAGGGAAAATCTGCCGGAAGAAGAACGTGATAAGCCATCTCTGATTGATGGGTGCCATGCGATGGACAGTTCCGGGGAGCTGGTTAAGGAACGCTGGCCGGAATATTATGTCGGTGGTGAGTAAGGCAGCACAAAACGTCATCCTCAGCTTGACTGAGAATCCAGTATGTTTTGATATCATATAATTCTGGATCCCCAGTCAAGCTGGGGATGACAAGATGTGTTTAGTGTGTCTGGCAGTCTTCGGTGAGAATACTGCACAGTCCTTCACTCATATCTTCAGTATGGCACGGGCAATCCGGGCCATGTTCGGATTTTCCTTTACCATTGAGCTGCGCACGCAGGTAGGCCACGATAAATGCGCGAATCGCAGAGGTGCGATTGGAACGTGGCTTATAATCGCTGATCCATGTGCATAGCGTATGTACGTCCGTATGTTCTTCTTCGCAAATATGATCAAGTGCTGACCACATTTCCGGTTCCAAACGGAAGCTGGTACGCTGCCCCGCAATGACAACGTTACGACTTACCAAAGATAAAGTCATTCACTACCCCAGTCTCTATCTATCTATCTATCTATCTATCTATCTATCTATCTATCTATCTATCTAGCAGACAGTCGGTAGACAGCGCATCCAACCTCTCAATACCCCTATTGATCTCGCAAACGGATGCTTTGGGCCTACTTTAGGGTGAAAGTTGATTTATGTCAATTAGCTTGCATACCATATAATTAAAATAAATCCCTGATTGCATACGATATTATTCACTTTTCTCATATTCTGTGATGCTCAAGGTTTTGAGCCCCAGGGCATGGACACGGCCTTTCATTTCTTCGGCGAGAATGTCATAGACCATACGTTGTCGTTGAACCCGTGAAACCCCTTCAAATGCAGCAGAAACGATCAGAAGTTGGAAGTGACTTTCGCCTTCGGGGTTGGCTCCTGCATGGCCGGCATGGCGAAAAGATTCGTCTTCCAGTTTTATAATCTTGGGGTTTAGGGCCTTTTGGAGTTTTTCTTCCATGACTTTTGCAATTGACATACTATTGTCCTCACGCCAATAAATTGTTAAATTATAATGACTTAGGGTTGATTGATCGTTTCAACCAAAAGATTATGAAATGTAAAGCTTGATAACTTTTTTGCAATACTATACTAAGGAAGTATAACTAAAAGATAATTCTGAGGGCAATTTTGACTCTTTAGAGATGCTGAGTCGCTAACTATGATAATGGGAGCTATAAGCCGATGTCGGATATAGTAAACAAAAAACGCGCAGATGATGTTGACCGTTTTGTCGGTGAAAAAATCCGTGAGCGTCGTATTATGTTGGGCCTTACCCAGCAAGAGCTGGCCAAAGGTATTGGTGTAACTTACCAGCAAGCTCATAAGTATGAGCAAGGTGTAAACCGTGTGTCTGCGGGCCGTTTGTTTGAAATTGCCCGTATGTTGAACACACCTGTTGAATTCTTTTTTGAAGGTGTCGGTGGGGAAGCCCCGCGAGAAAGCAACCCGCGTGAACGTATGGGGCTGGAATTGTCGCGTCATTTCTCCATGATTCGCAATGAAAAACATCAGGAAGCTATTTCCAGTCTGGCGCGTGCGCTGGCGGATGAAAAATAATTCCTGAACGCACCTTTGTTTGATTAATCCGGTGAATTTTATTTTCACCGGATTTTTTGTGGCTTTTTCAAATGTCGCTGGCTTGCTATAAGCAAGGGTCTGTCCCATATCAGCCATGGGATTTTATAACTTGGTGGATTTGAAGACGTGAGCTTTAAAAGTGATCTTCGTTTCAATAGTCGTTTCTGGGAAGAGCCAGAAAGCGAGATTGACCCGGATGCGCCCAGATGCGCATGGCCGGACTGCGAAGATATTGGCGAATTCAAAGCTCCAAAATCCCGTGATACCTTACGTTCGTATCACTTTTTTTGCTTGGACCATGTGCGTGAATATAATAAACGCTGGAATTATTATGAGGGCATGTCCACGGCTGATATCGAACGTGACATGCGTAAAGATTACACATGGGACCGCCCAAGCTGGAATTTTGGCACGTTCAAAAAGGCACCGGGTGCTGGGGGCGGTGGCTTCAAGGATGATTTCGGCTTTTTCAACGAAGACGGCAGTTTCAAGAACGAACCGGAAGATGATTACAGCCAGTTTGACCATGAAGAACGCCAAGCCTTTGCCGTTTTGGACTTAAAACCCGGCGTTACACAGGATGAACTCAAGACCCGCTATAAGACGCTTGTCAAAAAATATCATCCGGATGCCAATAATGGCGATAAAGATGCAGAAGAACGCTTCAAAATTATCAGCCAAGCCTATACATTGCTTAAAAATGTAATTCTCGATTAGAAAGACAAAAAATATGACTGACATTGCAGGCACACAAGCTTTTCCTTTAAATGCCCCGGATACGACTGTGGATGTGCGCTCCACCTTTGGCATTGATGTGGATATGGAGGTTCCCGCCTTTTCCCAGAAAAATGAATATGTGCCCGATCAGGATGAAAGTTACCGTTTTGACCGGGAAACCACATTGGCGATTTTGGCCGGGTTTGCCCATAACCGCCGCGTGATGGTGCAGGGTTATCACGGTACCGGGAAATCGTCTCATATCGAACAGGTGGCTGCCCGTTTAAACTGGCCTTGTGTACGCATCAATCTGGATAGCCATATCAGCCGGATTGACCTGATCGGCAAGGATGCCATTGTGGTGAAAGAAGGCAAGCAGGTGACTGAATTTCGTGAAGGGATTCTGCCTTGGGCGTTGCAGCATCCTTGTGCGCTGGTCTTTGATGAATATGATGCCGGTCGCCCGGATGTGATGTTTGTTATTCAGCGTATTTTGGAAGTAGAAGGCAAGCTGACCTTGCTGGATCAAAACCGGGTGATCCGCCCCCATGACCATTTTCGCATGTTTGCCACAGCCAACACCATTGGTTTGGGTGATACAACAGGCTTGTATCATGGTACACAGCAAATCAACCAGGGCCAGATGGACCGTTGGTCGATTGTACAGACGCTGAATTATCTTCCCCATGATGAAGAATGTGAGATCATTCTGGCCAAATTGCCGGAGATGAATACCGAAGAGGGGCGCAAGAATGTCAGTGCCATGGTTGAATTGGCTGATGAGACGCGCCAAAGCTTTATCAATGGGGATATTTCAACGGTGATGTCTCCGCGTACTGTGATTACATGGGCGGAAAATGCAAAAATCTTTGGTGGAGATTTGGCTTATTCCTTCCGTGTGACCTTCTTAAATAAATGTGACGAGATGGAACGCCCAGTTGTGGCTGAATTCTATCAGCGTTGTTTTAATGAAGAGCTGCCTTTAAGTGTTGCCCGCGTGGCGTTGAGCTGATCATGCAGGAAGAAGGACGCGATCTTTTAAAACGGGTGACGACAGCGACGGTGCGCTCTTTGTCTGGTGAAGCCGAGCTGATGGTCAATTATTCCCCAGGGGCCGCCAGTGTGTCGCCAAGTTCGGTACGCTTGCCCCTGCCATCGCGTGGTGGGATTTCAAAAGACGACCTTAAGCGTTTACGTGGCACAGCCGATGCCGCATCGTTGCGTCTGCGTTTTCATGATGCGGCGTTGCACCGTGAAAAGATGCCGTCTGATCAAAATGCCCGCGAGGTGTTTGAGCTGGTGGAACAGGTTCGGGTGGAGGCACTCGGGTCGCGCCGTATGAAAGGGGTTGCTGAGAACCTGCGTTCTCTTTTGAATATCCGCTGTCAGGAAAATGGCTGGAACAAGGCATTAAATCGTGATGAAGTGCCCATGGCTCACGGGCTGGCCTTACTGGTGCGTGAACGTTTGACGGGGCGGGAATTGCCTGTTGTAGCGAAAAAGGCAGCAGATTTATGGCGCCCGTTTTTAGAAGAACATGGCGCAGAAGTGCTGGATGGGCTGGTTGCCAATGCCGATGATCAACGTGCCTATGGTGAAGCGGTTTACCGTTTTCTGGAAGAGCTGGAATTATTAGAGCCCCCCAGTGGCGAGCGTGAGGAAGAAGAAGAAAACTCACAATCTGAGGAAACGGAAGGCGAAGACAGCCCGTCTGAGCAGGAAATCGAAAGTGTTGGTTCCGGTGGTGAGGTGGCTGATGACATGGAAATGCCATCTGCGCCAAGTGATGAAATGGGCACCATGGAAGGGGAGCCGGAAGAAGGCGAGGAAGAAGACTTAAGCCCCGGTCAAGGCGAAGAAGCCCCGGCAGGGCCAACCAGTCGCCAAAACTGGTGGGACCCGGAACAGGCGATTCAGATTGATTATACAGCCTATACGACCGAGTTTGATGAAGAGGTCGAGGCCCTTGATCTTGCTGATGAAGAAGAGCTGGAGCGTTTACGTCGTCAGCTTGATTTGCAACTTGCCAATCTTCAAGGCGTGGTCGCACGTATTGCCAACCGTTTACAGCGCCGCCTTATGGCGCAGCAGCAACGTTCCTGGGATTTTGACCTGGAAGAAGGCTTGCTGGATTGTGCCCGTCTGGCCCGGATCGTTGCCAACCCGACCCATTCTCTTTCGTATAAATGGGAAAAGGAAACGGAATTTAGAGATACGGTGGTGTCTTTGCTCATTGATAATTCCGGTTCCATGCGGGGACGCCCCATTACAGTGGCGGCGATCAGTGCGGATATTTTGGCGCGCACCCTGGAACGCTGTGGGGTAAAGGTTGAAGTGCTTGGCTTTACCACGCGGGCGTGGAAAGGGGGCAAATCGCGTGATAAATGGATGGAAGAAGGAAAGCAGCCCAATCCCGGTCGCCTGAATGATCTTCGCCATGTGGTGTATAAACCCGCCGATGTACCGTGGCGTCGGGCCAAAAATAATATGGGCCTGATGTTGAAAGAAGGTTTGCTCAAGGAAAATATTGATGGGGAATCGTTGCTTTGGGCCTATAAGCGTCTGATGGGACGCCCGGAAGATCGTAAAATCTTGATGGTGATTTCCGATGGGGCACCTGTGGACGATTCGACTCTTTCCTCAAATCCGGGCAGTTATCTAGAAGCGCATTTGCGTGAAGTGATTGAATGGATGGAAACCAAGACCCCTGTGCAGTTAACCGCAATTGGAATCGGTCATGATGTCACGCGTTATTACCGAAATGCCGTGACATTGAGTAACCCGGAAGATTTGGGGGGCACCATCTTGCAAAATTTGGCAGACCTGTTTGATGCCAAGCTCGATCATATGCATATGAGAGGCTAGGTGGCATTGAAAAAATGGCTCCTTCCCTTATGTCTGGTCGCAAACACGGCATGGGCTGATCCTATTAGCGTGGGGCAAGAGGAACTTGCTTTTTCTTCCTTTGAAAATGATCAGCTCAAGCTCTTATCAGTCACGCAGCTTACCTCAGCTGATGCGCGTTTGGGGGGCTTATCGGGCCTGTTATCTCTTGGCGAAGATATGATTGCGGTGAGTGATCGGGGGCAATTGTTTGTTTTTTCTCAAGGTGATTTTTCCAAAGCAGAGGTAACTGCCCTTTTAGACCGTGACGGGCAAGCTTTTGAAAAGAAAAAATATCGAGATGCCGAAAGTCTGGCCGTGGCGTCTGACGGGTCCTTCTGGGTATCTTTTGAACGCAAGCACCGTGTGGTGAGATATGACCTGAAGGGCAGGGTGCTGGAAGAAGCCAAACTGCCACAGGCCATTACTGGTTTGCCGAAAAATGGCGGGTTAGAGGCGATTGAAAGCCTGCAAGATGGTCGTCTGGTTCTGATCGGTGAAGGAAAAGCCGATTTTTCAAGCTTTCCTGTTTGGGTTCAAGGAGAAGATCGCCGCTGGACCTATTTTGAAATTGAAAATAAGGGCCGTTTCCGTCCAACGGGCCTGGCGCGTATCCCTAAAACAGATCGTCTGATCTTGCTGGAGCGATTCTATTCCCCCTTAATCGGCACACGTATCCGTTTATCTGAGCTGGATATCCATGCAGGGGAACGGGGGGCTGTTTTGGCAAGATTGGATAAACCATTGCCCATTGATAATTTTGAAGGTCTTTCAGTGGGGGCGAATGGGGTTATAACGTTGGTGGCAGATGATAATTTCAGCGTGCTGCAACGGACCTTGGTCATGAAAATTTTATTGCGTTAACCTTTTGCTAAGCCTTTGTTAAGGAATGGGTAAGTATTCTTCTTCTGTAAATGATGAAAACAGCAGAAATGAGCAAAAGGAGAATCTTGATGCGTGCTGATTTAGGGCAGAAGTCCGCTCAATTTAAAATGTCTTTTACGATCAGGAAACTGATGCAGGCAGGTGTTCTTGCTGTTGGGCTGATGTCCCTTTCGGCTTGTTCGGCTGTTTCTGCCGTTGGCGGGGCAACTTATGATGTTGCTGCATTTGCAATCGGTGATGTCTTGGTTCCTGTAACAACAACAGTGATTGAGGCAGGGGCTGATGTAACCGTAGCAACCATTAAAGGGGCAGCTGATATTATTTCAGATAACCCTGATACGGCGATTAAGGGGCTTAGAGCCTTTGGTGCGCCGATCCCGTGATCGTTTTAAAAGAGAGACAAAAGAAAACCCGCCGCTTCAAGAAAGAAGGGCGGGTTATTCTTTAACTAAAGCTAAGTGCTGAATTAAGCAGCTTTCTTGGCTTGAGCTTTTTTAACGCGGCTTTTCAGACGGCGAGCTTCACGCGGAAGCTTGTCAGCAGCTGTATCAAGCAGATACGCATCCAGACCACCTTTGTGTTCGATGGTGCGCAGTGCAGCAGCGCTAACACGCAGGCCAACAGAAACGCCAAGTGCGTCGCTAACGAGAGTTACGTCTTGCAGGTTCGGCAAGAAACGACGACGAGTGCGGTTTTTAGCGTGGCTTACGTTGTTGCCAGTTTGAACGCCTTTACCAGTAAGTGAGCAGCGACGTGCCATAATATAAATCCTTAATCTCAAAAACATTGAAGGTGGGGCCAGACATAGTCCCGCCCTCATGAGAGACCCGCCTTTTACGCAAATGTTCCAAATTCGTCAAGGTGAATCTGACTCTATTCATAAAGAAAATTGACATTCTTTTCAAAAAGGCCGACTTCTCTATGCAAATCGGCAGAAAACAACAGGAAAGAAGAGATGAGCTACATCTATCTTGCCATTGCTATTTTAGCAGAAGTCATTGGCACAAGTGCCCTTAAAGCATCCGAAGAATTCACCCGTCTGTGGCCGAGTCTTATTGTGGTTATCGGCTATGGCGCGGCCTTTTACTTTATGACCTTGGCCCTGCGCACGATTCCTATTGGCATTACTTATGCCATCTGGTCTGGTGTGGGGATTGTTCTGGTCACGGTGGCTGGTGGCTTTCTCTATAAACAAATCCCTGACCTGGGGGCGATGATTGGAATCGGCTTGATTGTGGCTGGTGTCGTTGTGTTGAATGTCTTTTCAAAAATGAATGTGCATTGATTTTTGAAACTTTTTGATAAATGCGAATTGTCAATGTCGCACCCTTCATACGGTTGTATGGTCTTGTGCAGTTAAACACATTGATCAAGTTAAGGTAGTTAAGACAATGACAAAGAAACATGCAGCAACAAAACAAACAGCCTTTAATCGTCTAATGAATTCTCTTCTCTCTTTCTTGAACCCGAGCGGGGCAAAATACCTGCAGGAAAAATAAGTTCTGTTGGTATGACCAGAATGTGATTTTTTTGCTGTTTTTCCAATGGGTTGGGCTGTAATTGGTATTACAAATCACGACATTTTAAGAGAATCGGCAGGCTGTTTTGAGCTGAATTTTAAAAATCGCTTCCTTTGTTGAAAAATGGGGCGATTTTTTTTGTGCCATCATTCTTCCTATGATGCTGTTTTTCAAGGGTGAAATCCTGCTATCCCTTTGGTAATACCGAAAAAAAACGCAAATTAGTTGCAGGGACCACGGGCAATGACTACAAATTACGCCCAGAAATTTAAATAGTCGCCATTTGGGAGTTTTGAAACAAAATGACTGACATTATCTATACAATCGTCGACGAAGCGCCGGAACTGGCTAGCGGTTCTTTCCTGCCGATCATCCAGAAGTTCGCAGGCGCAGCTGGCATCGAAGTGGGGACAAAGGACATCTCTGTTGCTGCACGTATCCTCGCACTCTTCGATCTGCATTCTGACGATTTAGCTGAACTTGGCGATCTGGTGAAAACACCGGAAGCTAACGTCATCAAGCTGCCGAACGTTTCTGCTTCCGTTCCTCAGTTGAAAGCGGCGATCGCTGAATTGCAAGAGCACGGTTTTGACATCCCGGATTACCCGGAAAACCCGCAAACAGACGCTGAAAAAGAAGCACGTGCGAAATACGACACGGTTAAAGGTTCTGCGGTAAACCCGGTTCTGCGTGAAGGTAACTCTGATCGTCGCGCACCGTTTGCGGTTAAAGAATTTGCCAAAAATAACCCGCACCGTATGGGTAAATGGACAAAAGACAGCAAGACACACGTTGCCACAATGGGCAAAGACGACTTCTTCTCTAATGAGAAGTCCACAACATTGTCTGCTGCAACAACGGCGAAAATCGAATTCGTTGGTAAAGACGGCGCTGCATCTACATTGAAAGAAAGCCTGCCGCTGCAAGAAGGCGAAGTTCTGGACGCGACATTCATGTCCGTTAAAGCACTACGCACATTCCTGGCAGAACAAATCGCTGAAACAAAAGAACAAGGCATCCTGTTCTCTTTGCACATGAAAGCGACAATGATGAAAGTTTCTGACCCGGTGATCTTCGGTCACTGTGTTGAAGTTTTCTACAAAGACCTGTTCGAAAAGCACGGCGACACATTTAAAGAGCTGGGTGTTGACGTAAGCAACGGCTTTGGCGATGTCGAAGCTAAAATCGCCTCTCTGCCTGCTGATAAGAAAGCTGAGATCGAAGCTGACATCAAAGCGGTTTACGAAGCACAGCCTGACATGTACATGGTGAACTCTGATAAAGGCATCACAAACCTGCACGTCCCTTCTGACGTGATCATTGATGCGTCTATGCCGGCTGTTATTAAAGCTGGTGGTATCGGTTGGGGCCCAGACGGCAACGAAGGCGACACAAAATGTGTGATCCCGGATAGCTCTTATGCTGGCGTTTACGATGCGGTTATCGAATTCTGTAAAGAAAACGGTGAATTCAACCCGGCAACAATGGGTTCTGTGCCAAACGTTGGCCTGATGGCGCAAAAAGCGGAAGAATACGGTTCTCACCCGCAAACATTCACTGCACCGGCTGACGGTACAATCCGTATCGTTGATGCGGACGGTAACGTGCTGCTGTCACACGACGTTGAAGCAGGCGACATCTGGCGTGCCTGTATGGCCAAAGATGCCCCGATCCAAGACTGGGTGAAACTGGCTGTTTCTCGCGCCCGTGCAACTGGTTCTACAGCGATCTTCTGGCTGAACGAAAACCGTGCACACGATGCAGAGCTGATCAAGAAAGTAAACGCTTACCTGCCGAACCACGACACATCTGGTCTGGACATCAAGATCATGGCACCGGCTGATGCATGTAAGCTGTCTTGTGAAATGATTGCTAAAGGCGAAGATGCGATTTCTGTAACAGGTAACGTCCTGCGTGACTATAACACTGACCTGTTCCCGATTTTGGAAGTTGGTACATCTGCGAAGATGTTGTCTATCGTTCCGTTGATGAACGGTGGCGGCTTGTTTGAAACAGGTGCGGGTGGTTCTGCGCCGAAACACGTTCAGCAAATGGTTGAAGAAGGTCACTTGCGTTGGGACTCCCTTGGTGAGTTCTGTGCATTGGGTGCGTCTTTCGAACATCTGGCAAACGTTAAAGGCAATGCAAAAGCCTCTATCCTGGGTAAAACACTGGATGAAGCAACAGCGAAGCTTTTGGACAAAAACGAATCACCGTCTCGTAAAGTGAACGAACACGACAACCGTGGTTCTCACTTCTGTATCGCACTGTACTGGGCACAAGCACTGGCAGCGCAAGACGATGATGCGGACCTGAAAGCCTTCTTCGCACCGATCGCTGAAGAGCTGGCGGCTAACGAAGACAAAATCCGTGCTGAACTGATTGATTGCCAAGGCAATGCTGTTGATCTGGGTGGTTACTACCATCAGGATCAAGACAAGCGTATCGCTGCGATGCGCCCATCTGCGACATTGAATGCAATCATTGGCTAAGTGCTGATTGTTCATTTTTTCTTCTTTTGAAGAAATGAGGAAAAGGCTCTGGAGTTGTCTGGAGCCTTTTTTTTCTTTTAGGGGTTGTGAAAAAGGCGTATCCTCTTAAATGGTGCTTTACTTAATAAAAACAATTTGAGGAGGTTGTTATGCCTGTAAGAGAGAGGACGGATTTTATTATCATTCATTGCAGTGCGACCAAGGCGGATATGGATATTGACGCCCAGACAATTCGCGACTGGCATGTGAATGAAAACGGTTGGGCCGATATCGGTTATAACCGGGTGATTAAACGAGACGGGACCATTGAACAGGGCCGTCATGACGACGCCATTGGTGCCCATGCCAGAGGCTATAATGACAAGTCGATCGGCATTTGTCTGGTTGGCGGACTCGGGCCGGATGGTCAGGCGCAATCGAATTTTACTTTCGCGCAATATGCAGCCCTGGCTAATTTGTTAGAGGAAATGAAAGGACAATATCCACAGGCCAAGATTATTGGTCATTGTGATGTTGCGAATAAGGCATGCCCGTCTTTCGATGTTAAAAGTTTGGTAGGTGTGTAATGGTTGCTCCGTTTTTAGCTGCAATTCCAGCAATTTTCAGTGTCCTGAAAAGTGGTGCTGAACTGTTTAATATTGGTAAAAAAGTGGTTGAAGAAGTAAAGGGTGAACCTTCAACTGCCACGACACCGGAAGAACTGGCAACCGAGGTGGATAAGTTAACGCCTGAGCAATCAGAGCAGTTTGTTACCCGCATGAAAACTGAAATTCAGGCGTATGAAGCCATCACCACACGCCTGATAGTACAAGGCGGTAAGATTGATGCGGAAACGCTCAATGCTATCCCGGCAGAAGAGCGTGGCCGCATTGCGGTTATGCGTATGACAACCCGACCCTGGGCGGTGCGCTGGATGGTGATTGCTGTTGTCTTCCCCCCGGTGATGCTGGTGATGATCAATATGATCATTTCCCTCTATAATGTTCTGAACGCTGCCTGGGCAAAGACGCCTAATGCCATTGGGTTGGTTGAAATGGGCAATGTGGTCAATGGGCTTTATGGCGATATGATTGGCTGGGCAGCTGGAGTCATTATGGCTTACATGGGCGTTCGTGAAATCGGTAAGGCCCGTGGGGTCAAAGATGGCGTTAGCGTATCTGATGTGGCCGGGTCGGTGAACAGTTTCTGGGGGAACTTGCGCGGCTTGTTTAAATAGGGTGAATTGATACGAGGATCCAGTCAGCTTTGAGTTAGTCTGGATCCTCAATTAAGTTGCGGATGATCATTACTTCAATGTGGTAAGATAAGCCGCGACATCAAGACGGGATTGTTTGTCTTTCAGTTTGAACGTCATTTTGCTTTTGGCAGATTTGCTTTCTGTCACTTCTTTCAAAAAGGCTGTCGGGTTGGCAACATAATCAGCAATAGTGTCTTCTCTCCACGGGGCACCATAGCCTTGCATGGATTTGGAATATTTAAAGCCCTCATACGTCCCCGGCACACGGCCAACAATCCCAAACAGATTGGGGCCAACTTTATTTTTGCCTCCTGCATCCACCGTATGACAGCTTTTACATTTTTTGAAGACTTTCGCCCCGCGTGTGGCATCACCGGATGCGATCATATTGGTGAGATCGGACAGGGCATTTTGCGTGGCCTCTTCGGCAGATTTGGCAAGAGAGGTTGCCTTATTGGCAACAGCTTGAGCATCACGCTTCATATTATCCAAGGCTTCTGTAGGCGTCATGTCCTGTGCAGGCTTTGTTTTTTCAACAGTCTTTGCCGATTCTTTCTTTTCAACCTTCGGGGCCTCGTCATTACAGGCTGTCAGGGCCAGAGTGAGAGAACTGATTAAGGCGAGTGAAGTGAGGGTGCGCCGCATAGCTTATCCTTTTTTATGATGTGCTGATTGTTCTCATCATGGGGGAGGGGCGTTGATCTGGCAATAAAAAAGCCCACACCGGGAGGGGTGCAGGCTTTTCTTTTTATGAGATCAGGCCCCCCGGCTTTACGCCGGGAAAGGCCCTCTCCTCCCTAGAATAGGGTTAGATTGCCAGATATTCCTGACGAAGCGCTTCGTCATCCAGAACTTCTTGGGCCGTACCGTCAAAGACGATTTGACCGGAGTCCATGATGATAGCGCGGTCCGCCAAGTGAAGGGCGGCAATCGCATTTTGTTCCACGATGATCGTCGTGATGCCGAGCTTCTTGATATCCTCAAGTGTTTTCTCGATCTCATGAACGATAACCGGGGCGAGACCTTCATAGGGCTCATCCAGCAGCAACAGTTTAATGTCTTTTGCCAGGGCACGGGCCACAGCCAACATCTGTTGCTCACCACCGGATAGGGTGGTGCCGATCTGAGCTTTACGTTCACCAAGACGTGGGAACAGGTCATACAAACGCTCAATCGACCAGCCTTTTTTCCCTTCAATCTGAGCCAGTTCCAGGTTTTCCTGAACGGTCAGACCAGGGATAATGCGACGATCTTCCGGTACCAGTGCAAGACCAGCACGAGACGCCTGGAATGACTTCATGTCATGCAGAGCTTCGTGATCAAGCCAAATCTCACCTTTGGTAACTTGTGGATCATCTGTACGGGCAATTGCGCGCAAAGTTGATGTTTTACCTGCACCGTTACGGCCCAAAAGTGCCACGATTTCACCTTCGTGAATATCGAAGCTAACCCCTTGCACGATATAGCTTTCGCCATAATAGGCATGAACATCCCAAACCGAGAAGAAAGCAGGGTCTGAACCATGCGACTTAACAGGTTTAAGTGTTTTTTGGAACTTAGGATCACTCATAGGTGCGCTCCTCCGAGGTAAGCTTCTTGTACGCGGGCATCGCCCTTCATTTCTTCAGGGGCACCTTCTGCGATAATATGACCACGGGCCAAAACGCTCACTTTTGTCGCCAAAGAGAATACGACATGCATGTCGTGCTCAATGATGACTTTTGTGATGTTACGTTCTTCCCCAATCTTCTTGAGAAGATCAATTGTGTTGTTGGTATCAGCACGCGCCATACCAGCAGTCGGTTCATCGAGAAGAAGAAGCTTTGGATCTTGTGCCAGACACATGGCCAACTCAAGACGACGCTTATCACCACGAGACAGGGAACCTGAATGGAAATCGCGCTTTTCAATGAGCCCCATTTCCGTCAGGATTTCTTCTGCATGGTCCACAACCTCGCCACGAGACAGTACGCCGCCCCATGAATTGAGTTTGTAAGCCCCATCCAGATGGGCCATGACCGGGATCATTGCATTTTCAAAGATGGTTAGATCTTCAAAAACTTCAGGTGTCTGGAATACACGAGAAATACCTTTTTGGTTAATTTCGTGCGGGGCAACGCCGGAAAGGTTTTCCGGTTTGCCCTGGCCGAAATAGGTAACGGTCCCCGTATCCGGGATCAAGCGGCCAACCAAACAGTTCAGGAAAGTTGACTTACCTGCACCGTTTGGACCGATGATCGCATGAACAGAACCTTGCTCGATGGTGATATTCACATCATCAAGAGCCTTCAAGCCTGAGAAGTTCTTGTTTACGCCTTCAACAGTAAGAATAGATGACATTATTCAGCTCCTTCTGTTGCAGCTTCTTTTTTGAAGAACTTTTCTTTGATGCGACGGAAGCCTTCCATTGCGCCACCTGGCAGGAAGATTACGATCAGCATGAACAGCACACCAAGTGTCAGGTGCCAACCTTTACCCACGAACAGACCGGCGAAGGAAACCCACGCACCCTGAATGAAGTCAGGAAGGAAACCAAAGACCTGGTTGAGAACAGCATCGTTGAATGCAGAGAAGATGTTCTCGAAGTATTTGATCACAACAGCACCGATGAATGGGCCAAGCAGAGTGCCGACACCACCAAGGATGGTCATGAGTACAACTTCACCAGACGCCGTCCACTGCATACGTTCTGCACCTGCCAGCGGATCGATGACAACCATCAAGGCGCCAGCCAGACCAGCATACATGCCAGAGATTACAAAAGCAGACAGCAGGTAGGGTTTTGTGTTCAAACCTGTGTAGTTCATACGGTTCTGGTTAGATTTCACTGCCAGCAGCATCAGACCGAAAGAGGAACGATACAGACGAACAGAGATATAGAAACCGATGATCAGGATCACAGCACAGAAATAGAAGCCATTATAGCCCCCCAGACCCATACCAAACAGGTCCGGCAACGGCAATGCGCCGCCATCTGTGGAGGTACCACCGAAGATACGGGGATCATCAGCGGCCAGCGTCAGACCAGTTTCACCCATTGTGACAGGTGTTAGTACAGAATAGGCCAGATTGTAGCACATCTGGGCAAAGGCCAGTGTCAGAATGGAGAAATAAATCCCAGAACGACGCAGTGCCACAAAGCCGATGGCCATTGCAAACAGGCCAGAGATCAGTGTTGCAAAGATGATTGCCGGAATAGCATTCATGGACAACAGCTTGAACGACCACATGGCTGTATAAGAGCCAATACCCAGAAAGGCAGCGTGACCGAAGGAAAGATAACCTGTGAAACCAAACAGGATGTTAAACCCGATGGCAAACAGGCCAAAGATCGCAAATTTCTGCAGCAGGTCAGGATAACCTGCACCCAAAATGCCAGCCCATAACGGCATGGTCAAAATGGCGAGTGCGAAGATGATGATGAGTAAATTATCTTTAGCTTGCATGTCTTAGTCCTCCATCACACCTTCGCGACCCATCAGACCACGCGGACGAACCAACAGAATGATTACGGCAACGAGGTAAATGATGATTTGGTCAATACCGGGCAGGATTGCTTTGATTTCAGACATGGATGCGAAGGACTGCAGAATGCCGAGCATAAAGCCCGCAGCAACTGCACCTGGAAGCGAGCCCATGCCGCCAACAACAACCACAACGAAGGACAGAACAAGGAATTCCATACCTATATGATAATCTGGTGGCAGAATTGGTGTGTACATCACACCGGCCAGACCAGTTACAACGGCTGCAATACCAAAGACTGTTGTGAATTTCTTGTCGATATCAATACCGATCAGGCCCACTGTTTCACGATCGGCCATACCGGCACGAACCACCATACCGAAGGTGGTCAATTGCAGGAAGGCAAAGACCGCACCGATAACAGCAGCAGCAAACAGGAAGTAGATCAGGCGCCACCACGGATAAACGATGGCATCAGACATGCCAAACCATGAACCGATAGCTGCAGAACCAGACACAATGTCCGGTGCCGGAGTCGGGATCGGGTTTGCACCGAAATAGGCTTTTACAAGTTCTTGCAGAACGATTGCCAGACCGAACGTCACAAGGATCTGTTCGGCGTGAGTACGCTTATAGAAGCGTTGGATCAGCCCACGTTCCATGATGTATCCGAAGGCAAGCATGATCGGAATAGCAAGGATCAGGGCGAGGGGAACGGTGTAATCAATCAGCGCTCTGCCGGTATCACCGAACCAGATTTCCAGATAAGGGACTTCTTTATAGGCCTCAAAGAAAGTAACGCTTTCATCACGGACTTTTTTCGACATGGTCAGGATCTTTTGCAGGGATACTGCACAGAAAGAACCGATCATAAATGTCGCACCGTGGGCGAAGTTAACAACGCCGAGCGTACCGAAGATAAGGGTCAAGCCAAGCGCAATCAATGCGTAGGCGCCGCCTTTATCAAGACCGTTGAGAAGTTGCAAAAATACAGCTTCCATAGCTCTCAATTCCAAAAATTAGGATAAAAATTCTCTTTGTAGTCAAAAGAATAGCCGCCCCCAATCAAGAGGGCGACTATCCCAAAACTTACGTTTTTATACTTTGTATGGGCCGAGTTCGCCGCCAAAGATTTTCGGATCGTAAGTCACTTGCTCAGCCGGAACCTGCTTCACAACTTCGAGAAGGTCGAACTGAGAAGACGGGTTTTGGTTACCACGTACAACAAGTACTTCTTTGATACACTGGTGGTCTTCGGCACGATAAAGCACTTCACCGTTACCCATACCGTCGAATTTGAAGCCTTCAAGCGCTTTGATCACTTCTGGCGGGTAGAATGTGCCAGCCATTTCACAAGCGTTTGCATAAAGCAGAGTCTGACAGTAACACGTGTGTGCAGCCTGTGACGGCGGGAAGCCATATTCCTGACCGAAGGATTTAACAAAGGCTTGAGAACCTGCATCTTGCAGTGCCCAGTTCCAGCCTGTGGAACCCAGGATACCTTTAATGTTGTCACCAGCACCCTGTGCCATCAAACGAGAGAACAGCGGAACAATGATTTCGAACTGCTTGCCGTTCACTTGCTTGTCACGCAGGCCGAACTGTACAGCCTGTGTCAGGGAGTTGATCATGTCTTTACCGTAGTGGTTCAGGATCAACACGTCTGCACCAGAGTTCAAAACCGGTGTAATGTACTGAGAGAAGTCACCAGCACCCAGCGGTGTACGAACTGTGTTCACAGTTTCCCAGCCCAGCTCTTCAGTTGTGTTTTTAATGGACTCTTCTTGTGTCCAACCCCAAGAGTAGTCAGCTGTCAGGTGATAAGCACGACGATCTGTACCCATGTTCTCTTTCAGAACCGGACCCAGTGCACGACCTGTCATATAAGCGTTCATGAAGTGACGGAAACCGTAACGACGCTTGTCTTTACCCGTTGTATCGTTGGAGTGTGTCAGACCAGCCATGAAGATCACGCCTGCTTCCTGACACAGTGACTGAACGGCAATCGCCACACCGGAGGAAGAGCCGCCCGTGACCATCAAAACGCCGTCTTTTTCGATCATACGTTTCGCAGAAGAACGTGCCGCATCAGATTTAGTCTGCGTATCACCCGTTACATACTCGACTTTCTTGCCCAGAACACCGTTCCCTTTCAAAGAAAGCGGCTTCATTGTGTTGAGCATACCGCCGTCGCCTTCACCGTTGAGGTGTTTGACTGCAAGCTTGTAAGCACGCAGTTCGTCAGCACCCTCATCAGCATAAGCACCGGTTTGTGGAACGTTAAAGCCCAGCTTAACGGACTTTGCGTTACCCGGATTGTTTACGAAGTCAGCACCCCAAGCATTGCGCGTGAAGAAAGAAGGTGCAGCTACACCAGCCGCAGCAACAGCTGTGCCCTTCATAAACGAACGACGATTTACTTTCATATCTACCAAAGTCTTAACTCCCTGTTTGGTTGACATTATAAAATGAGATTTTCGAGCTTATTTGAATTTTTAGTCGTTAATCCCAGACAATTTTGAACCTTGCGGTAACATTATTATTGTCAATTAGTGTTACCTGTAATTTTCATGAAGCTCAATAAGTCTTTGACGTAATGTCATTTTTTTGTCAATTTTATGTCTGTAATTTTTGTTAAGTTGTAAATTATTGACATTGCGGTGCGGTATGAACCCACCTGTGAAGAGGCGAAAATGGCACGTGCGCCGATTGGTTTGAAGATTAAAAAAAGGCGAAAAGAGCTCGGGGTTACTCAAGCCCAACTGGCACAACAATTGGAGATTTCAGCGTCTTATCTGAATTTGATTGAAAATAATAAGCGGGCCATTGGGGGCACCTTGTTGCAGCGCATATCAGCGGAGCTGGGATTAGAGACAGGGGCGCTGGATGGGGAGAGTGACAGGCGTTTGATTCTCGAACTTCAGGAACTTACGGTTGATCCACTTTTCCAGAAGGTTGATTTGACACATAAGACGGCACCGAATCTGGTTGGGCAGCATCCGCGTTGGGCACGGGCGCTTAAAACGCTTTACCGGGCATATTTGGATCAGGCGCAAACGATTAAGGCGCTATCGGAAAAGTTGAATTATGCGCCTTATGTCGACGAAGCCGTGTTTCGTATGTTGACCAATGCGGCAGCCATTCGTTCGTCATCTGAAATTTTGGGTCAGTCCGGTGAGATTGAAGAAGATGAGAAAAAGCGTTTTCTGGCTATTCTTTCAGAAGAAAGCCAAAAACTGGCAAATGTGGCCGAAGGGTTAAGCGGCTTTATGGATAATACGAAATTTCAGACACGATCCTTAACCCCGTCAGAAGAAGTCGATGACTTTATTTTGGAACATCACGGGTATTTTGAGCAATTGGAACAGGCCGCCCAAAGCCTTTTTTGTGAGGCCGGATTGGAAACCGGGGCCAGTGATGTACGCATTCAGGATTTTCTGGCACAGAAATTTGATGTGCAGGTTCAGTTTGCCCCGGAAGGGCGAAAGCTTCAGGGCGGGCTACACCAATGTTCTTATAATCAGATGACACGGATTTTGGAGGTACCGACTTACGCTTCGGCTCATACACGGCGCTATGAAATGGCATGTCTGTTGGTCGAACTGGCGTTGAGCGATGTGATTTCTGCGGAGATTAAAAAATCGGACTTGCTGATTTCCCCTGCCGCACAGGAACTGGCCGCCAGTGAATTGATTGATTATCTCGCACGAGCTTTGTTGATGCCTTATGATGCTTTTTTAGAAGATGCCTTGCGCGAACGTTATGACGTGGATGTGTTATCACGTAAATATACGGCCAGCTTTCAGTTGGCAGCGAGCCGGCTGGCGAGTTTGCGAAGACCAGGTAATGAAGGCATTCCTTTCGCCTTGATGCATACCAACCCGGCCGGTCATGTGTTGAAGCGTTTAACCCTGTCGCGCTTGCCCATTCCCCGTCATGGGAACGCCTGTCCAATTTGGGATATTTATACGTCTTTTCAAACACCAGGGCGCATTGTGCGCCAGTTGGCCCTGTTTCCCAATAATGAGCATTTCCTCTTTTTTGCCAAGGCGGAAACAATTGAACATATGGGCTTTTCCCAACCTCGTGTCTTGAAGGCGACCATGTTGGCATGTGAGGCCCATTATGCAGAACAGACGGTCTATGCCGATGGGCTGGACATGGGGGCGGAGCGTTTGGCAACCAAAGTTGGGCTGAATTGCCGCTTATGCAGCTGGACAGATTGTGCCCATCGTGAGGAAGACCCGATTTTATCCCAATAATTGAAGGCGACTTGATATAACGCAGGTGCAGCATGGATCAGGCTGTGTTATATAAAGGGTAGAGACGTCTTATTTGAACAATGAGGAAAAGATGAAAACCATTATTGCCGGTTCGCGCCAGATTGAAGATAAAGAGGCACTGGCCAAGACCATTTCAGATTCCGGCTTTGAGATTAGCGAGATTGTATCCGGTACATGCCGTGGCGTGGATATGATGGGTGAAGAATGGGGGGGAAACCATGATGTTCCGGTGAAGCGTTTCCCGGCAGACTGGCTGACCCATGGTCGTTTGGCGGGTGAGTTGCGCAATCGCGACATGGCAAAATATGCGGATCAATTGATCTTGTTATGGGATGGGAAAAGCCCCGGTGCCAGCTGTATGCTGCGTGAAGCCAATATGGCTGGAATTACGGTGCATACCCAAATCTACGGCGTGGATATGGCCGCCCTGCAAGAAACTGAAAAAGCCATCATGGATTATTACGTGGCAGGTAAAGGGCGCTTGATCAATAATCGTGGTCACTGGGACTGGGAAATCAATCATGATGACGCCCCGCGCATTACCCAGGAAGCGGTAAATGAACTGATCCGCCAGGGCCTGATGGAAGAAGAACAGGTTACGATTTTGAAGGTGTGTGGCTAACTCACCCAAGCCCGTCATCCTCGCGAATGCGGGGATCTTTTCAATAGGATGAAGTTTCCCGATCAAGTCGGAAATGACGCTTTGGGGTGTTTTTGTTTTTTGCTGCCCCACATTCAATACATTGCCCCACCTTGAGGCGCTTACACTTTTCTTGTGTTTGCGGTTTACAAGGTGGGGTTTTCTTTTCTGATATCTGTTTAATCGCCAAAACTAATTCCCTGAGCCAGTGGCATGTCAGAGGAATAGTTAATGGAATTTGTCGTGCGACGCATGTAGTTTTTCCAGGCGTCTGATCCGGTTTCGCGATCCCCGCCGGTTTCTTTTTCCCCGCCAAAGGCCCCGCCGATTTCTGCTCCGCTGGGGCCAATGTTGACATTGGCCATGCCGCAATCAGACCCGCTGGCTGACAGGAACTGTTCAACCTCGCGCATATTATCTGAAATGATGCAGGATGACAGACCTTGGGGTACATCGTTATGCATTTCAATGGCACGGTCAAAATCGTTATATTCCACGATATAAAGGATGGGGGTGAAACATTCCTGTTTCATGCAGGCGGTTTGTCCCGGCATGTCAAAAACGCTGGGGCTGACGTAATAGGCATCGGGGTAGTCTTCGCCCAAGACCCGTTCACCGCCAATAAGCTGCTTGCCCCCTTCTGAGGTTGCTTGCGCACAACCAGCCTGAAACTGTTCATAGGCTTGTCGATCAATCAAGGGGCCGATAAGAGTATTTTCATTGAGAGGATTGCCGATGTTAAGCGAGGCATAGGCGGTTTTAATCTTGTCAATCAGGGTCGTTTTTACACGGGAATGAACAAACAGGCGGCGCAAGGTCGTGCAGCGTTGGCCTGCTGTGCCCACAGCACCAAACACAATGGCGCGAATGGCAAGGTCCAAGTCTGCATGTTCGCTGACAATCATGGCATTGTTGCCGCCCAGTTCCAAAATACGTTTGCCAAAACGCTGGGCGACTGCCACGGCGACCGAACGGCCCATTTCTGTGGAGCCTGTGGCTGAAATGAGTGGGATATTGGGGCTATGGACCAGTTCCTTGCTTTGATCTACCCCGCCAATAATGGCTTGGGCCAACCCGTCCGGTGCATCTGAACCAAAATTTTCAATGGCGCGATGCAGAGCTGCCAATGTGGCAAGGCCGGAAAAAGGGGATTTTTCTGAGGGTTTTAAGATGATGGGATCACCACAAATGAGCGCGTTGGCCGCATTCCAGGCAAAAACGGCACAGGGGAAGTTAAAGGCGGTGATGATCCCGACGGGACCGAGTGGATGGTATTGTTCCATGATGCGATGACCGGGGCGTTCAGACGCAATGGTTTTGCCAAAAAGCTGGCGTGATTGTCCGACACAAAGGTCACACATATCAATGGCTTCTTGGACTTCACCGATACCTTCTTGCAGGATTTTGCCGACTTCCCATGTGATGAGGCGTCCCATATCTTCTTTGACGTGGCGCAATTCTTCCCCCCACAGGCGGACCAGTTCCCCCCGACGTGGTGCCGGGATATTTCGCCACTGTTTAAAGGCGCTTTGAGAGGCGGCAATCACCCCTTCGATCTCACCATTATTATGTTGACGGAGCTGACCAATCGCTGTGCCATCAATGGGGGAAAAAACGGTTAAGTCGCCCCCCTTTTGAGAGGGAACTCCTAGTGTTTTCAGAAGAGACTGGATATCACTCATGATCTTTCCTCCCGATAAAGAGAGCCACATTTTGTTTTCAGGAAATAATCAAGACTGATTTCTTCCTGCTTGAGAAAGCCTTTGTCAGGCAGAATGCCGTTTGCGACCATTTCAATCACACTACAGACCGAGGCTGCAGTTGTCCAGGCGATGGCCCGACGTGGCTTGCCTGCAATGAGTTTAGGATAATAAGAACGCACAAATTCTTGGCGGTGCAGGCGTCCTTCCATGATCCCTTCGACAGAGGTATGGATGATGACCACATCATCATCGACCTTGGGTTTGGCCTTGGTCAGGATATCGCCTGCCTGTTTGCGATGTTCACGCATCAATAATTCATGGAAAAAGAAATTCATTTGCTGGGCATGGCCGGGGTAGCGAATGCTCTTGTAATCCAGATTTTCCACTTGGCCGAGATAGGTTTCACACATGGTGCCCAGCCCGCCTGAGGTGGTGAAAGCCTCGTATTTCTGGCCGTTGACATACAGGGTTTCCAGCCATTCCATAGGCGATACCCATTTATGTTCGCCTTCTTCAATCACTTCGCAGTCATTGAGATATTCATTAACCACCCCTTCGGGGGACCAGTTAAAGGCATAGCCTAATAAACCGGTGGGATGTTGGGGTAAGGCGCCGACACGCATGCGAATGGAACGGATGGTTTCAAACTTTCGCGCAAGATGGGAGGCAACAATGGCAATGAAACCCGGCGCAAGGCCACATTGCGGTGCCATAAGAATATCGGCTGTTTGGCTGAGTTCCTGTACACGTGCCTTGACGCTGACATCTTCGGTCAGGTCAAAATAATGCAAGCCATCTTCGTAGGCGACATCGGCAATTAAGGGATTAAGGGCATAGGGGAGGGCGGAAAGAACGGCGTCAAAATCTTTTAAGGCATTTTTGACCGTGGCCTTGTCAGTCAGGTCCAGCTCGATACAGTCAAAGGGAAGTTTTGTTCGCGGGGGGAGTTTATCAAATCCAGTGGGATGAAAGCCGGCTTCTTGTAAAAGAATACCTGCCAGTGCCCCGACATTACCCAGCCCCAAGAGTGCAATCTTTTCCATAAAGGCCCCCATAAGTCGTTATTTTCTTTGTACTTATATGGGGATGGGGAGGCGGGTTTTAAAGGGGAAACAGCGCCATTCCCAATCTTTGTGGGAATGGCGCAGCCTCTCTTAACCCATGACGTGGTAGCCCGCATCAATATAGGTTGTATTGCCTGTGATCGAACGGGCCTCATTGGAACAGAGGAAACCACACAGCGCACCAATTTCATCAATAGTGACAAGGCGCTTTTCCGGGGCTTTTTGACGGGCTTCTTCCATCAGTTCGTCAAAACGGTCAATGCCGCTGGCCGCACGTGTCAGCAGCGGACCTGGGGAAACGGCATGAACACTAATGCCTTTTGGCCCCAGTTCAGCAGCCATGTAACGCGCAGATGATTCAAGAGCAGCTTTCACCGGACCCATCAGGTTATAGCGATCAACCACTTTTTCAGAGCCATAGAAGCTGATGGTGATTAATGTGCCGTTGCCAGCTTTTTCCATCAGTGGTTCAGCATATTTTGCAACGCGGATGAACGAGTGACAGGAAATATCCATGGCTTGGGAGAAGCCTTCACGAGAAGAATCAACCACACGGCCGTGCAAGTCATCGCGTGGGGCAAAGGCGATAGAATGAATAACGAAATCCAGACGACCCCATTTGGTTTCAATTTCTTCAAAAACAGCCTTGAGCTGGCCTTCTTCACGCACGTCACAGGGCATGAACAGGGATGCATGGAGGTTTTCTGCCAGTGGGGCGACGAATTTCTGCGCTTTTTCGTTCACGTAAGTGACAGCGACATCTGCACCCATTGCACGCAGGGCTTTAGCCGCGCCATAAGCGATTGAATCTTCATTGGCGATCCCGATGATGAGACCTTTTTTGCCTTCAAGTGAAAACATGTAAGAGAGCCTTTACGTCTGTTGTTATGTTCCTCTCACATGTAGTACGAAAATTGCTGCGCTGCAAAATAATTTGCGTGAATTTTTCATGAAACTTTAAATTACATCCTATTTTATCATCAGGACTATATTTTATTCTATTTCTGATTTAGAATGCATACACAGTGGGTTTCACTATACAAGATAGTGAGAAAGGGAATGTATGGTTGACTTCTTTATCGACGATGATGAAGGCACCAATGAAGCGCAGATCACCCAACAGGCGCTGGTGGATACAAAAGAAAAACTGGGGGCTTTGTTGGATATGATGCCGACAGGGCTGATTATTCACCAAAAACACTCTATGCTCTATGCCAATAAACGTGCGCTGGAGTTATTGGATATCGCCCCGCAAACCGTTAGTGGGGCACATTTTCTGGATTTTGTTGGTCAGGATGTTGGTGGGAATTATTTTTCCCTTTTCTTATCTGTGTTTGAGCAAAAAGACCCGGTGCGCCTGCCCGAACTGGACCTGAAAGTTGGCACAGATGATGAAAAAGCCCTTCAGGTGACAGCCGGGCTTTTACCCTGGGAAGGCAATAGTGTGATCCAGATTTTGCTGGAAGATGTCAGTGAGGTAAAGGCGGAATATGGGGATGTGGTTTATAAAATCAGTCCTTCTTGTCAGGAGCTTGATACGCAGTTGTCTTTTCTCAACGACAAGGTTGTTGGGGTTTTTTCTGTCCTGGCCAAAGCGCTGGAGTTGAAAAAACAAGTGCAAAATGGTTCTGATCATAGCGTGGTGATCGCAGGTGAACTTGATGGCATGATCAAAGAACTGGATCTGGATTTATTACTGGTTGAGGTGATTAGATCCTTTCAAAACTCCCTTGAAAAAATTGAGGAAATCAATCAGCTCATACAAACAGCTAAGGATCGTTAGCTTGATATGATCCTGTCGGGTAAATGCCTTACTTTCAATAGGATAGTAAGGTTGAAACCTGGTTTCAATCTCACGTTTGCGCTGGTGTTTCTGGGGCGGCTTCCCATATACTGTAGGGAGAAAGGGCATGTATATGAGTGATGATTTTTTCTTTGACGATGATGAAGGCACCAATGATGCGTTAATTACCCAGCAGGCGCTGGTTGATACGCAGGAAAAACTGGGGGCCTTGTTGGACTTGATGCCGACGGGGCTGGTCATTCACCAAAAGCATTCCATGCTGTATGCCAATCAGCAGGCGCTGGAGCTGTTGGAGCTGGCCGCCGAACAAATCACAGGGTGCCACTTACTCGATTTTCTCGATCATGATGATCATGGGGAATATTCCACGCTTTTCATGTTTACCTTTGAACATGATGAACCTGTGCGTTTGCCCGAACTGGCCTTAAAAACGGCATCGGGTGAGCCAAGATATGTGCAAATTACCGCTGGACGCTTGCCTTGGGAAGGCACCAGTGTCATCCAGATTTTGCTGGAAGATGTGACGGAAGTGAAATCACGTGCCGAAGACCACCTTCATATGCAGCAGGAATTGGAGCGGGCATCCAAATGGGAAGCTGTCGGCCATTTGGCTGGTGGGATTGCCCATGAGATCAACACGCCCTGTCAATATATCAGTTCGAACCTGAAGTTCCTGAATGACAATATGACAGGTGTTTTTGGATTGCTGGCTAAAACGCTTGAGGTCAAAAAACAGTTGCAAGGTCATCCGGAATTCACGTCAACCGTCCAGACGCTTGATCAGATGATTGAAGATTTGGATCTGGACTTCCTTTTGGAAGAGGTTCCGTTGGCTTTTGAGCAATCCATTTACGGGGTACAGCAAATTTCCCAGATTGTGACGGCTATGCGCGATTTTTCTCATCCCGGTGCAAAAGAGAAAAATCAGGTTGATATCAATCAGGCCCTGAAAACAACGTTGATCGTGTCACGCAATGAATGGAAAAATGTGGCAACAGTGGAAGAAAATTATGATGAGACTTTGGGCAAGCTTGATTGTTATGCCGATGGGGTTAATCAGGTTTTCCTCAATATCATCGTGAATGCGGCACAGGCCGTTGAAGATTCCCAAAAAGATGGGGAGGGGATCATCGGGCTGAGTACCCAGGATATGGGGGATCATGTTGAAGTGCGTATTTCTGATAATGGCAGTGGTATCCCCGAAGAGGCACAAGACCATATCTTTGCCCCTTTCTTCACCACCAAGGAAGTGGGACGTGGGACAGGGCAGGGCTTGTCCATCTGCCATGATATCGTGGTGAAAAAACACAACGGAAGCCTGACGTTTGAAACGCAGGAAGGGCAGGGAACAACCTTTATTATCCAGTTACCCAAAGCTTAGAATCTATTGATAAGGGGCCAGAAGTCGCTGTCCGTATGGGGATTGTAAAATCTCGTTCACATGTTGATTAAATTGGATCAGGTCTTGTGGGCTAAAGGCTTTGTGGCTTAAGGCCGCCCCGATTTTGACAGACCCAATGGCATCGGGCAGAAGCATGATTTGATCTGCAAGCCAGGCTGTTTGGATGATATGAGGCCCTGTGATGGACCCGATAATAACCCCGTCGACCTGACCTTTGGTCAGGCTGGATAGGCAACTGGGATAATCTTTTTCCAGAACCATGTTTTGGGGGGTAAAGGTCAGGGTTGGATAGGAAAAACCAATAATCCCACAGATATCACGTTTGGCGATTTTAGATATGTTCAATGACATATTTGCCTGTTGACTGACGGCAAGGTTCAGTTTTTCAATAATAATGGGATCACTGTAATAGGCTTTTTTCTGGCGCTGTGGTGTGGCGAGAACAGAAAGGGCCATATCAATTTTACCACTGTGCAGCCATTTATACATGCGGCCAAAGGGCAAGGGGCGAAAGATGGGGCGGTGGCCCATTTTTTCCAATGCTTTCAGGGCAACAGCAGGGAGGATACCTTGGGGCGATCCCTTTGTTTTATAAAAGATCAAAGGCGGGTTATGGGGAATGCCAACCGTGACATCTTTGGCCTGTCCCTTTACAGGTAATAGGGAAAGCCCGAGGAGAGTGAGTATTAAGCAGAAGATGGTTGGTCTTTTTCCCATGTATGTATCTTTACACCTTATTCAATCGGTAATTTAATAAAGAAAGTTGTACCCTGTCCTTCTTTGGTTTCAAAATAAATTTTGCCTTTATGTTTATTTACAATCATATCGTAACATAAGGCAAGACCTTGTCCGGTCCCTCGGCCCACATCCTTGGTGGTGAAAAAGGGAAGAAAAATTTTGTCCTGGACCTCTTGGGGGATGCCGGTTCCATTGTCGCTAATGCTGATGATACAGTCATGCTCGGTAAGCTGGCTGGTCAGTTTAAGGATACCTTTGCGTTCCGGTCCGTTATCCTCAATAGCATGGGTGGCATTCATGATTAAATTCAGCAAGACCTGATTGATTTCGTTATGATAGCCCTGAACACTACAGTCACCTTCGTGCAGGTTTTCCTCAACCGTGGCAATATGTTTCCATTCATTTGAAGAAATGGTCAAAGCGCGCTTTAGGCACCCATTGATATCGACGCTAACCTTATTTTTCTGGCCGCTATGGTTGAACTCTTTCATGGCACGCACAATGTCGCTGATGATGGCAACCCCTTCGGTCGTTTCAGATAAGCAGCCATTTAGCTCGTCTGTGATAAAATCGAGATCCAGTTCTTGAATTTTATGTTCGATCCAATCGACCAACTCTTTGGCATCTGGGTTCCCTTTATGGGTGGAAAGCTGCTCTTTCAGGCTGTTGAGGAAAGTTACATATTGCTTTTGTGCATCATCCATAAAGTAGATATTGGAGCTGATATACTGGATGGGGGTATTGATTTCATGGGCAATACCGCCAGCTAGATGACCAATAGCTTCCATTTTCTGGGCTTCCAACAGTTCGCTTGAAAGTTTCTGGTTTTCCTGATGCAGTTCCTGGCGACGTTGCATCAGGTCATTAAAGGAATGGATAACTTGAGCAATTTCATCTTTCTTCTGCCACATGATGGGGGAGGGGAACTGATCATGTTCCGTGTTCTGAATGGCCTGAACCATCTGTTTTAACGGCTTTCTAATCATATGTTGACTGACATAAATCGCACCAAGGATAGTCGACAGGCTGATGATAATAACGATGGGCAGGTTTTGAATCAGTCGTGTGACAAAAGCCTTACTTAAATAGCTGTCACTGAAATAAATCTGAACTTTACCGATTTTTTCCTGAGAGGCATCTGTCTGAAAGAAGATATCTTCTTCTATCAGGGTAATATCGGGGCTAAGTGTCAGCTGGCCCTGTTTTACGAAAATCACACCATCTTCATCCACCATAGCAAGGCCGGTGACAAAGGGCTGTTCCAGTTGATTGGTAAAGAGTGTTTCCAAGCGCCGGCGATCCAGGTTCCAAAGATATTCACCGCTGAGGGAAATGATCTCAGCGGTGACATTTTCGATGGCTGCTTGATGTCGGTTCTTTGACTTCTGGAATTCAATGCCTTCCACCAAAAGGATGGCGATAAAGGAAAAGATAATGACCAAAGGCAAAAATACACCGAGGAATTTGACTTCCAATCGGTCATGAAAAGCGAGCTTATGTGGGCGATGTGTCTGTTGTGCCATACGGGCTGCTTATTCCAGCATTATTGATAGAGGCGAGTGTGCTGTTCCCAACCCTTGCGATCATTGGCAAGCGCTTGGTCCAGAAAAGATTTCAGGTCCTGATTGTGATTAATCACAAGGATGCGGCGGTTAAAGGAAGAATGCTTGTTTGGTGCAATGAAGACATCTTTGTAGCGATCCCCCTGAGCTTTTTCATAATGGGCACTGGAGGTCGGCATTAACATGCAATCAATGTCACCGTTGATCAGTTTTTCAAGGTTGTCTATATGATTGTCGCCATCTACACGACGAATATTGCCACCTTGGGCAATATGGTCATCAATGCCGGAATAGCGATGGCCGTGTAGGCCCCCAAAAATCATACCATTCAGGCTTTGAGCATCTTTATAATCCACAGCCTTGGATTTCAGTGACAAAATGGAATTCCCGTCACTGAGCAAGGGTTCTGCGGTCCAAAGATATTTGGTTTCTTCCTTATCTTTAAACCAGGGCGGGTTTACCCAAGGAACAATCGCCAGACTTTTGCCTGTGATGACTTTATTAACCCGTGGGCGAGAACTGGGGGAGACGACGAATTTATATTTCCCATTGGCGCGTTGGTTTAAAAAGTCGGCCAATTCGTATGTCAGCCCTTTCTTGTCAGAAACAATGAAAGGGGGATGCGTGTGATAGGTATAGAGCTTGACGACCTGAGCCTCATTTGCCTTGGCGTTTGAATGGAACAGGAGGGCGGCACATAAAATAAGGCAGCTCAGAAAAAGGGAACGCATGATATCTCTCTTTAAATCGTTCAATGAACGGTAGGTTTGATTTTTTCCACACCGAGCAACAATGATATTGTTGTGATCAGGTCGTCAAGGGGAAATGGCTTGTTGAAAAATGGAATATCCATCCCTTCGATTCTTTTTTGGTCTGTTTCATTACAGTGCCCGGATAAAACGATAGGGCGAATTTTAGGGAAATTGCTGTGTAAATAGGAAATCAGGGCACATCCATCAAAATCCGGCATTTTGATATCGGTGACAACGACCGAAATTTCGTCATGCTCTTCCAGCAATTTAACTGCATCTGAGGCATTGTTGCTGTAGTGAAAGGTCCAGTCGAGTTTACTGGCATAAAGCTGCCTGCGAATACCGTTCAGGATTTTCGGTTCATCATCAACAAAAAGAATGGACGCCATAACCGTAGCCTTTTTCTATTATGATTATTAAAGCAATGAAGTGTTTTGCCCACATCAAGTGGACCTGTTCCTTAAGTTGCTTACATTATCAGATAAGAATGAAAAGGCCGATATCCCCATTTGGGGACCAAATTTAAATTGCCATATATCCTTGGATATCAAAGCAAAAGGCTCAGCTCTAAAAGAGCTAAGCCTTTGAAATTACTTGGTGCGGGCGGGCGGACTTGAACCGCCAAGACCAAAAGGTCGGCAGATTTTAAGTCTGCTGTGTTTACCGATTTCACCACGCCCGCACAAAGTTATGTGCCTCATTGATGAAGCGGGCACACATTATCGCTGAGTGTGGTTCAATGCAAGAGGGATTATTGCTGTAAGCCCGCTTTTTTCAACATGGCATGCAGTTGGGCGATCACCAGTTCCTTTTTCTTTGGGGTTTCCACGTCTTCGGTGAATTTTTCAACAAAGTTGGGCTGGCGTAAATGTTCCTGTACACGGTTTCTAACCCAATTGAGCGTTTTGCCTTCAATCAGCAGGCCGGATGCGCAGAATTGTAGCAAGGATGTTGCACGGTTAAACAGTTTGTCTTCCGGGTCATCCATCTTGTCGATGATATGTTCTTCGTCCAGATAGTTGTAAATCAGATTATCCAGCCATTCTACAAAGGTGAGGTTCATTTGTTTGGGCAAATCAATCTTTATTGCTGCTTTTTGCAAGTCAGTTATGACTTTTAGTTTGCGTTTTAAGGGCAATTTATAATGGACAATATCATGGATATGTTCGGGCCCATCCATGAACTTAGGCAGGAAGTCACAGACGATATGGGCACAATCTTTCCCAAATTGGGATTTGGATAAGGTTAACAGGTAGCGCAGTTGCAAAATAGGGGCATCCAGCGTTTCCAGAATATAGTCAATGGCTTCACCTGGTTTATCAAGGTTTTTATCCCGGCTGAAACTGCGGGTACCGCACATGGTCAGGGCTTCTGCCATGCCTTCGCCGCCTAAAATAGTCCCTGTTCTGGAAATGAACATGGGGAGCAGTTGTTTAAAGGCATGCTTTTCTTCAAATATATCCCCACGGGTGAGGGCAGAGCGATTGCGCAGCATATGTTCCACCCGATTTGCCAGACGCTTGCGGCTTTTGGGCATGGGGAGTTTACACATAAGGCGGGCAACGCCGATCAGGCCGGGTGTGTCCCACTTGCGGGCTTCATATTTGGCGATGCACAGTTTGGTCAGCACATCTATGGCATTGTAACGGTCTGGCTGTTGTCCCAGCATTTCTTGGATCAGAGTGGGGAACATGAACCATTCGGCAAAAAGCTCGTCTAAAAAGGTCTTGGTATTGTCGTGGAGGTCTTCCGGTTCGATCTCTTCACCTAATAAGTCAAACAAAACGGACATTTTGCTTTCCCAGGCCGGTGCACGGGTGGTGATCTTGGAGAGGGAGAGATTCAGGCGGTAGCGCACATCAGGGGTACTTAAATCTCCGATTTGAGCGAGATGATCGTTCAGGCCCTTCTCAGAGATGTCATCAAAGCCGCCCATCATGGTTTTCTTTTTGGCAGCACTAAAGAGATCATCAATCAGGTTTTGTTGTTCAATCTCATTACCCTTGATTTGTTCAGCCTGCAGAATAGCCAACCGATTAAAGACAGAGGCGGACAGGTTGTTGTCCTGAAACTTTTCAATGGCTGCGGTGGTGTGGAGAAGCTCTGTTGCGCTTAGAACCATTTGGTCACAATATTCACGCAAGATTTTGTTCAGGGCCTCAATGCTTTGAGGCGTAAATAAATCGTCGACTGTTTTATAAACCGGACTGGTTTCGATATAGCCGACCCCGGCCTTTTTCTTGACGGAATTCTGGTTTTCATCATAAACGACAATATCGGCACCATCGCCTTTTTTGATGATTTTGGCTTCATCAACCTGTTGTTGTTTAAGCAGTTGGCGAGCCTGCTTCACAGCCTCTTTTTCGCTATCCTTGCTTCCATACATGCTCCAGCGTGTGCCGTTTTTAACCTGAATAACGAACTGAATGGCCACAGTCTTTAACCTTATTTGTTATATTCTGTGGCTACCATATCAGGCCGATTCGCCCCTGTCACCCAGTCGCAGGGAAGTTTTTACTTTTTTGTTAGGCATTCTTTTATAAATAAAGCCTAAACTTTCAGGACGGATTGTGCAAAAGAAAGGCTACACCATGCAACGACGCGCCATGTTGGTTTTGGCTGTGATGATGTTTTTAGGAGCATGCGCTTTACCCTCGCCTGCTTCTTTGCCTGAAATTATGTCGGAAAAGCAAGTGCGCCCGGATCATCGTGAACGCATTGCCCATCGTTTGTTGTGGCTGGCCCCGGAACTCCCATGGCATTACAATTGTTTGTTTATGAAACCGATTGCCCAATTGGATCATGATGAACAGAAACTGGCCCTGCCCAGTGCAGATTTGCTGTTTCGTGCCCATTTTGAAGAAGAGCGCATGGCGTATCGTTCCGCAGGATATCTTTATCGTCAGGCCGCTGATCAGGGGATTGCGCTGGCCTATGTAAAGTTGGGCAATCTATTGATCGGAGGGAAAGGTGCCAAACCAAACCCCGAAGGGGGGGCAAAGCTGATCTTGCAAAGTGCACGGCTTGAATGTGCGCAAGCTCAATACCGTTATGGGGAACTGCTGACCCGTGGGATCGGGGTGAAGACGGATCTGGTTCAGGCATGGGGCTGGGTGTATCTGGCCCAGCAGAAAGGCTATCCGAAAAGTGCAGCTTTGCTGAAACGAATGGAACCATTTATGGGGCCGTCTCAGATATCTCTGGCAAAACAAAATGCTGAGACATTGCAGCATCAACTGAATTTATTTAACCAGGGGCCACAAAGTCAGGCATTGGTGCGTTGTGTGACCCCACGCATACGCAAGCCCTTTATTACCCGGATGCGGGCATGCCATGCTATGGGCGGATCGCACATGGGCGAACCGATTGATTACAGGACAAGATAATCGTGACAAAACCATTGGAGGGGCTGCTGGTTGTGGCTCTGGAACAGGCTGTGGCCGCCCCTTATTGTTCGTCCCGTCTGTGTGATGCGGGGGCGCGTGTCATCAAGATTGAACGCAGCGAAGGGGATTTTGCCCGCCATTATGATCATGTAGTTCATGGGGAAAGTGCCAATTTCGTTTGGTTGAACAAGGGTAAAGAGTCGCTCGTTCTTGATATCAAGCAGCCAGAAGATGCAGCTTTGCTGGAACGGTTATTATCGAAGGCTGATGTCTTTATTCAGAATCTGGCCCCCGGTGCAACGAAGCGTGCAGGCTTTGGGAGTGCGGATTTGCGTGAACGATACCCCGGTTTGATTACTTGTGATATCAGCGGCTATGGGCAAGAAGGTCCTGCGGCTGATATGAAAGCCTATGACTTGCTGGTTCAGGCGGAAACCGGCCTGTGTTCTTTAACAGGTGTACCCGAAGCACCGGGTCGGGTCGGGGTCTCTGTCTGTGACATTGCAGCTGGGATGAATGCCTACCAAGGGGTTTTGGAAGCGATCATCCAACGTGGGGTGACAGGTCAGGGAGCCGGTGTTGAGGTTTCCTTATTTGATGGCATGGCGGACTGGATGACGGTGCCCTTGTTATTTCAGGATTATGGCGGGGTCTCGCCCAAACGTGTGGGGTTGCGCCATCCCACGATTGCCCCTTATGGGGCCTTTGATACAAAAGATGGCATGCAGGTGGTGATCTCTATTCAAAATGAACGGGAATGGGTACGTTTTGCCAAGGAGATTATGGGGCAGGAAAACTGGGCGATGGATGGTCCGTTTTCAACAGCCGTGTTGCGTGTGGAAAACAGGGCAGCGCTGGATCAGGCTGTACAGGATGTGTTTGGCACGTTTTCCGCAGATGAGATCTGTGAAAAACTGCTGACCCATAAAATCGCTTTTGGTCGGGTGAATGACCTTTCTGGCCTATCGAAACACCCGGCCTTGCGCCGCATCACCGTGGAAAGTCCAACCGGCCCGATTGATTTACCTGCCCCCCCTGCGCAAATGACGGGGCGAGGCCAAAACTTTGGCCCAATCCCGGCCATTGGAGAACATTCTACTGCTATCTGCAAAGAGTTTGCGGAAAATGGTTAATTTTGATGTGGTCGTTGTTTTAGGGGCAGCTGTTACGCCAGAAGCTAAAGCAACACCATGTTTGTTACGCCGAACCTTGAGCGGGTGTGACTATGCTCGTGAATATGGGGCGGCACTGCTGTGTTGTGGTGGGAAAACCAGTCGGCATCATGAGGTGAGTGAAGCATCGGTTATGGCAGAAATTGCGTTGAAACAAGGGATTGAAGCGCATTCTGTCTATTTGGAAGATAAATCCAGAAATACGCTGGAGAATGCCCTTTTTGCCAAGGAAATGATGAGTGCGAAACAATGGAACAACATAATCGTTGTGACGGATCGTTCTCATCTGTTGCGTGCCCGTTTGGTGTTTCGGGTGCTGGGGGTCAAGGCGCAATTTCGCGTGGCACATATAGGGCCGCGTCTTTTCAGGCATGAAATTTTTTCTTATCTTTATGAGGTTCCGGCTTTGCTTTGGTATGGAGTTCGGATATTAAGGGGACATCATAAAACTATATAAGAAATTGGTGGAATGTCCTTTTTCAAGCTGGCATCTGTAGCACTTGTGTCGGTTACAGTCCTTGGTACAGGTCTGAAGGCGCAGGCTTGTGAAAAAATTAATGAATTTGAAGGTCTTATCTTTGATGCCGGGGCTTTTGTTGCTCCGCAGGATATGGAAACAAGCCTTGATGGTGCCTTGTTAAAAGGGGTGGAAAAAGTCGTTCTTTACCCTCACCCCGCAGCTGATAAAGCCAATCAACCTGATGCTTTGGAAGAAACCTTTCCAGACCTTGTTTTACGTGGGAATGCTCCGTGGAGTGAGGCCGATCCGGTGATTTGGCCGGAACCGCTTGGTACTGAGGATCTTGGCCGTTTAGGAAGTGAACTTGCCAGACATTCCACGCGGCGTTACCTGCTGTCTCATATCAGCCGTTTTGACCCAGAACTGCTTGTTGCGACCTTTCAACAAAACCCAAACCTGTGGCTGGGGCTGAATAAGACGGATCTTGAACTTTTAAATAAAAGCTGTGGGCAAGGGCTGTTAAGCCGTCTGTATGAGATTGGGCCTGCACGGTTGGTGTTTGCGTCTTTTGGGCAAAAAGAAGGCTGGAAATATTACAAATGGACGATCAAAAGCCTGCGTAAACTGGCTGGATATTTGCCACCTGATCAGGCTGATGCCATCCTTTTTCGAAATGCAGAAGAATTATATAATCTGGCTGTGAATGCGCCTTAATTTCCAAGCAGGGTCGTGGGCTGTGTAGTCGTTTGGCTTTGGTTGAAAAGTTCTGGTTTGGCGACCGTGTTACGCCATTTTTCCAATTGGGCGGAACGCTGTTTGGCAAAGTCATATTTATTATATCCGCGCCTTGCAACAGGGGGCAGGGTCAGGGATTTTTTCATGCGACGTTGTTGCAAGGCCCGCTGCTTGGCGGCATTGACCTGACCGAAATTGGAAAGCCGGCGGTTGTTTCGGTATTGTGAAATTTGCGAACTCATCTGTTCGGCCCGTGCCATGGCCTTGCGCTGGGTAGATAAGCGATTTTGGAAGTTATTATTCAACAAGGCCATGCGGGTGCGATCCTGTTTGGCGACATAACGTTGTGGTTTTTGGGTCTGTATCGCAATTTGTTGATCCTGACGGGTTTCTGAATTGGCATAATTCCAAAAGGACAGGACTTTCTCACGGTAATACATGTTTTTTGTCGGTTCGGAAGAATGATAGCGCCCTGCGGCCTGTGTCCACGATTTGGTTTGTTTAAACAGACGGGACAGGAAGGTGCCTGCATATTCTGTATTTGTGCGTGGGTTAAAGGCTTCCTCTAAACTTTTAAACGCGTCAGGGTGATAGCGCAGGTTAATTTGCATGCAACCGACATCAATATTTCTGATCCCCTGGGCCTGAAGGTTGCGGACATGGTTAATCGCCTGATTTTTTGTTGGGAAATATTCACCGGGTCCCCCGGCGGAAACGGTCCAGGGCCAGGCAATATTTGCCTTCTCTTCCTTGACCCAGCGGCCAGACTCCGTCAGGGAAATTGCACGCAGCAGGTTTTGTGGAATATTAAATTTGCGTTCTGCCTGATGCGTGGCATTTTTGCATAAGTCATTGTTCTTGCTTAATTTTACATATGCATCTGCGGCATTGCTGATCAACAGGCTAATCAGGGTACAAAGGATAAAACGCATGATGAACACTTCTTTATTCAAATAGATAATTTGTCTGGTTGATGATAAAGAAGCAAGCGGTATGCCAGATTTATCTGATAGAGCCTTTTAAAGGAAAATATAAAAATAGGGGCTGAAGTAGCTAAGGGTTAGTGTTTAGCCTGTTTGTACCATATTTTCAGCTGCTTTAGGAGGTCTGCATGATTGCCTCCATTGAAACGCCATTCGCATTCCTTGAGAAACCAGTAGAAATGGTCAGGTTTGATACTGTTGAGTTTCCGCATATGACGCTTTGCTTGGTTCCAGAAATTCTCAATGCCGTTGATATGGTTTTGTTTGTCTGTAAAGAGTTTGGAGTGGTTGATGCGGCGGTGATGAAAGTCTGAAACATTCAGTGCATTTAAGTTCCAAAGGTATCAGTATAGACGATACTGTCGGGCTCAACTTTCTCCTGAATAATCGGTGACAGGGGCTCCGCCTTGGCATTCGGAATAATCACCGTGTAGACCTTCCCTTCCGCTTCAAAAGGCCGAATACAGCCACTTTGCCGCCAGCACCACGACCTCGTTTGCCTTTGCGGACTCCTCCAAAATAACTTTCATTAGCTTCACCTCTATAGCTCGGTAATTTGCTGGCTATCAACTGGCGAAGCCGCATAAAGAAGCGGATTGTTTGTATTCGTCTGTATGTCAACAGTCTCAGCGGTGGCACGTGCTGTGCTGTCAGCTATAAAATCCTCAATCAGCTTGCTTTGCTGACGTGAAGTCAGGCGACTTTTTCGAAGATACATCGTAGCTATTGTAGAACCTCATTCAGTTCTTAGCTACTTCACTTCCTGAAAATAAATCAAAAATAAGTTGATTTTTTAAATATGGTATGGTTAATACTCTTCTTAGCGATTGCAACTTTAACTTTTTTAATGTTAATCGCTTTCTTGGACGTTTCCTCCCAAACTGCCGACCTCTATCTACGGATGGGGGTCTTTTTTTTATTTAAAAACAATAGCTTATTATAATTATAAGAAAATTCTAAGATGCAGTGACTTACTACAGTTTTTTACCACATATTTACTACAGTTTAATAATCCGTCAGGAACCGGTTTTGAATCTGAATAACTAAAAATAAGTTAATTTTATTTTTAAGCGGATTTAGGTTGCTATATACGAGGGGAGAATGTCGTGGGCTTGCACAAAAGCCTCTAAACCTGCCATAGTTGCGTTCAGGATATTTAAGGGTTCTCCAAGATGCGCTTTGTACTTTTCATATTGGTCATTTTATTTACTTTACCTGCTTATGCGCAAACCGTGGAAGATGGTTACAAAGCCTATGATGTTGGTGATTACGAAACGGCCAAATCAATTATGTTGCTGTTGGCTGAACAAGGTAATCCAAAAGCAATGAATGCCATGGGCAATTTTTATTCAGAGGGTAAAGCATTTCCTGAGAATGCTAAAATTGCATGTGATTGGTATGAAAAAGCCGCCAATAAAGAATATGCGTCCGCACAAAATAATTTGGGGCTGAAGTAGCTAAGGGTTAATGTTTAGCCTGTTTATACCATATTTTCAGCTGCTTTAGGAGGTCTGCGTGGTTGCCTCCATTGAAACGCCATTCACACTCCTTGAGAAACCAGTAGAAATGGTCAGTTTTGATACCGTTGAATTTCCGCATATGACGCTTTGCCTGATTCCAAAAGTTCTCAATGCCATTGATGTGATTTTGTTTGTCTGCAAAGAGTTTGGAATGGTTGATGCGGCGGTGATGAAAGTCCGAAACATCCAATGCGTTGTAAGCACCAAACGTATCGGTATAGACGATACTGTCAGGCTCGACCTTCTCCTGAATAATCGGTAACAGCGTCTCTGTCTTTGCATTGGGAATGATTGCCGTATAGACCTTGCCACCCCGCTTTAAAAGGCCAAACACAGCCACTTTGCCGCCAGCACCACGACCTCGTTTTCCTTTATGGACACCGCCAAAATAACTTTCATCAGCTTCAATCTCGCCTTGCAAACGATAGCTCGGCAACTTGCTGGCAATCAATTGGCGAAGCCGCATGAAGAAGCGGATCGATGTGTTCGCTTGGACACCTACAATTTCAGTAGTCGCACGAGCCGTGCTGCCTGCGACAAAATGCTCAATCAACTTGCTTTGCTGACGTAAAGTCAGACGACTTTTTCGGATGTACATCGTAGCCATTATAGAACCTCTTTCAGTCCTTAGCTACTTCAGCCCCTAAATTATTGGCTGATGTCTTGGCGGTTTGCCATAGTTTGAAAGAATCTAAAGAGGCGATGGAGGAATTCTTTGAATACTGCAAGGTGAATAAAATTCCTATCAGTAGGAAAAAACCTATTCTGGCGGTAATCCGCAGTGTTATCGGCCTCAATGACCGTCGCAAGGTTTCAGCATATGCGACAGTTCTGAAAAAAGCTTTGCAGGAAAAGCAAACACCAGACAGTTTCCCAGAATGGGTTGTGGCTAATGGTGGCATCGACAGAGTTATTCGTGGAACTGCCAATGTTGGCAAAACAAAAGACTCTGGCAAGACTGCTGAAGCTAACATCCAATCCGCCATCAAACTTTTCCAAGAGCAGGTAGACTGTTTCAAAAACGTAAATGTTGAAACTGAGTTTGACAAAGGCGAGCTTGTTATCGGTGTTCTTCGGGTTAGCAGCGACAAGAGATTGGAATTATTGGGACTGGACGGAGACAAAATGGTTCTGGACGCTGCGTTAAACGCTATCGGTCAAAACATGTCCGAAGGCGCTGCCCCTGTATTACCGTCCAAAGCATAGAGGTAGAAAAGTCTGTTAGACAGACGGAACATATCATCGGTTATATATGGTGAGGGCGAAAGCCCTCCCATAACTGTTTATACCAACGCTTTAATCAAAGATTGGTAACGACTTAAATCCACCTTCTCATCTGGTGTTTCTTTCAGCCGTTCGGTTTCCATTTTCAGCAATGATACCGTTAATTCGACTTTCTTTTCTTTGGGTAGATTGAGTTCCAGATTCTCAATTCCCAGTAAAACATCTTTCACTAAATCGAAGTCAAATTGGAACAATTCATTCGGCTCAGCAATTAAATCGGCGGGGCTACATTCATATAATTGTGCAAATTCTTGAGTGCGACGCAAAGTCGTATCGGACGTTCCGCTCTCAATTCTTGAAACTTGGCTGGGGCTGATACCCATTCGGTCAGCCGCACTTTCCAACGTAAAACCTGCTTTATTCCGCATTTCTCGGAAGTTTAATTTCATTGCTTCTTTCCTATCGTTTCATTGGTTGCAGGTTCCATAGATAGGAAATTTGCGTCACACGCAAAAAATCATCCAGAGCGTATTATGCTTGACTCACGCATATAATGCTGGAATTAATTTGCGTATGAAGCTTGATGTTTACTTAAAACAAAACCGCATAGGCGTTCAGTAAATGGAAGTGAGTTAGAATATTGAACCGCTGTTAGGTGTTCTTCTGCTTCTTCTACTGCTTCAAAACCTTTCTCATCACCAGCCGCTAACCGTCTTTGTCTTTGCGTCCTGTCCATTCGATACAGTCCATAAAAAAACCTCCAAATTAGATTCATTGGAGGTATTTATTCGAGGCGTGATTCGGGTTATTTCGGCCTCTCAGAGACAGAAAAATAAAAAAATCAAGACAATTATTTTCGGGGTAATTCCGGGGTAGCCGATTTTGATGCAAAAAAAGCCCCCTAAATCAATGACTTAGGGGGCGAAGTATACCCTTGAGGGATAATTGATGTTAGATGTATTGATTTATTAATTAATAAAATCAATAGCTTATAAAATTAAAATTAGACCACTATTAAACCACTATTGACAAAGACACCTAAAAGACCCCACTGTTTCAAAGGTGGAATGAATATGGGTTTTTGGTGCGTATTGTGATGAAAAAAACGGGGAAATCTGGTTGGGACAACTACGTTAAACTTGAAAAGGGTTTATCTATTGGGACACGCCAAGACCAGTCGAGTGGTATCTATTATTGTCGATTAAGAATTGATGGTCGAAATCGGGATTATTCTTTAGGCACCCGCGATAAGACAGAGGCGATTGTGCTTGCTGCCAAAAAGAAAGGGTTGGTGTCCGGCAAAGGGATTGAAGCTGTTCAACGGAAGAAAAAATCTGGCAAACGAAAAGTATGGCTGGATGTTAAGTGGGAAGAGTTTCTGGAATACAAGAAAAACAAAGTCAGAAACGGTGTTATTAAAGAATCTCGTCTGGGTGTTTATCGTTCGATAGATAGGAATTGGTTTGGGAAATATATCAGAAAGAAGCCAGCCCGAATTGATTTTGAAAAACTGGATGATGATTATTTTAGTCGTTTTTGGGATTGGCGTATCTCTTATTACGGTAGTGTTGAGCATAAAAGAGATGACCGTATTGCAAGAGAGGATGGGTATATTCGTTCCATTCGAAAACCTAACGGTCATGGCTTGGACAATGAGAGAAAAATTATTAAAGAATTTCTGACCTGGTCTTTTCGCAAGGGTTTTACGGACAAGGGCGTGCCGATGTCGCTTGACCAAAGGCAGATGGGAATTAATAGGTCGGCTGAGGGGTTTAACTACGAAGAATATACCAAGTTGCAGAAAGTTTTTTCTGATTGGATTGCAGATGCAAAAAATGAAAATGAAGAACTAACAAGGCAACGAATACTGTTTAAGTTCAAGCTGATGTTAGCGTGTGGAACAAGGGTTGCTGATTTGGTTCAGCTTCAATGGAAAGATTTAAGGTCAGAGCGGAACCCGCAAACGAAGAAAACTGAAACATATTTTTTTGCAAAAGCTAAAGGCAAGCGGAGGCTTGTTCCAATTTCAGAAGATTTGAATGCAGATTTTGAGATTTGGAAAAAGAAATCAAAGTTTACCGAGCCAGATGATTATGTTTTTGCAACAGAAACCGGGAAAAAATCTAATACTGACAATACGCAGTGGAAGTCATTCTTGAAATTAAACGGTTGCCTGAAAGACCCGAACGGCAAAACAAGAAACATGACAAGTCTCAGGCATACGTTTGCCTCTTTCGCAATCTTGTATTCCGATGAAAAGACCAGTGTGATTGCTGACCGAATGGGAACTTCAGAGCGTCAAATCGAAACAACTTACAAAGATGATTTAGCACGTCGTGATTCTGCACGTTATACCAAGCATTTGGTCCCTATGATGGATGAGCACGACAATATTAGATACTACTTGGATAATATGGTCAGTTTTCAGTCTGAATAAGATGGTTTGGCTTATTTGCCATTGTCATGCTGAATGACGCTTACGAAAAATTAGGGTGTTGTCTATTTCATTTTTATCATAAACATACTCCGTATCTGGTTCGTCTGCATTTGACAAAATGACAATGCCATAACAATTAAGTATCTGTTCCAGTTTTGATAATGGAAAGGGCAATGAACCATCAAGTGTATATAGTTGCCCTGTATGCTGTAGTCTAAAAAGCATAGCAGCGTCATCCGATGTCCATTCTATGCACCTGTTTTCTTCAGGCTCTGTTTCAGGGTATATCGCAAATAAGTATTTCATGGTTCTTCCAATTTTAACCACCTGACAAAGCACGTTTGTAGACGTGCTCGGACAATTCCTGAGCCAACGCACCAAGCTCTTCGCCTAATTCTCTACCGACGTTTGTAGCCAGTAAATTCTGAGACGATTGCGACACGCGTGCTGTCAAAATAATCAGTGATGGTAGTGGCAAATCTTTTTGTCTGGCTCGTATTGTTCGAGCATAGCTTTCATTCTTCATCAGAAAGCGACGACTAAAATCATTAAAGCCCGTTGTCAGGCCAGCGTCTTTCAATTTTTTATATGTATAGTTTAAGTAATTCATAGCATCAAAGTCAAAATTAAAGTTTTTTATTTTTATCAGCTTCTTTTGAAGCTAAATGTATAAATACAGGTGTAATAATATTGAGTTTTGATATGAGTATTCAGTATTATTATTTATATAACTATTCAGTAGTATTGACTTGTTAACTACGCAAGAAACACAGCGACAGCAGTTGGATAACCAGCTTCCGAATACGAGACGGGCGTTATGAGTGGGGATAGCACATAGGAATATCATTTAGGGTTTATCGTTTAATGTCTGTTAGGGCTCCCTATTTGGTTGCATCCACCTTCAGCACCGCATAGTGATGCTATGCAAAGACGATAGGAGAGACGTGAAAAACCACTAATCTCAGGGCTGTTAGTGCTCAACAATAGGTTCTAATAGCTTGCCGTGGGGTCTGTATCTTTGATACGGAGAAGGGACTCGGATATAGGATTGGTTTCGCCCTGCCACCAATTGACCGCCGAGGTATTGTTCTGAAATCTCAAGCTCGTTTCGTAGAGAATTTATTTCATGTTTCCTTCCTTCCCCCAGTGGGGGGGGGAAGGTTGCATTTATCTTAGCTGTTTCGAGTGCCGCTTCGCTTAAAGGCTATACGCCTTTCAAGAATGTTTAATAATTAAATTGCTGAAAAAGTTATGGCTGATAAGAACGAATAGCGTGAGCTATGAGTGGTGTCAGCCATACGAACGAACAAACGAAGTGCGTTCGGACGCAAGAGAATTAAATCATTAAATCTCAGAGATATGTCGCAGAGCTATATCACGGATGCGAGATTTGGTTTCTTGTTCGATTTCTGCTTTGTCAATCAGGTGCAAGATTTCTTGTTTCAAAAGCTCAAGCTCTCGTTGCTGGTCTTCGAGTTCCCTCTTGGTTATATCGGTGTTTTGATACATCAAGTTTTGAATCTGCCTTCGTGTTGCCAATTCCTGTTGCTGGAGTTTCTTTGCTCGTATCATCGCCAGCCGTGCTTTCGCACTTGGCGACTTCTTTGTTTGTAGCTCCGGTTTCAAAAACTGATTTTTAGCCGGGGCATACAGGCCAAACAACTCAGCCCGTTTCCAGTTAAATGATTTATCGATTTCGCAAATACGCATCAAGAACACCTCAATTATAAGTTAACGCATATACCAGCGTCTCAAATATTTATAATGTTATCATTTGGTCAATTGTAAGCATTTCACCAAATAAACCAACAATAATGCCGGGTATTCCTGGTGTCATATTTCAGTAATGCTATAATATGAGCACCAGAAAACAGAATAGTATTATTTGAGGTCAGGCGTAATGAGTAAGCAAGCCAAAGTATTGAACGCGAAAGATGTAAAATGAGTTCTTGGCATTATTGCAAACCAACGACACGCAAGCCGCAACCGAGCCATCTTTATGCTAACCTATCTGAGTGGCCTCAGAGCCATCGAAGTTGCCAGCTTGAAAGTATCTGACGTGCTGGACGAAGATGGTAATATCAATTCACGTATTATGCTCACCAAGCATCAGACAAAAGGCCAACAGGCCAGACCCATCTTCGTTTCTGACAAATTGAAAAAAGAACTACGTGCTTATCTGGCTGACATCAAAGTCTATAACAAAGACCAGTCATTATTCATCAGTCAGAAAGCACCGTTCACGCGTCACGGTATCTGCATGCTGCTCAAACGCATCTACCAAGACGCTGGTGTTATCGGTGCATCGTCGCATTCAGGTCGTAGGACATTCGCCACCACGCTCAACACCAAGTCGGTCAGCGTGCGTGTCATCCAAAAATTAATGGGCCACGCCAATATTGGCACGACCCAAAGGTATATTGAAGTTAGCGATACGCAATTGGAAAATGCGGTTCAGTTAATCTAATGGAGCATCTGGAGCAAAAATGGCATAACCAGCGTCAGTTCTATTGCGAGCCTCATTCTTAGACCAAAAATGCATCCGGTATGTATTTGATGCCCATCTCTTATGCCACAAGCTGATAACCTGCTGGACGAACTGCTCTGTATTGCGATATTTCCGTTGAACATCAGGTGATGCCGAAAAGAATTTCTCTTTTGTTAAAGCATCAAGGTATTCGTTCATATCTTCTTTGAGATGACCTGCATCAACAGATGACAATCGACGGGGAACAATCGCATAGCCTTCAAAGAAGTCATCATCACTTTTATTTTTATAAGGAATTAGGCCAGTTTTTTGAACGGTAATGGCCCAAGCCATATTTTTTTTCAAACGCTCTAACTGTATGGGCACTTGCAAATTCGGATAATCCACTAAATCGAAAAAGTGTTCATATTCGCGAATTGTATTAGGGGAAATCATTGCCCCTACCCAGTTCTGAGATTGCTCAAGCTTATATGCTTCAACAATTGGTGTTCCCGCAATAACTACATCACCGTCTTGTTTCTTGTAGGTGATATTGCCTGAAGTGATACTGCCCTTGATTGGCAAACCCAGTTTTGTTAATGCCTCGAATGAAAAGAGGGAAACGGCTTCAATCAAAAGAAATAAACTTTTATAGTCTGTTTTCTCAGAAACAATCACAATGCTATCTGAAAAAACTACATACTCCATATGCGTCTGGCCTCGTGCGTTTAACGCATTGCGAATCAATTGGATATACTGTTCAAACAAATCTCCAAAATCTTTTCGTTTAACAAGTTCTGAGAAACCAAGAACATCTATGAAACCAATCAGTGCTTTCTGGGACATCTGTAATTCATTCTCCAAAATATGACAAAACTGCTTGAGTTATTAGTGTCCGAGCCGCTTCACCTGCGATTTTCCCACCTTCTTTTCCAGCCGTTAATAGCGTCTTCGTCAACCAACTGGATGCTTGTTTCCCGATAACTTGGTCGTCTTCTTTTCCTGCGTCGGCATCAATCGCATTGCTGAGTTCATTGATTTGCTCATCGCTGACCCCGATTTCACTCAGCTTATTTTTCAAAGTATCGAAATTGCCTTGAAGAACTATCGTCTCATTTGCTTGTTGAAGGTTGTCACCAATATTGTCGGCGATAATGTTGTTTCCGCCGTAAATAATCGTCTGCACGGCGGTTTCTACATGCTCCGTCTTGATTTGGGTAAGTTCAATATCTTCATCCCCCATTTCATTTTTAATATCGAGAGCAAACTCAAGAACACGATTTCGGACTGTATCAACTAAATGAATCAAACTGACAGGTGGAATGTCTTGCCATGCTTGGTTCAACACCCAACCATCAATAAATTTTGTTTGGTAATAAGCTATTAAATCTGCAGGCCAATCTAACTTCAAACGTTCTTCTTTGATGTCACTGGTTAATTGTTCATAAGCAGCAACACCATCGGTAAAATGGGCGGTAGTCGCCCACCAACGATGCTCTTCCTCCAATACCCAAGATGTTAGAGGTTGATTATTCAGTTGCCCTTGCAGCGGTCCTAAAAAGATGCCTTTAGCTTGGATACTTGCCGTTCTGTATTCTGGTAAATTTTCAGCATTCGGATAACCGTTTAATTCAGAGCTTGCCCATTCTTTCAGACGCTCATTCTTTAACTTTGCTGCCACCACCAAGCATTTCCTCAGAATGACAGGTAAACGAACACTATCATCAACTGATTGTTCAATTATTTGGTCAATAAGGCTCATAATCTTGCTTCCAACACATTCCATTTAACGTTATTAAATTAGATATAAGCAACTTAAACAAGAAAAATATCTACGACCAAATTTCAGGTGAGTTTGACATGACCGACAACGGATACGACCTATTTTCGCAAATGCATGAGTCAGAAGGGATGGCAGTAATTAATCGATTGCACACTCGGTCTTTCAGCGTGAATATTTTTCTTGGAAACTACCGCGAATTAAACGAAGCTTTGAAGTTGGTTGAGAACACCGATGTTGCACTAAAATTAATGACTGAAGAAAACAGAGAAGCTGACAATCAAGTCCATAGAGAAGTGCACAGACTTTTCCATAATTTTCTTGCTGGTGCCAAAACCCTTGTTGACCATACGCGTGCATGGGTATCTCAACATTATCCAAACACCAAGGTATCCAAACTCTATAATAAAAAAGTGAAGTCCGAATTTGAAACCGATGAGCTTTCCAAATTCATAAACGATTTGCGGAATTATATGCTCCACAAAGGTCTACCGAGCACAGAGCGGTTTCTACGTGTTCATGCAGAGCAAGGTATTGAGAGTGGTATTAATCTGCAGAAAGAGCGATTGCTTGAGTGGGATAAATGGACAAAGCCGGCAAAGTGTTTTTTGACGAAGCAAGAAGAGAACTTTTCATTCAGTAAGATAGTAGAGGACTATCATGATAAGATTTTGGATTTCCACAACTGGCTTGATAATATTGTAAAAAATTATCACAAGGCAGATATTTCTGAACTACAGAAAATGCAAAAGGAATATGAGGAAAAATATGGAACGTGAGTGGCATGGAAGTAAATGGTAAGGAATTGGACTGGTTAAATACGGCCTTCTATAAAATTTGTATGTTCCTTTGGGAGTTCGTTGGCAAAATTGCAACATTGGAATCTAACATTGCTGTTGCGGCAATAGGTTCCGCAGGCGGGGCTCTGGGGGCAGCTTGGTGGCTAAACAATAGAGATAAAAAGAAGGAATTGAAAAAAGAAATTCAAAATACGAATGCTGCTATTGGGATGGCGTTTGGAGTCACTAATACGTATTGCACTTTCAAAGACCAGTTGGTGAATCCAATAACTACAAATTATGCAAGAGCAAGTGAACAATTAGATGCCCACCACAATGCTGTTGCTGATGGTGGGAACCCAGTTTTTGAGTTTGAGGCAGATTTTCGTTTTTTGACACCTCCACTTAATACCTCTTTTGAACTGCACAGTCAGTTGTATGAGAAGCTCACAATAGTCGGTCGCCCTCTTCATTGTTTAATAACACTTCAGCAGACCATCCATAGCCTGCATACCTCTATACTCCACCGGAATCAGCTAATTAACAATGCTAAGGCACAACAACTTCAGGACTTGGCACTGTCTGCATTCTATTTTGGATTAGTAGACGCTGAGGGCAACACTGATGAGAGCTATCCAAATGTCATGAAGAGTATTCAAGAACTGACGGATGATTGTATATTTTATAGCAATCTATTAGCTGAAGATTTGGGAATTCACGGAAAAATTCTTCAAAAAGAATATGGTAGGAATGCTCCTAAAGTAATGAGAATTCATCTCCATGACAAAACGAAGGAAACACTTTTGCCGTCAGGTGAGAATCATCAAGATATTCTTTCGTGGAAATATCCAGCTTAATCGTCTTCTTTTTTATTGGAAATAAAGACCATTATTAAACCACTATCGTATTAAAGTAAAAAAAGACCCCTAAAAACAAAGTTTTAGGGGTCAAGTATACTCTTGAGGGATAACGAGCGGGCTGGTGAAGGTAATAGCCGCGTTATGACCACATCAGTGATCCACCAGCCCCGGCTATGTTTGTATCATGCATAAAAAAGCGGGGGATGACTGTGATGCTGATCACAGGATATGGGTTTTTTACGTATATATACATAAAAAAAGCCACACGCGGGTGGTGTGGCTCAAGTCTCGGGAATGAAAAAGTTCTATTGAGAAACCAAGCTTCCAACTGCTCTCGATTGTCCTTTGGGTAGAGGACGTTGCTGTAAACTTGTTTCTTCAATAGATATAGGATGTCTTAATCGAATTTAAAGGTCTGTGATGTGGGTCACAGTCCAGCTTAATCGCCTCGGACTTCTTCGACCATTTGGCTGAGTTGTTCAACATTTCGTACCACAAGGCCATTTTTTTTGCGTTCCACAAAGCCTTTGCGCGCCAGATCATTCATCACGCGGGCAACTGTTTCGCGGGTGGAACTGATGCGCGATCCGATATCGGAATGAATGGGAATGGGGGAGATAAAAGCCTCGTCTTCATCGGTCATATTATCGCGGGCTTGGCGCAGGATTTCGGCGTGAACCCGGTTGGCTGCCCCTAAGGTGGAAAGATCCATGATGCGTTCATTTGAAATACGGATGATATGGGCCATATTCTTTAAAACACGTTCTGCCACAATCGGGTGTCCGGTCAGAAGGCTCATGAAACGTGACTGGGGCATGGCGGCCAGCAGGGATTTGTCCATGGCCATTACGCTGGCAGAACGGGGCAGGCCATCAATGGCGGCCATTTCGCCAAACTGTTTGCCTTCGGTAAAATCATCCAGTGTGATTTCTTTACCCCCGACGGTGTAAATCACAATACGCACACGGCCCTGTACGATAAAAAAGACATCGGTGCTTTCAGCCTGGCGATCAATAATCTGTTCATGGTCATCATACCATTTCCAGCGACATTGCTTATTGAGTTCTTCAATAATTTCCGTTGAAAGACCATCTAACAAATTGATGTTTTCGAGTGATTGCAGGGTCATTCTTTTCGTCCTGTTCTGGGAACATATTGTATCGCAAATCCCGAGTAGTTTTGATTAAAGTTGCGACGACGTATTTGCGTAAAATCAAAGAATTATAGTTGAACCAATTGATTTAACTATAATTGTGCGCTGAATTTTTATGGAGTGCAAGGCCAAGATTGAATCGCCTCCGAATCAAAAATGATTCGGAGGCGATTTAAATAAACTGCAGATGAAGTTAATAAGGAGCGTGAATCGGTGAATTCACCTATTAAATTTCCTTATTTTAAAACCACGGTTTTTATGCCGTTCATCAAAACACGATGTTCCACATGTGCACGTACAGCTCGTGACAACACACCATTTTCAATATCACGACCAACGGCTTTGAGCTTTTCCGGGGTGTAAGTATGATCAACACGTTCAACGGCCTGTTCAATGATAGGGCCTTCATCCAGGTCGCTGGTGACATAATGGGCGGTTGCCCCGATCAGTTTGACACCTCGTTCATGGGCCTGACGATAAGGATTGGCTCCTTTGAAGCTGGGCAGGAAGGAATGGTGGATGTTGATGCAGCGCCCGCGCAGTTTTTCACACATGCGTGGTGATAGTACTTGCATGTAGCGCGCCAGAACAACCAGATCAATTTCCAGATTTTCAATCAGGTCCCAAACGTCGGCTTCCTGTTCGTCCTTTGTCTCTTTGCTGATGGGCATGTGATAGAAGGGAATATCATGCCATTGGGCGAGCTTTTCCAGATCCGGGTGGTTGGAGACAATTGCGGGAATTTCCGCATTTAGCTCGCCTGTGCGGTAACGATAAAGCAGATCGTTCAGGCAGTGGTCGAATTTGGAGACCATGAGAAGCAGGCGCTGTTTACGGTTGGCATCATGAATGCCCCAAACCATTTGAAAACGTTCTGCCACACGGGAGAACTTTTTCGCCAGTTCAAAGGCATCCGGGGTATAGGGGCCGGGGGTGAAAACCGTGCGCATGAAAAAACGGTCAGACACCGGATCGCCAAAATGGGCAGACTCGGTAATAAAGGCATCCTGATCTGCCAAAAAGCCGGAAACTTGTGCCACGATACCTGAATGGTCCGGGCAGGAAATCGTCAGAATATATTTTTTATCAGTACTCATGATGCATCCATATGTTCATCTATAATGATGGCCGCGCCGCCACGTCGGAAATCTCCGACACCGTCAAAACGACCTGTATTAAAATTGGCACGCACGGAATGTACGCCACCGAAAAAGAGATTGGGGCTGTCCCAGACTTTATGATCCGGCACATGTTCATTTAGAGTTTGCAGGGCTTCTTGCGGATACCCCGGTTCGATATTCAACAGGCCGCGTTCAAAATGCATGCGTGGGGCAGCAACGGCCTGTTCCAAATTCATGCCAAATTCAAGCAGATTGACCAGTACTTGCAAAACAGCCGTGCGAATGCGATTGGACCCGCCAGAGCCCAAGGCCACATTGATCCCGTCGTCGCGCAGCAGCAGGGTTGGTGACATCATGGAACACATGCGGGTATCGGTCGGCCATTGGTTAAACCCGTGGGGGTTGATGTCTTCTTCGCCCAGCATGTTGTTGAGCATCACTCCGGTTGTCGGCAGGATATGGCCGCAACCTTCCCCGTTAGACGTGGTTAGGGAGGCCGCATTGCCATGCTTGTCAATGGCGCTCATATGGGTGGTGCCACGCAATGCAGTGGGGCGACCATAAATTTCCTTGCGATAAAGCTGGAGGAAATCTTGATCCAACATTTTGAGTTGGGCCTGTTCAACACCATCGACCAGAGCGGCATCAAGACGTGCCTTGTTGGTCAGGGCCATGATTTGGCTGAGCCGTTCCACATGATCTTTTGAGCCAAAAGACAAGTCGCGGAAACCTGCTGTCTTGATCAGTTCCAGGGCAAAAGCAATCAGCAGGCCACCTGTTGAGGGGGCCGGGTTGGTATAAAAGTGCGAACGAGCATAATCTACGCGCAAGGGGGTGCGTTTTTCGACGCGGTATTCTTTCAGGTCTGCCATGCTCAAATGACCACCGTGGTCCCAGCTGTCATTTTCAATCAGGCGGGCAATATCGCCTTCGTAAAACAGCTCTCCTCCTTCTTTCGCAAGGGCTTCAAACAGGTTTGCCATATCCGGGTTTTTCTGAATTTCACCTTCACCAAGTAAGGCACGGTCATTGCGTGCGCTTCCATAAAGGGCCTTGCTGTCTTCTGAGGCGACGAAGATGGCTTCGACAATATCGAAAATTTGGGCCTGCATGGTGTTAACGTGCACCCCGTCGCGAGCGAGTTCAATAGCTGGGGCGACGATGACGTCCATGGGGAGGCTGGCAAGTTCCAGATGGGCCTCAAAAAGCCCTTTTACGACACCCGGTGTGGCAATCGAGCCTCGCCCGATGTGAAATTCCTGTGTGACTGTGCCAAAATCCGCCAAAATGGGATAAAATTCAGAATCGGTGCGGCGTTGCTTTGGGGTTTGGGTGAAAAAATCATAAAGGACTGGGCTTTGATCCTGTTCATGGGCAAGCAGAAAACCACCCCCGCCAAGGGAAGACAGGACAGGTTCAACCACGCAAGAGGCACACATGGCGGCCAAGATGGCATCAAAGGCGTTGCCGCCTTCTTCGAACATGCGTGCGCCTGCTTCTGCCGTTTTGGGATGTCCGGCTGAGATTGCCCCTGATGTTTTCCCCATTCCCCGTAATCTTTCTTTATTTTTAACTTCTTGGTGCTGCTGCCCTAATTAAACGGTCATTTATGGCAAGACCAAGGCCAGTATTGGGGATTGGAGAGACAGCCATGCGCTGATAGCCCTCGCGGTCCAATTCCCGCATCATGGCAAAAAGATTAGCGGCCGCTTCGTTAAGATTTCCTGAAGGGCTGAGATTAAGGGTGGCCTCTTCACAATCAGGGCCAAAACCCAACAGGATTTCCCCTTCCTGTTTTTGATCCGCATTCAGGCGCATGGGCAGGTCCGGCGCATAATGGCTGGTCAACATCCCCGGTGATTTTGGCGCATCCGGTGCATCATCAGGGAAGATCAGTGGGCCGACAATATCTTCAAGCTGTTCAATGGAAATGCCACCGGGGCGCAAAAAACCAACACGTTCCCCACAAGCATCGACAACGGTGGATTCAAGGCCGACTTTGCAAGCCCCACCATCCAGGATCATATCCACTTTGTTAGGCAGGGACTGGGCCACATGGGCGGCGTGTGTCGGTGAGATTTGGCCCGATTTATTGGCGCTGGGCGCTGCAATGGGGCGAGCTGAGGTTTCTAACAGTTCTTTGGCGATTGGGTGATTGGGCATGCGGATGGCAACCGTATCCAGCCCGGCACTGACAAGAAGGGACAGGCCACAATCTTTCTTGCGTGGCAGAACAAGAGTTAAGGCACCGGGCCAGAAGGCATCCGCCAGTTTCTCAGCCTGTGGTGTAAAATCTACCAGCTTATGCGCTGTTTCCATATCGGGCACATGAACGATCAACGGGTTGAAGCTCGGGCGTTCCTTGGCCGCAAAGATGGAGGCCACGGCCTCTTCATTGGTTGCATCTGCGCCCAGGCCATAAACCGTTTCGGTGGGAAAAGCCACCAGCTTGCCTTCACAGATCAACTTGCCTGCACGGCTCAGCGAGTCCGGGGTTGCGTGAGATATGTTCTGTCCATCATTCATCTGTTTTCAATAACGTGAATGAGGGCAGAAGAAAAGGCTAAAGTCCAAACTCTTCCACCGGGCCACGGGCTTTGACGCCTTCAGTGGCATAATAAAATCCATTGGCAAAAGGCAGGCCGTCTATTAACTCGTCCAGTTTTTCCAGACCTTGGGCGATGTCTATCTGATGGTCCACTACATTGCGGAACACGTCTGCGACCTTGACCATATCAATATACTGAGGGGACAGGCGGAAATGGCGAATGCCCATAGCTTGTAGGTCATCAAGTTCACCCAGCAGGTTGGCACAGGTATAAGACATGGTTTGGATACCGTTGACGGCCAAGAAAGCATCCCCATCCAATGTGTCCAAATCCATCCCGTCCGGGTCACGGTCACACACATATTGGCAGGAATCTTTGGCAAGACCGTGGGAGCGGGCATGATAACACCGTGCTGACAAAGCCAGAGGCTGGCGGCCAAAGACCTGGACTTCCAAATCACTTGTCGCCACCTTGGATAAGGCGGCGATAGAATGGCGTGACAGTTCACCAGGCAAGGAAATGTGGCTCGCCCCTTGGTGTTCCATGACCTTAAGGGTGCCTTCGTTATAGACATTGACGAAAGGTCCAACCGCGTGGTCACGCCCCATCAATTGTGCGCAGGCTGAAACGTCATTGGCTTCAATCATCACGCCGTCCATCTCACACAGTTCGCGTACCAGTTCCATTTCACGTTTGTTCATGACAAGGGCAAGGGTGGAAAAGATGACACGTTTGCCTGCAGATGTCAGCCTTTCGGCCACTTCGGGCAGGTGTGGAGCAAAAAAGGGCTGGCGCTTGGAGCAAACCACTTCACCAAGAAAGACCGTATCCACCGGGGCTTCATCGGCAAGGCGGAAATAGAAATCTTTCAGGTCTTCGACAGGCCAGTTAAACAGGACCGGTCCCATATTGATATGCGTGTTCATTATTGCCACCTCTTGTTATAGGCACCAGTGGTTTCTTTTTGCCCTTCGCTCATGTTTTCCAACCCTAAAGGTGGGACAGGCTGGCCGTTGGCTGCGGCATCAGCCGCTTTTCGAAAGGCACTGACCACTTGGGCGATATAGGCTTTGCCGCGTTGTCGCCCTTCAATTTTAAGTGCAGTGACACCTGCTTCCATCAGTTCAGGCAGGAACTGGGCGGCATTCAGGCTGGTGGGGTCTTCAAACAGGTAAGACGGTTTGTCTTGCGTGACAAATCGCCCTTTACATAAGGTCGGGTAGCCTGCGGCTTCTGTTTGGCTGAACTGGTTGATGGTGAAATCCCCCAGCTTGGAAACCAGCTTGTTGCCTTTATCTTCATAACGCACATGGCTGGCGGGGGAGCAGACACCGTTCATGTTTGGAGATTGCCCTGTGGCGTAAGACGATAAGGAACAACGCCCTTCGGCCATGACGCAAAGACCGCCAAAGACGAAGACTTCAGTTTCTACATTGATCTCTTTATTGAGCGCAGCAATTTCCGGCACGGTCAATACACGGGGCAAAACCACACGTTTGACATCAAAGGTGCGCTGGTAATAGGCAATGGCATCCGGATTGGAGGCTGAAGCCTGAACCGATAAATGACGCCGTGTATCAGGGCGTTTTTCAGCCGCATAAGCCAACAGGCCGATATCTGCCATGATTAGGGCATGGGCACCCAGATCAGCAGCATCTTCAACAGCGCGATGCCAAGATTCTGGATGGCCTGCTTCTGGGTACGTGTTTAAGGCGACAAGGACTTTTGACGCTTTGGAACGGGCATACTCTATACCGTCACCCAATTCCTCGCGTGAAAAGTTCAGGCCGGGAAAGTTACGGGCGTTGGTGGCATCGCGAAAACCACAATAGATGGTATCTGCACCAGCATCTACCGCAGCACGTAAGGCCGCAGGTGTACCAGCGGGGCAGACGAGTTCAAGCTTTTCAGTCTTCATGCTGTTTTTCCTGCACGACGGCGGACTTGCTTCTTCAAGCTGGCGACGGTTTCTTCCAGCTCGGCGATTGTATGGGCTTGCGCATCGCACTTGCGTTGCAGGGGGGCGAGTGTGGCTTGGGACACTCTATCCAAATCTTTGGCAAAACGGTTAAAGACTTTTCCGGCCAGTTGGGCGATGGCATCTGCGGGTTTGCCCAATGGACCAAAAAGAGACAACAGATCGTTGTGAACATTAATATCTGCTCCATCCACGGCATTGCGCAGGGCAAGCACCGCTTCTGTATCACCTTCAACGATCAGGTCGCGTGAGAAGAAAAGAGCATCGCCATCAATCTTGCCTTCCAACAAGGCAATCAAGAGAACAAGCGGGCCGCGTACATTGGCCTGAACGTAGAGTTCCTCTTCATTTTGGAAGTCTTGAATGATTTCCAGGCTGGGGCAGTCAGGATGGGTGTCCATGATGAATGAGAAAGGTAAATCAACCGGATCAATCAAAAAACGTGGCGAATTCACACTGGTCATACGCTCAAACACATCCGGGTGCAGAGTATGCATTTGCTTGATTGCCAGATTTAAAAGAGGCTGCAGGGCTTTATGTGGGAGGGGGCCTGCTACGATTCCCGCCAATAAAACAGGCGATAGCGGGGCCAGTGGGCCTTTGTGTACAGAGGTCATAGGCTCTCTCGTTATGATTTCTCAGCTTTTCTAGCTTTTTAATCTAAAAGTTGAGTATTAGAATTGACCTAAGACAATTCCCAAGCTATACAAACTGCAATTAAAAATTGTTCCAAGTGGTGAGAACAAATGAATAAATGGAATGTTGAAACCAATACGCGCTTTTTGAAATCAAATGCTGTTGAAAGATTGTATCAAGGGGCTGGGGTGCTGCTGGATCCCGTCCTGACAAAAAAAGCAGATTTTATTGACCAGTTATTTGGGCAGGGGCGATATGGCTTTTTTGTCTATGAAGGCCAGCAGCTGATTGGCATGGCCCGTGTCTTTAGTGATGATGTGTTGCGCAGCTGGGTTGCAGAAACCGTTGTGTTATCTGACTTCCAAGGCCAAGGGGTGGAACAGGCATTAAGCGAAACCATTCAAAAACGTTTCAAACATACCACGCTGTTTACGGATGTCGCCCCATCGGGGGAAGTGATGCAACAGGATGCATATGAAGCAGGAAAAAGGGCTGAGGCGATAGGTTCCTCAGCCCATAATTCTCTCTCTGCCTATTTGCGATAAACCGCCCGCGGTTGCGACCTTCGCGGCAGTCACCGTACAGGAAATACGGCGGCTATATCATGGCCCCTTTACGTTTGGGTCACTACAAAGACAACTCTCTGTATGCCTTGAATACTGCCGTTTTTTATGTTTTTACACAAGTCTTGAACTTGAAAAAATCATCCCTATAGGAAGCTCTTTAACGTCATTCCCAACTTGATTGGGAATCTCGCTTGTTCAAATAAAACGGGATCCCCGTATCAAGTACGAGGATGACAATCAGCTACTTGCCTTTAGCAATGAAAAATCCGTTTTTAAACCCGTCTTTTGCATAACGGAAATCATCACCTTCTGGTGTTTTAACCGTGCCACCTGCACCTAAAACAACCGCATGTCCAGCCCCTGTATCCCATTCCATGGTCGGGCCAAAACGGGGGTAGAGATCAGCAATACCTTCTGCCACCTGACAGAATTTGATGGAAGACCCGGCGGAGACCTCATCTGCAACGCTATAATCCTTGAGGAAATCGTCGACTTCCGGTGTTTTATGGGATCGGCTGACCACTGCCACAATACCATCATCGGGTGCTTTGCGCACCGAGATTTGGCGAATGGTTCCATCGCTTTCTTGCACAAAAGCCCCATGTTCTAAAGACCCCCAGAACATACGGTTTAGCGCGGGAGCATGGACGACCCCAAAAATAGGCTGGCGGTCTTCATCAATCAGGGCGATATTGACGGTAAATTCATCCTGCTTTTTGATGAATTGCTTGGTTCCGTCTACAGGGTCGACCAGCCAGAATTTTTTATCGGTTACATCGGGGCAGTCGCCCGCGCTGAACGCTTCTTCGGCCACGATGGGAATATCGGGGGCGAGATCTTTAAGAACCGGGGTGATGATGGCTTCGGCCTTGCGATCTGCCTCGGTAACAGGGGATTCATCTTTTTTGGAATAAATTTCAAAATCGCTTTGATAAATTTCCATGGTCAGGTCGCCTGCCTTGCGGGCAACGTCCAGCAACTTATCAATTGCCGTTTGATTAAGTGTGAAACTCAATGAATATACTCCAAAAACAATGTGGTTGATTACAGGCTTATTGCCATAGTTTTTCCGGGTCGTCCAGATCTTCTGAATGGACACCTTCTGTAATAAAACGCCAGGCTTTAAAACTGGGGGACCAGTGGTCGGCACTTAGCCCTGCCTTGAGCTTTAAATGTGTGAGGAACTGTCTTTTATCGGCCAGTTTTTCCCAGACGGAAGGTAGGAACAGGGCGCGATGTCCACCATCTTGAATGATCAGCCCGTCCACATGGGGGCGAAGCTGGGCCAAAAGGTCGGCTTCATCCTTGATATAGATCGGGAATTGTGGAGACAGTACAGAAATGTGCAGGGTGAGCCCCGCAAGTTCATCCTGAGCAATTTGTGGAAAACGGGGGTCTTCAAAACCGGCTTTAAAGGCATTGTCCGCGATATCTTTAGCCAAGGGGACATGAGGTTGGAGAGAACCGATACAGCCGCGCAAATCACCATTTTTCTTTTCAATCGTGACAAAAGATGCGCCAAGGTCCTGTAAGCTATCAGGGAAGCTTGACAGGTCAAGCTTGACCGGTTCGTGATGGGTAATCCCACGCTTGATGGAGGCAGCGGCAATTTGCATGAGGGTTTTACCATGACGTTCCAAAATCGCCTTGGTTTTATAGGCAAAGGTCTCATGGGGGGTGGGCTGGCTTCCCCCGCTTAAGACCCAGGAACCATAGCCTACAACCCGGTCTTGCGACCCTGCGGTATCACCGGAGTTACGTATGTCCAGTGTAGTGATCTCCATACCACGCGCATGTGCACTTTCCAGCAGCCCTTTAAGTGGAATGCGGCCACAGGCTTGTTCATTGCCGATTTTTTCCGGTTCAAAATTTTCAATGGCAGAGCAGGTTTTTTGATCCAGTTCCTGACAGGCTTGATAATCCAGATAGTGTGACAGGTCGGTGCTGACGACAATCAGGGTTTCCTCGCCCCCCCACACCTGATTGAGAACCTCCGCAACTTCCTGAGGGGAGACTTGCCCGACAACAAGTGGCAGCAAGGTAAAATCAGCAAGCATCATTTGTAAAAAAGGGAGATGAACTTCGAGGCTATGTTCTTCCACATGGGTTGGATCAAAGGTAAAAACCTGTGGCAGCTTTTCGATTTTGCGCGTTAAGGTGCGATCAATGGGGATGCGCCCCAGTGGGGTTTGATAATAATCGGCACTGCATAAGGCCAGCCCCCCAACAGGGACACGATGACATGGCCCTAACAGAATGACCCGTTTAATAACCTTCCTTAAGGGGAGGAGCTTAATATAGGCGCTGGCAGCGATTGGTCCGCTATAGACATACCCGGCATGAGGGACAATCAATGCCTTGACAGGAAGGGCCCCTTCTTTGGGGGCATGGTGGTGCTGCGCCTCATTGAGAAACTTTGTAAGGTCGTGGCGTAAAGCTTCTGGATTGTCCGGATAAAACGCCCCGGCGACAGCGGCAGCACGAATTTTAGCCATTTGAATAGCCCCTTATAGCAAATCCCGAGTAATTTGGATTGAAAATTACGACGACGTATTTGCGTAAAACCAAAGAGTTATGGTATTTGCCTTATAAGTGTACGCCTTACAGTCGGTTATTGGCAAGCCACTGCTCTAAAATCTTTTGAATACTGCCATCTTTGCGCATTTTGTTCAGTTCTTTACTGAAAGCCTGTGCAAGCTGATGATGTCCCAGAGCTTTTGAAAAGGTCAGATAACTGGGCACGGTTTGCACAGGAGGATGAATTTCACGAATATCATTTTGCAGATGAGCTTGCTGGATATTGTAATAAGCGACAAACTGACTGAGGGGGACGACATTGACCCGCCCTTCTTTTAAGAGGTTGAGCAAGTGGATGTCATCATTGCCTGTGTATAGATTGTTCAACACTCCTTGTTTGAGCATATCATCCACAATCGGGCCATAGCTGACTTTGCGTCGTGTGGCTGTGGTGGCTTTTCGTGCTCGGGTGATATCCGTGACGCTTTGGAACAGGCTGTCTTTTTTGACGAAGAAAGAAACCTTTTGTACAATCAGGGGAGAAGCGGAATAATAGAGATATTCTTCGCGCTCTTTGGTTTTATAGGCGGTAAACAGCATGTCAACGCTGCCTTGCTTGACAAGGCTGAGTGCGCGTGCCCAGGGGTAGAGCTTGATATCCAGTTCATACCCAAGACGTTTGGCAAGCCGACGCACGGTTTCAACGGCAATGCCTGCCACATTTCCATTTTGGTCTTCATAGGAATAAGGCGGAAATTGCAAGGTTGCCGCACGCAGTACTTCTGCACGGGCGGGCAAGATATAGGCGCTTAAGGCGAAGGCGCATAAAACAACGAAGGATAAAAAGCGCAAGATTAACCTCTGCTCTGTCTTTGTTAAAACTGTAACAGAGGTTGAGAGAAAATGCAAAAATGAAGCAAGGGTTATGCGCGTTATTGATGCCTTATCGTAATGTATAAATCTTTTATTTTCCTATATTTAAAGATGGCTCTTGAATGTTTTTGAAATGCCGAGATAATTAAGTATTGAAGAATGATAAACAGGGTGTTCGTCGCTTATGAAAACATCAACCCGCCCCAAGGTTCTGATCGTAGAAGATACTCAATTTTTTCGCGAAACTCTGAAAAAACAAATTGAGGAAAAGCTCGGTTTTTCGGTTATTACCGCACAATCATATGCTGATGCCTGTGGCATTATTTTGGAAGAAGGGTTGAATATCTATCTGGCCTTGTTGGACTTGAATTTGCCGGATGCCCCCAACGGTGAAATCGTTGATTTTGCGATTGAACAGAAAATTCCAAGCGTTGTGGTCTCTGGCTATTTCAATGAAAACATCCGTGAAGAACTGGCCCATAAAAACATCATTGATTATGTGATTAAAAAGGGACCCGGCAGCATTGACGATGCGGTTAATGCTGTGAAACGGATTTACAAGAACCAGCTTGTCAAAATTCTGGTGGTTGATGATTCGTTAACGGCCCGCGTGCAGTTGGCCCATTTATTACGGGGCTATCGCTTTCAATTATTTGAAGCTGCTGATGGGCCGGAAGCCTTGACGGTTTTGCAGGAACACCCCGATATTAAGCTGACCATCGTTGATTACAACATGCCCAAGATGGATGGGTGTGAGCTGGTTGAAGAAATTCGCCAGAACTTTTCTCGCCAGCAAATGGCGATTATCGGCATTTCCGGCCAGGGCAGTAGCTTGCTTTCAACCAAATTTATCAAGCTGGGGGCGAATGATTTCCTCAATAAACCCTTTATGAAAGAGGAAATTTATTGCCGGGTGACGCAGAACCTTGAAATGTTGGACCATATCAAGATGCTGGAAGATGCCCTGATCACCGATTATTTGACTGGTTTGAAAAATCGCCGCTATCTGTTTGATCGTGGTGAGATTATTCATCATGAAGCTAAGGCAAGTCAGGGGCAGTTCGTGTGTGCCATGCTCGATATTGATCATTTCAAAAAAGTGAATGATGAAAAAGGTCATGGCGCCGGGGATGTGGTATTGGTGAATTTTGCTGGTGTCTTGCAAAAACATTTCCGTAACGATGCAGTCGTTGCCCGCTTTGGTGGGGATGAATTCTGTATTGTGATGCTGACAGATGATATTGCTGCGGCCAAAGACCGTTTTGAGGTTTTGCGAGCTGATATCGCGCAAAGAGAAATTGAACATTACGCAGGCATGATTTCAGTGACCAGTAGTGTGGGGATCTGTACGCAAAAAACCGATACCCTCGAAGAGGCTATTACACTTGCCGATGAGCAACTCTATAAGTCCAAAGTTGAAGGACGCAATAAAGTCTCGGTTATTTGATCGCTTTAAAAGCAGTTTGGGTATGTATGGAAAAAGTGGAGTGTGTCTCCTGAGTTAATTATGCTGACTACAGGAGAATATGGTCTATCAGGTGCATATCATGTAGATATGGCGCTTCCAATTGGCCCGATTTATCGAGAAACTCCTTCAATTAACTTTATAATGGTTGATTAAAGGGTGCTCAGGTCGATTTGGCTGATTTGATGGATAACTGTTTTAAAGTGACGTTGCACACTGTTCATGGCCTGAAGCCGTGTGATGTTATGTTCATCCATATAAAGGGCACGATTAAGTTCGATTTGAAGGGTATGTACCCCTTGATCGGGTCGCCCATAATGTTGCGTGGTAAAACCACCGGCATAGGGGCGGTTGCGTTTAACGCTAAAGCCTTCGCGTTCCAGCAGGCTGTGGATATGGTCGGTAATCCAGTGATGACAGGAGGCCCCAAAGCGATCACCCAGCACAATATCACTGCTGGCATTGGCGTCATTGTGATTGTGTGTCACGCCAGAAGGCATGGAATGGCAGTCAATCAGCAGGCAATTGCCAAATTTGTGCAGGGTATTTTCAATTAATTGACGCAGGGCAATGTGGTAAGGGTGGTAAATATCCTTGATCCGTTGGTCAATCTCTTCAAAATTTAATTTACCCGGATAAATGGGACTCCCTGTTGTGACCATGCGTGCAACTGTTCCCAGGCCAGCCAGGGCGCGTGGTGAATCTGAATTCACATAGGAGGGAAGCGGAGCATCGAACATGGAGGGGTCCAGTTCATAGGGTTCCCGGTTCAGGTCCAGATAGGCACGGGGGTAGTTGGCCTTGATCAGGGGACTCCCAAAACCTGTGCAGGATTCATAGATCTCATGGACAAAGGCATCTTCTGAACGGCGCAGGGCCACGGGGTCAAGGGGGGAGTTGTCGACGAACTTTTTGGGATAGTGATGACCACTATGGGGGGAGGCATAAACAACCGCAGCGGTTTGTTCCTCAGGGCGCAAAATCGTGTAAGCCGCTTCATCTTTTGATGCGGTTTCAATAGCTTGTGAGTGTGCTTCGGTGCCGGAAGCGCTCATAATATTTTTCTACCCCTGTAACTTTATCTGTGTGAGTAGCTTGTCTTGCAAAAAGGTGCAAGCCTCAATCATAAATCAGGGGACAGAAAAAAGGCATAAGAGAATTTCCGGTTCCCTTATGCCCGTTCTGTTATGACAAGGTTAAAGCTCACCACGGTGATATTTGACGCGATAGAACAGGGCAAACAACACCGGGACAACAATCAGGGTCAAGACGGTACCAAAGCCCAGACCAAACATGATGGTGACAGCCAGAGGGGCAAAGAACACATCACTGAGCAAGGGGATCAGTCCCAAAACAGTTGTGATCGCGGCCATGACAACCGGGCGTAGACGACTGACGGCTGCTTGTGTAATGGCATCATGCATGCCGACATTTTCTTCTTCATTCAGTCGTTTGATCTCTTCGACCAAAACAATACTGTTTTTCAGCAACATGCCGGACAGGCTGAGAAAACCCAGCATGGCGGTAAAGCTGAAAGGTTCATTGAAAATCAGCAGGCCCGTACTCACCCCAATAATGGATAAGGGAACGGTGGCCCAGACTACAGCGGTTTGTTTGGCCGAATTAAACAGCATCACGGTAATGGCGATCATGACCAGCACACCAAGGGGGACGAATTCAAATACCGCCTTGTTGGCTTTTTGCTGGGATTCATATTCACCACCCCATTTCAGGCTATAGCCTTCGGGCAATTCAATAGCTTCCACCTGTGGGCGCAACCGTTCAAACAGGGCGGCGGAATTGATCTCCCCATAAGGGTCGGGGTCTGCCCAAACCTGTACGGTTCGTTTGCGATCCCGACGCATGATCAACGGGTTTTCCCATTCCAGATCAATTTTATGTACCACCTGATCAATATTGACATATTGGTTCAGGGCCGGGCTGTAGATCTGTACGTTGCCGAGCTGGCTGACTTCGCGTCGCTCATTTGCCGGTGGGCGCAACAAGATCGGCAGCATGGTGGACCCATCGCGCAAGAGCCCGACTTGCACACCATTGACATTCATGGACAGGGCATTGTCCAAATCTGCCTTTGAAATTCCAAGACGGCGGGCTTCGGCTTCGGCAAATTGCGGGCGCAGGACCTTGGTGCGTTCGCGCCAGTCATGACGTACATTGATCGCGGCAGGGTCGTTGAGGAAAATTTCCGTGATCTGTGCCGATATTTGACGCAAAACCTGCGGGTCCGGCCCAATCAGGCGTGCTTCAATTTTGGCTTTGGTCGCCGGGCCGATGAAAATCCGGTTTGACTTTGAAAAAGCCTGTGGTGAATTTTGTGCAATGGTTTGATCCACCCATTTGCGCACGGCGACCATTTTTTCCGCATCATTTACTTCAACAATGAACTGGCCGTAACTGGCATAGCTGCGTTCCCCGTTATAGGTCAGCATGAAACGCATGGCCCCTTGACCGATGGTGGTCGTGACCTTGTTGATATCAGGGTGATCCAGCAGTGTTTTTTCCAGTTCAGCCATATTCTGGCTGGTGGCGCGAATATCTGACCCTTCCGGCAACCAATAATCCACGGTGATGACCGGCAGGTTTGATGGTGGGAAAAAGGCTTTGCTGACCATGCCAAAACCCACAACGGCCAAGGCCATCAAACCAAACATAATGCCAATCGTGCCATAACGAAAACGTAACGAGAGCAACAGCAAGCCTTTATAAACCTGATAAAGGGCTCCCTTATAAGGGTCGGCTTCTTCTGGGCTGTCTGATTGTGTAGTGTTTTCCTTAAACATCAGATTGGCAAAAAAGGGCGTTAAGGTAATAGCAATGACCCAGCTGATGAAGAGTGAGATAAACAACACCCAGAACAGCGCCCCGGTAAATTCACCTGAGGCATCCGGTGACAGGCCAATGGGGGCAAAGGCGGTGATGGAAATCACTGTGGCACCCAGCAAGGGCCAGACAGTTTGTGAAATAATCTGTTTTGCGGCTTCGACTTTACCTAAGCCCCGCTTGACCCCAATCAGAATCCCTTCGGTAATCACAATAGCATTGTCCACCAGCATGCCCAGGGCAATGACCAGTGCGCCCAGTGAAATGCGGTGAAGGTCAATGGCAAAGACTTTCATGCCGATAAAGGTCGCCAAAATGGTTAACAGCAACACAAGGCTCATCAAAATACCGGAGCGCATGCCCATGGCGATCAACAGGACGATGACGACAATGGCAATGGCTTGCCCCAGACTGATGACAAAATCACTGACCGATTGTTCCACCTGATGGGGTTGGTCATAGATCATGCCAATTTCCATACCGATCGGGCGGGCAAATTCCAGTTCAGCCAGGCGCTCTTGAACAGCTTCTCCGATTTCGACCACATTGACACCACTGGCAAAGGAAATCCCCAAAGTCAGGGCGGATTTGCCGTTAAAGCGATAGACTTGTGATGGGGGATCAGCATACGTGCGTGTAATATTGGCAACGTCACTCAGATAAATAATCTGGCCGTTGGCTTGCCCCAGCATCAGATTTTCAAGCTTTTCCACCTGATCATACGTTCCGGTAGAGCTGATGCGGATATATTCACTGCCGGCACGGATGCGTCCTGCATCACTGACCATGTTCTGGTTTTCCAGCACCATTTTCAGGTTGGTCATGGACATGTTCAAGGATGTGAGTTTGGCGCGATTGACTTCTAAGACGATTTGTTCGCTCAGGCGTCCACCCACAGCAACTTTACCAACACCGTCGACTAAAACCAGTTCACGGCGCAGGTAATCCACATAATCAGCCAGCTCTTCATAAGAATAGCCTTCCCCTGTGACGGCCATGAAGACACCATAGACATCGCCAAAATCATCATTGATGCGCGGCGATTGCACACCGGGGGGCAACATGATTTCCATATCGCGGATTTTGCGACGCATTTCATCCCAGATTTGGGCAAGGTCGTCTTTACGATAAATACTTTTCATTTCCACCGTGACTTGTGACAGGCCCGCTGAGGAAATAGAGGTGATATTATCGACGTATGGCAGTTGCTGAATAATGTTTTCAATGGGAAGGGTGACTTCTTCTTCCACCTCTTGTGCAGAGGCACCGGGGTAAGAGGTCACGACAACAGCCTGTTTAATGGTGAATTCCGGGTCTTCCAATCGACCCAGACCAAGGAAGGAAAGGATGCCGCCGCCAATCAAGAGGATTGTGACCATCCAGCTGACGACTTTGCGGCGCATTGCATATTCGGTTAAGCCCATCATGAGTGCTGATCCTTTTCTTACAGGCCACGTTCTTTAACGATGGGGCGGACTTTCTGGCCTTCACGCACATAAGTCACACCAACGGCGATCACGCGATCTTTATCTGTCAACCCGTCCGTAATACGGATGTTTTCTTTTTCGATCCCTGATGTGGTGACGGCCGTTTTACGCGCAGCATTGTTGTCATCCAGCTTCCACACCCATGTTTGTTCCTCGGCTTCAAAGACAGCCTCAAGAGGGATCAGAACACCTTCTTTGTTGGTGTTAAAAACTTTGGACAAATTGACGCTGACGGTTACGCTCATACCGGGCAGAACGGTCAGGCCAAGGGGGCGGGGCATGGAAACGGTCACTTTAAAAGAACGCGTGGTGGCATCGGGCACAGTTTCATGTTCGCGATACCAGGCATCAAAGGTGGTTTCAGGCATGGCATCAAAACGTACCAACACATGACCACCGTTTGTGTTGTCTTTGTTCAATTTTAAAAACAGGCTTTCCGGCACGTTAAAGACCACGTCAATTTCCTTGGCTCCCTGAAATTCCACAATGGGTTCCTTGGCCTGAATATTTTGGAAATTATCAATGTCGATGCGGCTGATCATCCCGTCATAAGGGGCGGTTAGTTTGGTATAGCTGACATCATCTTTGGCAAGTTTATAGGCGGCGTCTGCGGCCTCGAAAGTGGAACGGGCCTCATCAAGGCGGGATTTGGCGACATGTTTTTGGGAGAAGAGAACTTTCTGGCGTTCAAATTCCATTTTCGCCAGTTTGTATTTGGCATGACGATCAGCCAGCGTGTTGCGATAAGAGGCATCATCAATCCGGGCAATCAGGTCGCCTTTTTTAATCAATTGGCCTGCCCGCACAGGAAGTTCCACCACCTGACCATTAACACGAAAGGCCAGCGTGGAACGTCGGGTGGCTTCTGTTACGCCGGGGAAAACTTTTTCATGGAGTGCGGCCTGATTTTGGGCAATGGCGATTTTGGCTGGGCGAACCAGCTCGGCTTTTGAGTTTTCTGTTTCATCAGACCCCCCGCAGGCCGTCAGGAAAAGGGCTGTTGCTGCCAAGGTCGCAAAGATTTTCATTATATTCACTCCATACCAAACATATCGCTATATAGACAAATATTGGGATGAAGTTCTGTTAAGTAACTCACAATTATGATTTTAGAGCCGGACCCTAGCTAAAAAGGTTGGACGATTCTGCTAGGTTTGATCAAAAAGCGATTTCATTTGCCTTTTCAAGGAAGGGCAAAAGGCGACAAATCAAGGGCTATGCCACTTTTTTGTAATTTTTTCTTGCACCTATAAGGAGTCATGGCTATAAAGCGCCCCACCAAGAAGGAAAGCGCGGATTTGTGCGGTTTTGATCATGGTAGTGAATATGGGTCGTTAGCTCAGTTGGTTAGAGCGCTGTCTTGACATGGCAGAGGTCACAAGTTCAAATCTTGTACGACCCACCATTTTTGAGAAATTGGGGATTACGTTGTTGACTCAACGGGGTGATCTCCGTATGTTCCCGGCTCCGCTCATCAAGGAGATGGGCAAAAGCGTTTGAGGATACGAGATTATGAAAGTTCGCAACTCTTTGAAGTCAGCTAAGCTGCGTGAAAAAGGCTGCCGTGTTGTGCGCCGCCGTGGCCGTGTTTACGTCATCAACAAAAAGAACCCGCGTTTTAAGGCTCGCCAGGGCTGATTAAAACACGCTTCTTTTAGGCGTTTTACAAAAAGCCGCTTCCCTTGGTGGGGATGCGGCTTTTTGTGTTTGTAAATCCCACGGGGGCTTGCTACCCTGAACCGACTCTAAAAAAGATGTAGGGATCGTTGTTAAGCCTATGGGCCTTAAGAAAAAAATAGCTGGCAGTTCGATGGTGCGCTATTTGGCGCGCAATACGCCCTTAATGCATGGGATGGCCAAAAAACTTGTGCCCGCCACCGAAATGGAAGAGGCCGTCGAAGTTGCCCGTCAGTTGCGTGAGATGGGCTATCACGTGTGTCTGCATCATCTGGGCACACCTTCTGAAGATGTGGATGTCATACAGGAAAATGTTTCCACCGTGATGGAAACCATGGAAATTCTGGATGAAGAACGCTTGGAAGTTTGTATCAGCTTGATGCCTTCGGAGATGGGTTATCTGAAGTCGGCCAAGGGTGGGGAAAGTCACTGTCTGCAAGTGGGGCAGATTTTTGGCAATCGCATCTCTGTGCGTGATGTGGAAGATCGCCAGGGATATGGCGATGGTCATGAAGAAGGTGAACGTAACCTGTTGATGGTCCATGCCTCTGAACGGGTGCCTATGCAGCGTATTCTAGCGTTATATGGGGCGTTGAGCCGTTCTGATATCCCATCCTGTGTGACAATTCCAGCCGGACTGACACGTAGTATTAATGATGTTAAGGCGATTATTTCCCAAGGTGGCAATGTGCGTTTGTCCATGACACCTTCTCTGGTCAATGATTCCAGTTCTTACGAATATGAAGACCTGATTGCCGATAATTATATGAAGCTGGCGCGCATTTTATTGTCTGAGGATGCCTTGATCCAGCAGGTTAGCCCGGTCTTTGCGCTGGAAGATAATGAAATGGCTGAACAAATCATCATGATGACCAACCTTGAAGGCTGGTCTATGAACAGCTTTGAATTTGAAATTCCTTACGGCGTCAACAACGCCTTAAAACGTCGCCTTCTGGATGAAGGCTACACCGTGCGCGTGCTGGTGCCTTTTGGTAAAGAATGGTGGCCTTATTTCCAACGGCGCACGCAATAACAAAGCCATTCTCGCCGGTAGATGAAAATGGCTTTGTTTCTATTCAATTATTCCATGCCAAGGGCACGTTTATAAAGGTCGAGAATCTCTTCCTGTTCGGTGCGGTCATGGTCTTCCATCTTACGCAGACGGATGAGTTGGCGCATGATTTTGACGTCAAAGCCTGTACCTTTGGCTTCGGCATATACGTCTTTAATATCGGCAGCGATAGCTGCTTTTTCTTCTTCTAGGCGCTCGATACGTTCGATGAAAGAACGCAGGTGATCGCCTGCAATTCCGCCGACTTCAGCCATAGTTTGATCCTTTGTGAAAGAGAGAGGAATAATGATTTGGACAGAAGATACTCACCTCTGCGCAGACATGCAAGTTTGAACCCGTTCTACATTACGATAAAAAAAGAGGGGGATAATGCAATGGCTATTGCGCTTTCTCTTGCACAGGCTATAAAATTTGTGCAAAACAAATGAGAATCTAATAATATGTCGGGGTTAAATCGTCGTGGCTCGTTATCATCTTGATCGTCTGTCAGTTATGTTGGTGGAAGACAATGCCTTTGTGCGTGACACCATGTCCAACCTGCTGCGATCATTTGAAATCCGCAAGCTGGTGACCTGTGAGAATGGGGTGCAGGCAATTGAGTTTCTAAAAACAGCTGGGGGGCCGAATAATCCGGGGGGGGTGGATCTGATTATTTCAGATTTGGTCATGTCACCGGCAAATGGCCTGTTGCTGTTGCGTTGGGTGCGTGCGGCCAAGGAATCCCCGAACCGCTTTATGCCCTTTATGATGATGAGTGGGGCGGCTGATAGCGAGTATGTGAATGCTGCCCGTGATATGGGCGTGACGGAATTTTTATCCAAGCCATTTTCGGTTGATAGTGTTTATAAACGCTTGATGGAATTGATTGATTATCCGCGCCAGTTTGTGACAACGCACAATTATCACGGCCCGGACCGTCGCCGCCGTCGCGAGCCGCCACCCAATAATGTGGAACGTCGCGAAGCCACGGAAGACGATATTACAATTGTTTATTCCGGTGAGAAGAAAAAAGCGAAAAATGCCTCAGGTGTTTGGTATTTCCGTTTGCCCAACCGTTTGAAAGAAAAAGTCGGTGGTATGGGGATGAAAGGTGGCGGGGCTTTGCCTCAAGACCTGCTGGATCAGGCGGAGCAAGAACTCGAACGTTCTTCTGCCAGCTTTAATGATTGGGCGTTGGAATATCTTTCCCAGTTGTCGAACCTCTGTACCGAGGCCCTGTTAACACCGGGCGCACGGGGCGACCATTTCCATAAAATTAACCTGCTTGCCCACGAACTGCGGGGCCAGGGCGGGACATTCGGTTATCCGTTGATCTCAATCTTCGGTAAAATGCTATATGAATGTACCATGGAAGGCTGTAAGGAAACGGATGCATCGGTTGAGGTTGTGAAAGCCCACGTTGATGCCATGCGTGCCGTCTTGCGTGAGAAAATCGTGGGTGACGGTGGTGTGCTGGGGCGTGAGCTTTTACAAGGCTTGCAAGCTGCGGTGAAAGAGAAAACCGGCCAAGTCCTTAAAATCGAAGAGGAAGAACCCGGCTGGTAAGCTTGTTTACAAGCCCCGTACGGTTTCTTCCTTAAGCCAGTGGGCGACGGCTCGGCTGGCTTCCAGCTCGCTTGCTCCATTTTTCATAGCTTGGTTAAAGATGTCAATCTGGCGGTGTGCACTAGTGCCGCGTTTCAGGATAATTTTAAGGCTGGCAAGCTCTTCACTACAATGAAGGGCCTCGCCATCTTCTTTGAGCATATCCAGTAATTCATCCAGCAGATCATCAAAGGCCACAAGTTCGCCTTTGCCAAAATCCGCCAATCCTTCATCCGTACCATAGCGCTGGGCACGCCAGCGGTTTTCGTTGATCAGCATGGTGCGATAGGTCCGCCAGCGTTGATTGGATCGGCGCAAACGATAGAGCATGCGCAAGATACATTGAAACAGGGCCGCAATAGCAAGGGCATCATCCAATGTGGTGCAGATATCGGTGATGCGCATTTCCAGTGTAGGAAATTTCTGGGCGGGGCGTACATCCCACCACAACATGGTGGAATCCTTGATCATCCCGACATTAATCAGCGCATCCACATGTTTTTTATATTCACTGTAGCTGTCAAAAAATTCAGGCAGGCCCGTGCGGGGCAATTCATCAAATACGCTCAGGCGATAACATTTTAACCCGGTATCACGCCCGCGCCATAAGGGGGAGGAAGTGCTGAGCGCCAAGAGATGCGGCAGGAAATAAGATACCTGATTCATCAAATCAATGCGCAAGTCATCATCATCAATACCCACATGGACGTGCATGCCGGAAATAATCAGGCGGCGTACCACGGCCTGCATGTCGTTGGCAAAGGTATGATAACGTTCTGCATCGGTATGGTCCTGTTCGTCCCATTCTGCCATCGGGTGGGTGGAGGCGGCAATGGGGGCGAGATTGAACTGCTTGCCCACCTCAGCGACACTTTTGCGCAGCCATGTGAGTTGCTGGCGGGCTTCCTTGACTGTGGCGCAGACTTTGGTGCCCACCTCAACCTGAGACTGCAAGAATTCGGGGCGAACCAAATCGTGGAGTTCTTTTTCACACGCCTTCATCAGCCCGTCCATCGGCTGGGTGGTCAGTTCGGCTGTATCGCAATCAACCATCAGATATTCTTCTTCAATGCCAATGGTCCAGCTGGGCTCACGAACAGTCATGGCGGGCCTCAATAATGTTTGACGTTAAAAATACTTCGATCACTCATAATGTCGCTTAATGCGTCACACAGGATTTGGCCCCATTTGTCTTCGTCTTTTTTATCACTGATTAAGTCCTGGCGGATTTCAATGGCACAATAGGGCAAGCCGGGGGCCGCGCCATGTAAGTCAATGGTATAGGCATCTTCCCAACCGGAATAGGGCACATTATCCCCAATGGTTAAGCCGGTTTCACGACTGAGGATCTCAATCAAGGGGGCGGCAAGGCGGGGGTCTCGTTTCCACAGGACAGAGACATGCCAGGGGCGTTCTTCATGACGTGACATGAGTTCGGGTGTGAAACTGTGGATGGAAAAAAGTGCTGGGGCTGTGCCTTTGCGCCACAGATGGGCACCGACTTCGGTAATGGCATGGTGATAGGGCCAGAAAATGGCTTCGCTACGTTGGACCTGATCACTTTCGGTTAGATCATGATTGGCCGCAATGGTGATGCCGTCACTGACTTTTGGAATAGAGGTCGGATCACCCGGCTGGCGGTTACAATCGACCACAAGGCGGGAATAGTTACAGAGCACCGCCGGCGCATTGAGATGGTTGGAAATATATTTTGTCACCCCGGCAGCACCAATATCCAGGCCGATATGATAGTCCAGTTCTTTGTGGGACAAGCCCATGTGGTTGAGCTGTTCAGGTATACGGTTGGAGGCATGGTCACAAATCAACAACAAGGGCGTATCACCTTCCCGGTTGCAGATTTCAAAAGGGGCGGGGTCATTGGCCCCTAAGAGCGCATCAAAGCTGATTTCATTTTCGTTTTTCATTTCACTGAATATACAACAATCAAGGCTTTATGACAGAAATATTGTAAAAAGAATGACTGTTGTTTTGCATTGGGGACTAAAGTGGGTATAAATAGGGCTCAGTGGACAAATGAAAGAGGGTGAAATCATGGAAGAAAAGGCAAAAGGAAAATCAGGTCTGTTGTCTGACCGCGTGGCTGAACGCATTATGTCCATGATTGCAGATGGCAACCTCTCACCGGGGGAGCGCCTGCCGGGTGAACGTCAGCTTGCTGAAAAAATGGGGGTGAGCCGGGTGTCAGTGCGTGCTGCCTTACAAAGCCTGAAAGCCCAAGGTTTTTTGGAAGCTGTTCAAGGCGGCGGTACACGTATTTTAGCGGCCGCCAGTGATATGACTTCACCGCTGGGGGAACTTGCCAAAGTTAAAGAACAGAACCTGCATGATTTGGCTGAAATCCGTGCCCTTCTTGAAGTTTGGGCAGCGCGCCGTGCAGCAGAACGTGCCACAGATGAACAGATTGAAGAGTTGGGTCAGGCACTGGAAAAGCAGGAACAGCAAAAAAGTTCAGCGACCAAAGCCAAGGCGTCTCAGGAATTTAACTTTCACTATATGGTCGGTAAGGCATCGGGGAGTGCGGTTTATATGCACATCATGGATGTAATCCGTGACATTATTGATGAAAGTATTGAGTTTCACCAATATGACCTATTTCAGGAGCCTGCCGAAGATGGTCTGGCATTGTCTCAGCATAAGGATGTATTGGAGGCGATTAAATCACGCGATGGTTTAGCCGCCAAGGTTGCCATGCGCTCCCATCTCAGTTGGGTACTTGATTCTTATGAAAATGAGCGCGAACGGCTGAATTCAGAAACACAAAGTGCGGAATAAGCCTTTGAAAAGAGAGAGGAAAAATGGCCTCTCTTTTTTTATGCTTGATATTTTGTGCAATGCAGCATATATTGTGCATGTGCGTTATGAGCCGTAGAGCGATAAGAGAAATAAACGCATAACTCTAGGGAGTTTCGAAAATCTGACTGTCTCTACAGGAGGGTGAAACATGGCGAAACTCATGTTTACTGCTGAAGAACTGGCCCTGTTTCAGGAACGGTTCGAAGAAAATAAAAGCTGGGTCCAGTGGGTGCGTGTCACCAACAAGGATGGACTGGATATTTTGAGCCTCGATATTGATGGCCGACACAAAAAGACCGTGCGCATGACCAAAAAAGAAGGTCAGGGCTACCTCGCCAAATCTGTGGACGAGTGGGGCTTGGCTGTGGCAAACGATTTTGAAAGTTTGCTGGATACAGTTGATAGCGGGGCGCGTTAAAGCGGGCACAAAAAAGCCCCTGTTGTCACAGGGGCGTTTGTCTTTATTGATCTGAATAGCGAACCACTTCGCCTTGTTTGTCACAATCCGGGCTGGCGAGTTCCACAAACAGGTCTGTAAGCACTTCCGGCTCTTTCAGCTTGCTGGCATCTTCGCCGGGATACGCCTGAGAGCGCATGCGGGTGCGGGTGGCACCAGGGTCAATCAGGTTGGCTTTGATGTTGGTTTTGCCCAATTCTTCCGCCCAGGTTTGAACCATATTTTCCAGTGCAGCCTTGGACACCGCATAAGCCGCCCAATAGGCGCGAGGGCCTTTTGTTGTGCCGCTGGACAGGAAAATCGCACGACCTGCATCAGATTGCTTTAACAGCGGTTCCATGGAACGGATCAGGCGCCAATTGGCCGTCACATTCACATCCATGACCTGATTCCACATTTTGACTTTCAGGTGGGACATCGGTGTGATGTCACCCAGTACACCAGCATTACCAACCACAATGTCGATCTTGCCAAAACGGTCATAAAGGGCTTGACCCATCTGGTCGATTTTATCAAAGTCTCGCAGGTCCATGGGCACCAGCGTGGCCTGCCCTCCGATAGCCTGAATTTCATCATCCACTTCTTCAAGAGCAGCGACGGTTTTTGCCACCAAGATGACATGGGCACCTTCTTGGGCAAAACGCAAGGCAACGGCGCGGCCAATCCCGCGAGAAGCACCCGTGATCAGGGCAATACGACCTTCCAATACTTTAGCCATTATTTCTTTCCTTGTTCTGAAAGTAGCGGCAAGGATGGCTGGGCAGCATCGCTTTCCAGATCTTCGTTGTCTTGCAGGCGGGTTGGATATTCGCCTGTAAAGCAAGCATCACAGAACTGCGGATCATTGTTATTACGTTTGGCTTCGCCCACAGCGCGATACATACCGTCAATGGAGATAAAGGCAAGGCTGTCTGCACCAATGATCTCAGCCATTTCTTCAACGCTGTGTTTACCAGCCAGCAGCTTTTCACGTTTCGGCGTATCAATGCCGTAGAAACACGGCCATGCGGTCGGCGGGCTGGAAATACGCATATGGACTTCAGCCGCACCAGCTTGGCGCATCATATCGACAATCTTCTTGGACGTTGTGCCGCGCACGATGGAATCATCAACCAGTACGATGCGTTTGCCTTTCACGCTTGGGATATTGGCATTGTGTTTCATGCGCACGCCGAGGTGGCGAATTTCCTGTGTGGGCTCAATGAAGGTTCGGCCAACATAATGGTTACGAATAATACCTAGTTCAAAGGCCACACCAGCTTCGGCGGCATAGCCGATAGAGGAGGGCACACCGGAATCAGGCACAGGGACAACCATGTCGGCATCAACACCGCTTTCACGGGCCAGTTCAGCCCCGATGGCTTTGCGCACCTCATAAACACTGCGGTTTTCGATGATGGAATCGGGACGGGCAAAATAAATATATTCAAAGACGCAGAAGCGACCTTTTTGTTCACCAAACGGCTTGATGGAACGCACACCGTCTTGGTTGATGATCACGACTTCACCCGGTTCTACATCGCGCACGAATTCCGCACCGATAATATCAAAGGCACAGGATTCTGAAGCCAGAATATAAGTATCGTCCAGTTTACCCAGACAAAGCGGGCGCACGCCATTGGGATCGCGCACACCGATCATGCTGTCTTTGGTCATGGCAACCAGGGAATAAGCCCCTTCAATCTGGCGAAGCGCGTCAATGATGCGATCTTCCACCGTGGCATACAAGCTGACAGCCACCAGATGAACGATGACTTCCGTATCCATGTCTGACTGGAAGATACAGCCACGGCGCACGAGTGTACGGCGCACGGCTGCTGTATTGGTCAGGTTGCCGTTATGGGCAATCGCCAGACCGCCAAATTCAAATTCCGCAAACAGGGGCTGAACGTTGCGCAGCACTGTGCCACCTGTTGTGGCATAGCGTACATGACCAATAGCCGCAGAACCTTTGAGCGCATCAATCACATCATTGGAAGAAAAATTATCCCCAACCAGACCCATGCCTTTATGAGAATGAAATTGCGTGCCGTCGTAAGAGAAAATACCGCAGGCTTCCTGTCCACGATGTTGCAAGGCATGCAGGCCAAGGGCCACGTGCGCGGCTGCTTCTTTATGTCCATAAATACCGAAGACGCCACACTCCTCGTGAAGTTTGTCGTCATCAAAAGGGTTTGTGGTCATCTGCATAATTTCGGTCATGGGTCTTAAAACTCTTTACCTAAGCCTGTCTATTGGGCGTTGCGGATCAGGCGGTCCAGGGCGTTACGTTCCTGTTGGCCGTATCCTTGTGGGTCCTGTTGCGGTGTTGTATCTGATTTCGTTTGCGGGGTCAGCATTTTATCGAAAGTTTTTTTCAATTCGATGGCATTATTTGTTTTTGTGCGTGCATCATCAGCCTGCTTTTCAACTTCTTCGGCGGCATCGCTGGGGATCAGGCTTTTTAAAGCAGCCGTTCCCTGTTCAATCAGGGGCATGGTTTTGGCATCACGCATCCAATTTGGTTGCTTGGAAGCCGGTAACATCCATTCAATGGCCGTATAAAGCAGGCAAACAATAATCACACCGCGCAACAGGCCGAATACAAAACCAAGGCTACGGTCCAGTGGGTTTAGGGCACTGCTTTGTACCTGTTCTGCAACCATTTTGGTAATGATGGTTAAGACGATCAGGGCAACAACAAAGGTCCCGGCCCCAGCCACGATATCTGCGATAAATTCGGTTCCGATGAGATCACGTGCATAAGGGCGCACATATTGAAAACCATAAAGGGCACTAAAGGCTGCACCGACCCAAGAGGCAATGGCGAGAACTTCATGTACAAATCCACGCGACAGGGCGAGCAAGCCTGAAAGGAGAAGGATCACAAAAACAGCAATATCGGTGATGCTGATGGGCAGGTTTTCCATGAGGGCGCTCTTTAAAAATTATCTGCTGCTTATTTATCCTTCATTGGGAAGAAAGACAATAGTTCTTGCACATGTCCGATCTCCCAGATTTCAAGTCCGCTATCTTTCAAGCCTTTGTCTTTTTCTTTTTTGCCTCGTTTTTGGCGTTCAGGGATAATTGCGCGGGTGAAACCCAGTTTCGCAGCCTCTTTTAATCGCGATTCTGTTTGACCAACGGCACGCACTTCACCTGATAGCCCAATTTCACCAAAGATCACGGTTTCCTGTGGGACAGCCACACCGCTTAAGCTAGAGGCAAGGGCGGCGGCAACAGATAAATCGGCTGCGGGTTCATTAACCTTCAACCCACCTGCAATATTGAGGTACACATCATGGCCTCCCATGCCCAGCCCACATCGGGTATCAAACACAGCCATGATCATGGCAAGGCGTGAACTGTCCCAGCCCACAACGGCGCGACGTGGTGTGGCAAGGGCAGAAGGCGACAGCAGGGCCTGAACCTCTACCAACATGGGGCGGGAGCCTTCAATCCCGGCAAAAACGCAAGATCCTGTCACATCCCCTTTGCGATCAGACAGGAACAGGGCGGAAGGATTGGGCACTTCTTGCAGGCCGCCTTCGGTCATTTCAAACACGCCGATTTCGTCGGTGGCCCCAAAACGGTTTTTCACCCCACGCAGGATACGGAACTGATGGCCGCGATCACCTTCAAAATAAAGCACGGTATCAACCATATGTTCCAACACACGTGGGCCAGCAATGGTCCCTTCCTTGGTGACATGGCCGACGATAAACAGCACATAGCCGTGTTTCTTGGCGTCGCGGATCAGTTCATTGGCACTGGAACGCACTTGAGAGACCGTGCCCGGTGCACTGTCGATAGTGTCGATATAAAGGGTTTGAATGGAATCGATGACCACCACATCGGGTTTTTCTTCGGCCAATGTGGTCAGGATGTTGCGCACATTGGTGGCTGAGGCCAGTTTGACCTTGGCCTTTTCATGGCCCAGACGACGTGCGCGTAGACGCACCTGATCAATGGCTTCCTCCCCACTGATATAAGCACAGTCATATTTGGCCGATAAGGTCGCCATGACCTGCAATAAGATCGTGGATTTCCCAATCCCGGGATCGCCGCCAACCAGAATGACAGAACCCGGCACCAAACCACCGCCACAAACCCGGTCAAATTCCCCAATGCCGGAGACTTTGCGCGGCGGTGTTTTTGTTTCCCCTTCAAGGGCAACAAATTCAATCGTGCGCCCACGGGCCGTGCCCATGCCTTTCGGGATGGCTTCGGGGGCGGCCTCTTCTGACAGGGTGTTCCATTCATTACAAGCGGTACACTGGCCCTGCCACTTGTTATAAGAAGCGCCACAGGACTGACAGACGAAGGTGGTTTTGGGTTTTGGCATTTATCTACACGTCATCCTCGCATATGCGGGGATTCCCTTACTTCCTGACCGCCATTTCAATCGGTCCTTCTGCGCGGCCGTTGATGAATTGTTGGACATATTCGTTATCGCAGTCATCAATGCTATCAGCAGGACCTTGCCAGATGATTTTGCCTTTATAAAGCATGGCGATGCGGTCTGCGATTTTGCGTGCGCTTGCCATGTCATGGGTGATGGACAGGCCCGTGGCACCGACTTCTTTGGTTACTTTGACAATCAGATCGTTGATCACATCTGACATGATGGGGTCCAGCCCGGTTGTGGGTTCATCAAAAAAGATGATTTCGGGATCGCCTGCAATGGCGCGTGCCAGACCGACACGTTTTTGCATGCCACCGGACAGTTCACTGGGGAACAGGTCGGCGACTTCGGCAGGCATGCCGACTTGGGCAAGCTTTTCAATAGCCAGTTCTTTGGCTTGTTTGCGATTGACGGTCTTGTCAGCCAGCGGTCCGAAAGAGACATTTTCCCAGACGGGCAGGGAGTCAAACAGGGCAGCCCCTTGAAACAGCATGGAGAATTTATGGTTTACCCGTTCGCGTTCACGCGCACTTAAGCCCACCACGCTTTCGCCATCGACCTCAATTTCCCCACTGTCAGGTTCCATGAGGCCGAGGGTACATTTTAGGGTGACGGATTTCCCGGTGCCGGAGCCTCCGATGATGACAACGGATTCACCGGGCATGACATCAAGGTCAACCCCATCCAGTACCACTTTGGGACCAAAGGCTTTATGAACATTTCTTAAGCGGATTTTTGGAACTGTCGTCATGGCACTTACTTATCAAAGAACATCATGGTGAGGAGATAGTTGAAACACAGGACCAGAATGGAGGCTGAAACAACCGCATCAGTCGTTGCCTTACCCACACCCTGTGCGCCGCCTTTGGAGCTATAGCCGTGATAACAGCCCATGAGCGTGATGATAAAACCAAAGACAGCGGCTTTCACCAGACCGGAAATCACATCCATATTTTCCATGAATTCCCAAGTACTCTGGATATAGTTTGACGCATTGAAACCCAGTTGGTACACGGCCACCAGATAGCCGCCCAGAACGCCGATGATATCACCGACCAGTACCAGTAAAGGCAACATGGTCACGCCCGCAATAATGCGGGGTACCACCAGATATTTAAATGGGTTGGTCGATAGCGTTGTTAAGGCATCCACTTGTTCAGTGACGCGCATGGTACCCAGTTCTGCGGCCATGGAGGCTCCGATCCGACCTGTTACCATCAGGCCAGCCAGTACCGGGCCAAGCTCGCGCGTGATAGATAGAACCACCACATTGGCAATGGCGCCTTCGGCAGAAAAACGTGAAAAGCCTGTGTAACTTTGCAAGGCAAGAACCATCCCGGCAAAGATGGTTGTCAGACCAACCACGGGTAGGGAGAAATAGCCGATTTCAACCATTTGGCGTAAAATTGCGCGGGGGTAAAAGGGGGGGCGCACACAATGGGACAAGGTGGTAAAGGTAAACAGAACCAGTCGCCCAACCGATTTGAAAAATTTCAGGACATAATGCCCGATGGGTTGAAGGATATTCATTTTTTCTTTTTGCCCCTATCCCTTATAGATGCGTTTATAGCGCCTGCCCAAGCTGGTCAAAATCTCATAGCCAATGGTGCCTGCCTGTTTGGCAATTTGATCCGGTGGATTATGCGGACCAATGACATCAACAAGCTGTCCTTCGCGAGCCTCTATGTCTGTGACATCAATGGTGATTAAATCCATTGAAACCCGACCCACCACCGGGGCGGGGGCCTCATCAACATAGACAACACCGGATGAACTTAAGCTGCGCAAATAGCCATCGGCATAGCCCAAGGCAATGGTTGCCAGTTTTTGTCCTGCCTGTAAAGCATGTGTGGCACCATATCCAACGCTGTGTTGGGTGTCAATCTCATGTACTTGCACGATTTTACCTTGCAAGCGCACCGGATTGCCCATGGGGTTGGCCTGATCTGGTGTGGGGTTGATGCCATAAAGGGCACAGCCCGGTCGCCCAAGATCAAACTGGGCGTCTTCATTTAAGAAAATACCTGAGGAATTGGCAAGGCTGGCCCGTTTATGGGCGATGGCGTGACAGGCATTTTGAAAGGCAGCAATTTGTTCGTTATTGAGTAAATGGTCTTTTTCATCTGCGCAGGCAAAATGCGACATTAAGATATCGACATCTAACGTGGCCGGGACCTTGGAGATATCCTTGGGTGCAAGGCCAAGACGGGTCATGCCCGTATCAATATGCAGGTCACACCGCCCACGGTGGCCCCAACGTTCAATCTGTTCCAGGCTGTTCAGAACAGGGACCAATTCATGTTGGAGGTATATTTCTTCTGTTTCTGGCATAACGCCAACAAGCACATGGATATCGGCGTCCGGTAAAATTTGGCGCAGTTCAATGCCTTCTTCGGGCAAAGCAACAAAAAAGGTCCGTGCACCTGACTCCCACAGGGTTTTGGAAACAGGTTTAATCCCAAGACCATAGGCATCCGCTTTGACTACAGCGGCGCAATCCTTGCCACCAAGCTGATCGCGCAGGCGCTGATAGTTGGATTTGATGATGTTCAGATCAATGGTGAGGAGGGCCGAGGAGAAATTATCCATATTGTCGTCCTCGCGAATGCGGGGACCTTTTTCCCAGTTTTTGAGAGGTCCCCGCATACGCGAGGACGACGTTATTCTTAATAATCCGGCTCATGTTCAATATCCAGATCACCGAATTGGGTGAATTCGCCGCGGAAGAACAGTGGAATGTTAGCTAGAGGGCCATGACGTTGTTTGGCAATGACCACTTCGGAACGGTTTTCCATCTCGTCCTTGCGCTGCTCCCACTGCTGGTAGCGTTCAGCGAATTTATCATCGCCTTCGCTTTCGCGCTTAGTCGGTTCAGATCGATCAAGGTAATAGAATTCACGATAGATGAACATCACCACATCGGCGTCTTGCTCAATAGAACCGGATTCACGAAGGTCAGAAAGTTGCGGACGTTTATCTTCACGCTGTTCCACCGCACGCGAAAGCTGGGACAGGGCAATCACCGGAACGTCCAGTTCCTTAGCCAGCATTTTCATGCCACGGGTAATTTCTGAAATCTCGTTTACACGGTTGTTCTTGGTTTCCGGGCTACCAGAGACCAGCTGCAAATAGTCAACGATGATACAATGCAGCCCATGTTGGCGTTGCAAGCGGCGTGCGCGTGTACGCAAGGCACTAATGGTCAGACCCGGTGTATCGTCAATATGAAGTGGGGTATCCATCAGGGTTTGCGCACCAGCCACTGTGCGTTCAAACTCTTCGTTAGACATTTCCCCTTTACGCATGGCGCTGGAATTGACCGCACAAGCTTGGGACAAAATACGTCCAGCCAACTGTTCGGCGGACATCTCCAAGGAGAAAAAGCCGACCACGCCGCCTTCTTTACCGCCACTGACCTTATAGGCATAGGCCGCGTTATAGGCGATACAGGTCACAAGCGCTGTTTTCCCCATGGAGGGACGACCGGCAAGGATGAGAAGGTCAGAACGGTGCAAGCCACCCAGGGCCTTATCCAGATCACGAAGACCTGTAGTTACACCAGCAAGACCACCCCCGCGTTGGTGGGCGATCTGGGCCTGTTGGATGGCTTCAAACAGGGATTCATGGAAGGTTTTGAAACCACCTTCAACTTCACCCATGGAAGCCAGGTTAAACAGGGCCTGTTCGGCAGACTGGATTTGCAACAGCGCATCGGCGTCCACATCACCGCTATGGGCCTTGTTGACCATTTCGGTGCCAAGGTGGATCAGTTCACGCTTGATATAGAGGTCGTAAATGATGCGACCATATTCTGCCGCGTTGATGATGGTTACAGCCGAAGCTGCCAGTTCCACCAGATATTCATTTCCGCCAATTTCTGAAAGCTGTTGGTCGCGATCAAAGAAGTTGGACAGGGTGATGGGGTCGGCAATTTGGCCGCGTTCCATCAAGGCAATACAGGCCCCAAAAACTTTGGTATGGATCGGGTCGGCGAAATGTTCCGGGCGCAGGAATTCAGAAACTTTATCATAGGCTTTATTGTTCGCCATGAGCGCGCCAAGCAGGGCTTTTTCGGCTTCAAAGTTACAAGGTGGGGTGCGAAAACCCTCTAATTCCGTGCCATTTGATTTCTTCGCAGGCAACCATTCGATCTTGGTTGCCGGGGGCAGGGTTTCGGCCTCTGCCATTTGCAGTTCTTGGTCCGGAACGGGTTCGGCTTCGACCTCAACTTCAACCATATCCACAGGTTCATCGGCCGGACCTGCAGCATAATCGTCCGGGTTTGCCAACGGTGGCTCATCAGCCCCGCCAAAGGGGATATCGTCATCAGAAGTAACCATGGGGGTGTTATAGCATGATTGATTGGAGAGGGAATATTTTTGTCTCTGATGTTTTCATAAAAATAGCAAACAGTCGTCCTCGCGCATGCGGGGACCTTTGTCCATTTTAAGTGAGGAGGAGAGACACATAGTAAATTACGTTTATATTTTAACGAACAGGCCGCAAGGTTCTTTGTATATCGGTGTCACAAGTCATATAGAGAAAAGAGTATGGGAGCATCGTAATGGTTTTGGGAGCAAGTTTGCGAAAAACTATAATCTGGATAAGTTGGTCTATGCCGAATCTTATGACAAGATTACTGAGGCAATTGCTCGAGAAAAACAGCTTAAAAAATGGAATAGGCAGTGGAAATTGGCTTTGATTGAAGAGGCGAACCCAGAATGGTGTGATTTGTTGGAGGGAGATTTCCAATCAAGTTGGAAATGACGCAAAAGGGTCGATGTCGTCCTTGCGAATGCGGGGACCTTTTGAACAAGAAAAAAGGCGCATCCCGTAAAAACAGGGATACGCCTTTTTTAAGCTGTGATGAAAAATCAGCGATCTTATTCAGATGCTTCTTCTTCAGCCGGTGCTTCAGCTTCTGCTTCTTCAGCAGCCGCTTCTTCAACAACTTCTTCCTCAGCTTCGTCTTCATCAGATTGAGCCAGTACGGAACCAGTTTCAGCCTGAATTTGAGCTTCTTCGTCCGTCCGTGCGATGTTAACGATTACGTCAACAGACACTTCCGGGTGAAGCTTAACGATAACGTCGTGCAGACCAACGGTCTTCAGTGCACGATCGAGGATGATTTGCTGACGAGACACTGTGAAACCAGCAGCGGTGATGCCAGTCGCGATATCGCGAGTGGAAACAGAACCGTACAGCTGACCCATATCGCCGGCTTGGCGGATAACCGCAACTTTGAGGCCCTCAAGCTTGGCAGCAACTGCTTCAGCTTCGTCTTTGGCTTTCAGGTTAGCTGCTTCCAGTTGTGCTTTTTGTGCATCAAAGAAAGCGATGTTTTCTTTAGAGGCGCGCATAGCTTTTTTCTGCGGAAGCAGGAAGTTACGAGCGTAGCCAGGCTTAACAGTGACCATGTCACCCATTTGGCCCAGTTTTTCCACGCGTTCAAGCAGGATAACTTGCATTAGTCATTCTCCTGTGATGGTGTTAGCGCAAGGATTTTCTTACGCAAACCGATCCATTGTTCAATTAATCCCAATCCAATGACTGGCAGGGCCACCCATATGGATAAGAGCAACAGCAAATAAAAGGCAGCCAATAAGGCCCCGGAAAAACGTGTCATACGCACCAGCTTGTGAACCACACACAGGCCCAAAGCCAGGAACGGCAAAGCCATGACGATTGTGAGGTTGCGTGCGATATATTCAAGATCGCCGTCAGCCAACACAGTCACACTCGCACATGCGATAAACGCCCAAGAAGCAAAATCCGGCAGGGTCATGTCCCCATAATTGGGGCGCGGACGCAGTGCTTTACCCGATTTGGCTAAAACACCCTGTGCCAGAACGGCGTTTATACAGGTCATCAACATCCACGAAACCAGAACCATTGCCGGGAAGAAATGCGTCATTTGATTGACGAAAATTTCCTTTTGCTTCACCGGAAGTGAAGCGGCAACCGTATCAATGACCGCGGACAAAAAGCCTCTGACCATGTCTACGAGACTGTCTGATGGGGTCAGCAAGAAAAGCAAAGCCATCAAGAACAGTGCGCTACCGTAGCCTGCGAATGTTACCAGAATATTCCCGATGGGGAACCATTCCTCGCGGCCATCCACAGTGCGGGACGTGAGTGCCAACCGAATTGCCAACCAACAGGGAAATGTATTCATCACCGCAAAGGCGGAACCCGAAAGGGGGCCACCAAATAAAATGGCGAATACAATGCCTGAAAAGGCGGCGATGGCGGCTGGTTTGCCTCCGTTTCCCAATCCCACTAAAAAAAGTGGGAAAGGCGCCAGATATGCAAGGATAAGAGCCAGACCCGATCCAGTTACCAGCGAAATTGCCAGTAAAGAACTTAAGGCCCCGGCACCAATGGCAAAGAGGACGATTTTTGCATTTAACTGCAAGCTTTCATCTTCACCCAATTGCATTTCCGTGCGCTCCTTTTATCGTGAGAAGAAACTCCCCACAAAAAACCAAGTTTAAAAAACTTAGTTGCTGCTTACGTACGGCATCAGACCCAGGAAACGGGCACGTTTGATCGCACGAGACAGCTCACGTTGTTTCTTTGCAGAAACAGCTGTGATACGGCTTGGGACAATTTTCCCGCGCTCAGATGTATAGCGTGACAGCAGCTTTACATCTTTATAGTCGATTTTCGGTGCATTCTCGCCTGTGAAGGGGCAAGACTTACGACGACGGAAGAAAGGACGACGACCAGCCATTAGGAATCTCCCTCTTTTCTGCCACGACGCGGACGGTCGTCGCGATCGCGACCTTTTTGCATCATGATAGATTGTTCTTCATCAAGTTCATCTACACGAACAACGAGGTGACGGATCACGTCTTCGTTCAGGCGCAGCTGACGGTCAAACTCGTCAATTGCAGCAGATGGAGCATCAATGTTGAAAAGTACGTAGTGGCCCTTGCGGTTTTTCTTCATGCGGTAAGCAATGTTACGCAGACCCCAATATTCACGCTTCTCGACCTTGCCACCGTTCTCTTGGATCACGGCAGCTAAAGAGTCTTGCAAACCCTCAACTTGGGATGCAGAAGCGTCTTGACGCGCAATAAATACGCTTTCGTAAAACGCCATAGATATAATCTCCCTATGGATTGTCTCAGCCCTTTGGAAAAGTCACCTCGACCTTTCCTTGTAGGCATAGCCAAAGCCTGTACGGCCACGGCAAGGAGGCAGTTTGAAAGGCGGCAATATACAGAAAAATTGACTCAATGCAAGGCTTTTAAGGGTTCTTGCCATTGCACAGCTGTTGCAGGATAATCTTTATAAGGTGATGAAACGGCCATGTGGTGAGAATGCTTCATATCAGCAAACTGGAAGTTAAAGGTATTGTGGCGCAGAATCTAACTTTGCGCCCCGGTGAGATTATTTCCCTGTCCGGGGCCTCTGGCATGGGTAAGTCCCTTTTCATGAAAGGGGTGGCTGATCTGGTGATGAACCGGGGGCATATTAGTGTGAATGGGGTGGGGCGTTTTGACCTGCCTGCCCCGCAATGGCGCAGGCAAATCACTTATGTGAGTGCGCAACCCGCTTGGTGGTATGATAAGGTGGAAGAGCATTTTGCTGATCCGGCCTGGCTGGAAGAGGTTGTTGAATATGTAGATTTATCCCCAAAATTGATCCGGGCCAATGTCTCGCGATTGTCCAGTGGGGAAGCCCAACGTTTTGCCCTGTTGCGGGCCTTGGAGGCTTCTGTGGATGGGGATGTGCGTTATCTTTTGCTGGATGAGCCAACATCTGCCCTTGATGGGGGGCGTCAATCCATGGTGGAGGAGTTGCTTAACCGTTTTGTGACGGCAGAGCAGATGGGGATTCTCTTTATCAGTCATGATGAGCGTCAGGTGGAACGTTTCGCCCACAAGCACTGGCAAATTTATGATCGCCGTGTGCAGGAGGTGGCGTCATGATTTCAATTGGATATTTGGAGCTGGCGCTGGGCAGCTTGTTGTTGGTGATGCATGGGGCGATTTCGCTGTGGTATCGCACAGGGGTCGCAACGTCGCTTCTTATTGCTGCAGTGCGTATGGTGGTGCAGTTGGGTTTGATGGCCTATGTGCTTCGCTTTTTGTTTGCAAGTCAGTTTCCGTTATGGACCTTACTGGCGGTGAGCGTGATGATTGTTTTTGCGGGCTATGAAATTATGGCACGGCAAAAACGTCCGATTGGTGGGGGATGGGGCTATGGAATCGGGGTCGGTAGCATTTTTATGTCGGCGACCGTGGTGACTGTTTTTGGCCTGTTTGTCCAGATCAAGCCGGACCCATGGTATGAGGCGCGTTATCTTGTGCCTTTATTAGGGATGGTGTTGGGCAATACCATGACCGGGATCAGTATCGGTCTGGCCACCCTGACCACATCTTTAAAGCAGGAACAAAATGCTATTGAGGCCCGTCTTGCTCTCGGGCACAGCAAATGGCAGGCTTGTGAAACCCTAATCCGTCAGTCCCTTCATACCGGGATGATTTCCATTGTGAATTCCATGTCCGCAGCTGGCTTGGTTTTTATTCCGGGGATGATGACCGGGCAATTAATGGCTGGGGCTGATCCTATTGAGGCAGCAAAATATCAGGCGCTGGTGATGTTTTTGATTGCTGGTGGTGTGGCGATTGGTACGACGTTGGCAGTGTTTTTAGGTGTCTATCGCTTGACGGATCAGCGCCATCGTTTAAGACTGGATCGACTTTCTGCCAGATTATAAATAGTTCTATAGTTCTGGAAATATAGTTTGACGAATGCGGGATTTGGGAATAAGGTTAAAAAAATGAATGACACCATGCTTGAACAAACGTCATTGGCTCTGGCCGAATTAGGTCACAAAAATCGTTTGATGATTTTTCGCCTGTTGGTGCGTGCCGGTGATGACGGTTTAAGTGTCGGGGAAATTCAACAACATTTGGAAATACCCAAATCCACATTGTCGCATCATCTCCAACATATGATGAAGGCGGGCTTGCTGAAACAAACAAGGGAAGGGCGTGTATTGCGCTGTACTCTTGAATTTGCCCATGTTCATACAGTGTTGAACTTCCTGATGGAAGATTGTTGCGAAGGCTTGCACAAGGTTCCTTGTAAACACGTATAGTTTTGAAAAAATGATGTGGTTTGGTGTGTTTTTAAAGTTCGATAATTCTGGAATTATAGGATTTTATTTATGGTAACGGCAGTATTAAAAAAGTCAGATTTCATTTCCCGACTGGATAAAGTCTGGCTGACATTGATCATAAGTTTGGCGCTTCTTTTCATTCTTGATCAGGCACAATTTATGCCGGGGGTGGAATTTACCGTTAAATCTCTGTGGGATATTGCACCGTTCATTTTGGTTTCCGTCCTTTTTGCCGCTTATGCCAAAGCATCGGGGCTGGATAATCAGGTGGCACGTGTGTTTAGCGGAAACCCGACACAAGCGATTGTTCTGGCAGCTGCCTTTGGGGCCTTGTCTCCTTTTTGTTCTTGCGGTGTTATCCCCATTATTGCGGGGTTGCTGGGTGCGGGTGTGCCGCTGGCACCGGTTTTGGCGTTTTGTATTGCTTCGCCCATCATGGACCCAGAAATGTTTGTGCTGATGCTTGGTGTCTTTGGTATGGAGCTGACACTGGTTAAAACGCTTTCAGCTTTTGCTATGGGGGCAGGCGGTGGTTTTGCAACCCATCTGTTCATGAAAAAGGGGTTCTTTGCCAATCCGCTAAAGGCAACAACAGGCTGTTCAAGCTGTAGCTGCACGTCCACCATGTCTTTGAAAGTGGAAAAGGTCGCGTGGAAATTTTGGCAGGAAGATCGGCGACGCAAGGATTGGAACGACACCTTCACGGCGACAGGGTATTTTCTGCTCAAGTGGCTCAGTCTCGCTTTTTTCTTTGAAGGGTTGATGTTGACCTATGTACCTGCTGATGAGATTGGGCAGTTTTTGGGTAATGATGCGTGGTGGACCGTGCCACTGGCGGTTTTTGTGGGTATCCCAACTTATTTAAATGGGTATGCGGCGATCCCAACGGTTTCCGGTTTGATGGAATTAGGAATGACACCGGCTGCAGCCCTTGGCTTTATGGTCGGTGGCGGGGTGACGTGTATCCCGGCGGCCATTGGGATGTATGGGTTGCTTAGGAAAGATGTCTTTATCCTGTATCTTGCCCTTGGGATCGGGGGGGCGCTGGTCGCCAGTTTTGCCTATTGGGGCTATCTCTCTTTATAAAAAAGCCTGTTAAATGGAGCCTTGTTGCTTGACTAATAGCAGCAAGGCTTTATTTGTGTTTATCAGAAATTTAATTGTAAGGAATTTGCCACAATGTCTCGCGCATTTGTATTTCCCGGTCAGGGGTCGCAAGCTGTCGGTATGGGGAAAGACCTCGCTGACGCTTTTTCTGTCGCACGTGAAGTCTTTCAAGAAGTTGATGAGGCCCTGTCTCAGAACCTGTCCAAAATCATGTTCGAAGGCCCGGATGACGAGCTGGTCCTGACGGAAAATGCACAGCCAGCCTTGATGGCAGTTTCAATTGCGGTTGCACGCGTTCTGGAAACAGAAGGCAACATCAAATTGGCTGATCACTGTGACATGGTTGCCGGTCATTCCTTGGGTGAATATTCGGCCCTTGCTGCTATGGGCGCATTCTCCTTGGCAGATACGGCGCGTTTGCTCAAAACACGTGGTAAAGCCATGCAGGCTGCTGTTCCTGTTGGTGAAGGTGCAATGGCGGCTTGTCTTGGCCTGTCTCTTGAAGATGCTCAGGCTGTTGCTGAAGAAGCGGCGCAAGGTGAAGTGTGTACAGCCGCAAATGATAATGCACCGGGTCAGGTGGTTCTGTCTGGTTCCAAGGGCGCGATTGAACGGGCCATTGATTTGGCGAAGGAAAAAGGCGCGAAACGTTCTGTGCTGCTGCCTGTATCTGCCCCCTTCCATTGTGCATTAATGCAGCCCGCTGCTGATGCGATGGCTGAGGCGTTGGCCGGTGTGACGATCAATGCCCCTGCTGTCCCGGTTGTTGCCAACGTGGCAGCGCAAAAAGTGACGGACCCGGAAGAAATTCGCAAGCTGTTGGTTGAACAGGTGTGTGGCTCTGTACGCTGGCGCGAAGGTGTTCTTTATATGAAAGAACAAGGCGTTGAGCAGTTGGTTGAAGTGGGCTCTGGTAAAGTCTTGTCCGGTCTGGCGCGTCGTATTGACCGTTCGCTGACTGGTGTGGCGGTAAATGGTCCGGCCGATATTGAAAGCTTCTTGGGCTCCCTCTAAGAGTAAAGAGATAGGAAAAAGATATGTTTGATTTAACAGGTAAATGTGCGCTGGTGACAGGTGCATCCGGTGGTATTGGTGCTGAGATCGCCAAAGCCCTTCACGCTCAGGGTGCAACCGTGGGCCTGACGGGCACGCGTGTGGAAGCACTGGAAAAGGTTGCTGCTGAAATCGGCGAAGAACGTGTTCATATTTTGCCGTGTAATCTTTCTGATGACGAGGCATTGGCCGCGCTGCCGAAACAGGCAGAAGAAGCGATGGGCTCTCTGGATATTTTGGTGAATAATGCCGGTTTGACCCGTGATAACCTTGCCATGCGTTTGAAAGAAGATGACTGGGATACCGTCCTTAATGTCAACCTGACAGCAGCGTTTAAACTGTCCAAGGCGGTTCTGCGTGGCATGATGAAAAAACGCTGGGGCCGTATTATTGGAATTACGTCTATCGTTGGTGTAACCGGCAATGCAGGGCAAGCAAACTATGCAGCCTCCAAGGCGGGGATGATCGGTTATTCCAAGTCACTGGCTTATGAAGTCGGTTCTCGTGGAATTACAGTGAATTGTGTGGCACCGGGCTATATTGCCACAGCCATGACGGATGAGCTGTCTGATGATGTCAAAGATGGCATGCTGACAAAAATTCCGGCAGGTCGCATGGGGAACCCGGATGAAATTGCAGCTGGTGTTGTCTATCTCGCCTCTAATGAAGCGCAGTATGTGACAGGTCAGACCCTGCATATCAATGGCGGTATGGCAATGATTTAAGCGGGATATGTCGTCCTCGCGTATGCGGGGACCTTTGTCCTGTTTTAAGGAGATCCCCGCTTTCGCGAGGATGACGATTTCCTGTGCAATTAAAGGCTTCCACCTTTAGAAAAATTGTGCTACCAAACCTCAATTCAGACTTCATATGAAGTTTGTGAGAGAATTTTATAAAGTATGGGGCAGGGCGCATCTGGCGTATTGACCCAAAGTTCAAAACCGTTAAGGGAATTATTAAGATGAGCGATGTCGCAGAGCGCGTAAAGAAAATCGTAGTTGAACACCTCGGTGTAGAAGAAGCTAAAGTTACTGAAAACGCTTCTTTCATCGACGATCTGGGCGCTGACAGCTTGGACACTGTTGAGCTGGTTATGGCTTTTGAAGAAGAGTTCGGTTGTGAAATCCCGGACGATGCAGCTGAAAAAATCTTGACGTTTAAGGACGCTATCGACTTCATCGAAGCCAACGGTTAATTCCTTAATCGAGTAAAAACGAGAAGTGAGCGTCGTACCTGAAAAACGGTTCGCGCTCTTTCTTGTTTATAGACCTAACTACATCTTAGGATTTTGATCTGACATGAGACGTGTAGTCGTTACTGGCCTGGGGATGGTTTCACCGTTGGCAAACGGGGTAAAACCGACTTGGGAAAAACTTTTGAACGCCGAATCCGGCATCAACAAAATCGAATCATTTAATGTTGAAGATATCCCTGCCAAAATCGCGGGCCAAGTGCCACTGGGCGAAGGCGAAGGGTTGTTCAACTTTGAAGACTATGTATCTAAAAAAGACCGTCGCCGTATGGATGACTTCATTGTCTACGGTTTGGCTGCTGCCATTGAAGCGGTTGAAGATGCTGGCATCCAAAGCGACGATGAAGAAACATTGTGCCGCACAGGTGTGATGATCGGTTCTGGTATTGGTGGTCTGCCTGAAATTTCAAAAGGTGCGGTAACGGTTGAAACAAATTCTGTTCGTCGCCTCTCTCCGTTCTTTATCCCGGCGTCCCTGATCAACCTGGTATCGGGTCATGTGTCCATCAAATACGGTTTCAAAGGCCCGAACCACGCGGTGGTGACAGCCTGTGCAACGGGTGCGCACGCCATTGGTGATGCAGCCCGCATCATCGCTCTTGATGATGCTGATGTGATGGTTGCTGGTGGTGCCGAAGCCGCCTGTTGCCGCTTGGGTATGGCAGGTTTTGCACAAGCCAAGGCTCTGTCCACATCTTATAACGATGACCCGACGGCTGGTTCACGTCCCTGGGACGAAGGCCGCGATGGTTTCGTGATGGGCGAAGGCGCTGGTGTTGTGGTGCTGGAAGAATATGAGCGTGCGAAAGCACGTGGTGCGACAATCTATGGCGAAGTTGTTGGCTACGGTATGTCTGGTGATGCCTATCATATTACAGCCCCGGCTTCTGATGGCAATGGTGGCTTCCGTGCGATGCAAGCCTCTATCAAACGTGCGGGTATCAACGTAGAAGAAATCGACTATATCAATGCGCACGGTACCTCTACACCGTTGGGTGATGAGATTGAGCATGGTGCGGTGAAACGTATGTTGGGTGCGCACTATAAGAACCCGACCATGTCTTCCACAAAATCAGCCATCGGTCACTTGCTGGGTGCGGCTGGTGCGGTTGAAGCCATCTTTTCTTTGCTGTCTATTCAGAACAATGTGGTGCCACCGACTTTGAACCTGAACAACCCGTCTGAGGGCTGTGATATGGATCTGGCGCCGTTACAGGCAAAAGAACGTGAAGTGAATGTTGCCTTGTCCAACTCCTTTGGATTTGGGGGCACAAACGCTTCTTTGGTCTTCAAGTCTGTTGACTAAGGTGCTTGATGAGCGAGACTGAGAAGCCTCAGCCCAAAGGTAAAAAGCAGAAGCCGAAATCTTCTTTTAAGAAGGTTTCGGCTTTTCTTGTGGCTTTTATCGTGATTGCGGTTTTTGCCGCATCGGCTGTGTCTTTCTGGCTGGCGAAAAACTTCACCCGATCCTGGGTGTTATTAGAAGATAAGGTTGTTGAAATTCCATCAGGGACCGGGGTTTCGAAAATTGCGGATATTCTGGCCCGTGAAGGGGTGATTAACAATCCCTTGGCTTTCAGGCTGGTGTTGCGTTTTAACAAGTTGGATAAAGGGCTTAAAGCTGGGGAGTATCTGTTCCCGGCTCGCGTGACACCTAAAAAAGTGGCGCAAATCCTAAGTGATGGGAAAAGTATTCTTCATCGTATCACCTTTGCAGAAGGGCTGACATCTGTAGAGATGATTGGCTTGCTTAATGGTGAGCTGGGAATGGATGGCATTGTGATGCAAACTCCGGCAGAAGGAAGCCTGTTGCCGGAAACATATAGTTATCCCAAAGGGATGAGCCGCGATAAGCTGGTGGCTCAAATGCAGGCGTCCATGGACAGGACCCTGAGTACTGCCTGGGAAAAACGCCAGCTGGACCTTCCCTTAAAAACAAAAGAGGAAGCGCTGATCCTTGCCTCTATCGTTGAAAAAGAAACGGGCATCAGCAGCGAGCGTGGCAAGGTGGCCGGGGTCTTTATCAACCGTTTGAAAAAACGCATGCGCTTGCAAACGGACCCAACGGTTGCTTATGGGATTACCTTGGGGCAAGAACCCTTGGGACGGCCCTTGTCGAAAAAAGACCTGAAAACACCGACCCCTTATAACACCTATACAAATTATGGCCTGCCTCCGACCCCGATCTGTAATCCGGGGCGTGCTTCCATCGAGGCGGTGATGAATCCGCAAGAAACAGATTCTCTCTATTTCGTTGCCGATGGTTCAGGTGGACATGCATTTGCCAAAACGTTGAATGAGCACAATCGTAATGTGCGTAAATGGCGACGTATTGAAAAGAGCCGCAAGTAAAGGCACTATAGTTTTCCTTTCAACAATTTGAAGTTGGGAATTTCTTGCGTCTTCTATCACTAATTTGGGTGATTTAAGTATAACGATTCTATTGTACACAGAAATGCATAGAAAAAGAGGCGTCGCATTTTTTTTTATGGCATACTCACTTCATCCTAAGCCGAGGGGAAGTAAAGCAATGCATAAATTAGAATGGGATGACTACTTAAGTACTGGAATTTCAGTCATTGATATGGATCACAAGATCCTGTTGGGATTGATCAATCAGGTGTTTGATGTTGAGCAGGAAGATGATGATACGAAACTTACGCTAATTTTGGAAAGTTTGGTCGATTATGTGGATGAACATTTCAAACGAGAAGAAGTGCTCATGCAAATCTGCGGATATAAAAATATTGAGGAACATAAAGCAATCCACCGCCAGATTACAGACACCGTACAGGGGCTGTTCAAAATCTATCAGACCAACCCGTCTTTGGTGAATATTGATGGTTTTCAGTCGTTTTTGGCGGCTTGGTTACCCAACCATATCCTGAATGAGGATCATCAATATAAAGATACGCTGCTGGCAAACAAAGAACTGATTGATATGGTGAAGGAACGCATCTAAATGGCATTAAGCCCGGAAGATTTTATTAAACTCGTCAAAGAAAAAGTCGAAGAAGAAGGCGAGGATTCGGTCAAGCAGATGTATGCGGTGAACCTTGAGTATGTGGTCAAGCAAATGGGCAAGGACTGGACCAAGGTACATAAGAAAGCCATGTTCATCGCTGAAACCATCATCAAGGGGAACATTGCTCTGCAGGATAATGTGATGCGTTATTCTGATGGTTTGTCCTTTGTGATTTTGTTCGGCACCTTGCCAGAAGATCAGGCCGCTGCCAAAATGGAATTGATTACCGAACAAATCGGTAAGAAGATTCTCGGCAAAGATTATGCCGTGAATGGCAAAAGTGGTATCCAGGCCGGGGCGATTAATGTTGAAGACCTGGTTCAGTTTGAAAAGAAACCGATTCAAAAAGAAGAACTCGCTGGGGTTCCATCGGATGCCCGCAATATCCTGTTGAAAAAACTGGCTGCAGCGAAAAAGCCTGAGGCCAGTGAAAAGGATAAAATTCTTGATAGCATTGATATCGTTTTTTTCCCAATTTGGGATACGAAAAATGAAATGGTCGTTGGCTATCGGGTGAAACCTAAACGGATGTATTTAAAAAATACCCTGTGGGGCGATCGTGTGCTGATGGGGGGAAGTGAGGACCCGTTGTGGTCGGAACTGAAACCCATGGTGATTAAGAAGACGTACGATAATATTCAGGAAAACTTCTGTCCTAAAACAGCCTATATGGTTGGGGTGAATGTGGCTTCTTTCTTCAACAAGCATTTTGTTGAAGCTTTGGTGAAATCGGTTCGAAATTCACCGCTGACAAAAACCACAATCGGGTTTGAACTTCATGGTCTGGATCAGGACTTCAGCCCGAAAATGGTGGATTATGTGATTGAAGTGCTGACCAAGCTGGGCAGTCATGTGACGGTCATTGCCGGACCGGATAATGATTTTACCAATATTTGTAAGCGCCATAATGTCAGCTACAATGGGCTTCACTTACATCGCCTTTTGGATAGCCAGTTGGGGCGTAAATATGCCTATCGCACCTGTTCTTTATTTGCCCGCCAATGCCGTGATGCCAATACACGTTCCTTCATTTGGGGGGTGGACCGTATTGATGACCTGAATATGGCAATTCAAGCCGGTTTTCGCTATATCAGCGGGCGTGCTGTCAAATGGGAAACAGAGGCACCGGTGAAAGCCTATATGCTGACGAAAAAAGAAGTGTTGATGGAAACGAGCTTTTAAGCCTGAGGGGCTTATTTACGCAGGCTTTTCTCAATAAACATCAGTTGCTGGCGGGCGGCGCGAATGTGTTTGCAGTCACAGGGCACATCATCGGGATTGCTGTAATCCAGACATTTTTGACCTTTATTGGGATTGGGGCAGCTGTCGAAGATATCTTGGATGCTTTGTTTCAGGTGCTGACCAATCTCACTTTGTCTTTCCATTCGTATTCTCCCTAGCATTTGTAGGGGATTATAACCGAACTTGAAAGGTGATGGTATTACCTGTTGGTATTAGAGCACCGTCAAATTATTCCTTTGTCGGCATGAGCTTGGTAAAACGTTCGACCAGCCATAGTGGCAAGAGGGCAAATAGGCGGGCAGCAAGAGCCATTGGACCGGGGAAGGCAATGATTGCCTTATTCTTACTCAGCCCCTTGCGGATGATTTTGGCTGCTTTATCACTTTCCATCAACAAGGGCATTTTAAAGTTATTTTGATCGGTGATTCGGCTTTTCACAAAGCCCGGACAGATGATGTTGACTTTCAACCCTGTGCGCGCATAGCGCATGCGCAGGGCTTCGCCATAGGCTTTAACGCAGACCTTTGATGCGCTATAGGCAGGCGAGCTGGCAAGTCCGCGAAAGCCGGCAAGGGAACTCATTAAAGCGATTTGCCCGCCTCCACGTTCGACCATGACGGGAACAAGGGGAAGGATGGTGTTGAGAACACCTGCCATATTCACGGTGAAAATATCACGGGTTGCCTCTTCCCAGTTGTCTTCCCCGCTGGAGCCACCGGAAATCCCCGCATTGGCGATAATCAGGTCGATTTCCTGTTCTTGGTCACAGGTATGTAACCATTTGGTCATGGCAGGGCGGTCAATGACATCAAGGACATGTTCACTGACCAGCGCCCCTTTTTTTCGACAGGCATCTGCAACATGGGCAAGGCGTTCGTGATTGCGGGCACTGAGGGACAGGCGGACATTCGGGGCAGCATATTCAAGGGCAAGCGCTTGGCCAATACCGCTTGAGGCCCCGGTGATCAAGATATGTTTCATGGACAGCACCATAGCAAGAAAGGTATAAGAGGTGTCAAATATAGCAAATCCCGAGTGATTTTGATTAAAAATTACGGCGACGTATTTGCGTAAAATCAAAGAGTTATCGCTGGATCAATTGATTTAGCGATAAAACCAAAGGAGATGACAGCGTGAGCATCAGTTCAATGACGGGATTTGCCCGTTCCAGTGCCAGTGCAGGCAATTATAACTGGACCTGGGAAATTCGCAGCGTAAATGGCAAGGGGCTGGATATGCGGGTGCGCATCCCTTCGGGGTTTGATGCGCTTGATCTGCCTGCACGCAATGCCATTTCCAAAATGTTTAAGCGGGGTAATATTTCCCTGTCGTTGAATGTCAGCCATAATCAGGAACAGGCTGGCTATCGGGTCAACCATGACCTGTTAAAGCAATTGATTGAGGTGATGAAAACCGTTGAAGCCGATGTACCCGGTGCCAATGCTCCCAGCGTGGATGGCTTGATGGGCTTGCGTGGTGTTATTGAACCTGTGGAAGAAGCCGAAAGCGAAGAAGAAAAAGAGAATGCACATGCTCAGATGCTGGCGAGCCTGCAAGAGGCGTTAACAGATATGGCATCAAACCGTTCGGCTGAAGGCCAACGCATGGAAGCGGTCCTGAAAGGCCATGTTGATGAGATTCAGGACCTGTGTCAAAAGGCCGAAGCCTGCGCCGCCGTGCAGCCAGAAGCCATTAAGGAACGTCTGCTGCGTCAGCTTAAAGCGGTAATGGCTGATTTGCCAGAACTGGACCATGAACGCATTTCACAGGAAGCGGCGATTATTATGACCAAGGCTGATATCCGTGAAGAATTGGACCGCCTGAAAGCCCATATTGAAGGGGCGCGGGATTTGTTGAAGGCGGGGAGCCCTTGTGGACGCAAGCTTGATTTTCTGTGTCAGGAATTTAACCGGGAAGCCAATACGCTGTGTTCAAAGTCACAGGATGTGGACTTAACCCGCATTGGCCTGAACCTAAAAGCGGTGATTGAGCAGTTTCGTGAACAGGTACAGAATATAGAGTAATCAAAGCATATATAATATGATTATTAACATATAAGTGAAATATGATGACTAACATAGATGATAAAGTTGCACGTCGTGGTTTGTTGCTGGTTTTAACAGCGCCTAGTGGCTGCGGCAAAAGTACGATTACCCGCGCGATTATGGAAGAGGACCCGACGATTGAGGTTTCCGTTTCTGCCACAACGCGTGAGGCACGCCCCGGAGAAGAAGAAGGGGTACATTATTACTTCATGAGTGTTGAAGACTTTAAGGGCAAGGTGGATCAGCATGCCTTTCTTGAATGGGCAGAAGTCTTTGGACGTTTTTACGGCACACCGAAAGAACCTGTTGAAGCCGCCTTGAATGGGGGCAAGGATGTGTTCTTTGATATTGATTGGCAGGGGGCTGAACAGCTGCAAAATAATGCCCCGGATGATTTGGTATGGATTTGTATTTTACCACCAACCAAGCAATCTTTGGAAGATCGCCTGCGTGCCCGCGGTCAGGATAGTGAAGAAACCATCGCCAAACGGATGTTGGAAGCTGAAAGTGAATCCAGCCATTGGGTCGATGCCGATTATGTGGTGGTTAATGATGATTTGGAAAAAGCCACCAAGCAGGTCAAGGCGATCCTGCAGGCCGAACGCTTGAAACGTGTACGGCGCACCGGATTGGCTGACTTTGTAGAAAATATGTAGAAAATAAAACGCCATCCCCGATTTAAGAGGAGATGGCGTTTTGATTTCTTAATGTTTCATTTTACCGTGGCTGTGAGCGTCGCCCATGCCCATGGCACCAACTTTTTTCACCATGACAGTCACATTCATTTCACCGGCCTTTTCAAAGACCAGCGTCAGGGGGAATATTGAACCTTCTTTTAAAGGTTCGTTCAGCCCCATGAACATCACGTGCAGGCCGCCGGGTTTCAGCATGGTCATGCCTTTATTAACGGCAATATTTTTCACCTGACGCATTTTCATGATGCCATCTTCGTGAAGATGTGTGTGTAGTTCAACGGTTTTTGAAACATCAGCTTTTGCAGAAACAAGTTTATCGGCTGTGCCGGTATTTTTAATGGTCATAAAGGCCGCACCTGCGCGTGCCATACCGGCAGAAGCACGTGCCCACACGCCCTCAACACTGATATCGCCCGCAAAGGACGGTGTGCTTAAACCCATTAAAACAGCACTCGCCAATGCAATCTGTTTCATCATGTCAAAAACTCCATTTATAAGAAGGCCACCTCTTATGGCTGCTATTTGTGCAAGGATTAAGTCAGCTTGTCAATGGACAGGAACGGAAATTGGACGGGCTTGACCGTTGGATTTAAAGGTGGCCTTTGCCCCGTTAAACATCAATTTATGACGCTTGCCATAATGGGGCAGGGGACGCAAGAGGCTTTCAAGTGCCTGTTCATCTGTTAAGGAAATGACCATGAAAGGCGTGTTGCCTGTGACTTTATCAGCCCAGATCAGGGCCGTTGTGTTCTCATGGGTTGGGAAGGTGGCGTGGGTCAGGCCATATTTTGTAAGCTGCTGAGCAATATCATCATGGGTGGCTATTAGGATAAAGGCTTTGTTGGTGACGCTTGGGCTGAGTGATACATTTTGATCAACCAACCGTTTGGCAAGTTTCAAGGCAGTGTTTTTAAAAGGGGCTGAACCAATAGCAATTAAATCAACCTGATCGGCCAACATGACATCACGCAAAATCGGGGGAGCTTCGTTTGTTCCCAGCTTTCTGAAAATATTGAAGTCGGGATCAAGGCTGAGGGCAAAGGGGCGTTCCTCCATATGGAGATTTGTCTGGGTCAAGCGTCCTTTTACATGAAGGGTCTTGTCCAGAACCCCATTTCCTGTGCCCACCGCAACAGGCAGGTGGGTTTCATAGAAGGGGTTGCCTTGCATCAGGCGTGTCTTGATCGTCCATCCCATGCCTTTTTCACGTTGGGTACGTGCCGAGATATTTTGAAATTCCGGTGCCCCTGTGCGTGTGGTCCATTGGGCGAAAAAATCTGAGAGGTCTTGCCCGCTTGCCTGTGTAAAATGCTGTTTTAAATCCAGCCAGCTGGCCGTGCTAAATTTATACTGTGACCAGAAGCTTCGCAGGCCCTGAAAAAAAGCATCTTCTCCAATTTTCTGGCGTAACATGTGAAAGATAAAGGCAACCTTGTGATAGCCGATCACCTGAGAAGCCTGCCCGTGTTTGGCCTTAAAGTCGATAACAGGATAGTCTTGGTCCGCAGGTAAGGCATTATAATCTCGCAACCAGGAAAGCCGCATGTCTTTAGCTTTTTCTGTTGAGGTCCTTTCAGCGGTCATATAATCGGCCATATAGGTGGTTAACCCTTCGGCCCAATTACCCGTGGTATAATCGGGAAAGACACCGTTCCCCCAGTAATTATGCAAAATTTCATGCCCAAGGGAGGTTTCCTTGATAAAGGGAAGCTGCAAGACCCGTGCCCCGACATAGGTCAGTCCCGCAAAACCAAATCCGGCAGGGATGGGGGCGGCAATGATATGAAACCCGCCAAAGGGGTAGGGGCCAATTTGTTGTTCAAAACGGCTAAGATATTTGGCTGTACGTTCCAGATAGCCTTTGGCCAAATGCTCCATTCCTTTAAAGAAATAGCTGCGCAGCTTTGTCTTTTGATAGCTCATTTGTGAAATGTGATAGGGACCGGCAAACAGGGGAATACCTTCTGTCGGCTTGTCCATCACAAAACGGGCCTGATAGGTTGTGTCGGTCTGGCTTTCTTCGTGAATGTGACCGGGCATAACGCTTACGAGTGGTGATGTCAGCGTGACATCAAACGTCATCAATTCATTTGTTTGGGGATGCCAGCCATGGGGGAGGTAAAGGGCCTGATTTGAGGCATAAGGCCCTCCTTGCCAGTCGTGCGGGCTATGGGCTGGAGGCAGGGGCCAGATGTAGGAAAATTCTGTAGCTGTTTTATTTTTAAGGGGAAGCGTAACAGGTTTACTGGCCGTTCCTGAAATATTCAGTTTGCGTTTTTCCATATCAATACGCACCTCAAGTTCAAGATGAACGAGCGCGTCAGCCCCTTTGGGCAGGGCCAGCAGGATAAGAGCGAAAAGGAAGTGCAGATATTTCATATAGATCAGGGGGCTGTTGGGAATTTAGCAATGATTTCAAGGGTGGTGTCACCGCGTTGAACCTCAAGGGGAAGCCATGTTCCCGCTGCTTGACGCTGTATGATCTGGACCAGTTCAGCCGGGCTTGTGGTTGTTAAACCTGCAGCCTTGCGGATGATATCCCCCTCACCCAGTCCCGCATCTTCTGCCACACTTTCTTCAACGATCTGGATGATTAAAACACCCGAGTCATCTTCTGTCTTGTCAATGCGCACCCCAAGCATAGGCTTGTGTTGGGCCGGTTTTTCCTCCATTGCCTCCAGCCCAAAAATTGCATCGCCGTAGGTGGGCGTGAGGTCGTTGCAATTCCATCCCAATGTCCAGGGCAGCAAGACCGTTGAATTTAGCCCCAATCCATCCAGTTGATGGGGGACACCGTGGCGATTGGCAAGATGTCCACTCCCCATAATACCGATGACCAAAGGGTTGCCACCCAGTTGCTGTACATGGGCAAGACCCTGCGCCATAGCCCCATCCCAGGTGAGTTGCGCCTCGACAAAGCGTTGGAAACGGGCCTTTGATTTTTCATCATCCTTTTTTTCATCGCTATGAACATGGGTGTGATAGGAGAAAACTTCTTTTAAGGACGTGAGATATTCAGGGCTGGCCGGGCGTGGGGTCTGTACACCTTCGCGCCTTTCTTCCTCAACGCCGTCCCAGCCTTTTTGTGAAATTTCGCCAATCAAGGTGCGATCCACATTCAGGGCGACAATGGGCAGGCGGTTCATACGGGCAAAACGAAATAGCGGCATATAGAGGTCAGCATCATGTTTCCAGACTTCATCCCAGTCACTACGTTCCAGAAATTCCTCTTCACTTAATTCACCGCGTACCCAGGCATCCAAAACAGGCTGGATGCGACGGGGGAACATTTCAAATCCGATAACGATGTTGGAATTATGGGCATAAAGCTGGGTGATGGTCTGCAACTGCCAGCGGTGATGGACGGCATCAGGGTGTTGTTCCCCCAGCAAGACGATCTTTTCCTGTGCGGCCTGTTTAATCAGGGCATGTTGATCAAGAACTTGTTTTGTTTGGGGGGAGATCCATTGTGCGCGTTGAATACAGGAGGTATCGCTTTCTTCGCCATGGGCGTGTGTGACAAGGAAAAGGCTAAAGGCAACGGCGGTGAGGAGTTGTTTTTTCAGGGACATGATCAGGCTCGTCATTTATCGTTTTTGTTGTTTTCCCTGTTTTAAAAAGAGCCTTACTGTGGTTCTTTTTCACCAGGTGTTGGAATTTTTCCAGCAATAGTGTGCCAGGCGCGCATATTGAAAGAGTCCAGTTGCAGGTTTAAGGCTGCTTCAATTGCTTCTTTTGGATTTAGGGCGTCTTTGGACTGGCGCAAGTCCTGTTCTTTAAACTCTTTGAGTGAAACCGCATCCATGACGACCTTTTGTTTCATCAGATCAAACAGGGAGGTTGCCGACAGGAATTCTTCATAACCTGTTGCAATTTCTGTCAAGTTCAGGGTGATTTGGAAAATCGGTTTATTCCCCAAATCATGGGGTACTTCTGACATGAACATCATGGCGTCAAATTTGAAGGTGTCGCTCTTATGTTTGCAGTCAAACGAGGCGAGATAGTCAGAAGATACAAAAATAATTTCTTCTTCCACATCACGCCCTTCATGGGTGACTTTAAAATCACAAACAGGTTTTTGGTTTTCACTTAAATCAATGGTGCCAAATAATGGGGCGGTAAAGGACGCATCAATCATTGGGGTTAAGGAAGGTGCATAGACAAAGCCAAGCTCATCACCCTGACGCGAGACCGCTAACCATTGTGTTCCCTTGGCACGGCCCAGTACCGTCACGATATCACGTTTGGCGAGTTTAGAGAGTTTTTTGCCTTTATTTCCCGGTGTGGCGCGCACATTTACGTGTTTTTTTGTCACCAGAAAGGGGCCTGTATGGCCTTCCAGTGAGATGCCTTGAAACAGGGATGCTGCCTGTACGTTTATGGACGACAGGGATAGAAAAACAGCGCTGAATGCGGCGGTGATGAACGATAGGCGCTTCACCACGAAACCTCCAAGAGTTATCGTTAATTGAGGCGCATCATAACGTAATGTGGATAGAGATACAATGCGATCAGTTCTCGACTTTGGATAACATTTACGTCATAAGCCAGCCTGAGGAAAAATGGAGCATATAATATGGTCATTCATGAACTGGAAGATTTTGCCAAAACCCTGAAGCAATATGATCGCCTGATGGGCATTGATTTGGGCACCAAGACGATTGGACTGGCCCTTTCTGATGTGATGCGCACCATTGCAAGCCCGCTGGAAACCTTGACCAAAGGTAAGTTTTCCAAGGATGTGGTGAAGCTTAAGCAGTTGATTGATAAAGAAGAAGTCAATGCCATTGTTTTGGGACTGCCCCGTGAAATGGATGGCACACAGGGCAAACGTGCCCAGGCGACCAAAGCATTTGCCTCCAACTTGTCGCGTGAAATTGATTTGCCGATTTTCCTGTGGGATGAGCGCCTTTCGACTGTGGCGGTGGAACGTGTGTTGATTGGGGAGGCTGATTTGACGCGCAAACGCCGCGCTGAAGTTGTCGATCGTGCAGCGGCAGCTTATATTTTACAAGGGCTTTTGGACGCATTGGGGCATCAATATGGCTGATCAATCCCTGCGCTTAACAGAGGGGCTGGATACATATATTCGAGAGGTGGGCACGCGTGAAAGCGAACCGCTTCGCCATCTGCGTGAACATTCCAAAAAAACGCTGGTGAATGCCCAGCTGGCGATCCGTCCGGAAGAAGCCGGACTATTGGACATGCTGGTGCGTCTGACAGGGACAAAGCGTATTATCGAAATTGGCGTCTATGCAGGTTATTCCACATTGGCCTTGGCCCAAGCTTTGCCAGATGATGGGTATATTGTGGCTTTGGAACGTGATGAACGTTTCCCTCCCGTGGGACGCCCCTATTGGGAAGAAGCCGGGGTGGATCACAAGATTGACCTGCGTTTGTGTGATGCCAATGAAGGGATCGAAAAAGTGCTGGAAGAAAACGGGCCGGGCAGTTTCGATATGGCCTTTATTGATGCCGATAAGGCCAGCTATATGAATTATTATGAAAAATCACTGGAGCTGGTACGCCCCGGTGGGATTGTCGTGGTGGATAATGTGCTGTGGTATGGTCGGGTTATTGACGAGGCTGACACAACCCATCAAACTGAAGCCATTCGTGCGATTAACAAACATATTGTTGATGATGATCGTGTGGACATGACCATGTTGGCTGTCGGGGATGGGCTGACGATTGCACGCAAAAGATAAGGTGAGGGCATGATTGAAATTTTTTACGCATTGGGGCCGATCTTTTTGCTGATCCTGATCGGCTATTGGCTGCGTAAAAAAGATCATATTGCCGAAGGGTTCTGGGACCCAGCGGAAATGCTCACTTATTATGTTTTCTTTCCTGCCTTGTTGTTGCGCACAACATCAACGGCGGATATGGGAGAACTGGATATCGGCCCGATGGCCTTTGCTATTGTGTCTTCCATGGTGTTGGTCGGGGCGATTACTGTGAAAGCCCGCCCTTTACTCAACATTGATGGGCCGACTTTTACGTCCCTTTTTCAAGGTTCTATTCGTTTTAACACTTATGTGGGGATTGCCGCAGCTTCCGCCTTGTGGGGGCAGCCGGGTCTGACCTTGATTGCCATCGCTGTGGCCTTTGCGGTGCCGCTGGTTAATGTTCTTTGTATCATTGTGATGGAAACCTATGGGGATCATCGCACAGACGGCCCGCCCCAAGTTGGCTCTCTCGTCAGGTCGGTTTTGCGCAATCCGTTGATTTTGGCCTGTATCCTCGGCTTATCCATGAACGGCATGGATGTTACGTTGCCTCCTGTTTTTGGTCCGTTGGTCGAAATTCTGGCCCGTGCGGCCTTGCCTGTGGGCTTGCTGTGTGTCGGTGCGGGGCTGCATTTCCAAACCATTCGTGAGGCTGGGCGTACGGTCATTGCCGCCAATGTGATCAAGCTGTTGGTTCTACCACTGGTGTGTTGGGGCTGTTGCGTGGCGATTGGGGTCGAAGGGTTGACGCGGGATTTATGTATTTTCTTCTGCGGATTGCCTGTAGCGTCATCTTCTTATGTGCTTGCACGCAAGATGGGGGGCAATGGCGAAGTCATGTCAGCGATCATCACTTTGACGACTCTATGTGCGATGGTAAGCCTGCCTCTGCTTCTTCTGTTTTTAGAGGCCCTTTGAGAGGCGCAGAAAAGCTGGTGTTTGAAGTCACCCTTGCATGGGGCATTCACCTATGCATATAGTCCGCGCTTATGAGCACCAAGGACAGAGAATTACGCTTTACGCATCGGCACCTTCTCGGCATCGAAGGGTTATACCCTTTCGAAATTACCGACATTCTGGACCGGGCAGAAGCCTACGCCGCGGCAAATCGTCAGCGCACCCAAGTGGAGCAAAAACTGGCAGGCCGTACAGTCATCAATCTCTTTTTTGAAAATTCAACACGAACCCGTACATCGTTTGAACGCGCAGCCAAACGTCTGGGTGCCGATGTGATTAATATGTCCGTGGCGACCTCTTCAATTAAGAAGGGGGAAACCCTGATTGATACGGCGGTCACGCTGAATGCCATGCATCCTGATGTGCTGGTTGTGCGTCATGGGGATTCCGGTGCGGTAAAACTCTTGTCGCAAAAAATGAATTGCGCGGTGCTGAATGCCGGGGACGGCACGCACGAACATCCCACACAAGCCTTGCTTGATGCGCTGACCATTCGCCGTCGCAAAGGTAATATTACGAATTTGAGTGTGGCGATCTGTGGGGACATCCTGCATTCACGTGTGGCTCGTTCCAACATTCATTTGCTCAATGCCATGGGTGCGCAAGTCCGTCTTGTTGCCCCAAGCACCTTGTTGCCCAAATCCATGAGTGTACTGGGCGCAGAAGTCTTTCATGATATGCGTGAAGGGCTCAAGGATGTGGATGTGGTCATGATGTTGCGCCTGCAACAAGAACGTATGGAAGGGGCCTATTTGCCGTCACAGCGCGAATATTTCCATTTCTATGGTCTGGATTATGACAAACTGTCCGTGGCCAAAGATGATGCCCTGATCATGCACCCCGGTCCCATGAACCGTGGGGTGGAAATTGATTCTGATGTGGCTGATGATTTTGAACGTTCCGCCATTCAGGAACAGGTGGAAATGGGTGTGGCCGCCCGTATGGCGTGCTTGGATGTGGTAACAGAAAATCTGGATATTTGGCGCAAGGAGAACGGTCTATGAGTGTGAAACTTGATAAGCCGTTGGGCCGTGTTGCCTATGTGAATGCCCGTGTGATTGATCCGGCCAGTAATCTGGATATTCAGGGCGGTGTTTTAACCGAAGGCGAACAAATTGCCGATTTTGGCCCCGGCTATGCCAAAGCCAATGGTCATTACGGCGAAGCGACCGTGGTGGATTGTAAAGGGGCCTGTCTGGTGCCGGGCCTTGTGGATATGCGTGTTCAAATCCGCGAACCGGGTGAAGAACATAAAGGCACATTGCAATCTGCCGGTGAAGCGGCGACCCAGGGCGGTGTGACCTCCATGGTCAGCCTGCCCAATACCAATCCGGTCACTGATGATATGAGCGTGGTGGAATTTGTTGCGCGTCGTGCCCGTTTGTTGGGCCTGAGCAAAGTCTACCCATATGGCGCCATTACCAAGGGGCTGAACGGGAAAGACATGGCTGAAATGGGCATGTTGGCGGAATCCGGTGCGGTGGCCTTTACCGATGGGACCCGTGCGGTGGCTTCTGCCAAGGTGATGCGCAAGGCGCTGACTTATGCACGCAATTATGATCTGTTGTTGGTGCAACATGCCGAAGAACCGTCTTTGGCCGAAGGTGGCTGTATGAATGCAGGCGATCTTGCCATTCGTATGGGCTTGGCTGGTATTCCCACCGTGGCGGAAACCATCATGGTGGCCCGTGATGTCCGATTGGCCGAAGATACAGGGGGGCGCTTGCATTTTGGTCATATTTCCACGGCAGAAAGTATTGATATCATTCGCCGGGCCAAAGAGCGTGGCGTGCGTGTGACGTGTGATACAGCACCGCCGTATTTCTCATTAAACGAGTTGGCGGTGGGGGATTATCGCACCTTTGCCAAGCTGTCTCCACCACTGCGCAGTGAAGAAGATCGCCAAGCCATTATTGAAGGTTTGAAAGATGGCACAATTGATGCCATTGCCTCAGACCACGCCCCGGAAGATGAAGATTCAAAACGCTTGCCGTTTGCTCAGGCCGCTTTTGGTGGTGTTGGGTTGGAAACGCTTTTGGCGATTACGCTGGAACTTTATCATAACAAACATATGTCGCTATTAGAGTGCTTGCGCACGGTGACATGCAGCCCGGCTGATATTATCGGCTTGCCGGCAGGGCGTTTGGAAAAAGGCGCGGCTGCAGATTTGTGTGTATTTGACCCGGAATTGGGCTGGAAAATTGATGCGGACCAACTGGCATCCAAATCCAAAAACTCTCCCTTTGATGGCCGTTTGGCGCAAGGGCGTTGTTTGCGCACCGTAATTGACGGACGTACCGTCTTTGAAATGAAATAGGAGCTGACCTTATGGGGATGACACCCGTCGTTGTGACGCATGCATGGCAAATGGCCGCTATTTTGGGCTATTTGCTGGGCGCAATTCCGTTTGGTTTGCTGCTGACAAAATTCTTTCAGGCAGGCGATTTGCGTTCCATCGGTTCAGGCAATATTGGCGCAACTAATGTGCTGCGCACCGGTCGTAAAGGGCTGGCTGTTGCTACGCTTATTTTAGATGGTGGCAAAGGGGCAGTCGCTGCTTTGATTGCCGGGGCCTACTATGGACCGGAAGAAGCCATGATTGCAGGTATGATGGCGGTGATCGGCCATAACTTCCCCATGTGGCTGAAGTTTCAGGGCGGCAAAGGGGTTGCAACCACGTTGGGTGTGTTGATTGCATTGTGCTGGCCTGCGGGCTTGGCAGCCTGTGCCACATGGCTGTTGATTGCCTTTACCTTTAAAATGTCATCCCTGTCCGCTTTGGTCGCTTTTGCGATCTCTCCGGTTTATATGTTCTTCCTTGGCAATGAGAGTTTGGCTGTGGTTGCCTTTATGCTGGCAGTGTTGGGTTTTATTCGCCATCAGGAAAATATTAAACGTATTTTGGCGGGTGAAGAACCAAAAATCGGCCAAAAGAAATAAAATCCTTCAAACCCATCCATAGCTTTCTTGAAACATAAATCAGGAAGGTATGTGATGGGTTCTTCTTCTTTAACATCTGATGAACGGCTGGCATGGCTGCGTTTGATTCGCAGTGAAAATGTCGGCCCTGTGACGTTTTATCGTTTACTTGAACAGTTTGGAACAGCGAAAGAGGCGCTGGATGCTGTGCCTCATTTGGCGAAAAAGGGCGGACGGAAAAAAGCGATTAAAATCTGTTCCAGACGCGAAGCGTTGGACGAGCTGGAACAGCTTGATGAAATCGGGGCCAAAATGGTGTTGCGTGATGAGGCAACTTATCCCCCCTTGTTGGCCCATGTTGAAGATGCCCCTCCCATTTTGACTGTGCGCGGTCATGAACATCTTTTAACAAAACGGGCAGTCGCCATTGTCGGGGCGCGTAATGCTTCGATCAATGGCTGTAAGTTTGCAGCCCAGATCGCACGGGAGCTGGGCCAAGGCGGATTACTGGTTGTCTCAGGTCTGGCCCGTGGCGTGGATGGTGCGGCCCACGCGGCAAGCCTTGAAACAGGCACTGTCGGGGTGCAAGGCGGTGGGGTTGATGTGATTTACCCGAAAGAAAACACGACTTTATATAATGAAATGGTGGAACGTGGGTGTGTCATTGCAGAATCGAAAATGGGCACACGGCCACAGGCACGCCATTTCCCACGGCGCAACCGGATTATTTCCGGTATGTGTCGCGCGATTGTGGTGGTGGAAGCCTCGCCACGTTCTGGTTCTTTGATTAGTGCGCGTATGGCCCTGGAGCAGGGGCGCGAGGTTTTTGCGGTGCCTGGATCACCGCTAGACCCGCGTTCCAAAGGGACAAATGCTTTGATTCGCGATGGGGCACATTTGCTGGAAGGGGCTGAAAATATTTTTAATGTACTTAATGACCTTCAAAATATTCCCTTAAAAGAAGATAAAAATGTCTATTTTCAGGGGGGTAAGACTGGTTTGCCTGCAGAAGACGAACTGGTTGAAGGACGAACAATGATCACAGAAAGTTTGTCTGTAACGCCAGTTTGTGTTGACGAAATCATCCGTCAATGCCAAATCTCTGCTTCAATTGTGCAAACCGTTCTTTTGGAACTGGAACTTGCCGGGCAGCTGGAACGTCATCCCGGAAATAAGGTTTCTTTAATCATTTGAATGGTATAGCTGCACTGAGATTTGTAGTGAAATAGCTTTTAGAAGACGTAACAGATGAACGTTGTTGTCGTAGAATCGCCAGCCAAGGCCAAAACGATCAATAAATATCTGGGCAAGGATTATAAGGTTTTTGCCTCTTATGGTCACATTCGTGACTTGCCGGCCAAAGATGGGTCGGTGCGCCCCGATGATGGATTCTCCATGGATTGGGAAATGGATGCGCGTTCTAAAAAGCAGTTCAAAGAAATTACAGACGCCATGAAGGGCGCAGACAAACTGTTTCTCGCAACTGACCCCGATCGCGAAGGGGAGGCCATTTCATGGCATGTTCAGGAAGTGCTGGAGAAAAAACGTCTGCTTAAAGGGGTCGATGTTAAACGTATCGTCTTCCACGAAATTACCAAACAGGCTGTTCTGGATGCGGTTGCATCCCCGCGAGAGATCAATCAGGAACTGGTCGAAGCTTATCTTGCGCGCCGTGCGCTGGATTATCTTGTGGGCTTTAACCTGTCGCCTGTGTTGTGGCGCAAATTGCCGGGTTCGCGTTCTGCCGGGCGTGTACAGTCTGTTGCCCTGCGCCTGATTTGTGAGCGTGAGGCCGAGATTGAAGCCTTTAAGTCTGATGAATATTGGACGGTGGATGCCAAATTCACCACACCGAAGAAAAAGACACTGGCGGCAAACCTCACTCATTTAAACGGTGAAAAGCTGGCGAAACTGTCCATTGGCAATGAAAATGCGGCCAATGGTGCGGTTGCAACTGTGGAAGCCGGGACCTATACGGTCGGTGATGTGGAACGTAAGAAAACACGTCGCAATCCCGCCCCGCCATTTACAACATCAACCTTGCAGCAAGAAGCCTCGCGCAAATTGGGTTTTGGGGCCAAACGCACCATGCAGGTGGCGCAGAAGCTTTATGAAGGGATCAATATCGGCGGGGAAACCGTTGGTTTGATCACCTATATGCGTACCGATGCGGTGAGCCTGTCAAACGAAGCTATTTTTGCTGCGCGTGATCTGATTAAAGATCAATATGGTGAAAACTATCTGCCGAAAGCACCGCGCACTTATAAGACCAAACAGAAGAACGCACAGGAAGCCCACGAAGCGATCCGCCCGACAGGTGTCAGCCGTCGCCCGGAAGCCATGGCGCAATATCTCGATGCGGACCAGCTGAAACTTTATACCCTGATCTGGAAACGCACCGTTGCCTGTCAGATGGAAAGCGCTGTGCTGGATCAAGTGGGCGTGGTCATCCAAAATGAAGATAAGCAGACTTGGTTGCGTGCCAGCGGTTCTGTCATCGTCTTTGATGGTTTCCTGACGCTTTATCAGGAAGGTCGTGATGATGCGGCTGATGATGATGAAAAAGGTGGCAAGATGCTGCCGGATGTTCAAACTGGTGACAAGCTAAACCTTGGTCCGGTCAAGGCAGAACAGCATTTCACCCAGCCGCCCCCGCGCTATTCGGAAGCCTCGCTGGTGAAAAAGATGGAAGAGCTCGGCATCGGTCGTCCATCCACTTATGCCAGCATCATTTCCGTGCTTCAGGATCGCGATTATGTGCGTTTGGATAAAAAACGCTTTATCCCGGAAGATCGTGGCCGTTTGGTGACAGCCTTCTTGGCGAACTTCTTTGAACGTTATGTCCAATATGATTTCACCGCCAACCTTGAAGATCAGCTGGATGAAATTTCCAATGGTCAGGAAGACTGGCAGAAAGTCTTGCGTGAATTCTGGGTGGCCTTTAGTGGTGCGGTGGATGATACCAAGGAATTGCGTGTACGCGATGTACTGGATACCTTGAACAAGGAACTGGCAGAACATTTCTTTACCGAACGCGAAGATGGTAAAGACCCACGCTCTTGCCCGACTTGCGCCGATGGCAGCTTGAGCTTGAAATTGGGAAAATTTGGCGCCTTTATTGGGTGCTCTAACTATCCTGAGTGTAACTACACCCGTCCGCTGGTCAAGGATGAAGGCGATCAGGCACTGCCTGATCTGGATTCCGGGCCCAAAGAGTTGGGTGTTGACCCTGAAACTGATCAAATGGTGACCATGCGTCGCGGGCCTTATGGGCTTTATGTTCAGATCGGGGATATTGATCCGGAAGACAAAAAGAAAAAGCCCAAGCGGGCATCGCTGACCGCAGATATGAACCCGGCGGAAGTGGACCTTCAGGCAGCACTCAAGCTGTTGTCCTTGCCACGTAATGTGGGGATTTTCCCGGAAACAGGCGAAGTGATTAAGGCGGGCATTGGTCGTTTCGGCCCTTATGTTTCTGTGGGTAAGACCTTTGTGTCTATCAAGGAAGATAGCCCTTATACCATCGGTGAAAACCGCGCCATTGCCCTGATCCATGAAAAAATGGAAAAGACGCAAATGGTGGTTTTGGGCCAACATCCGGATGAGAAAAAAGACATCATCCTGCAAAATGGCCGTTGGGGTCCGTTTGTGAAAGTGGGCCGCATCAATGTACGCCTGCCAAAAGACATGGACCGTGAAGAAGTGACCTTGGAATGGGCGATTGAAGCCCTGAACAAGAAAGGCGCGGGTGCAAAGAAGAAGAAAGCCCCTGCCAAAAAGAAACCTGCGGCCAAAAAAACGGCCGCAAAAAAGCCCGCGGCCAAGAAGACAACAACAGCAAAGAAAAAAGCCCCTGCTAAAAAGAAGGCAGCAAGCGAGTAATTTGCAGATCATAAAAACGTCATCCTCGCCCCCGCGTGGATCTGTTATGATCAAAACATATTCGTCATCCCCAGCTTGACTGGGGATCCAGAATTGCGTGGTCTTAAGATTTTACTGGATTCCCGATCAAGTCGGGAATGACACATTTATTTGAATTGGACAGTCGTGGATTAATCCAGCGATGACGCTTTCCATTATAGGCACCTGACGTGACAGACAACACCAGAAAACCAGTCCCTTTTCCGACCAAAGCCCAGATCGTGGAATTTATCAATGAGTCACCGGGCAAGGTCGGCAAACGTGAAATTGCGCGTGCTTTTGCCTTGCTAGGGCCTGCGAAAATTCAGCTTAAGAAGATTTTGAGAGAGCTGGAAAAAGACGGCAAAATTGGTCGTGGCGGTAAACGCCGTTTTGCCACACCGGGTTCTATGCCCGATGTGACCGTGTTGGAAATTACGGGTATTGATACGGATGGTGAATTGCTGGCCAAACCATTGAGCTGGCAAGGCGATGATGAACCGCCCAAGGTCTATGTCGCCCAGTCTGGCGGGCGCACAGCCTATGGCCTGCGCGATCGTGTGTTATGTCGCATGCACAAAATCTCGGCCAAGGAATATGAAGCTCAGGTCATTCGTCAGATTTCAGAAGCCCCCTCGCGCATCTTGGGGATTTATCAAAGTGGTGGTGATCAGGGCCGCTTGATCCCGACAGATCGCCGGGCAAAATCTGAATTCATCATTGCCCATGAAAATGCCTTGGAGGCCGAAAATGGCGAGCTGGTGCTATGTGAACCGCTACCGGGGCGGGTCTTTGGCCTAAAGCCTGCCCGTGTGGTGGAACGTCTGGGCGATACCAATCAGCCCAAGGCGGTTTCGCTGGTATGCATTCATGCCCATGACATCCCGTCTGAATTCCCGAGCGAAGCGGTTGAGCAAGCGGAAAATGCCAAGGCGGTACCGCTGGGCAAACGGGTGGATTTACGTGAAATCCCATTGGTGACTATTGATGGGCCGGATGCGCGTGATTTTGACGATGCGGTCTTTGCCGAAGCCGATATGGATGAAAATAACAAAGGCGGCTGGCATATTATTGTCGCCATTGCCGATGTCTCCCATTATGTGCGCGGTGGTGATGATCTGGATCGTTCAGCTTACGAGAGGGGGAATTCAGTCTATTTCCCGGATCGTGTGGTGCCCATGCTGCCCGAAGCTCTGTCAAATGGCTGGTGCTCGTTGGTGCCTCATGAAGACCGTGGTTGTCTGGCCGTTCATATGTGGATTGATAAAGATGGCAAATTGCTGCGCCATAAATTTATCCGTGGCCTGATGCGCAGCCATGCGCGTCTGACCTATGAACAAGCCCAAGCTGCGCGTGATGGTCAGACAGACGAGGTGACAGAACAGCTGATCGAAACGGTGATTAATCCGCTTTATGGTGCCTATGACAGTTTCCTGTGCTATCGCGAGGCACGCAATGTGTTGGAACTGGATGTGCCGGAACGAAAGATCGCTTTTAACGAAGAAGGTCAGGTCGCTTCCATTGATAAACGTCAGCGCCTTGATAGTCACAAGCTGATTGAGGAATTCATGATCACGGCCAATGTGGCCGCAGCCGAAGCCTTGGAACAGAAGCGTCAGCCCTGCATGTATCGTATCCACGATGCGCCGGGTCTGGAAAAGATGGAAGCCTTGCGTCAGTTCCTTGGCTCTCTTGATATCAAGCTGGCAAAAGGTCAGCAGCCGAGCCCGAAAATCTTTAACCGTATCTTGAATGATGTGCGTGAAACCGATCAAAACCATATGGTCAATCAGGTGGTGCTGCGTTCTCAATCCCAAGCGGAATATAACCCGGAAAATATCGGTCACTTTGGCTTGGCGCTAAGCCGTTATGCGCATTTCACATCTCCCATTCGACGCTATTCTGACCTGTTGGTTCATCGCGCCCTGATTCGAGGTTATGGCCTTGGGGAAGGTGGGCTGGAAAGCGATGGCAAAGATTTTGCCGATATGGGTGATCATCTCTCTAAAACAGAACGTCGCGCGGCTGCGGCAGAACGCGATGCCATGGATCGCTACACCACCTTGTTTATGGCTGATCGTGTCGGGGCGAGCTTTGGGGCGCGCATTAATGGGGTGACTCGTTTTGGCCTGTTTGTCACACTGGATGAAACAGGTGCCGATGGCTTGGTGCCGATCCGCAGTTTGCCTCATGATTATTACGATCATGATGAGCAGCTTCATACATTAGTGGGTAAGCGCAGTGGCTTCACCTTCCGTTTGGGGCAGACCGTAGAGGTCAAGCTGATGGAAGCCGATGTGGTTACAGGTGGCATGGTGTTTAATATCGTGCTGAGCGATAAGGATGTTGCCAAGGCAGCAAAACTGGGGGGTGGTGGACGTCGCCCCAAGAAAGGCCATCGCAAAGGCTTTAAAAAAGCACCGAAAAGCAGAAGACGTACAAGGTGAATAGATTGCATGTTGAATTGACTCGCAGTTTTGTGGGGAATTTGGCATGATGGCCCCATGAAACAGGCATCCCTTTCTTTATCAATGCTTATGAGCGGGCTTTTAAGCCTAAGCGGCTGCGTGACCCCTCAGCTCACGGCTGAACAGGCATGGTTAGGGGATTTTGCCAACCAGATTAATCAGGTTCTGCCCGCAGATGAGGTATCATCGGTTTTAGCCTCGGGTTTTTATAATGTGTCAGAACGCGCCTTGACCCCGGTGGATGTTCGCTCCTTAGGGCTGGAAGGCATGCGAGGGCTGGCGACCATTGACCCTGAAATTATCATTGAAGAAAACAACGGGGTGATTGAGGTTCATTACGGAGAGCGCTTTCTCAAGGCAGTGGTGGAACCTCTTGCCCATGATAGTGAAAGCTGGTCTGACGCCGTTTACGAGGTGCTGGAAGCGCTTTGGCCCCATTCCCATGATCTGGCTGCAACGAACGCTGAACGCATCTATGAGGCGGTTTTTGATGCAGCCCTGTCCAATCTGGATATCTTCTCACGTTATGCCGGAAAGAAAGAGGCTGAACGTCACCGTGATCGCCGTGAAGGGTTTGGCGGTGTGGGGATGGCGCTTAAAAAAATTGATGAACGTTTCCTGATTAGTCATGCTCAGGTTCAAGGACCTGCCTATAAAGCCGGGGTTCGCCAAGGCGACATGGTGGTACGCGTTAATGATGAACCTGTCATTGGTAAGTCTTTATTTGAAGTCAACGCCTTGCTGCGTGGGAAAATTCAGACAGAACTGTCTCTTTTGATTGAACGCCCTGATACAGGTGTCAGCCAAACCGTGTTTATCTGGCGTGAGCTGGTGATCCCGCAAACCGTGTTTAGTACCTATGACGATGGGATTCTTTCCATCCGTTTATCTGGTTTTAATGAACGTACCGTGGGGACGGTTTCACAGGACGTACAGGATTATGCCTTGATGCATGGGCATCGTTTTAAAGGGATTATACTGGATTTGCGCAATAACCCCGGTGGACTGCTGAAACGGGCAGTACAGGTTGCAGACCTGTTTGTAGCTGGGGGGCGGATTATTTCCACACAGGGGCGTCATCCCGATAGTTTTGAAACCTATGAGGCTGACCTGATTGATGTGGCGCAGGGACGCCCTATTGTGGTGCTGCTGAATGGAAAAAGTGCGTCTGCCTCTGAAATTGTGGCCGCAGCTTTGCAAGACCGTGCCCGTGGTGTGGTTGTTGGCAGTTCTTCTTATGGCAAGGGGACTGTGCAATCGGTACAGCGCTTGCCTAATGATGGGGAAGTCACGGTGACATGGTCACGCCTGATTGCGCCCAGTGGTTATGCCTTTCATGGATTGGGTGTGCGGCCGTCGGTTTGTACAAGTGGGGTCAAAAGCAATAGTGAACGGGGACCAGCCTTATGGGAAGTGAGTGGTCAACGCTTGAGAAAAGATTGGCAAACGGTGGGAATTGAAGATCGCACCGGGCGTAAAAACTTGCGTCAATCTTGTGCACCAGATCATCAAAAAAACAGAATCGATATGGATGTTGCGCGTAATCTCATTCTTGATTCCAGCTTATATCAACGTTTCAGGGGCTTTACGACCATTGCAACAGTGGCGCAATAGGGCGGGTTTGTGCCGATTGTCACAAAAATTTAGAAACCTGCTTGACATGGGCAAAAATGCTTGTATTGTCCGGCCCTCATAGACGCAATTTTTTGCTACAGGATTAAGTAAGATGGCTAAGCCAACCACCATTCAGGTTAGACTGGTAAGCACCGCTGACACAGGTTATTTCTACGTCACGAAGAAAAACCCGCGTAACATCACCGAGAAGCTGGAATTCCGCAAATACGACCCGGTGGTACGCAAGCACGTGCTTTTCAAAGAAGCTAAGATTAAATAATCTGACGCTTTTTAAAGTATACCTTATAAAAAAAGAGCCCTTGAGATTTCGGGGCTCTTTTTTTGTTTATCCGTTATGCCAGAAATTTGGAAACTGTTTCCAGAAACAAAGGCACGGAGATGGGCTTGGAGAGATAGCCGTCACATCCGGCTTGCAGGATTTTCTCCTGATCCCCCTTCATGGCAAAAGCGGTGACGGCAATAAGGGGGATTTGTTTGGAAGCAACGTCATTTTTAAGCATGGCGGCAATGTCAAAGCCGGAAATTTCAGGCAATTGAATATCCAGAATGATCAGGTCGGGCTGATGTTTTGCAATCAGCTCTTTGACATTATGGCCGCTGTTGGTTTGTACGGTGTTGTAGCTATGGGCCTGCAACAAGTCATTGAACAATTTCATGTTCATTTCATTGTCTTCAACAATAAGGACTGTTTTATTCATTTTTTCCGGCTCATTCGTGTTGCATGTACAAAGATGACCCAAAGGGGCAGGGAAGTCAAATTACGAACGTCAAATTTGTATGAAACTGTCAGATGAAAAATAAACGCAGAGCATTGACCTCAAAATTGTGTTTTTTGTTCAAAATTTGTTTATATATTGCATAAATTTAATCTATTATGCATCGATTGTGGCGGTCATACGAAAGATTGGTTATAGTATCGCTTTGCGGAAAATAAAAATTAAAGAAATAAGGTAAGTGCATGTCTTCAAATCGTTCCCTAATTATTTTTGACGATGATGAAGAAATCCGTCAGCTGATTTCCTTGTTGGCGACCAAGGAAGGGTTTGATGTTGAAACTGCCGCTGAATTCGAAGAGTTCAAGACCAAGGTTGATCAAATTAAACCGGATGTGATCATTCAGGACCTTTCTCTGGCTGATTGTGACGGGATTGAGGTGCTGCGCTATTTAGGGTCCATCAATTGCAAAGCTTCAATTGCCCTGATCAGTAGCTTTGATGAACGTCTGTTGAAAAGTGCGATGAATTTGGGCTCAGACTTCGGCCTGGAAGTTATTGGAAACCTGCGTAAGCCTGTGACTGGTGCGGGGTTGCGTGAAGTTCTACAACGCGCCCCTGAAGTGACTAAGTCTGTGCGCGAAAATGATTTGAACCATGCGATACAGGCAGGGCGTTTGTTTTTGAGTTTTCAGCCTAAGGTCGACATGAATACACAGGCTGTGACCTCTGCCGAAGCGCTGGTGCGTTGGCAGGAACCAAACCGTGGTTTGATCTACCCCGATGAATTTATTACGCTGGCTGAACAGACGGGCTTGATTGAGCCTATGACCTATCAGGTATTGGAACTTGCGGTTCAGGAAGCGGCCAAGTGGAAAGAAAGTGGCCTTGATATTGCGGTTGCAGTTAATTTGTCAGCCTCTTCCCTGACGGATCTGGATTTTCCCAGCAAAGTGTCCAGAGCGCTGGATCAATATGGTGTCCCTGCAACCCAATTGATTTTGGAAGTGACAGAAAGCAGCGCGATGACCGATGCGCGCAAGACGCTGGATATTTTAACCCGTTTGCGGATTAAGGGGATCAGCGTTTCCATTGATGATTTTGGCACGGGCTATTCCTCTTTGGTGGAACTACACCGCATGCCGTTTTCCGAGCTGAAAATTGACCGATCCTTTGTTATGGATGCTCATGAGGATAAAGATTCCCGCATTATCATTAATGCGATCCTCGGCTAGGCCAAGGCGATGGGGTTAAAGGTGGTTGCCGAAGGTGTTGAAACACAAGACCACTGGGATTTCCTGAAAAACGCAGGCTGTGATATTGCCCAGGGTTATTTTATGGGCAAGCCCATGCGTTCTGATGAATTCATCACATGGGTTCAGCAATGGCAGGCACAGCATTGAGACCATGCGAGTCAAGCTAATCTGAATAGGCTCTTAGCCTTCTTCTGATAAGAACCTTTGGGTGGCTTCTTGCTTGAAACGTTCAAAGGCAGCGTATAACTCTTCACTGGTGGGAAGAGGGCTCTCATCTTGCTTTTCAAGGCGCATAGCGAGATCTGCAATTTGTTTGGCCCCCATGGAGTTTGACGCCCCTTTCAGGCTGTGTGCTTCTTTTTTAAGAAGGCCCGTGCTGTTTTCCTCAATACAGGTTGCAATCTTTTCAATACGCGAGACCGTATTCTTTAAATAGGTCCGCAACAGCATTTGATAGCCATCTAAGTCCAGGTCATTAATCATGGTTTCAACGATCTCTTCGTTCCAGACCTGTAAGTTTGGTTCGTCTGTTTTTGTCGCTTGAGCGGTTGGCAGGCTCTCTTTTTCGGTTTCTTCCTGAAAGCGTCCCAGCAGACTGTCAATACAGGTGCCAAGCTTATCGGCGGTGACAGGTTTGGACAGATAGTCATTCATCCCGGCGAGCAGACATTTTTCCCGGTCTCCTGCCATGGCATTGGCGGTCATGGCGACAATTGGAATATTGGCAAACGTGCCTGTTTTGGAACGGATGTCACGGGTTGCCTGATAGCCATCGCATTCCGGCATCTGAATATCCATCAACACCAAATCGTAAGGCAGGTTTTCAACCGCGTTAATCGCTTCCAGCCCGTTTGAGACCACATCAACATAATGGCCCAGTTTCTTTAAAATCCCCTGAGCAACCATCTGATTGACTTGATTGTCTTCGGCCACAAGGATGCGTAGTTGCGCTTCTGCCCGTTTGCTGTTCTGTGCAGGGGCTTTGACCTCTTCACCTTCGTTATTCAATGTCTCCCTGTGCCCGCCCAGACATTCCATAAGAATATTCTTGAGTGTTTGTTGACGGATTGGTTTGGTCAAAACCGCTGAGATTTGGGCGCGTATATCCGGGTCAACATCATTGGAGGACGTTGACAGGATCACAGGGGTGCTGCCTTGATAGCGCTTGAGAAAGTCCTGACCATTGAGACCCGGCATATTGAAATCCAGAATAATCGCATCAAAGCTGTTCTCTTTGAGCGTGTCCAGCCCTTCTTCAACAGAACGGCACAGAGTGGTTTCCATCCCCCAGGCCAGCATGTTGATATCAAAGATTTCGCGGTTAATTGTGTTGTCATCTATGATCAGGACATGTTTGGCAAGCAAGGTGCCTTGCCCATCCAAATCAAGCAATGGTGTGGTTTCAAGACATTCAAGCGGGAGGGTGAACCAGAAAGTACTGCCTTTACCGACCTCACTGCTCATACCGATTTCACCGCCTAGGGCTTCGACAATGAGTTTGGAAATGGCAAGGCCAAGGCCCGTACCGCCATATTTGCGGGTGGTTGAGGCATCAACCTGGGTAAATTTCTGAAAGAGCTTTTCCCCGTCTTTGGGGCTGATGCCAATGCCGTCGTCTTGAACTTCAAAGCGGATGCCCTTGGCGTTTTCTTCCACCCGTAAGATGACGGAACCTTCCGGCGTAAACTTGATGGCATTGGTGATGAAGTTCAACAATACCTGACGGATACGTCCCGGATCAGACTTATATGTTCCGCTTAATTTCGGGGAGACGACAGAGCCAAAGTGTAATCCCTTTTCCATGGCTTTGGAGGTCATCAGGTCTACGACACTTTCACACAATTGCACCATGTCAAACTGGGATTCTTCCAGTTCCAGCTTGCCAATTTCGATTTTGGTGTAATCCAGAATATCGTTAATGATGCGCAGCAGGGCTTCGCCAGATTGACGGATGGTTTCTGCAAAGTGGTGTTGTTCTTCATTCAGCCCTGTATCCATCAATAAACCTGTCATGCCGATCACCCCATTCATGGGGGTGCGGATTTCGTGGCTCATGGTGGCGAGGAATTCGGATTTGGCCTTGTTGGCGGCTTCGGCTGTTTCCTTGGCTTGAATTAGGGCCAATTCTTGCTCTTTACGGCTGCTGATATCACGCAGATAGGCAATGAACAGCCGCTCATTCCCATGACCGGTGACATGGATGGCCAATTCAATGGGGAATTCATGCCCATCTTTATGAAGAGCGTCAATTTCAATTCGCTTGCCCAGCAGCTGACTTTCACCGCTTTTCACAAAATTCGCCAGCCCCTGATCATGAGAGGCACGATAGCGTTCAGGGATCAGCTTGTCAGAAAGTTTTTTCCCGATCACTTCCATAATGGAATACCCAAAGACACTTTCGGCAGATTTGCTGAATTCAACGATCTTGCCATCAACTGACATAATGACAATGGCATCCAGCGAGGCACTGATGGTGGCACTGAGCTGGCTTTTTTGTTTTTGCAGCTCTTCGGTACGTTCTTGGATCAGGTCCTCAAGTTGCATATTGAGGGCTTGAAGGGCCTTTTCAGCACGCACCTGAGAGGTAATGTCACGGGCATAAAGGTTGCAATACCCATATTCGGCAATGGGAACCAGTGTACAGGCATAAATCTTGCCATCGCAATTGATGGTTGGGGTTGCGGTATGGTTGTCTTCCAGTACGCTTTGAACGCTGTGTCTTAATTCTTCACAGATAGTGTTTTTATTGTCATCGGCAAAAAGACCGGGTTCGCTCCAGGCAACTGTGTTGGAATACATGATTTCATAATCAGCACCACAGCGTAAGATTGGGTTCGGGTTTTCATAAGGAAAACGGGCCAAAACCTCAATCTCAGAAAAAGCTGCTGAAATATTTTGGCCCAAGGAACGATAAGAACGCGCAAGGTCCCCCAATTCATCACGACGATCTAGCATATCTGGTGACAGGGCATCAATATCGACGTCATCCTTGTCTGAATTGATGGCGCGGTTCAGCTTCATCAACGGGTTGATCAGCAAACGTTCCAGCACCAGCATGGTACATACGGTCACAAAGGCGGAAATGATCAAAATCAGCCCGACGATACGGCCTACATAGGCTTCCATCTCACCGGGGATAAAGGATGCATTGGCAATGATAATCAGCTTTTTATCAGGCGCATCTGGAATAATATGGGTGAGGGTCAGGGTTTGGGCTGTGCTTGAATAAATCGGCTCATCGCTACTTTTGTCAGCATCTTTTTCATAGAGATGGATAATATCAGGCACTTCGCGCAAGAGTTTGAGGCGATGGTTCAGGTTGAGTTCACTGATGGGCAGGATTGAGGTCGCAATCAGGTCGATTTTTGAGGTTAACCCGTTGACCAGTTCTTTTTCTTTATTGTTATAGGATGGCACAAGGATGATGATTTCGATCAGGATAATGCCCAGAAAAACACCAATCGTAACTTTTTGTGTCAGCGGAGATTTGTAAATTTCCAATCTGCGCCATAAAGATTTTAACATGAACCATCGCCTTATTTTTATTCCTGCTATGCTACCCCTCAAACCACAGGAAGGAAACATAGAAATCCATTTCAGGGTGCTTGTTTCTCCAAAAAAATTATATTAGAAAAAATATGTGTAACTATGGGTGCGAATTATGGCTAAAGAAAATCAATCTGACAAAGCAAGGACCGAAAACCTGCCTGATCTTTCCTCCGGCATAAAGCAGCTTGTCAGTTTGAAAGGAACGGGATTAGGGGCAGCCCATCATGCAGGCATGGCGTCTGCCGGGGGTGGTTTTTTGACCGGGAAGGCTTGCGGGTTGAAACTGGGGCTGGGATTGTCTGGTTTTGGTGGGCCTGTGGTCTTGGCTGTGCTTGCCGGCTTTGCCGGATATAAAATTTTTAAGGCGATACAAAAGGATTGATGGATATCATTTCGAACTATTAGGGCCTGCTTATATGGTGTGAGAAACGATCACAAAATATATAAGAAGGAAAAACAATGGTTCTGGATATTACATTAGATGCCAATGTTGCCCGTCTCGCCCATGTGGGCTGGGAGCTGGAACTGGAACGTTTGGCCTTGGGTGGGGGCATTGCGACCAAATCGCCGATCCATGCCAATTGTGAGCTGGGCCATTGGATTTTTTCCAGTGGCTTGCGTAAATATGGTCCGTACCCTGAGGTCTGGAAACTCAAGGAAGAACATACCAAGTTCCATACTATCGCGGATGAGATCATTGATTTGAAACTTGGCGGAGAGTCCAAGCGGGCGGCTGCGATGATTAACCGTTTGCGTGCCAGCAGTCGTGATGTGGTTTATCTGTTAACGGCCTTGGAGCTACATGTCGCCCGAAAAGACAGTGAAGATTTGATTGATCAGGCAAAGGGTATGATTGGTCGTTTTTTAGGGGGAAACAAGGATACAGAACCTTTTCCGATGTATTTGGATCGTGCCAAGGTGCCGTGGTATGCGTTTCGCAAAAAGAAAATGGCTCGTTTGGCCTCTGTATTCGATATTAACGCCGCGCGCCTCAATCATGTGATCTGGGTGCAAAACTTGGGAAAAGCTTTTCACCGCAATATAAAGCCGAAGAATATTCAGCATGCCGATGAATGCAGTCTTGGGATTTGGATTAATTCTGTGGGGCGGGATAATTATTTGAAAGATGATGAATTTATTCATCTGGAAGAAACACACCGCCAGTTTCACGATCTATCCCATAAAACGGTGGCTGAATTAAATCGTCATGACTATGAGGGGGCTGATGTCTCTTATCAGAAAGTCATTCAGGCCAGCCATGACATTGTGTCGCGCCTGACCCATCTGGAATATCGGATGCAGGACAGTAAAACCTCTTCTGTGCGCATGCGGGCGTTTCAGTTGTAAAAAAATACTGTCGTCCTCGACTTGATCGGGGACCTCCATCCATTTGGAAAAAGGTCCCCGCTTGCGCGAGGACGACAGTTATTTTAAGCCATCGTACAGTGGTTATCAAAACGATAGCCGTGGGTGGCTTCACGCCCTTGACCGTCAAGGATTTTACCTTGGCCTGTGGTCATCATGAAACCTTGGCCCGGCATTTCAGCCACACCGCAGATATCACCCTCGGCAATTAGGCGGTTGCCTTCTTTCGTCCATTGGTAAACCGCATTCCCACGTGGGGAAGACACACAAAGGGAGCCGTTATTGGCAACCACACTGCCGATATAGCCTTCAAATGCTTTCCAGCCTTCAGCGGGTTCTTCCATGGCAACCAGTTTGTCTCCAACCGTTTTCCAGACCAATGGCAGGTTACGGCGACCTTTTTCCTGATCTTGTGTCCCCACATAAGCTGTGCCATCTGTATCCACATCCATATGGCGGATGGACAGTTTATGCAGGTCTTCCGGCAGGGAAATCTGTTTGATTAACTGGCCGGAAGCCACGTCAATGTAGCTCAGGTTCGGGGCCATGGTATCGAGGTTCAGTTTGGCACGGCCTGTGTCCGGGTGAGTCAGAATACCACCATTGGAAACGATGATGGTTGTGCCATCCGGGCTCATGCGGCTTTCATGTGGGCCGATGCCGCCACTGTCGAATTCACCAATACGCTCGTAATTATTCAGCGCATCATAAATCCCGATTACCCCTTTTTCTTCTGTCATGTTGCTTTCGGTAATGAAATAGCGACTGCCATCATTGGAATAATGACCATGACCGAAGAAATGACGCCCTTTGGAGGCTGCAACGGTTTTAAGCTCTTTTGCCTTCAGGTCAAAAACAAACAGTTCCACACCGGGGCGACGGGCCGGAGCCACGACTTCGGCGCGTAACGGGTGTTTGGAAATCCCATGCAGGCGTTGTTTGGTAAAGAACAGTGGTGTGACGTTAAAGTCTTCAGAAATATGGACCACACCAAACTGGTCAGCAGCATTTTTGATACCGCTGAACCAGCCTTTGTTTAATGTTGAAGCCTTTACATTTTTGCAAAAAGCAACAGTAGTCATCCCCCCAAGAGATGCTTTCAAAAATGTACGACGGTTCATGGGAATTAGTCTCCATCAAGGTTGTTGAACCCAACCGGAATACCGAGATGTTGGGTGAATTGTTTAATGATCAGCGCACGTGTTTCCTTACTGATGGCAAGGAAATCTTTTAATTGTTCACGCCCGGCAACGTCTTTGACAGCCGTTGTCAGTGTGGGCAGTTTATTGGCCGCGTTCAGGAACGTCTCAAACTGTTGTGCCAGTTCGTCGTGATCCTTTTTCGGCAGGAAGTGCATGAAAGGCGTTGCCATGTTACGCAGGGCATGTGCACTTTCGGTTACAAAACGGTTTGGACGGTTTGAGCGCCAGCCTTCTGCACGACGGCCATTGGCTTTTTTGATGCTGGTACTCATGGGTAGGGCGATCTTCTGTTCGTTGATCATTTGGAAACCGGCCAGCAATTCTGTAAACAGGCGGATGGTGACTTCGCTCATGGTTTCGAAATAAAGCGGGTGTCCTTCGCCTTTTTGGATCACAGCTTGCAAGGCTTTCCAGTCTTGGGCTGTGTTTTTTGTCATGGTTGCGACGTTTTGGGCAACGGTTTTACCAACTTTACAGGACCATTCGCTATCCAGAAGGCCACCATAAATCAGGCGTTCCAATGCTGGTAAACCTTGAACGGCAACACTGGTGCGGGCAAATTTCTTGGGTGCCAGCAGGGCTTCGTCTTCTTTTGCCAGCAGTTTGGTCATGCCTTTGGCAACCGCATTGCGACGTTCCGGCCAGTGATAGAGACGGTCTTTACGGATCAAGAGAGAAACCGGACCAAAGGTAATATGTTGCACAGCCGCCCAGGCGTCCGCCGTTTTCTGATAGGCATCTTTCAGGTCATCGGCTTTACAGGATTTTTTCCAGGCTGCGGCCTGTGCTTCAGCCTGTTTGGCAAGATTTTCATAGGCAGGAACAACAAAATCATGTGTCACCTTATATGAAATATCATGTTGGAGTTTATCTTGGCTATGGCCGGTAAACGGCGTCAGGGCAACAAGACAGAACGCGAGAAAGAGACGCTTCATTTTTATTCCTTACAGGCTGTTTATAAAGTTAATTAGGCGTTGTTTGTCAGTGTCAGACAGGGCGGTGAAGTTGGCTTTGGCTTTGGCCGCTTCGCCCCCATGCCAGTTAATGGCTTCTTCGATTGTTTGGGCACGACCATCATGTAAAAAGCGTTTTGTGTTCGCACTGCCCCATAAAGGTTGGGTGCGCCACTCACGACCTGTGGCGTTGTTTTCTTTAATACCATCGGCCAGCCCTTCGCCCATGTCATGGAGAAGAAGATCACTATAGGCGGCAACTTTTTGCCCGGATTTTGTTTTCAGCTGTGGGGTATGACAGTCCGCACAGCCAACCTGACTGAACAGGGGCAGGGGCTCTGTTGCTTTGCTTTTAGGGGCTGGCAGGCGTTTGAGGTAATAGGCAACCAGATCTAGCATCTGAGTGTCAATTTCCAGATTTTCAAACTGCACGCTGTCACCATGGGGGCCTTTCAGGCAATCAGGCTGGTTTTTGGTGCAATCGCCATGGTGATGACGATGGATTGGGGAAGACATGCCAATATCATTTGAAAACGCATTGCCAGCTTGAATGCGTAAAGTCGGGGCGGTGGCTTTCCAGGCAAAACGGCCCAGTTGTCCATTCACCATATGGGCGCGTCCGGAAATGCCATCTCCGTTTTTATCATCCGGGTCGGCCAAGGCAAGAATATCTTCTGTCGGGATTTCTTCGAGCAGACCAAGCCCGTGTAAGGGTTGAGAAAGGCGTCCGGCATATTTGGTTTTTTCAGCCATTTCGCCATAGGCGAGATCTTCAATCCGGTAATAGCCATTTTCCAGATAGACCCGGCCTTCGGCCTTTTGTCCATGAATGGCATTGGTTTGAAGCTGGCGCCCATATGTTGGGTCGCCTTCACCTGTGGCACTGCCCAGACGCAGAACATAACCCACACCGCCGATTTCCCCATTAGATTCAACGGTAATTTTACCGCGTCCGGCCTTTGGGTGGCAGGCGACACAGGAGCGGGCATTAAACAAAGGCCCCAGACCATCGGTGGCTTGCGTTGATGCAGGGGCCGATGTCCAGGGGCGATCAAACAGGGCTTTGCCCAGGGCAAAATCCAGATTTGTAGCTTGTGCTGGCGATGTCGCCAGCAGCAAGCCAAAAAATGCAGTTACTTTTTTCATTAGGCGACGTTGATGATCCCCATCATTCCTGTTTCTTCATGTTCAACAATATGACAGTGGAACATCCAGTCCCCTGGATTATCCGCAACAAAAGCCACGTGCACGCGTTCTTTTGGACGGATCAATACCGTGTCCGTAAAGTGCTTGGGCAAGGACTTCTTGTTGGATTTTAAATAGAGGAAGGTATGACCGTGAATATGAATGGGATGCACATGCGGGGTCGCGTTGATCAGTTCAAACACATAAGTGCGCCCACGTTTCAGATTAAACAGCGGGGCGGGCAGGGTTTTGTGCCCGTCTTGCGGCCATGTGCGTTGATTGATCGCCCAAAAGGTTTCATCTGACAGGCACAATGCATCGGCAAATTTCAGGGTTTGACCATCCGGCAGATTAATATCTGGTGGTGAGGCTTTGGCCGTGGCGGTAAATTCCACACGTTCATGAATGGCATTTGACAGATCAGGCTCGGCAATATCCGGGGCATAAAGCGGGGCTGGGTCAAATTCACCACGATCCAGCATGGGGCCAACCGATTTCAGTTTGGCAATTGGCACAGGCTCAGGGGCAAAATAATCATAAATGATGGCTTCTTTGCCCGGTTCTGGTGTACGCACCACCACGTCGATGCGCATGGCAGACCCCAGACGCCACGTTTTCAGCGGGAAGGGAGCGACAGCCTGACCATCTGTGGCGATGATCGCCGCACCATTGGCACCTTCAATGCCGATTTGGTTTACGCGTGAGTTATTGACACTCATCATACGGACACGCACATCACCACCGGCGGGGACTTCCATGATGGGAAGCTCTTTCAGGTTGGTGCTGCGTTTTGTGGCAAATGTGCCGCCACGACTTGCCCCTGCAGCAGAGGTGAAATCAAGGAATTCACCATTTTCACCAAGACGCCAGTCTTTGATGATACAGAGAACATCATCATCATAAGGTTTGGTTTCATCACCCGTGACCATCAAGACACCGGCCAGACCTTTGCCCAATTGGGTGGACAGGTTACAGTGCGAGTGCATGGGGAAAAGCCCCGTATCCGGTACGGTAAAATCGTAAGTATAGCTTTCACCCGGCTCAATCGGTTGCTGGGTGACATAAGGAACCCCGTCCATATGGTTGGGCAGGCGGATGCCGTGCCAGTGAATGGAGGTATGTTCCGGGAGTTCGTTTTTCAATGTGGTGCGCACACGCCCGCCTTTGGGCACACGGATAATCGGTAGCAGATCATCGCTATAGGTCCAAAGCGGCAGTTTTGGGCCACCTTCAAATAATTGTGTCGGGCGGATTTTCGCCACAAGGTTTGTTTCGACAACCGCATCAGTCAGTGCGGGTTCTTTTCTTTTTGGCACATCCGGGCGGGTTGTGCTGAGACTTGGTTTAGCCAGAAGTGGAAATGCCGAAAGCGCGACCAAGGCCGCGCTCCCGCCAATGACACTTCTTCTGGAAATAGGCATGATAGTTTACCCCTATATACCCCAAAAGAGATGTTTTTGGATTAGTGACCAACAGTCGTCGGATTATCCAGACTGTCAGAACCTTCAACTTCGATTTTCAGGCCAAGTTCGGATACAACCTGTTCGATGCCACGTGTTTGGTTCACAAGACCATCAACAACGTCGAGCAGGATTTTGTTACCCGCGTCATTGTTTTCTGCCAGCATTTGGTCATATGCCATTTTGCCGCTGTCAGCTGTGTCTTTCATGATTTGCATTTTAGCTGTTGTCGCATCCAGCAGACCCTGCAGACGCTTGTTTGCAGCCGGAGCTTTGGCTTCTGCCAGTTGGGCAACACTCGCACCAGAAATCATGGAACCGTCAACACGCTGGTATTTACCTGTGTAAATCGCGTTCATACCGATTTGGTTGTAGTAGTGAGAGTTATGCGTGTTGTCAGAGAAACAATCATGCTCTTCTTCCGGGTCATGCAGCAGTACGCCAAGCTTCATACGCTCACCGCCCAGTTCACCATAAGAGAGAGAACCGATACCGGACAGGATTGTGGAAAGGGCATCGTTTTCGCTTTTGGAGGCGATGTCTTTGCGTGCTTCGCCACCTTCAGACCAGGCTGTCACAATATATTGCAGGTCTGAAATCAGCAGGTCAGTGGCTGCTGTCAGGAATTGTGCACGACGATCACAGTTGCCGTTTGTGCAGTTTTTTGTATCGAAATCAGATGCCGGACGATTACCTGCGCCTGCTTCTGTTCCGTTCAAATCTTGGCCCCACAGCAGGAATTCAATGGCGTGATACCCAGTTGCAACGTTGGCTTCAACTTCTTGAGCTTCGTGCAGGCTGCCTTCCAGCAGTTGAGGTGTGATGTTTGTTGCATCAATGACGTCTGGGCCAATGCGAACTTTTTTGTTGGCAATCACGTTTAATGTGTAAGCCGGGTTTTCATCAGAAGATTTCCCGTAAGAGGCATCAACATAATCAATCAGACCTTCATCCAGCGGCCATGCGTTAACTTTACCTTCCCAGTCATCAACAACAGTGTTGCCAAAACGGAAACCTTCTGTTTGCTGATAAGGAACACGTGCAGCAACCCAGGCATCACGTGCAGCTTTTAAGGTAGCATCAGACGGGTTTGCGATCAGCGCATCAACAGCAACCTTGAGTTTTTGTGCTGTTGTATAAGCATCTGTGTACATTGCCAGGGCGATGTCAGAATAATTTTTAACGATTTCTGTTGTGCTTGGTGCCGCAGCCTGTGCTGTGGAAGCAGCTGCAAACATAACCGCCCCAGCGGCTGTTGTCTTAAGAAGATGAAGGAACTTCATTTCAAACCCTATCTAATAAAGTGATTATTAATGTGTGCAGTTTTATGGATAATGAGAATCATTGTCAACACAATTAAGAATTATTATCACGGTTATTTTTTGTGAATCAGAGATAGAAATGATGGTCTAATATTATGTCTTGATATTGTCCTTGTAAGGGGATGTGTTAAACTTCGGCGGTGCATAATTTTATAAAAGGGAAAACCCTATGCCTAAGTGGCTTTATGTTTTTTATTGTACGACTCTGTTCGTCATGATTGCTTTTGGTGGGGCCGCACAGGCGGAAAATTTTCGTCCAGCCATTATTTACGATACTGAGGTGGTGAATGATGGTTCCTGGAATGAGGCCATCTATCGCGGGATACAAAAGTTTGAAAAACGCACAGGTGTTTCTGTCCAAATTGAAACGGCAGATAGTTATGATGAACATACCCGCAAGATGAATGCCTTTGCCGTGCAGGGCTATAACCCTATTTTATTAAGTGGCAGTACATTAACCCATAAAAAGATCAGGCAAGCGGTGATTGATCATCCAAAAACCCGGTTCATTATTTTTAATGGTCGGTTTAATTTGCCAAATGCCTATTTCTTTTCCTTTGCCTATCATAAATCTTCTTTTCTGGCGGGCTATTTAAGTGCGGCAAAAAGCAAAACAAAAAAGCTTGGTTTTATTGGGGGGCTGGAAATCCCGACGATCAAAATTTCTTCTGTGGCTATATTGCCGGGGCGAAACATTATGATGAAAAAATAGAGATCAGCCACGCTTATATAGGGCAGGATTATAATGCCTGGGCAAATCCTGAAAAAGCCTATGACATTGCTGTGGACCAAATTGCACAAGGAGCTGATATTGTATTTGCCGCTGCCGGGGGCAGTTCGGTCGGGGCGCTAAAAGCGGCGCGTGATCAATCGGTACTGGGGGTTGGAGTGGATATGAACCAAAACCATTTATATCCGGGCAGTGTGTTAACGTCGGTTATGGTCAGGGTGGATAATGCGGCCTATAGGGCCTTAATGACGGCTCATCGCAATATCTGGGGAGAACAAAAGAAAGTCATGGGGCTCCAGGAAAAAGGGGTGGAACTGGCCTTTGATCAGCATAATGCCGGATTGATCCCTCAAGCCCTTAAGTCGCAAATTGAACAGCTGGAATCCGATGTGATCCTTGGCAAAGTTCAAGTACCCTACTATGAAGAAAAGGGGGAATGTTCGATTCAGGGGCGGCTTTTATTTAAATGAGAAAACGGTTTTCTTCGATTTCCAGTTGGGTCTTGTTAGGACTGTTTGTTTCTGTAGCGCTTCCCTTGGGGTTCGCCGAATGGTTCCTTATTCGCCAACATGAGACACAGCGTTATGCCCAGTTTCGTGAGCAAGGCCAGCTTATGGCGGATAATATCGCTTTGGCGATGAGCTATCCCATTGAAATTTTTGACCCTAGTCGCGGGTCAATTGTTTTGGAGCTGCCCAAGAAAAATCCCCAGATTTCTGAAATTCAGGTGTATGACACTTTTAATGATTTGCCTTTTTTGCATTATCGGGTGCCGGATCGTGAAATTGGCAATCGCTATGAGTTTAAGGCGATTGCACTTAATGCAAAAGGGGAAGAAGTTGGCAGGGTACTCGCTGTCTATAATGATTCTGCCTTACAGGCCGAAATTCTGGAGCGCCAGAGGTTGCTTGAAGTGGTGTTCCTTCTGACCTCTCTTTTTCTTTTGGCGATTATGCTGCCTCTTCTTTTTATCAAGGTGCTACAGCCTCTGCGTCGATTGACAGCTCAGGCATCGGATTTCAGGGATAACAAACTGGAAGAAACAGTCTTCTGGAAAGGCTCTGACGAGATTTCCACCTTGGGGCAGACATTGGAAATCGCACGTGTTTCCATCGTGGATCTGGTGACAAAATTACAGGAAAAGAAAAAAGAAGCTGAAAAAGCCAATAATGCAAAATCTGAATTTCTGGCAACCATGAGCCATGAAATACGCACCCCGATGACTGGGGTCGTCAGTATGGCAGAATTGCTTCAAAAATCAGGTTTGAATAGAGATCAGGATAAGATGGTTGGCACCATCCGGCGTTCTGCAAAGAACCTGAGAAAAATTATTGATGCCATTTTGGATGTATCCAAGGCCGAAGCCAATCAGATCATTCTGGAAATTGAAGACACCTGCTTGCGTGATGTGATTGAAGATGTCGGGCATACTCTAGGGATGGAGGCTGAGGATAAAGAAATTGATTTTCAGCTCTATATTGATCCAGCGATCCCCAAGCAGTTGGAATGTGATGCCTTGCGTTTGCGCCAGATCTTATTAAACCTTGCCAGCAATGGGATCAAATTTACCCCACGGGGTGGGCGTCTGCGCATTGAAGCTGAACTGGAGCAAAAGAAAGCGGATGGGAAATATGATATTCGCTTTGTTGTTGAGGACAATGGGATCGGTATTTCTGAGGAGACACAAGACAAGCTTTTTCAACCTTTTGCACAGGCTGAGATTTCCACGACGCGTAAATATGGGGGCACGGGCCTTGGGTTATATATTTGTCGACAGCTTGTTGCTTTGATGGGAGGTAATATCGAATTACACAGCAAGCTGGAAGAAGGCAGCAGATTTTATTTCACTCTGGAACTGAACGGCAAAACGGGCGATGAAGTTCATGAAGAGGAGTGTCATGATTTTTCAGGACAGTCTTTTTGCTTCATCTCCAGAGAGGCATCCCGTGAAAAAGGCGTAAAGGAATATCTGGAATATTGGGGGGGAACCGTTTCATTCTGTGACAAGCCAGAGGCTCTGAAAGGAGATGCTTTGTTGATTGATGGCTTGGGGGGCAACCTGGCGGAGTTTCAGAAATATTGTAGCCTCGGCATACCTACGCTTGTGATTGGCCTTGATAAGCCGCAAGAAGCTCCTGCTTTAGAAAGTAATGTTCGTTATTTTAAGGAAACACCGCTTACACGCAGTGGTCTTCTTTGTGCTGTGGGCCAGCTAACGGGGCGGTTTGAAAAGAGTGAGACTAAGGGAATAAACTCTGAAAAGGCTTCTCTCTCATTCTCTCTTGAAAATGCAGAACAAGACGAGAAACGTGTTCTGATTGCAGAAGATGACCCTGTGAATCAGGAGGTTTTTGCCCGTCAATTAAGATGGTTGGGCTATAGTGTGGATGTCGTCTCCAATGGTGAAGAGGCCCTGCGTGCAATTGAACGTAAACACTATGGGATGATGTTCACAGATATGCATATGCCTGATTGTGATGGCTATGAACTGGTGACAAGATTGCGTGAGTTAGAAAAACAAAAGGGAGAAGCAATGACCTCCTTGCCCGTTTTTGTCATTACAGCGGCCACATCGGATATTCATTCCCCGCGTTTTAACGGGCTGGATATTCAAGGCGTCTTGTTAAAACCTGTTGAATTGGATGAATTACAACAGATTATGGCGCAATGGCCCCCACATGAAAAAAATCGGGGAGAAAAGGTTTCTTCCTTGATTGATTTAGCGGTCCTTAAGGAATTTTTTGGCCCCACCGATGATCATATTCAGGATGTGTTGGCGTTATTTGTAGAAAGTTCACAAGCTGTTATGGATGGTCTCACGCAGGCGTATCAAGAGAAAAACTTGCGCCAAGTCGGGGAACTCAGCCATAAGCTTCATTCAGCTTCCGCAAGTATCAGGTGCAAGTCTTTGGCCGATTTATGCTTACAGGCGGAAGAAAGCAGTAATCATCATGATTGGGACCGGCTGGATAGTCTTTTTCCTGAAATTCAAAAGCGCTATGAACAGGTTCTAAGCTTTATTGAACAAGATCGTCCTTAGGGAGGTTCAGCTGATAGCCGATTTCTGGAATAGGGGTGATCTGGAGGCTGTTGAGACCATGTTTTTTCAGTTTGGTCCGCAGTCGAGAAACTAGAACGTCAACCGTGCGAGGGTGCCCGTCTTTATTGCGTGCCACCATTTCCTGAAGTGTTTCTCTGCTGACTGCTTTTCCAACAGAACGCCACAGTCTTTCCAGTAAATGGCTTTCCCCTCTGGTCAGTTGAATTTGGTTGTTACCGTAAAGCAGTTTTCTGTTTTTCCGATCCAGACAAATTTCCCCCATCATCAGGTCTTTCTCGATACTGTGTTCACGGGACTTTGGGGGATTTAAAAGGTTATTCACTCGATGAACAAGCTCATCAGGGTGAAAGGGTTTGATCAAATAATCATTGGCCCCGATATTGAGCCCCCTGGCTCGCTCATCTGGGGAACGTAAGACGGAAACAACTAAAATGGGCAAGTTCGGATGTCGATTTTTCACCCAGCTGATAAAATCAAGACCACAGCCATCGGGAAGCTTCAAGTCAAGGACAAGTAAATCAAAAATACCATACAATAAAAGCTGTTTTGCATTTTCAATGGTATAGGTTGCCGTCGTTTGATACCCTTCTTTTGTAAGGATTTTTTCATTGAGATAACGCGCTACTTCCTCATCTTCAAGAATGAGGATTTTACTTTTTTCACTTGCCGACATCATTAACCTTGTGTCTGGTTTTATAGAATTAGCTGTGATTTTAGATAAGTCTTTCTCCTCATGCTTTCAAAAAAAACATTTTCTTTTTGTTTTTTTTGCTCCTGTTAATGGGATGTTAATATGGTTTAATCTTCTGATTGTCGTTTTGTGATATGATGCACCTTTGGTATGTGTTGGTGTGTCTGTAAATCTCAGTTTAGCAGAAGGGGGGCTGGTTTTAGGAAATGGATTTAATTAAAAGTGTGAGTGCATTGGAACAAAGGAAAAGAGAAAGAATTCAAGTGTTTGTTTTTGTTCAATAGTGATGTTAACTTTTTGCCTGTTCTCTGTGCGAGATAGAATATCGGTGGTATAGTGTCTATATGTTCAAAAATGGTAGATATTGGCATGAGCTTGAAGATGGGCGTCTTCAATGTGACCTTTGTCCTCGTGATTGTAAAATCAAACCGGGGCAACGAGGGCTTTGTTTTGTGCGGGCTAATGTTGATGGGCAAATGGTGCTGACCACCTATGGGCGTTCCAGTGGGTTTTGTATTGATCCGGTTGAGAAAAAACCGTTGAACCATTTCTATCCGGGGACGCCGATCCTGTCTTTTGGTACAGCAGGGTGTAATCTGACCTGTAAATTCTGCCAGAATCATGACATTTCAAAATCACGTGAGTTTGACAAGTTACAAAGTCAGGCCAGCCCGGAAATGATTGCGCAGGCTTGTTTGAAGACCAAATGTAAATCTGTGGCCTTTACCTATAATGATCCTGTGATTTTTATGGAATATGCCATTGATGTGGCCAAGGCGTGCCGGGCTGTTGGGATTAAGACGGTGGCTGTGACGGCAGGTTATATTCATGCGGATGCCCGCAAGGAGTTTTTCTCCCATATGGATGGCGCCAATGTGGATTTAAAATCTTTTCAGGAGGATTTTTATTTCAAGCTGTGTAGCGCCCATCTGGATAATGTTTTGGAGACATTGGTTTATTTAAAACATGAAACAAACGTCTGGTTTGAAATTACAGACTTGTTAATCCCTGGTGAAAATGACAGCCCGCAAGAAATTGATCAAATGACCCAATGGGTGGTGAAAGAATTGGGGACAGATGTACCGATGCATTTCAGTGCCTTTCATCCTGACTGGAAAATGTTGGATAAGCCGCGCACACCACCTGAAACATTGATCCGTGCGCGTCAAATTGCCCTGAAAAACGGCGTGCGTTATGCCTATACTGGCAATGTTCATCATGAAGAAGGTGACACGACATATTGTCACAAGTGTCAGGCTGTTTTAATCAAACGTGATTGGTATGAATTATCTGATTATCAGCTTAGTGATGACGGGAATTGTCTTCAGTGTGGCACGCCCTGTGCCGGGCGCTTTGATGGTCCGGCAGGGGAATGGGGGCGAAAGCGCGTCCCTTTGCGATTTAAGTGATATATCAAAGCGTTCTAATTTTGATCATAAATATAAAAAATGCAATAAACCTATGTTTTTTATGGTTCCCCTCAGGCAAACTTCCCGCTAACCTGTGAAAAAAATGCATATGGAATAAAAGAGGTTCTTGATGAAAATTTCGTTCACTAAACCGGGGTTGCCGGAAACGGGTGTGTTGGTTGTTACAGGCTTTGATGGTGGGGAACTGTCTGAAGCAGCTAAGGCCATTGACAAGGTGTTGCATGGCAATTTGTCACGTGCTGCTAAAGTGGCGAAATTTAAGGGAAAACTAGGGGAGATGGTTTCCCTCTTATCACCGGCAGGGACAAAGCTTGAACGTGTTCTGCTTATTGGTGCCGGGAAGGAAAAGAAAATTGATCTTCTTGCAGCTGAAAAGCTGGGGGGGACGATCTATATGGCGTTGGCAGGCAAGCAGCCCCGTACGGTGACCATTGCTCATGATGCGATTGAAGAGGCACAAGGTCGTGTCTGGGAACAGGCGGCCCATCTTGCGTTTGGGGCGTTGTTGCGCTCTTTTCGTTTTGATAAATATCGCACAAAGGAAGAAAGCGACCAGAAACCATCCATTCGTGCCCTTAAAATTATGACACCAAGTGGTGGACGGGCACGCAAAGCCTTTGATGAGCTTTCCCGCGTGGCAGATGGTATCTTTTTAACCCGAAATTTGGTGTCAGAACCTGCCAATGTGCTCTATCCGGAAAGTTTTGCACAAATCTGTACGGAACTGAGTGAGTTGGGTGTTGAGGTTGATGTCCTTGGCGAAGCGGATATGAAAAAGCTCAAGATGGGGGCTTTACTGGGTGTCGGTCAAGGCAGTGAGCGTGAATCCAAACTTGTGACCATGCGCTGGAATGGTCTTCAGGGGCGGGGGCGCAAGGCACAAGCCACACAGATTGCCTTTGTGGGGAAAGGTGTGACTTTTGACAGTGGCGGGATCAGCATTAAGCCATCCGGTGGCATGGAAGACATGAAATGGGATATGGGCGGCGCTGGAACGGTTGCGGGCCTGATGAAAGCACTGGCGGGGCGCAAAGCTGAAATTAATGCCGTTGGTGTGATTGGTCTTGTGGAAAATATGCCTGATGGCAAGGCGCAGCGCCCTGGTGATGTGGTGACTTCCATGTCCGGTCAAACCATTGAGGTGATCAATACGGATGCGGAAGGGCGTTTGGTCTTGGCTGATGCGCTGACCTATACGCAGCAAAATTTTGAACCCAAAACCATGATTAACCTGGCAACCTTGACAGGGGCCATGCTGGTTTCTTTGGGGCAGGAACGCGCAGGTGTTTTTGCCAATGATGAGGAATTGGCCGATCAGTTGAAGGTTTGTGGTGATGACACGGGCGAAAAAGTATGGCCTTTCCCCATGGATGCTGCCTATGACGAGTTGCTGAAATCCCAAATTGCCGATATGAAAAACACGGGCGGGCGTTATGGTGGCAGTATTAGTGCAGCCAAATTCCTCCAACGTTTTGTCACAGATACAAAATGGGCGCATATTGATATTGCCGGGATGGCCTGGTCGAACAAAGATCGCCCGACGATTCCCAAAGGCGGGACAGGGTATGGTGTGCGTTTGCTGGACCGTCTGGTCGCCAAATATTACGAAGCATAACGGCGGGTTTGAATTGTGACGGATATTGCGTTTTACCATCTGACCAAGTTTTCCTTGGAGCAAGCTCTTCCCAAATTGTTGGAAAAGACGCTTCAGGTGGGAAAGCGTGCCGTCGTGCAAGTGGGCTCCCAAGAAAGAAGTGAAGCACTGGCTAACGAACTCTGGACATACAGCGCTGATAGCTGGTTGCCCCATGGAACGGCAAAAGACGGCCATGCAGAGAAACAACCGATTTTGATCACACCGGATCAGGAAAACCCCAATGGGGCGCAATTTTTGTTTCTCAGTGATGGGAGTGACAGCAACGATATTGGCAATTTTGAACGTTGTTTTGTTGTTTTTGATGGGCGCAGTGAGATGGCTGTACATCATGCGCGTGCTCAGTGGAAGTCTTATAAAGATGCAGGCCATGAGCTGACCTATTGGCAGCAAACAGATGCCGGAGGCTGGGAGAAGAAGGCTTAGTTATTGAGTTAGAGAAAAGACTGTAAAAGGGCTCGATAGATTATTTTGTGGATTTCTTCAGGATAGGCAAAGAAAGGGATGACATGTTCCCAGTTATTTTGCGCCGGATTCACACCTCCAAATTGGAGTTTACGCGATGGTCATTTATACAGCTAATCTGACAGGCTCAATTATCCTCGAATATCCTAGTCAAACCAATCTGGGTTGATATCTGGAAGATAAGCATATTTGTCTTTTGCTTTAATGATTGTGAGTGGAACTTGTTTGCTTAGCAATTCCAAGCGTTTTATCGCCGGGCTGTAAGATTGACTTGCAGCCCTTTCATAAAACTCTTTTGCCTTATCTAGGTTTTGCTCTAAACCGTTTTTAGACCATGTTTCGGGGTGAAATTCTGCTGGGTTTTGTTCATACATACGGCCCATAAAATATTGTGCAGGCGCATAGCCCGCATTTATTGGCCCTTCGCAATAGTTCATATTTCCTACAGCAAATATTTTGCTAATGGCTTCTTTACCGTGAGAGCATAGGGCGAATGCTGCTTCTATATTATCTTTGCTTACTCCTTCCAACTGTATAGCTGCAGCTTCATAACTTGGCGGCATGTGAGGTGTTTTTAATATATCACGGGCCTTAATTGTAAAAGCAGCGCTTAAGCTTCCTTGTTGAGCGGCTTTCTCAAAGAGGACTTCATAGGAAGGAAGCTGTTTTCCTACATTTTTTCCATATCCAGATAAAACGGCTAAATTATAGGTGGCTCTGCTGTCTCCTGCGTTGGAAGCATTGATATAAGCCTCAATGATTTTATCCTGAGTACCTTCCAAGATTAAGTAAATACCAGCCATTTCCATATAGATGTCAGCTGATTTTTGAGAAGAAGGGATTTGTTCAAGTTCTTTCAAACGCAAACCCGTTAAAACCGCGATGGGTGACCTAGCACGTAAAGAGTTAAGTTCCATTGGTGTTTCTGTCAGTGGTGGTGGTGATGCTGCTTTTGTGAAAGCTGCTGATAGTGATCTGGATAAGACGGTCGCAGCTTTGTTGAAAGATTAATAAGCAAAGAAAACGGCCTGCCGGTTTTTGGAGTTTCGAACAGGCCGTTAACATTAACAATGTAGGAGAAATCTAATGCCTTTAGATAAATTAAACAACACACTTTTGCCGGGCCAAAGAGGGAGTAATATCCCGCACCCTGTGGATGTACATGTAGGTCAGCGTGTCAAATTACGCCGTACCTTGGCTGGCATGACACAAGGCCAACTTGGTGAAACTATTGGCTTAACTTTTCAACAAATTCAAAAATATGAGCGTGGGGCCAACCGGATAAGTGCATCGAAGATTTGGGACTTAAGTAATCGTATGGATGTGCCTGTTTCTTACTTCTTCGATGAAATGTCACCATCAATTTTAGAAGCTCATCCCGGTTGGAGTGGGTTTGAAGCGTCAGATGATGCGAGCGAAGAAACGCTCACCCTACATCGTCGTCAAACCCTTGAGTTAGTTCGTACATTTGATGCCATTCACGACCCTGTTATTCGTAAGCGAATTATTGATGTTAGCCGTGCCATCGCAACAAGCGAAACGGTTAGGCTTTCTCTTTCTGCGTCAGTTCGACGCTTTGTGCATTCACTGGCAGGTGAGTGAGAGAGAGGGTCAGGAAGAATAAAAAGGAGGGCAGGAATTTCAAGTGATGATCGCTTCGGTAAGTTGCGCTGGAGGAAGGAGAAATTATCTTGAAAGTGGTCGGAAAAATCAATGTTTGTGCTAAAGTTTTAGGTAGATCATTATAGACTACGGTCCCTGTTTTTGGGGTGTAACGCCTGCTCGGTCAGTTCTTCCAATCTTTTGACGAATTCTTCGGAGCCAAGGGGGCGGTTGCTGTCTGGACCTGTTCCATGACCTTGGCGAGACCGTCAACGTATTTGGGAACGGCGATAACATGGGTGTGATTGGGCATCAGGCAGTAGGCCCAGATTTCAACCCAAACCGTCATCCCGGACCTTGATCTGGGATCCATGATAAAGCAGAGGGGGCTTGAAATATAATCTCGTGCCTGTCCCCGGAAGCCGAAAGGTCTTGTTTATCAGAGCTGAGTTAACTTAAATTGTGTGCCATGATGAAACTGGGATCCATTTTTTTTATTTGCGAAAACGGCCTTACTGGCAGGATCTTTATTGTGACGATCTTCTGAAAATTTGTGTGCTTTTGCGCCTCCTGTGAATTGTATAGCTGCGCGTTTATTCTGTATAAACAAGCTGTAATGCTGTTTTATTTTGTTTATTCTTTCTCTTTTTTCAGAACGTTTTATCTTTACATCTTTTTTAATTTCTTCAGTGTAGCTATGTTTCACTGCTTGATTAAAACGATCAAAGCTAAAGCATGTAGCTAATACTATGTAATTATAATTAGTCCCATTGTACTTCCCTGTTGCAAGGATTTCCGACAACTGATCCTTTGTTAAAGTTTTAGGGTTAGGTGATTTAAACTCTGCATCTGCATACTCTTTAAAATTATCAGCTATATTTAAATGTTCTATGTTAACGCTAGGAAATTCTGTGGTTAAATCATGAATTAAGATCTTGTCACCCTCGGCAAAATCATAACCTTCTTTAATTAAATCACGTTTTGTTACGTCTCGGGGATGAGCTTTTTTACACCCAGATTGGGTTAGAAAGGATTTTGTTGCATCAATGGATGTCTCTCCTAATCCACCTTTTGATCCATGTGAGCCATCGATAAAAAGAACATCCCCCCCTCCTTTTTTGTCTATTCCTTCAACTAATTGTGCCAATGTACTTATGAGTCCTGAATTAGTGGTGTTATCAAATGCTTCGATAGTACCAAGCCCCATGAGATAAGTAATGTTACGAGTGTTGATGGTATTCCCAAGGTTGTCAAAACTTGCATATCCACATTCAAAACAGACAAAGGCATTATTTTCCATCAACCCCATATAATCCACAGACCCCACCGGATTCCCCTTCACAAAGGCAAACACATTCAACCCATCCACAGTCCCCGCCGGGTCCGGATTTAGCCAGCGCCCTTGCCACGGTGCATAATATCTCCGCCCATAGTAATAAAGCCCGGTGGCATTGTCGCATTCCTTGGCGGAGTATCGGTAATCCTTGAGCTTGACCTCTTTCTCATTCTTGCCCGCAATGATCGCCGTACCGCCATAGGGCAGGTATTCTTCGTAGGAAATCAGTTGCGCTTTTTCATCCAGTTCCAATGATACTGAATTGAGGTGATTATCCATCTGGAAACGCAGCTTGCGTTTTGTCAGGTCCGACGTCTCGACCTTCTTGTCATCCTTGACCCAGCGGTGAATAATGGCAACGCATTTATCGCCATCCATGACGCGCAGGGTGTGGCGCTCCAGTGTTGTGGCTGTCTCCCCAACAGCGTCCCGTTTCTTCCTGCGTTTGATTTCAAAATTGCCGAGATAGATTTTTTCTTCAATGGAAACAGCCGCGACCATCATTTTCTCATTGACCTTGCGGGTGCGCAGCTCGTCACTGTCATAAACGTAATATTCCGCATCATTTACGGCGTTGTCGCGTTCAATTACCGTGGCGCTGACCAGATTGTTGCAGCAGTTGTAATCCAGTTTCAGGGTGCTGCCACGTTCAATCTGACGCAGATTGCCGTGGGCGTCATAGTTATATTTTTCCAGACGGTTGGAATTGACCGCAACATCCATCTTGCGTGTCCAGCCCTTGCTTGCTGTGTGGCGTTGTTCCAGCAGGTTTCCGGCCTCGTCATAGGCATAGGCCTCTGTGTAGGTTTCCAGCGCCTTGTTGTCGTTTGTATGGGGCAGTTGGCTGAAGACGGCCTGTTTGAAGCCGTTTTCATAACTGTGTTCCCCCAGCTTGGGATGTTTGCGCCCGGTGGCACGAATCAGACGGTTGAGCGGGTCGTAATGGTAATCGCTTAACGGCTCCACTTTCTGGTTTTTGTAAAAGACCGTCTCATGGGTATGGTCACGAAGTCGGGTAATGTTGCCCACCGGGTCATAGGTGTAGACAATATCCTGCACTGGGGTATCCGATGCGCCCGCATTAGTGTTGTCACTTTTCATGGACAGGAGGTGCAGCGTGGTGTCTTCGTAAACGTAGCGCACTTCAACCCCATTACCATAACGCACCATTGAGCGCAGACCCTGAGCGTTATAGTCGATGTTTTTAATGATGGATTGGCAGGGTTCATCCTTGAAATCCACATCAATACCGATTAACGCCCCTGTAAAGTTATAGCGGTTGTTGGTTTTGGAGCCATCCGGGCTTGTCTGGTTTAGGGGATGTCCCAGCGCGTTATAGGTGGTGATGGTGGTGTGGACTTCATCATCAAGAGCAACATCCTTGCGCCAGTCGGCAGGTTCCTTATAGGCACTAGCCATCTGGCGCGACGCCTTGATGTTCTCCCCGTTCAGGCTGCACAGGTCATTGGTGATGATGCCGGACAGGTCTTTAAGCTCATAAAGCGCGCCATTGAGGTTGCGGTCCTGAAGCTCTTGTTCACTCAGACCCTTTTGCTCCCCATAACTGAAGACCTCAACCAGATTAAAATCATCATAGGACGCCACAGGCCCGCGTGTCCCTTCCATCTTCTTGATTTTCAGTTTTGATTTTCGTTGCAGGCGATCATAAGACAGCAACTGGCAATATTCCCGCGTCGTCCATGACCAGAGTTGCTGGCCAAAAGCGTTATCGAGATGGCGCACAGTACCTTCATCGACACTGTCTGTCAGGATCGGACTGTGACTGGTTTCACCATCTTCGTTTTCCTTGCCTGAGTTCATCGGGTAGCGGTATTTAAAGTTAAAAAGGTTGGTATTGCCGTTTTTGATGTTTTTGTAATAGAGCCGGGCATCTACGGCTAGGATGTTGCGCCCCTGAATGTCGGTATCCTGTCGTGAAGTCAGGCAGTTCTGGCGCAAGCGCTCCACAATTTCATCATGGTGGTCTTCGGTAATTCCTTCCAGCTTGAAGCCTTCTGTATAGGGGCGGAATTTATCGGTTAACCAATTGAAGGTGCGTTCTTTCCCTCCGATGGATTTCTTTTTTTCGCGCAGATAGCCCTTATCCTTGAGTGTGGTGAAAATGGCCTTTTTATCACCTAAGCCTTTAAATAACTTGGGACGAACATTACCAAGATTATTGACGATGCCTAGGAAAACGGCTCCCTTGCTGTCATAGATTTGCGTCGAGGGCGTGTTGTGACTGGCAATCGCTTTATCAATTGCGTCCTTCTCATCGCCTTTAAGGCTGGCATAATTCTCAATAAAGTATTTTGAATCCAGCACTGTGTCGTTTTCGTCATAATGACGCTCAAGCCAAGGGGTGAATTCGACTTTTGAGAAAAAGCCCTTGGGCGTATTTGTGCGGATCGCCCGACCTAAGGGATCGTAGGTGGTCCGGCTTGGCGGGGGAACAGGCACGTCGCGTTGATCTTCATAAGTCGGGGTGTTGGTGAAATAGGGCTGATATCGTTCAACAGGGTTGCCCTTGTTGTTATAGACCGTGCGTCCGTTGACCGCCCAGGCTTCCTTGACCATGCGCTGGACGGGCTTGCCGTTCTCATCACGGATAAAACATTCGCGCGGACCGTATTTCTGTTTAACCTCCAAGGCCTGTCCGTGCCCGTCGCTATAGGTCAGGGTCGTCAGGCAATCGGCTGTATGATCCAGTTTCGGTTTTGTCGGCTTCCAGTGGTTCTTGGCTTGCAGGTGAATGGTGGCGACGGGTTGGCGGGTAGCCTTGTCGTAAGCAAAATCATAGAAGAAATAACTCGCCGCGCCCTGAAGGTAGGTGCCGGGATTTTTCAGAACATCGTCAAAGGTCGGTTTGGGTTGGGGACGATATTCTGCTTTGTTATTACCATGATCATACAGGCGCATGGCTCCGGTCTCTGCGACCTTGCCATTGATGTCGGTTTCATTACCCCAGCGGCTGGTGACATAGGCCTGGCCCAATTCGTCGAACAGGGCTTCGGAAACATTGGCGTTGGCATCGACCATGACATAGGGCTGCCCCACCCTATAATCCCATTTGACGCTGGTTTTTAGACTATGTTTTTCATCAATATATTGTTCGGCTGCAATCGGGCAGAGGCCGTAGTCATCATATGTAGTGGTAGACTCCACATAAAGAGGTGAGCTTTTGTCAAAGAAAACGTTGGCGGTTATGAAGGGCAGGAAGAAGCCGTTTTTGTCATTGTGCGGGCGGTAATGCTGTACCAGCCCCTTGTTCCACCAGAAACCGTTTTCAGCGTCAAAAATATAGCCAGCCTTGTCCTTGAGGTCGTCTTTTCTCAGGCGCTTAAGAAGCAGGTCGTCGATGTAGTCTTGCGTAAAGACTGCTGCTTCAAGGTGGTGCTGCAAGCCTTTCTCGGTAAGTTGCCCCAGCGGCAAGGCTTTGCTTTGTTCAGGATTCCAGAAATAGCTGCGATACCATTCCAGCAAGCGGGACTTTACTTCCTTTTTATTTTGGACGAAGGGCTGGTCATGGGTCAGGATTTCATTTGGGTCGTTTAGATCAAGGGAGGCTACAGCCTTTTTGATCTCGTCATATGTGAAATAATTCTTCTGCTTAAGGCCTAGAATCTCAAACTGGCGCTGTTCTGATTTTACATAGTAATAAAGCGACTTGTGCGCATCGCTCGCGACAGGGCTGACATATTTATTCTCTTCCAGAACAGCGACTGTTTTTTGCTGTTCGGCGTAGATGTGTTGTGCAGGATCATCACGGCGCGGCAAAGAGACATGGCAGGATTTAAGCACGTTGCCGAAATCGTCTGTGCTCAGGGTGAACTGTTGCTCAACTCTCGGATCGTTCGGATTGCGTTCGTAGTGGTAGCTGATGCTTTCGGTGGCCTCCAGACGGAAGATGGCGAAAGGTGCGCCTTCTTGCTTTTCCTGAACAAGGCAGACCTTACCGTTGGAATGTTCAACCCTGAGAGGGTGTTTTGCCAATTCGGGGTTTTGTTTTGCATCATCCATATAGACTTCGCTGCGGATGATGGATCCTTTTAACGCGGCATGGGCTTGGCGGATGGTTTCTATATTCGTTGTGCAAATATCTGCGTCAAGAACAGGGGCAGGCATATCATAGGCTTGCTTGTCGCCTTGATAGAACTGGCTTTTGTATTGCCCCATAAAATCTACGTCATGCGGCGCTGCACCTGTATGATGCCAGGTCTTTGTATGAACAGGCGGCAGGTAATGGCGTAGGGACTGATTTGGGGAACTGGCTTCGTCTTGAGCCTGAAGTTCTTCATAAGTTTCCGTATCCCAGCTTTCAACAAAGCCAAACCCCCGGAACTCCCTTTCAACATAATCGTAATAGCCTTCATGATAGGCATGACGGGTGGAAAATTTCATCTCCGTAATCTGGTCGATGGTGGTAACACGCTCGACAACTTGCACCGGGAAGGGAAGGGGCATCATCCATGGTCTGTGCGCTTTCTTGTCTTCCAGATAAAATTTGGTTGAACTGCAATACTCAATCTGGGTCAGCCCACCCATGTTGTTGTCAATCTCATTGAGCAGATAGGGCTTGATACAGCTCTCTTCCCGGGTATTGATCCCGACGAAATTATAAAACCAGTGGATGGGCTTGGGGGAAATGGTGGTTAAAACCAGACAACTCGTGCCATTGCCAAGGATATCGGCAAAACTGATCCGGTCGATATTTGAGTAATGATCCGGCAGCTTGATTGAGATTGCTTCTGAAAAGCCGTTGCCATTTTGATTTACGTATAAATTGACATGGGTTGGCGTGATATAGATCAGGTCAACAACACCTGAACCATCTGTATCTGCCAGTTGCAGTCTGGAAGCATCGAAATCGTCACCAAAATCTGGTGTGTCACCAAGGCTGATAGCTTCGCCAAATTGTCCATACCCCAGATTGGGCCAGACCTCGACAGTATTGCGGGTGATTTTGACCCGGTGGGATAAACCGTCGCCTAAAATATTAGCGAAACCAACGTATTCTTGCAGATCACCTTTTTTGATCAATGGGAAGTCCGTGCTGCGCTGACTTGTAAGGCGCTTTTCAAAACCCTTTCGACCTCGTGACGGATATCGCAGGTTTTCGCTCTCGCTAAACATCACAAGGTCTGTCATGCCGTTATTGGCAAGCCCGACCATTTCCATTGCGGGGTCTGCGTAATCTGTCGGATAAGTCTCAAACGGGACAAAGCTGGACCATTGTGGCTGGCCTGTTACCTTGCCTGTGGGGCGTTTGGCGTAATAGCCCGTTCGATTGCCGTCATTGACGACCAGTTCCAGCTGCCCCCGGCCTTCCAGGTCTACCAAGGAAGCCTGAGCACCTTCAAAGTTTTGATCTATGGGAAACTGTATAACATCCGTGGGAGGGCTGTATTTCCCGTCGCCTTCGGCCTCAAGATATTTCAGGCCATTTTCGGTTTGGTACAATAGGCCTGCGATGCCTTCGCAATTTAAATCAATTGGCTGAAAACCTGATGCATCCAGATATCCCGGAATGCCGCTTTGGTCTTCAAGAAGTTGGTTGAAACGAGGCTCTTTTGGAGGGGCGAATTTCGAATAGCTAAAATCCGTCTTGGGCAAGGATAAAGCTGTATAGCTATCCCCGTGTTTCTTACCATGACGTGTATAGCCTGTCGCGGTAACGGACTTGATGATGGATAACTTGCTATGTTTGGTTTGTTCATATTCAAATGAAAGAGCTTTCACAAGGCAAGGATCGCCGAGTTCTTTCTTGAAATGGTGGAACATTAAAATATTGCGACAAAGCCGTCGGGTGCGAACCTCAAAGGTACTTTTATAGGAAGAGAATGCATCCGCTCTGTAAAGCCAGTTATCTGTTGTATCGTACGGATTGCATTCTGGGTTTTGGTCTGGAAGTTGGTGCTGGCCATAGTTGAATAGAACTTCAAAGGCAAATTCCTCCTTGTCGTTGTCATCCAGAAAATTGCCGTACTTGATGGATCGGATGTATTTATTCGTCTCAGCCCGGTTTTTTTCCCATGATTTGCCTTCTATGCCCTGATCATTTTCCTGAGCATAGGAATAGAGAATTTTGTTGCCGTTGGAATCCTCTACACTTTCAATCAACCATTCAAATATTCGGGAAGGATTGGCGCAATCACTGATTTGTGCTTCATGTGTCTTGCCGAAAATCATGCAGGTATTGTCGGCGCTGGTAACCTTCCAGTAGGAGTTGTCGTTTGAGACATAGTGCCGAATGCTGGAAAGCTCACTAACGACGCGGGGTAAATATTCTGTAACCGTATAGTCGCCCTCACGCCTTTTTGTTGATTTTTTAGAGACCAGTTCTTCTGAATCAAAAAGAAATACATCTGAAACGCCGTCGTAACGTGGCAGGCCTTTCTCTGTTCGGATTGAGAACTTGGAGAGGTTCAGGGAAAATCCTAATCCAAAAGGACCGTTGCCCACACCGGAGTTGTAACTGAGAGAAAGTTGGGGCTCCAGTCCTCTGGCCGGTGTCACCGCAATGGGGATCGCAAAATTGCCTGTACCGGAAAACCCGTTGGGTTCAAACGTTTCGCCAATAGATTTAATGGCTCCGCCACCTTGCGGAAAGTCAATTTTCTGTTCTTGTATCGGCTTTTCAAACCCTCGCATTTTTCAGCCCCCCCAGAAGCAACCATCTTTTTTGAGTTGTTGTGACGATTGGGTTCATGAAGGCTAATGCAAGAAAATAGGCTAATCAACCTACGAGATGTTACAAGCTATACAGATATTAATGTTTCACCAAATCAATTATATAATAATAAATTATCCTCAAACGCGCGCTTCCATCTCTGTAAGATTCTGTAGGTTGTGTTTTTACACTGAGTATGCCTAGGCTATTTCGTTAGGAAATATTCGGGGGGGAATTTGTGATGACTGATGTAGCGTTCAAGAGTGAACAGGTAAAGCAATGTCAGGCTAAGAACCCTGACTTTAAGTTAGCTGACCATGATTTTTTCAATGAAGGTGAGAAATTAAAGATATCACCTAATGAAAAAGAGGCACTCAAAACAGCGCAACGTCTTGTTCGCCTCACTGGTAACGATCTTACTTCTGCTGAAACTCTCTCTCAAAACGGTTTTAATTCCGCTTTTCAGATAGCTGAACTCTCTGAGGTGCAGTTTGTTGGTCGTTTTGGTAAGCTTTTTGATGCAGGCGGAAAATCAGGTGAGAAGAAAGCTGGTGATATATACAAAAACGCCCTTGCCACCAAAACAGTTGTTCTCTTGACCCATACGGCAATTTTACAGAATAACGACCCGCATTATACAGCACTGCCTTTTGATAATCAGAGTGTACAGACACAAGAAAACTTCAACCGAGTGCCCAGCTATCAAAAACTGTTTGGACGCCTTGACTATTGCCAATGTGAACATTGCCGTTCTGTCCTCTCTCCGGCAGCTTATTTCGTCGAAGCCATGGATATGACTGATAAGTACATTGAGGCGAAAGGTGAAGGGGCTGTTCCTCTGCAAAACCGCCGTCCGGATTTGTGGAAGCTGTTATTAAGTTGTGAGAATACAAACAAGCTTATTCCCTCTCTTCAAATCGTTAATGAAAAACTTGTTCAAAACCTCGGCGCTGATCCTGAGAAAGTTTTTGAAGAGTTGGCTGAAAAAGTTGTCTACCCTTTCAATCTCCCCTTCCATTTGCCATTGGTTCAGATGCGCCAGAACCTTGGTGCGCTTGAAACGACCCTCCCCGCAATTTGGGAAAAGTTACGTATTAAACCCATTGACTTTGACGACGAACAACGCGTTCGTTCCTGGCAGGAGGCGCTGAATTTAACGCCTGGGGATTGGAAGATTGTTCAGACTTCTGAAAAAGAACCTACGGTTCAGGACATTAAAGACTGTTATGGCCTCAATAAAGTCGATGATCCCGTTGCAGCCTTGTCAGATGTAAAAGTATTTCTCAAACAAACAGGTCTGAATCGTCAGCAGATTCAGGAGTTGATCTACCAAAATCTGAACGATAATGAAATTGATGATGGCGAGTGTAAGTCCTTCTACATTAATGCTGGAAGTGACTCGCCAATCGGTATTGAGGCAGGAACGCAGCTGACGAACCTGACACTAGAGAATTTAGGCCGTATCAATGGCTTAATCCGTTTGTCGAATATCTCCAAGATTAGCGTTATTGATCTGGATTGGGCATTGAGGACGATTGGAAAGGGGGAACCGAAAATCAATCAGACTGTTCTGCCATATATTGCTTGGATGAAGCAGATGCTTGAGGTGGACAAGGGGGGGGACATCAATCAGCTTTGCGCTGTCGTTGGAACCTTGAAAGAAAATGGTAGAAAATATGAACCCGCCTTTTTCGATCAGATTTATAATGCTCCTCATATACCGGAGCATCCGGATTGGAATACGCACCCCCAATGGACTGTCCCAAAGGTTGCTAATGCAGAACAAGTAGATGACAAGGATATTAAAATTCAGAATGCCTTGGCTGTCGCTTTGAAACTGTCCCAAGCGCAACTGTTGAAAGCGGCGAACTGGTTGCTGGATATTACCCCTCGCAATGGGGAAGGGGGAGAAGAAAATGACTCAAGCCGCTCTCTTAAACTGACAAAAGGCAACTTAGCAGTCCTGTATCGCATCAGTAAAATGTCTGAATTGTGCGGTCTTTCATTTGATGAAATAGAAATCGCTGCACTGCTAATTTTGGGCAATCATGCTGTAAAGAGCCTTATGGGAGAAAGTACAAGAGACGTCTTGCACGCTTTGTTAGTTTTGACGGAATTGTCTGGTTGGTTAAAGGCGTCTGATATCAAGCTCTATGAATTGCAATATATGCTCACTGGGGAAAGTCGGGATAGTAGCTTACAAAACAGAGCTTTGAGTCAGGAAGCGATTAAAAACTTTATTGAACAAACTTCAGAAACCATGAACGCAACGTTGTTCAGCGAAGATTATTTCAATGAGAAAGCTGCCGGGTTGTTTTATCCAAATCGCAACGAGGCAGCGGAGATTGTCTACGATACTCTGAAGAACAAGCAAATAGGGCTGGAGGAAGCCGTTGTTTCCGTGTTTCCGAAAGGAGCGGATAGTACAAGCCCCAATGTTAGAAACGTCATTCAAGAAGTTCAAAGGGTCGCACCTGACCCCCTTAAGTTAACTGAAGAGAAATTTGTTTCTCTAACTCATCGTATCTTTGCGCCATATCATGCAGTCGCTTCTCAATGTTGCAAGGTTGAGAAAATTGTATCGAATGATATTGGGCAATGTATTGATGAAATATTGGCTTGTCCTTTGATACCTTCGAAAGAATTGGGGCAATCCGATAAAGAAGACGAACTCCAAAAATATGGAAAGTTTGGAAAAACGGGAGGCATTTGGAAAGAGCATACCTCGAAAGTCCTGTCCGATATTGTTGTGAAGGCACGTTTGGGTCAAGAAAAGACCCTGATACCGCCTCTTGCAGAATTGTTAGGTGTGTCGTCAGAAATCATTGAAATTCTTCATGAGAAGAGCACCCTCGAAATTGAAGATTTTATCGTTCCTGATCTTGAGAGTTTGCAGGGTAAACTCGTTCAATGCCAGCGTTTGGCATATATCATTTCGCGTTTTCATCTCTCTGCAAAGGAGGCGTTGTATCTGTTTCCTCAACTTGATCCAAACCAGGTTGGTGGTATTAAGGTTCAAGCAATTCGACAGATGTATGATCTGAAGGCTTTGCAGTATCGACTACAGGATACTCAAAATCATTTGCTGAATTATTTCGATTTTGTTCAGAAAACAGATGATGACAAACAACATGCTGAACAACTGGCTAATATTACCGGTTGGGAAGTTGATGATGTTCAAACGTTAATCAAGATGCTCGGTATTGGGAAAGATTGTGGAACGATTGACGGTATTGCGATACTTGCTAGCTGGATGGGGCAAAAAGACAAGCTTGGTCTAGATGTGAAGGGGCTACTTACTTTACGTGATTTTGAAGCAGAGCCACAGCAGAGTTTTCAAGATTATCAGAATATGACGAATGCTCTTTTGCAGGGATTGGCGACAAAGACCAAGAACGGGCCGGAGAAAGCATTATCGTCAATTCAGGAAAGTATTCGCGATGTGCTGGTGGGGTTGGTCATTGAAAAACTGGGCAAAACAAACCCCATTCATAGCAAAGGCGATTTAAGCTCATATTTGCTCTTGGATGTCGAAGTTGGTGCGGAGGTTGAAACCTCGCGGATGCGTGAAGCTATGTCGGCGGTGCAAAACTATATCAATCGCGCTCTTAGCAATCTTGAAGCAGGTGTGGGGGTTAGCTCTGAACTCGAAAAGGTTTGGCAGTGGTCTGAACGATATCGCGTCTGGCAGGCTAACCGGGAAGTATTTTTGTACCCTGAAAATTATATCAAACCGGAACTGCGACGGGTGAAGTCGGCACAGTTTGAGCAGTTGGAGCAGGAATTGCAACAACAGGCAACCCCGGACCAAGCGGCTGTTGATAAAATATTCGCAAATTATTTAACGAGTTTTGCCAGAGTTGCAGATGTTGATATTCAAAGTATGGCAACCCGGGACTACCTGGAGGGTGAAGTCACCTTAAAAGAGCTCTTTATATTGGGGAAAAGCCGCAAGGCACCATTCGAATATGCCTATATGACGGCTCAATTCTTTTTTGATTCAAAAGATGAGGCATTCTTACCCGTCAATTGGGATTTCTGGAAAGAGACGTCCAAGGAAATACAGCCTCTTGGAGGCAGTGCACCTACACCGGTTTTTGCATTTGGAACCTGGCATGTGTTCTGGGCTGAAAAAAGAACGCAGGGTGCTTCTCTCAGAGGTGAGAAGGCTGCATCGCCTGAATATAGCGGGGTTATAAAATATACCTGTATGGATGCAGCGGGGAACTGGATTGTGGCACAAGAGGTTGAAGGTGTTCCCAATCTGAATGTCTCTCAACAGCCATGTACAATTTATCCTACCTATTTTTCTGGTGAAGATGCTCTGATGATCGCCTATCCAAATGGAACGAGTGCCTATGGAGTGCACCTTTTGGATACAAAGATGGTGAACGCAAGAATTGTCGCAGCCTATCGATATCAATCAGAAGAACGGATTTCTCATGTGTTACCGACGCCATTTGATGAAGAGGCCAGTTCAGGAATTGATTTCCAATATTACAGGAAACAGGATGACAAGAATCCGATCCGGTCGAACGGAAATTCACTAACAGTTTGGTATTTAGATGAGAACTTACCTGAACCTCGCTACCGTTTCCTTTATGGGGAGGTCAAAAAGAATATCGCCAACGCTTTTGATGGCGAGAATATAAAGACCAAGGAAACACCGGTATTCGAAGTTATAGATGAAAACCTCTATATGGTCTGGATTGACCACGACAATGCCTTGAAACTGCGCAGACAGAGAAATGACGGAGTTCACGAACCCGATGTGACGGTGATAGAACCACATAAATCTACACAGAGGTCTCATGCTGATTTATGTCTTCACGGGGGGAGTGTCTATATTTCGTGGATTGAAAATGATGAAGGTAAACTAGCACGTGTTTTACTAGAAAAAGAGGGGATGAAAACCCAGGGAGTTTTTGAATTTACGACTAAGAATATTGCGGGACGTCTTTCAATTTGTGGGCATTCATCGGGGGTAATCGCAGCCTGGAAGTCGTCTAACCAAGATACTTTATGTGTTCAACGACTGTGTCATAAGGATACGGACATCGGTCATAAAATAGCGGAAGGAAAAGTGAATGCTTTGGATGGAGTTGAATCACTTTCCCCGGATATTGGCGCTGTTCCCTATAATAAGGATGTCAGCAGTACGGTCATTTCTTTTAAGAGGAAGGGCGCTTCTTCAATCAGTGTTGCATTCTGTATATATGATGGGGGGAAAGACCAGAATTTACCTTTGGCAAGTGAGCGTTATCTGGAAGGGTTTGATCAACTCGATGACAGGATTGCCGTACAGGATAACGAATTATATTTTTCTCAACATGATCATAAGAAGAATGATCATAATTTCGTGAATGTCAGGCAAGCCATTGTCAGATGTTTTGCTGATAATATGAAAATACTTTCAGGGCGCACAAGAGAGTTTGATCAAAGTTGGGAGAGTGAACAACCTGCTTCCTGCTATGTTTTGGGCAAACAGGTTCATTACATGCGTTTGTGTAAGGAAGAGGTAAAGGCAGATTTTAACGTTGCCTGTACCTATTATAAAGATGATGAAACTGTCATTCCCGGGGTGAAGGGTGAGCTGCTGAAATTGCCTGAGTTCTGTAAAGAAGCTCAGGATATTGTCTTTTATGAAAAGCCCTTAACGCAACAGGAAAGAAAACGGCTTTATGAAGCTGGTAAAAAAGTTGTCAGAAGGAAAATCAATAAGTTTACGCACTTTGGTGATGCTTTTAAAAATGGGGACAAGGTTCATATTCTCAATCAGCCGGATTGGTATGGAATTTCACACAACGGGGCTTCTTATCTGGCTTTGCCAACTCAGGGAAATAAATATGAATTGCAGGTTTATCGATTGAATTCGGGAGCTGCTGAAGATTTGCACCAACACCTTATGCGCTCCGGGACAGATGGTTTGCTTTCCACTGAGACACAGAGCATGAAGGAAAGACGTTTTGATGACATAGGGCCTCAAGAAGAGATGGTTTCGGAAATCTATCGTCCCTCCGATATAATAGATTTAACAATGGGGCCGACAAGCAATTACTTCTGGGAACTGTTTTTCCATGCGCCTTTCCTTGTTGCTCAAAAACTGCAGAATGAACAACTTTTTGCCGAAGCCAGGCATTGGTACGAGTATATTTTCAACCCTACATCCTGTGAAGAAGGCGATACCTTAAACCAGGTTAATGATCGTTATTGGTGTTTTCTCGGTTTGCGCAGCCAGAATATGACACTTCCTCAGGCTAAACAGCAGGCTGTTGGAGGAAATGATTTTGATCCTCGTATTTTTGCCCAGGTCTATGAACATGCCTATAACCCATTTGATCCGCATGCCATTGCTGCATTCAGGCCGGTTGCCTATCAAAAAACAATGGTGATGAGCTATATGCAGAATCTGTTTGATTGGGGTGATAAACTGTTTCGGGAATATACGGTAGAGAGTATTGCTGAAGCATCTATCCTCTATATGCTGACTTATAATTTATTTGGCAAAAAACCGGTTAACCTTGGACCTATGTCTTTGGACGATCCTAAGACTTATGAGGATGTGGGGAAGCAGCCGATACCACAGGAAATGGTTGAATTAGAGCAATATATAGGTGGGGCGATCAAGGTGCCTGCGACTTTGATGCCTCACAACTATGTATTCGGCAATGTTTTCGGGGTGCCGGAAAATGAACAGTTTATCTCTCAAATCAAGAAAATTGAACAACGCCTTCATAACATTCGACATGGCTTGAATATTGATGGTGTGCGCCAGAAGCTGGCTCTGTTTGATCCGCGCCTTGATCCTATGGAAATCGTTCAACAGGTGGGGTCAGGGGGAAGTCTGTCTGATATTCGTAACAGTTTAAGTGTTGCAGTCCCATACTATCGTTTCGAAGTCATTCTTGAAAAAGCCAAGGAGGTTACCCAGAGCGTCATTCAACTGGGGCAGTCTCTACAGTCTGCGCTAGAGAAAAAAGACGCCGAGGCCATGGCACTGCTACAAAATGTCAATCAGCAGAATATCCTTGCGATTACAACTGCCAGCCGGGTGGGGCAAGTCGAGGAAATTGGCAAGCAGATTGAAGGACTGACGGAGAGTTTGAACAATGCGCATGATCGGCTGGGACATTATACTTGGCTCAAATCCAGAGGTGTGAGTGAACTTGAGAATGTACAGCTTTATTCACGAGCCTCATCGGCGACATTTACGGCACTAAGTGGGGTTGCAAGTACGGCTGCTGTTCCTTTGGAGTTAATTCCAAATGTTGTTGGCGCAGCGGTCGGTGGATCCAAATTTGCTGCGCCAGCCCATGGGTTAGCCCAAGGCTTTAATGTTTATGCAAATATTCTGTCTGCGATTTCCGATATTGCAGGAATTCAGGCAGGTTACCAACGCAGGGAGGAGGATTGGGACCTGCAAATTAAAATGGCTGAACACGAAACGGTCCAAATCAAGCACCAAGTCGAAGCAGCACAATTCCAGCAGAAGGTTGCACGAAATGAAGCTGCCTTGTTGCAGAAAAATATCGAACAGGAACAAAAGGTCGAGAAGTTTCTTAAGACCAAATTTACCAATCAGGAACTTTATCAATGGATGGTCGGACGACTGTCTGCACTTTATTCACAAGCTTTCCAGCTAGCCTATGAACTTGCCTGTCAGGCTGAAGCCGCCTGGCAGTTTGAATTGGGGACGCAACGTTCCATGGTTCAGCCAAACCACTGGGATAATCTGCATCAGGGTTTGCTGGCCGGTGAAGCCTTGCTTTTGAATTTACAGCAAATGCAAAGCGGTTACCTGAAAGAGGAGAGAAGACTGGAAATCACCAAAACTGTTTCTCTAAGGCAGATCGCGCCACAAGCTTTACAGGATTTGATGGAAAAAGGTGTGTGTGATTTCTCGTTGACGGAAAAGGATTTCGATTACGATTATCCAGGGCATTATTTCCGCCAAATCAAAACCGTGTTGATTAGTATTCCGGCTTTGATCGGTCCGTATCAGAATATTCATGCAACCTTGACGCAAGTGACAAATAAAACCCTGCTGAAACCAGACCATAAGGGAGTTAAGTTCCTGCTTGATTCGAAGGAAGGGGAAGTTCCTGGGGCGGATGTGTTGCGCTCTGATATTCGTACCAACCAGCAGGTTGCCCTCAGTCAAGGGGTAAACGATAGCGGCATGTTCGAGCTCAGCTTTAGTGACCCAAAATATCTGCCGTTTGAAGGAACCGGAGCCATTTCAGATTGGCGGTTAGAAATGCCCAAAGCCCATAATCCGATCGATTATGAAGCACTCAGTGATGTGATCGTTACCATCAAATATAGCGCTAAACACGGTGGTGAAAGTTTCCGCAAATCAGTTTTCAATGAACTGGGAACCTATAGCGGTTACCGGACTTTCATGATTGCACAGGAATATCCTGATAACTGGCGAAAGTTTATTCTGAGTGGGGATACTTTGGATGTTGCAATCAGGCAATCCCAATTGCGTCTTAATTTACACAGTTACAAGGCTAGGAAGGCTGATATAGCGTTTGTTCTGGATCATGGTGTCGAGTTATCTGATAAGGTCGGGATAAATCTATCCATAGACAATGCTCCAGCCGGAAAGGGAAACCTTAATAAAACGGGGGAGTGTTCAATTAAAATTTCAGGCGCTGAAATTCGACCTCTCTCCATGTGGAAATTTGAATTCACTAATGCAAAGGAAGAAGACAGGCAAAAACTACAAAATATGGTGATGACTTTGATCTATGAGGCTTCTTTTTAGACCAGCCGTGGATTTGCCTGAAAACTGGTACTTATCTTTCTTTCCCCAAAAGGAATTTTGTATCTATAAATTACTTTCTATGGAAGACGTTTTACCTATAGGACACCTTCTCTATTTAGGTATTTTACCCACATAGGCGACCCCCCACTTATTTGGGTAAAACACCCATCTAGGAAGGGAGTCGGAAGGCATATTTTTTTAGTATGCATAAGCCATGTTCTATTGAAGAGGTATGGCTATGTACAAAGGTTTTATTCGCTCACTGTCGCTAGCATATTTGGAGCGGTTGGACTTCCATCCAGTTGTTAAGCAATCCTATAGATTGTTTAAAAGATTAAGTTTTTCAGGGGATTTTCGGGCGCTTCATCCAAATATTCAAAAGGCAATTTTATGGGCGAACCCGTTGATTGTTTTAAGGGTTGAGAAGGAGGAAGCTAACCAAAGGAAAATAACAAGAAGCTCTGATGATTTTGTCGAAACAGAAGACTACATTATAGGTGGTTTTCAATACTTGACGTATTTTGACGAACAAGAGGTCTTAGATGGTCAGGGCTATAAATTTGTTCCTGTATGTGTGATCACTTCTGATCTTAATAAAAAAGAGATTCAGCAAATTTCTTTAGGATCTGCACTTAATCATATTTCTCTTCAGCTATGCCGTGAAAAGGGCTTTGGCCAACTTTTTCTAGATATGCAAAAGCAGGAAGAGTTGTTTGGGTTACACCCATTCAGCAAACCTGCAATGGGGAAATGGTTTAGTGTCTCTGCTCAAACCATTCAGCGCCAAGTTAACAAGATCAAGAAAAATGGAGGCGCCAAATGAGTGATTTCGTAGTCTCTTTCTCCGGATTGGTCCCCGAAACGATTGATTTGGCAACACGCGGGGTTCTTTGGCGAAGGGTTATGAAGATTGGTGCTGCCCTTAACCTTGGAAACTTCGGAGTGCAACAAATTGCATGGGGTTGGGAGAGCTTTTCCAAAACCGTTCCTCCAGGTTCAGCTTTTCCAATTAAATATGATGACGGTGTTTCGCTTATCCCCTCATTTGATGTGAGCGAGAAACAAGCCCCTGTTCTTTGGATGATTGCGACGGTCCAGGAAGGCGATGGCTTAAATCCGGAAATTCTTCAAATGGTCGAAGCTTACGTTTTCTACACCGCTGTTTTGTGGAGTGGGCAGGTTGAAGCGCCAACAACCATTCGAGATGCCTGTCGCATTGTTCGGCAAATTAAAAAGGGAAACCATGCCCGGTTATTAAAAACGTTCACAAAAAATATGACTTTTGAGCGCTTTCTCAAAATTTTACAGGAAAACAACGAAAAATATCGACAAGATCAAGGGGTACATAGACCAAGCGCAAAGCCTTCTGGAAAACATCAATGAGAAGTTTGAAATCAAGCTGACTCTGTCAAATATTTCTCAATTTGCCTTTACACATATGCAATGGCTTGGTGTGGATGAAGTCATTGCAGCTTTGCTGACGGGGCGGACAAAACAAAAAACGACTGCCTTGTATTATACGGCTTTTCAGAATGGTATCGTTGAACCAGCTTATCGGCAGTTTTTGGATCAGATTACGGATATGAGCGATGGCTTTAAGTTGCCTGAAAATTTTCTGTCTGCTGACGATGTTGGGACACGAATTCGGCCAACTTTGGAAGCTGTTTCAGCATTTATCGACAAGTTGCATGCGTTTGCTGAAAGGCAAAGCAATTTGGAGGGAAAACACAATGCTGTGGTTGCCTGTTTGTGGGCAACAGCTTCTGTTTTGACAGGGCATCGGCCAGTAATTGCACCTTTTGATCTCTATTCTGATGTAGATGCTTTGAGGGGCGCAAACTCAAGCGAGAACGTCAGAAAGAGCGTGTGTGTGAAAAAGCCTTAGCGATCTTCCGTAAACATTTCAGTGATTTGCTTTCTGAACCTATGGGGACCAATTCTTATGATATTTGCCTGCAGAAAATTGGTGAAGATATCTGCGCCAATTTAAAAAAAGAAAGAGATATAGAAACCGCCTGGGATGCCGTTGCGCAGGAAATCGAAGAAGGTAATATTGAAGGGCGCTGGGATTTGGAACCACCTGATGTGACAGTCAGGTTAGAAGCCCCACTTGGTCTACGAGATCGTGAGTTTTTTCACAATGCACGGAGATTACGCCTATACGACTATGAACTCATAAAGGGATTGGATAACGTCGATTTCAGACAGTTCACCTGTGATGAAATTTTGGGCGGTGTCCTGTATTTTTCCGCACGGGGCGGTCTATGTCAGGCCGAGGCTCTGGAAAAAATACCTTCAGTCCTTGCGGGGAATAAGCCGCTTTATATGGATGAGAAAGGGATGGTTTGGGCTGAGCTGAAATTCCAGAATTCTCATTCGGTGACCAACGCCTATGACGGTGAAAAGAAATGGACGTCTCGTCCCTGGTTCGTGTCCTCGCAGGTTATGGGACTTGTGCAGCGCTATCTCCAGTTCAAACAATCAGAGAGAAAAGCTTTTGAAATACAAAACCGTAGTGAATGCCTAAACCTGATCCGCAAGTTTTCCTTCAAGCTTGTGAAAGAGACATTTCCTTTTAAGGACTTAAGAGAGTTATGCAAACATATGCCCGCGGTTATCGAAGGGCTGGAAGGTGTGCGCATTCCAGAGGCACTTGTTTGCTATATGAATGGGAAAACAGCATCAGTCCCTCTTAGCAAAGCTTTCCGAGTGCCGTGTCCCCAGAAAATAATCCTTCGCAAAGACAGGGACGCGCAAGAGCCCGAAAATGAATTCATTGATTGGCAGGCACCGGATTGTAATTTTGTTGGTTTGTATGAGCAGGTGCGAAAACTTTTGGATACGAAGAGCCGAAAGGTGGCAATTTCGGGGTTGGAAGGATTTTTGAAAACTCAAGATGCGCATCCTTCTGTCTATTATATCTTACAGTGGTACATTTATAGTCTCGATAATAAATCGTGGGTGCCGAAGACGGCAGAGCGTTATCACAATGCCTTCTTTAATGAGTGGCTCAGTGACGTGCCCCACTTTGGTGGTCCAACCGCTATGTTAGTTTTTGGCGGTCAATGTCGTCCTGATGTGGCGACTGGAGCGTAGCGTAAGTCAGAACATCAGGACGAGGCAAGATTGTTTTTGGTGCCGGAGGCTTATAGCCCAATGAACTGTGCGGACGAACTTCGTTGTAAAATTGCCGCCAACGTTCAATCAGTACCTTTGCTTCCTGCAAAGTGTAGAATATTTCTCCATTTAAAAGCTCATTGCGAAGCTTGCCATTGAAGCTTTCGTTATAGCCATTTTCCCAAGGTGACCCCGGCTCGATATAGAGCGTCTTGCAACCGACCTTGCCAAGCCAGTCGCGAACCACTTGAGCCGTAAATTCCGACCCGTTGTCAGAGCGAATATGATCGGGGACACCGCGTGTGGCAAACAATTCAGTTAAAACATGCAAGACATCTTCGGATTTCAGTTTACGTTCAACCTCAATTGCCAGACATTCACGGCTGAATTCATCAATGACAGTAAGCATTCTGAACGCCTTGCCATCAGCCGTGCGATCCATGACAAAGTCATAGGCCCAAACATGGTTCTTCCAGCAAGGACGTAAACGGATACAGGAACCGTCGTTCATCCAAAGTCGTCCTCGTTTGGGTTGTTGCTTTGGTATTTTAAGCCCTTCACGTCGCCAGATGCGTTCAACCCGCTTATGATTAACAAACCAGCCTTCAAGACGCAGCAGACCCGCAATCATGCGATAACCGTACCGCCCATAATATTCAGCCAGTGCAGTGATTGCTTCTGTCAGAGCCGCATCCGTTGCTTGCTTTGTCGGCTTCTTTCGCTGGGTCGAACGGTGCTGACCAAGAACCTTGCAAGCTCGACGTTCTGATATCGCAAGGACGTTCATGACGTGGTCAACACAGTTGCGACGGCGTGCTGGGCTCAGAAGTTTCCCTCGGCTGCCTCCTTGAGGATCAGCTTGTCTAACGTCAGTTCGGCCACCGCCTTTTTAAGACGGGCGTTTTCCTGTTCCAAAGCTTTCATCTTTTTGGCCTGAGAGGTTTTCATCCCGCCATACTGGCTTCGCCAGCGATAATAGGTCTGTTCCGTCACACCGATTTTGCGGGCAGCATCGGCAATGGTATGCCTTTGAGCAATAAAAACCTCAGCTTCACGAAGCTTCATGATGATCTGTTCAGGCGTTGGACGTTTCTGTTTTCCCATGTCTTTTCTCCTTATTCATGGATTTGAATAAGCCAAAAAAACTAACATTTTATGTGGACCACTTTTCGGGGGCTACGCCAATCATACAACAATTGTCCGGCTAGAAAGTAGCGGCCCCGAAGGTAGTGTTTCAACAAGAACTTATAAATCGGATAATGCTTCATTCGAAGATGCTGGAACAATAAATAAACTGAAAGCGTTGATGCAGATTGATGCTAATGTCAGCGAGATGTTCTTCGGCTCCTTTCCTATCTTAGTTGAAGGTGATACCGAGCATGCAGCGTTTTTGGCGGCAGTAATTGAAGTGGATCACCAATTAGCACAGCAGGCAACAATTGTTAAAGCACGGGGTAAAGCGCTTTTAGCACCATTGGCGAGAATTTTACGTCACTTCAAAGTGCCTTTTGGTATAATGCATGATGCTGATACACCCTATAACAAAAATGGTGGTAGAAATGGTGTATGGACTGAGAATGAAAAAATTCGTTTGGAGGTTGAAGCTGCTCGATCAGAAGGTTTAACGGTGAATCATCATGTTAGTTTTCCTGATTTTGAACGTTGGTTAGAAATCCTAGCTGTATCTAAGGATAAACCGCTGAATACATACGGTAGTGTTTCAAATAATTTGCCGCTTATAACCAAGGGACAAGAGTTATTTAACCTCCTTTGTTCAGGGGTAAACAGTGACCCTATTTCTCAAGAAGTTCTGTTGGAACATGACAATGATTACATGTCTGCACTTCTTCAAATTTCCAGGGAAGAGGCTCAGAGAATAGGTGAAGGGAATGCAATCCAATATTTAGGGTTGCCCGAAACCGACTGAACGGAGAGAAATGAAACCTGTTAGGCTAGGTGTCACTTTCCCCGCACAACGCCACTTGCCACCAAAACAGGTTGGACCCAAAAAAGACCCAAAATGGACACATGGTCTTTTTCACAGTATATTAGACAAACAAAAAACCCCTTGATAAATCAAGGGGTTTTGAATGGTCGGGAAGAGAGGATTCGAACCTCCGGCCCCTGCCTCCCGAAGACAGTGCTCTACCAGGCTGAGCTACTTCCCGATCATATGTATCAAGATGGCGTTTTTTGTGTTCGGGACACCATCTTGAATTTGTGTGGGCGGTATATAGCCTGTTGGAAAACCTGTGGCAAGCCCTAATCTGATTTTTTTAATAGGCCCGCTCAATGCAGAAAGTGACGATGCCTTTTAAGGCTTCTTTGGCCGGGCTATCGGGGAAAATGTCGAGGACTGAAATCGCCTGATTACCATAGTCACGTGCACGGCTAACCGTGTCGTCCAGCGTGTTATGTTTGTTGAGGAGGCTCAGGGCGTGTTCCAGGTCGCCATCGCGGAACTCCTGGTCTTCCTGTGTGCGTTTCCAGAAGGCTTTTTCTTCGTCATCACCACGGGCAACAGCCAAAATAACGGGCAGGGTCATTTTACCGTCGCGGAAATCATCGCCCACGGCTTTGCCCAATTCAGCCTGCTTGGCGGAATAATCCAGAGCATCGTCAATCAGCTGAAACGCAATGCCGAGATTGTTGCCATAGGCTTGTAGGGCTTCTTCTTCTTCAGGTGTGGACCCGGCAACCAGACCGCCGACATGGCAGGCAGCGGCAAAAAGTTGTGCTGTCTTGGCCTGAATGACTTCGAGGTAGGCTTCTTGTGTGGTGTCTGCATCATTGGCTGTGATGAGTTGCAGGACTTCCCCTTGTGCAATAACGGAAGAGGCATGGGAAAGAATTTCCATGACTTTCAGGCTATCTGCTTGAACCATTAATTCAAAACTACGGCTGAACAGGAAGTCACCGACTAAAACACTGGGTTTATTGCCCCAGATGGCATTGGCGCTGTCTTGACCGCGGCGCAGGTCGCTTTCATCCACCACATCGTCATGGAGCAAAGTGGCGGTATGGATAAATTCAACACAAGCAGCCAAGCCGATATGCTTGTCCCCCTGATAATTCAGCAGCTGGGCACTGGCCAGTGTCAGCATGGGGCGCAAACGTTTGCCACCTGCGGCAATCAAATGACCTGCCAGTTGTGGGATCAGGGCCACCGGGCTTTGCATTCTTTCAACAATGGCCAGATTTACGGCTTTGAGGTCATCGGCCACCAGATTGGTGAGCACTTCAACAGCGGTGGGGCTTGACGGCGTCTTATCCATGTTATTCCATAACGATAATTATAGTTTGACCTTGTATTTTATGCTGAAATCAACCAGAAAATCACAAGGCACAAGTCAAATAGCAGGTTTAGGCGCGAGTTGGAAGGGGATATCGCATTTATGAAAGAGTTAGTTGCCACTGGCGATCCGGTTTTTCTATCGGCTTTGAAATATCATCTTGAATGTGAAGATATTGCCTTTGATCTATTTGATGGATATGTCGCCAGCCTGTTTCCCGGTGATATGGCGGTGGCTTCAAGTCGGATTATGGTGGCAGATGAAGATTTTTATCGGGCACAACGTATTTTAAAGCAGTTGCAAGACGGAGAAATGGCCTGTGAGTGACCTGCTCAAGTTAAGCGAAGACCTGTTTTTAAGTGGTAAGGTTCGCTTATTGCAACCTGTTGAGGGCTATCGTGCGGCAACAGACCCGGTTTTCTTGGCCGCGTCCATCCCCGCCAAAGCAGGTCAAAAGGTGCTGGATGTGGGGTGCGGTGTGGGGGCTGCGACTTTTTGTTTGGCCGCACGTGTGCCCGGTGTGACAGTGTGCGGTCTTGATATTCAGGACGACCTGATCCGGATTGGAGAGAAAAACTGCCAACTTAACCATATGGCGGATCGTGTACGTTTGGTGCAGGCTGATTTAACAAACCGGCCAATGGACCCGGAACCCAATTCATTTGACCATGTGATGGCAAATCCCCCTTTTTATGAGGCCGGGTCGGGGCATCGTCCCCCCAATGAGATTAAGGCGCGTGCCCATATGGAAGAAGACAGCTGCCTGCAGGATTGGGTGGATTATATGTTACGTATGACCAAGCCCAAGGGAACTGTGACCTTTATCAATCGCTCAGAACGTTTGGAAGAAACTCTGGCTGCTTTGAACGGGCGCTTGGGGGAGTTGATCCTTTATCCTATTTGGTCCATGAACCCGACCGGGATGCAGCGCCGGGGGGCCAAGCGCTTTTTGTTACAAGGGCGCAAAGCCATCAAGACACCGATGAAAATTTCAGGCGGTCTCGTCGTGCATGAAGATAATGGAGACTATAGCCCGATTGCAGCAGGCATTCTGAAAAATGGCGATGGGCTTGATTTAAAACAATAGAGCCTGATCTTAACCCTGACTGATACCCTCTTTATAGCGTTCATAATAGCAAAAGCCGTTTTTACCATCTTGTTTAGCACCATACATGGCGATATCGGCGTAGCGTAACAGCTCGTGCGGGTCGGTGCTGTCATGGGGCATCATAGCAATGCCGATAGAAGCTGAAACGGCCATGTCGTCTCCTTTAAAGTTGATGTCTGTTGAGACCTCATCAATAATTTTTTGGGCAATGACGGCAACATTGTCAGGGGAGGTCGGTTCATGCAGGATGATGACGAATTCATCTCCGCCCAAGCGCGCAGCCGTATCGCTATGGCGGATCAGACCTTTGAGGCGTTGTGCGCTGATTTTAAGCACATGGTCGCCAGCATCGTGCCCAAAGGTATCATTCACAGCCTTGAAACCGTCAAGATCAATGAAGAGTAAGGCCAGTTGCCGATCTTCACGCAAGGCCAGAGCAACAGCGTTTTCAAGGCGGTCTTCAAACAGGTGGCGGTTGGGCAAATTGGTGAGAAGGTCATAGTTAGCTTGCCGCCAGACTTCATCCATTTCCAGCTTAAATTCGGTAATGTCCCGTTTGACGGCCACAAAATGGGTGATTTCATTATATTCGTTTGAGATGGGGGAGATCAGGGCTTCTTCCCAAAATAAGGTACCGTCTTTTTTGCGATTGAGAAATTCACCTTTCCATTCCTTGCCGTTGAGCAAGGTCGCCCACATGCTTTGATAGACGTTTTTATCGGTATGACCGGATTTCAACAGGCTGGGGGTGCGCCCAATGACTTCTTCCTTGCCATAGCCCGTGACTTCGCAAAAACGTTCGTTGACAAATTCAATCACCCCGTTGCGATCGGTGATGATTGTGGTTGCCGGGCTCTGTTCAACGGCTGTGGAAAGTTTGGTGATTTCGCTTTGATGGGCTTTACGTGCCGAAATATCGACGAAGGTCAGGATAATGCCAATAATGGCCCCGTCGTCATAAACAGGAGAGGCGAAATATTCAACCGGGAAGGGGATGCCTTTGGATGTGCAGAAAAACTCCTTGTCGCTGTATCGCTCTTTGCCTTGTTTGGTACATTCAAACAGGGGGCAATTATGAGTGGCGATATCTTTTTCACAATGGGTGTGATGACCGCTGGCTTCATGAAAGTTTCGGCCAATGAGTTCTTCTGCATCCTTTAGGTCAAGAAGCTTGGCAGCCTTGGGGTTGGCAAAGGTGCAGATGCCTTTTGTATCCAGGGCGACAATGCCTTCGGCAGAAGCATCAATAAACAGGCGGAAGCGGGCTTCGGCTTCATGGCGTTTGCGTGATTCTTCCTGTAAGTCATGGGTGCGGATCTGAACGATTTCTTCCTGACGTTTGTTCAAGGTTGCCAGTAACGTCATTTGGCGACGCATTTTCGTAAGGCCAAACAAGGTGAGGGCACATAAAGCGGCAAAGGCGACGGTATGAAGAATGATATGGGTGCGGATTTGGGCATTTTGGGTTTTTAAAAAACTATTTGCACTGAACGAAATGCTGATACCGCCGCGTACATCACCGGTTTGATAGCCTTGATGAGCATGGCAGGTAAGACAGGATTTTTTCACCATCAGGGGGGCCATATAGCGAAATAGATCAATCTCCCCCATGTTGATGAAAGCAAACATTTCCTTGTTTTTTTGTTCAAAGGCACTGAGGGCATTACGTTCCCATGGGTCAGCCATATTGTTTGGATTTAGGGGTTTCAGGCTGGTGATGTTGATGATGGTCTGGCTGTTTTCCTGAATGACACTGGCAATTTGACGGGTCATATAGGCCGGATTTAATTTGGTCAGCTTGCGCCCTTCCAAAGTAATAATATCCTTGGAGGGATCATTGAGAAAGGGGTTGGATGGGCTTTGTTCCGTTTCAGGGACGTATGTGCCGCCATGGCGGGCGTTCCATAGGCGCACATCTTCGACCATAGCGAAAATAAAGCGTCCCTTGTTGGTTGCAGTTTCAAGGGTGTGCTGTTCAACTTCACGCACATTATGATAAAGGGATGCCCCGACAATCAAGGCCCATAGGGCAAGAGGGAAAAGCCAATAGGCTGGGTTTAAGACGAACTTACCCGTTCCTGTATTGGGGGACCAGGCGAGTAGTTCGGAAAGTTCCATTTCTTTTTTTGAACGCGGAGCCATGAGCGCTCTCCACTTTTTTGTGGATTTATTTTCATACTAACACAATCGTATGGCGTGTAATGAGTAAAATCGTCAATCCCTTTTCTTTTTTTTATGGTGTTTCTTTCAAGTCCATGTAGACTATCTTGTAAAACATGGTAGAAGCTTGCTTTTTTATATGCCGTGTGATTGGGGTTTAGATTGAGTGCTTTGATTATAAAGCTGAATCTCTTTAAGAGGAATGGATTGGTATGAGTGGAACGGCCACGGTTGCCATTACTGTCGGCGTTGCTGTCGCGGTTTTGGTTGGTTTTTTCATTGTTTACTATCTTGGCAATGTCGCAAACTCCATTTACGACATTAAGGTCGGCGTGCGTAAAGACTTTGACAAAAAAGTCAAAGAATTACAGGAATGGATCGACAACGATTTCAAGCAGCGCATCAACTGGATGCGTGATGAAAACAAAGAAGAAAGCAAGCGTTTCAAAGAGATTATGGAAGGCCATATGGAAGAAACCTTCCATGAAATGGAACTGGCCATTGAACGTCTGCGCGCCGATGTGAATTCTTTACAGATGCAGATCAATAACGTCCAAGATGGCAAGGGCGTGCGCGTCAATATGGATGCCCCGCCGTTAAACCGTCCCAAAACCGGGAATGAGCCGCGCAAAATTGGCGATGTTGAAGTTGCCCGCACAGGTGTGCCGGAAAGTGAAGAAGCACCGGATATGGCAGCGCCCATTAAAAAGAATGAAGACAAGGTGCAGGATAGGCCAACACCGCCACCGCCGCCCAGATCGTCTGCCCAGCAACAGCCCGGTGCGCGTGCTTCTAGCGAAGAAAAGCCTAAAAAGAAAAAGAAAAAGCGTCGTGATCCTGATGTTTTTGAAAGTTTTGGTTCGTTTTCTGAAGATTTCAAAACCGGGCGTAAGTAAGGTTGGTGCAAAAAATCGGTTTCTTCTGGTTCTTTGCTTTGTTAAAACAGTTTCTCCTTTTATAGCTGGAAGACCCTACGCACATGTTTGGCTTTAGTCCCAATAAACTTTTGTTCACAGTTCTTGTGATTGCCGCGATTTGGTATGGTTTTAAATGGTTTAGTCGTTTTCAGGCCAGACAAGAAGAAAACCGTGCAAACCCACCACAGGAAAAGACACGTGCGCAAGCTGCCCAACAATCTTCAAGTGAGGCCGATTATGAAGAATTGGTCGCTTGTTCCAAATGTGGGGATTATGTGATTGCTGATAAAAAATCGGCTTGTGGCAAAGCAGGCTGTCCTTTCGAGAAATAATATGGAAGAGCGCTTGACCAGACCTTGGATTTTCCGCTAATTTCTGCACTGCAAAAACGTTTTTAAAAGATCTAGATAGTGATGACCATGGGCACGACACCCAATAAGAAAACCTGTTTTCAGAATTTGATCCTCTCGCTCCAGAATTTCTGGGCCGAAAAGGGCTGCGTAATCCTGCAACCTTATGACATGGAAGTTGGCGCTGGTACATTCCACCCGGCAACCACGTTGCGTGCACTGGGGCCAAAGCCGTGGAAAACGGCTTATGTGCAGCCGTCACGCCGTCCGGTTGATGGTCGTTATGGGGAAAATCCAAACCGCTTGCAGCATTACTATCAGTTTCAGGTGATCTTGAAGCCGTCTCCGGCTGATTCTCAGGAACTCTATCTGGAATCGCTCAAACACTTGGGTATTGATACGGATCTACACGATATCCGTTTTGTGGAAGATGACTGGGAAAGCCCGACATTGGGTGCCTGGGGTCTGGGCTGGGAAGTCTGGCTGGATGGCATGGAAGTGACCCAGTTTACTTATTTCCAACAGGTCGGGGGCATTGAATGTGACCCGGTGGCTGTTGAATTGACTTACGGTCTGGAACGTCTCGCCATGTATATTCAGGGTGTTGAAAATGTCTATGATCTGGACTTCAACGGTGAAGGCGTTTCTTACGGTGATGTGTTCTTGCAAAATGAACGCGAACAATCCGCCTTTAACTTCGAACATGCCAATACAGATATTTTGTTCCAGCATTTCCGTGATGCGGAAACGCAATGTTCCCATCTGTTGAGTCTGGATGAACCGCTGGCCCTGCCTGCTTATGAACAGTGTGTGCGTGCCAGCCATACCTTTAACCTTCTTGATGCCCGAGGCGTGATTTCCGTGACGGAACGTGCGGCTTATATCGGTCGTGTACGTACAATGGCAAAAGGCTGCTGTGAAGCCTGGATGAAGACCCAAGTCGGTGAGGAGGCATAAATCATGGCTGAACTGTTACTCGAACTGTTAAGTGAAGAAATCCCGGCCCGTATGCAGGTCCGTGCCTCTGAAGACCTGAAACGTCTGGTTACAGAAGGGTTGAAAAAAGCCGGTCTGGAATTTTCTGATGTGAAAAATTTCGTTACACCGCGTCGTCTCGCGCTGGTGGTTGACGGCTTGCCGGTTAAACAGCCGGATGTTCGTGAAGAACGCAAAGGCCCGAAAGTTGGTGCGCCGGAACAGGCGGTCAATGGTTTCTTGAAATCGGCTGGGCTGGACAGCATTGATCAGTGTGACGTTCAAGAAGGTAAAAAGGGCAGCTTCTATGTGGCTGTTATTGAGAAAAAAGGTCAGGATACCATTGCGGTCTTGCCTGAAATTCTGACAGCAGCCCTGAACGCATTACCTTGGCCGAAATCCATGAAATGGGGGGCAAACTCCCTTCGTTGGGTGCGCCCGTTGCAAAATATCCTTTGTATTCTGGATGGTGCTGTTGTGCCGTTTGATTTTGGTCCGGTGACGTCTTGTGGCTATACACGTGGGCATCGTTTCCTCGCACCAAAAGATTTTTCCGTTGATGATTTTGCAAGCTACAGCACATTGTTGCGCGAACATAAGGTTCTGCTGGATCAAAACGAGCGTAAAGCGGCGATCAAAGAACAGGCTGAAAAAGTTGCACGCGAAGAAGGCTACGTGCTGAAAGACGATGAAGGTCTGCTTAATGAAGTCACTGGTCTGGTGGAATGGCCGGTGGTTCATGCCGGTCAGATTGATGATCAGTTCATGGAAGTGCCGCAGGAATGTTTGATCACTTCCATGCGTTCGCACCAGAAATATTTTTCCTGCCTGAAAGACGACGGCACACTCGCCCCACGCTTTATCGTGGTGGCAAATAAAGTGGCCCCTGATGGCGGCAAAGCCATTGTGGCGGGGAACGAGCGTGTGTTGCGTGCGCGTTTGTCCGATGCCAAATTCTTCTGGGATCAGGATTTGAAAAAGAATTTGGAAGACTTGTTGCCGAAACTGGATGACATGTTGTTCCATGCCAAGCTGGGGTCCATGGGGCAAAAAGTGGCCCGTATGGAAAAACTGTCTGGTGAACTGTCTGAAATGATTGACGGTGCAGACCTGGGCCTGACCTGTCGTGCAGCGCATTTGGCAAAAGCTGACCTCGTTTCAGAAATGGTTTATGAATTCCCCGAACTGCAAGGCATCATGGGGGAATATTACGCCAAACATAAAGGCGAAAAGGCGGAAGTGGCAAAAGCCATTGCGGATCATTATGCCCCGCAAGGCCCAAGTGATACTTGCCCGTCGGCACCGAATTCCATTGCGGTTTCCATGGCCGATAAGATCGACACGCTGGTCGGTTTCTGGTCCATTGATGAAAAGCCAACAGGATCAAAAGATCCGTTTGCACTGCGCCGTGCCGCTTTGGGTGTGATCCGTTTGATCCTTGAAAACGGCCTGCGCCTGAACCTGCTGAAGGTCTTTTCAGAAGCCCATACGGCTTATTCCACTGTGAATGGCCTGAGCTCCGTTCCGGCCCATACGGTGGAAAATGAACAAAACCTGCTTGATTTCTTTGCTGATCGTCTCAAAGTTCATTTGAAAGACGAAGGGATTGCGCATGATTTGATTACGGCTGTTTTCTCCAAAGGGGGGGAAGATGATTTCGTGCGTTTGCTGGCGCGTGTGAAAGCCTTGAAAGAATTCCTGTCATCTGATGATGGGGCGAATTTGGTCGCGGCCTATCGCCGTGCCATGAATATTGTTCGCATCGAAGAGAAAAAAGACAGTGTCAAATACGATGGTCGTGTGGATGCGGTTCTTTTGGAACAAGATGAAGAACAAAAGCTGTTTGAGAAGCTGGAACCAGTCATGGGGACTCTGGTCACTGCTCTTGAAGAAGAACGTTTTGCCGAGGCAATGGCTGCGCTTGCAACCTTGCGGGGACCGGTTGATGCGTTCTTCGATAAGGTGACGGTAAACTGTGAATCCACTGATGTACGTGCCAACCGTCTGCGCCTGTTGTCGCAGATCGGCCATGCATTGGACGGGATTGCAGATTTCTCCAAATTGGAGGGATAATCGTCGCCTTAAGTTCGTCATCCCTGTGTTTATAGGGATCTAGGCCCCGGATTTTGGTCCGGGGTGACGGTGTTATCTGTGATCGAACTTTGAGAGGCGAAAAGATCATGACCAAATGGGTTTATACCTTCGCAAAAGGCAAGGCGGAAGGCCGTGCTGATATGAAGGAACTCCTGGGCGGCAAAGGGGCCAATCTGGCCGAAATGAGCAGTCTGGGCATCCCCGTTCCCGCAGGCTTTACCATTACCACCGAAGTCTGCACCCATTTTTTTGATAATGACCGGAAATATCCGGCTGACCTGCAAGATCAGGTTCTCACCGCATTGGCTGAGATCGAAACCCAGATGGATGCCAAATTTGGTGATCCGGCCCAGCCGTTGTTGGTTTCTGTGCGCAGTGGTGCACGTGCTTCTATGCCTGGTATGATGGATACGGTCCTTAACCTTGGTCTGAATGATGAAACGGTTGAAGGGTTGGCAGCAGCTTCCGGTGATGCGCGTTTTGCTTATGACAGCTATCGTCGTTTCATCCAGATGTATTCCGATGTGGTCCTTGGTGTTGATCACTATATTTTTGAAGAACTTCTGGAATATTTCAAAGACGAAAAAGACTACACCCTTGATACGGACCTGACAGGCGATGACTGGAAATCCTTATGTGAGCAATATAAGGAAAAAGTTGTTGAAGAAATGGATGAAGAATTCCCACAAGATCCAAAGGTTCAGCTTTGGGGGGCGATTGGTGCGGTCTTTAAATCCTGGATGAACACACGGGCCATCACCTATCGTGCGCTACATAACATTCCGGCTGAATGGGGCACAGCGGTCAATATTCAGGCCATGGTCTTTGGCAATATGGGTGAAGATTGTGCCACTGGCGTGTGTTTTTCGCGCAATCCTTCCACTGGGGACGATCATTTCTATGGGGAATATCTGATCAATGCTCAAGGTGAAGATGTGGTCGCGGGCATTCGCACACCACAGCCGCTGACGATCTTTGAAAAAGAAGAAAGCGGTTCCAGCCTGCCAGCCATGGAAGAAGTTATGCCCGATACCTATAAGGAGCTTGTAGCGTATCGCGACAAACTGGAAGCCCATTATAAAGACATGCAGGATATGGAGTTTACCATCCAGACAGGCAAGCTGTGGATGTTGCAAACCCGTACTGGCAAGCGCACGGTCAAGGCGGCGCTGAAAATGGCCGTTGATATGTGCGAAGAGGGCTTGATCAACAAGAAAGAGGCGGTGATGCGCCTTGATCCTCATTCATTGGATCAATTGCTCCACCCAACACTTGACCCCAATGCCCCGCGCGAAGTGATCAGCCGGGCATTGCCTGCCTCACCAGGGGCGGCGTCTGGTCGTATTGTCTTTTCTGCCGAAGATGCGGAAAACTGGGTCAAGCGTAAGGAAGAAGTCATTTTGGTGCGCACAGAAACCAGCCCGGAAGATATCGGTGGCATGCATGTGGCCGAAGGGATTTTGACGACCCGTGGTGGCATGACGTCACATGCTGCGGTGGTGGCCCGTGGTATGGGCACGCCTTGTGTCTCTGGTGCAGGTGATATGCGTGTGGATTATAAAGCCAAAACGCTGACGTCCATTGATGGCAAGGTTCTGGCCGAAGGTGATGTGATTACGCTGGATGGCTCCAGTGGGGAAGTCATGGTGGGGACGGTCCCGACCATTCAGCCAGAACTCTCCGGTGATTTTGCCAAGCTGATGAGCTGGGCCGATGAAATTCGGGCTCTTGGGGTGCGTACCAATGCAGAAACGCCGGCAGATGCAGAAATGGCGCGTAAACTGGGTGCCGAAGGTATTGGCCTATGCCGTACCGAACATATGTTCTTTGATCATACCCGCATCAATTATGTGCGTGAGATGATTTTGGCGGATGATGAATATAAACGTCGCGAAGCCTTGGGCCATATCTTGCCGTTCCAGCGTCAGGACTTTGAAGATTTATTCAAAATCATGGAAGGCTTGCCTGTCACCATTCGTCTGCTGGACCCGCCGCTCCATGAGTTTTTGCCCCATTCTGAACATGACATGGAAGAGGTCGCTAAGATCGCTAATATGTCGGTTGAAGGGGTGAAGGAACGGGCTGCTGAAATGGCAGAACAAAATCCGATGCTGGGTCATCGGGGATGTCGTTTAGGCATTACCTATCCTGAAATCTATGAGATGCAAACCCGTGCAATTTTTGAAGCAGCTTGTAAGGTAACAAAGGCAGGCGGTCAGCCGGTCATGCCGGAAATTATGATCCCACTGGTTGCGATGAATAAAGAGCTGGAACGGCTGAAAGTCGTGGTGGATGAAACGGCCAAGGCTGTGTGTGAGGCAGAAGGTGTTGAGATCGACTATATGGTCGGGACCATGATCGAACTACCCCGTGCGGCCCTTCGTGCTGGTGAAATTGCTGAAACCGCAGAATTTTTCAGCTTCGGCACCAACGATTTGACCCAGACGACTTATGGCTTGTCACGCGATGATGCGGGGCGTTTCTTACGCGTTTATCAGGAAAAAGGCGTGATTGATGTGGACCCGTTTGTCTCCATTGACCAAGACGGTGTGGGCGAACTGGTCAAGCTGGGGGCTGAACGCGGTCGTGAGACGCGGGCCGATATCAAGCTGGGCATCTGTGGTGAGCATGGGGGGGATCCGGCCTCTGTCACCTTCTGTCATAATATTGGATTGACCTATGTGTCCTGTTCCCCGTTCCGTGTGCCGATTGCCCGTTTGGCAGCGGCCCAGGCGGCCTTGGGACAGGACTCAAGTTCACAGGCATAACGAATGAAGACTGTTGATTTTTCCAAACTGAAAAGCGGACAAAAAGCAGCCATGGCCCGCGCCTTGGCACAGGTGGAGCGCGAACCCGATAGCCGGGAAACGCTTGATTTGCTCAATGCCGCCTATCAGGAACCCCAAGGCCATGTGATTGGCATTACTGGTCCACCGGGGGTGGGAAAATCAACATTAACCAATGCGTTGATCGCTCACTGGCGCTCTTTGGGGCGCACAGTGGGCGTGATTGCTGTTGATCCCAGCTCCCGTCGAACAGGCGGGGCCTTACTGGGGGATCGCACACGCTTTACCACGGACCCGGAAGATCAGGGCATTTATGTGCGCTCCATGGCGGCGCGTGACCGTCTTGGTGGCTTGGCCGGGTTGACGGTGGCGGGCATGGTCTTGATGCGTGCGGTTTACGATATTGTGCTGATTGAGACTGTTGGTGTGGGCCAGTCTGAAACCGATATTGTCGGGGTGGCTGATTCTGTGCTGTTTTGTGTGCAGCCGGGGTCTGGTGATAGTTTGCAATTTATCAAGGCCGGAATTGTGGAAATCCCCCACATTGTCGCGGTGACAAAGGCGGATATGGGTGCACCGGCGCGCCGGGCTATGGCGGATATGAAAGGGGCCTTGAATTTGGCGGGGCGCCAAGGGGCGGACCCGTGGGATATTCCGGTCTTGTTGCTGTCTTCCATGCAACGCCAAGGGATTGCTGAATTGGTGGAAGCCTTTGATACCCACCTTGCTTTCCTGAAAGAAAATGCTTTTCTGGCAAGCGCACGACATACGCAAGCCAAACAATGGCTGGAAGAAGCCGTGCGTGAGAAATTTGGTCGTGTTGGTATGGGGCGGGTGATGGACCAGCTGGATATTCAGCCGGAAGATTCCCCCTTTGAGCGCTTGTTTGATATTTCTCAAGAGTTTGAAAAGCTCTGGGGCTAAAGCAAGAAACTGGACCCTCGTATTAGGTGCGAGGGTGACGGGCTTACTGTCATTCCCGGCTTGATCGGGAATATCTTTAGTCACTATTTTTCCCTTTAAATTCTCCGCCCCAATACAAACCTATCAAGAGGAAGCTCTGGGTAGGGAGAGAGGCTATTGAGAATTGTTCTGAAATAAAGTTTCAAAACTGACCGTACGGTCAATATTTTCCTTTTAATTTCATCTGAAACTTCGAAAGCCCATTTCGTTGAAAACCATGTAGGGTCGTACGCTACAACGTGCGTCACAAGAAATGTCAAATTTCGCACATAACTTGGTTACTGGGATTTTAAAATTCATGAATTCACGAGAACAATGGGGTTCCCGTCTGGGCTTTGTGCTGGCTGCGGCTGGCTCGGCTGTTGGGCTGGGTAATATTTGGAAGTTCCCCTATATGACAGGGCAAAATGGCGGTGGTGCCTTTTTGGTGATTTATCTGGCACTGGTCTTTACGGTGGGCTTAAGTGTCATGCTGGCTGAATTTGCCATTGGCCGTGCGGCACAACGCAACCCAATCGGGGCTTTTGCCGTATTGAAAGGCAAGGCATGGCCGATTGTCGGTTTTATGGGGGTCTTGGCTGCTTTTATCATTCTATCGTTTTACAGTGTGGTTGCTGGATGGACCATCGCCTATATCTTTAAAATGGCAAGCGGTGCTTTGGTTGGGACATCTGATGAACTGGGGGCTGCTTTTGGGGCCTTTATTTCTGACCCCGTTCAGCCGATTATCTATCACGCTCTGTTCATGGGGCTGACGGTTGCTGTTGTGCTGGGTGGTGTTCACGGCGGGATTGAACGTGCGTGTAAGGTGCTGATGCCGATGCTGTTCATCTTGTTGTTGGTCTTGATCGGTCGGGCGATTACGTTGCCGGGGGCGGAAAAAGGGCTGGAATTTTTCCTTTCACCTGATTTTTCCAAAGTGACGGCAGAAACATTCAACGGGGCACTCTCGCAAGCCTTTTTCTCTTTATCCATTGGTATGGGCGCGATGATTACCTATGGCTCTTACCTGAACAAATCTGAAAACCTTGGCAAATCAGCCTTGTGGGTGAGCTCACTGGATTCCAGTGTGGCGGTACTGGCGGGCCTGTTGATCTTGCCTGCGGTTTTTGCCTTTGGCTTTGATCCATCAGCCGGGCCGGGCTTGACCTTTATTACCTTGCCTGCGGTCTTTGCACAGATGCCGGGTGGGACGTTTTTTGGGATTTTGTTCTTTTTCTTGCTGACAGTTGCAGCCCTTACATCTGCGGTTTCCTTGATGCAGCCGATTATTGCCTATTTCAGTGATGAAAAGGGCTGGAACCCGAAAGTGGCCGCTGTGGTCTTCGGCGTTGTGATCTTTGCGCTTGGCATTCCCTCTTCCTTGTCTCTTGGTGTGTGGAGCGATTTCCACATCATCGGGGAAAAAGGCTTCCTTGATTCCATGGATTATATTGCCTCTAATATTCTGTTGCCTGTGGGGGGCATTCTGATTTCTGTTTTTGTGGGTTGGGTGCTGGCTGACAAGATGAAAGAGGAAGTGACCAATAACGGGGAAAAGGCATTTCCCTTCCTTGGGGCATGGCTGTTTATTTGCCGTTTCATCGCCCCGGTTGCGGTGGCCTGGATTTTGGTGAGCGGCCTTTAAGCTCAGGTCATCTTATACCTAAAAAAATACCCTCTAAGTTTTATGCTTAGGGGGTATATTTTTTGATGATTTCGGCCAGTTTTCCTGATTTTTTCAATTTAACCATATGTTTCTCCAACGTGCTTTTCAGCTTTGGGAAACGTTTGGAGATCGCAAGAAAACGGGGGACTTCATTCACCGTAATTCCGGTATCAACAATATTGTCATATTGATGATTTTTAATGAGATAACTCAGGCTGAGATCGCTGCCGATGGCAAATTCGCACCGTTTAAAGTTCAGCATTTGCAGGACTTTAATATTGCTGCGCAGGTTCTCACGGCGTAAAGACTGGCTTTTCCAGCGTTCTTTCATATTAATATAGACATAGCCATCTCGTGCACAGATGGATGTTTGGGTAATTCGGTTTAAGCCGGAGAATTCTTGCTTATTATCCTTGCGGGTGAAAATTGTATTTCTTTGACTGAATTGCAAGGGCACAAAGTTTAACAGATGAGGCACCTTGGTATATTTGGGGTGCATCATCACGATGTCTATTTGATTATTCTCGATGAAATGATCAATACGTTTGCGCGGGGCTGAGATGAAATTCAGTTCATATTCAGGAAGAGTTGCGAAGATATCAGGGATGATCCCTTGTTGCATGCCGTCTTCAGTCCAGTAAAAGGGACGAAGCTCTCCACCTGAACTGTAATAATTCAGGGAAGTCACTGCCTGTGCTGCAGTTGATGCGAATATCGCACCTGCAAGGGCAAGACTTATGAGAGGGGCTTTCTTCACAATTTCATCTCATCTTCATATGTAAATTACGCTCTTCTAAAATAAAGTCTTTTCCTAAACCTATTGTCGTTTATGTGGAAAGCAAGGGAAAAGTCAAAAAATATGACTATTTGGTCAAAATTATCCAGTCTGGTTGAATAACGCGCAAAGTTGATTCACCTGCGCGCAAGGGTTCCTCAATGAAATCCAGTTTTAAAAGAGCCAGAGCTTTTTTTTCAAGGCCGGAACGGACTTCACCAACCAGCTTATCTGCTGCATAGATTTCTGTGCCGTTTTCAGGGAGTGGCCCTTGAACTTCTACGGGCAATAGGCGTTTTTTGATCAGGCCCCGGTATTTTGTGCGTGCGGTTAATTCCTGCCCCATGTAGCAGCCCTTATCCCAATCCACGCCATTGAGTTCGTCAAACCCATTTTCCAGTAAAATTGATTTTTCAACGATCATGTCGCGTGCCCCATCAGGCAGGCCAAGCAAGAGGCGGTGAAGGTCATAGCTGTCAAAATCAACTTCTTCAGCGTTTTGCCAGCCTGTTCCTTTGGAAACAAAGGCACGATAACCCGCTTCAGCCAGACGTGGGTCCTGATAAAGGCCGGGGGTTATTTCCATTTTAGCATCCCCAAAAAATGCAAGAATGTCATAGCCTTGTGAGACGTCTTCGATTTCGACATCTGCACGCAGCTTGTACATGGTCAGCTTTTTCTTAAAGGCGGGTAGGGCATCTGCCGCGATATCAAGCATCAGGCACTGGTGACTTTCTGAGGCCAGAATAAAGAAATCACATAGATATTTGCCTTGCGGGGTTAGGAAGGCGGCATAAACCCCCTTGGTATCTGTCGCTTTGCTGACATCGTTGGAAACGAGCCCTTGCAGGAAGTCCACACGATCCGGGCCGGAGATTTTTAATACACCACGGTTTGGCAAAATACTGTATTTCAAGGGCATGAATTTCTCTTTCTTTTATAGCGTGGTTTCCTCGTTTTTTTAGAAAGTGGGATATTTAACGCTTTTTCGCAAGCCTCTTCTCTTTGCAGATGAGAAAAATCACCTTATAACAACAGGCAACATGTAAAGTTTTTCGGGGAAATCATGCATATCACAATCATTGACGATTCCATTCCTTATGACGGCAACAGCCCGATGACGCAGCCTTTGGGCGGGACGGAAAAAGCCGTGGCCTCGCTGGCACCTGCCTTGGCAAAACGCGGCCATGATGTGTGTGTGGTCAATCGTATTGTGCAAGGGGCGATGATTGATGGGGTCTCTTGGGTGCCCTTTGATGCCCCACGTCCGCCGGAAACAGATGTGGTGATCTGTGTGAAAAAGCCTCAATTGCTGGAAGAATTCCCGGAAATTGAAAAAAAGCTGCTGTGGCTGGCGACCCCGGCCAATATCCTGAATAAGCCGAAATATCAGGCTCTGATGGAAAAGCATAACCCGATTGTTGTTTTTATGGGCGATACCCATTTCCGATCGTGGGAGCCATGGAAATATTTCCGCAAAGGCATTGTCACACCCGGGGTTCGTCGGGAATATCTGACTGAAGCTGAATATGATCCGGTGAAACCACCCCGTGCGATTATGACGACCAATCCGCTACATGGGATGGAACAGATCATTGATTTGTGGTGCGATGACATTATCAAGCAAGTTGGCGGCGAAGCTTCCTTACACATTTATTCTGCGGGCCTTTATAAAGCGCAAAATGGCGCGGCCCTGCCAGATAAGTTACGCCCAGTGTTTGAAAAAGTGCAAAAGGCCCATGAACATGGCGTAATTGTCCATAAACCGGGATCAGACCTTGAAATGGCCTTGGCCTATCGCAGTGCGGCTTGTCATATTTACCCCGGTGTAGAAACAGAAATGTATTGTTCCACATTGGCTGAAACGCAAGCCATTGGCTTGCCCTGTGTGGCTCGCCCGGTTGGGGCTTGTTCTGAACGGGTGAAAAACGGCCAGACGGGGTTCTTGGTGCCGGATGTAGAGTCTATGGCAAATGTCACCGTGCATTTGCTGACTAAATCAGCATCGCGTGAAAATATGAGCAAAGATTGCCGCATGATGCAACGTGGTCAGACATGGGATTTGGCCGCGGCTGAATTTGAGGCATTGCTTTAACATGCCCACTCTGTCTGCCCTCATCACAGCTCATAACGAAGAAGACCGTCTGGCAAGTTGTTTGGAAACACTCAGCTTTGCAGATGAGATCGTCGTTGTTTGTGATAAATGTAGTGATGGTACCGAAGAGATTGCACGCAAATATACCGACAAGGTGTTTGTGGGCGCATGGAAGCTGGAAGGCGAAAGACGCAATACGGCTATTTCTTATTGCACAGGTGACTGGGTCTTTGAAATTGACGCCGATGAACATATGACGCCGGAACTGGCCGAAGAAATTTGCCGTACTATTGAAACAACCTCCTTTGATTGGCATGAGGTCTTGGTCGATAATTATATTGGTGATCGTCTTGTCCGCCATGGCTGGGGCGCGTCTTTTGGTAAGGCAGCTTATCCCGGATTATTTAAAAAAGGGGTGAAGGAATGGGGGCCGGAACGGCTGCATCCTTCCCTGAACTGGTCCGGCAAAAAAGGGCCTATGTTAAAGGGCCGCATCAAGCATTTTGTGGATCGCAATATTTCTGACATGATCCGTCGACTTGATAGCTATTCCACCGCACGTGCCAAGGATTTGCGCGAAACGGGCAAGGCGGGAAGTTTTGCCAATAACTTAAGACGCTTGTTTTCGCGCTTCTTTAAGTGCTATGTCTCGCGCAAAGGCTATCGCGAAGGGGGATATGGCTTCCTGATTGCCCTGTTTGCGGGTATGTATCCTTTATTGTCCTACCTTAAAGCCACATTGGAAAAAGAATAAATGGCAAAAATCGTTTTTGCAGACGACGGTATTGAATTTGACGGCAAGACGCTGGAAGAACGCGCTCTTGGTGGGGTGGAATCTTCTGTCATCATGATGATGGAAGAGTTTGCCAAGCGGGGCCATGAAGTCATTGTGCGCAATAAATGTAAGGCCCCGATGACCTATAAAGGCGTGGACTGGGCACCGATTGAACAGGGCTTGCCCGATACGGCGGACCTTTATATCGCCAATCGCGGGGACAAGCTGATTGATTTGATGCCCAAGGCCAAGCGCACGGTATTTTGGACCCATAATCCGTGTAAATATATGGTCAAATGGCGCTATTTGAAAAAGTTCTGGAAAGTCCGCCCGACGATTGTTTTTATCGGGACCTATCACGAAACAACCCTGCCGGGCTGGGTGCCTGATGGGGGGCGCCGTGTTATTCCTTATGGCATTCCTGATATTTTCCGCCATGCGGTTGAACGCACAGAAGCTCCGGCCCCGCGTGCGATCTTTACCTCCAATCCGTTGCGTGGGCTTGATTGGTTGTTGGATCGTTGGGAAAAAGAAATTCGCCCTGCTTCACCCAAGGCCGAACTCCATGTTTTTGGTGGGCCTGCGGTTTATGGCTCGGTTGGGGCGGAAAAAGCAGCTTTGATGCAAAAGGTTTTTGATCGCGCTGAACATATGGCCGATCAGGGTGTGGTCATTCGCGGGCCTGCGACAAAGCAGCAGTTGATTGATGAGCTGCAACAAGCACGTATCATGACGTTTCAGGGCGATATTAACGAAACTTTCTGTCTCGCTGTTGCTGAAGCCCAAGCGCTTGGCACACCGACAGTAGTACAGGATTTCGGGTCGATGGCTGAACGGGTCATTGACGGAAAAACAGGGACTGTGGCAAAAGACGACGCAACTTTTTCACAAGGGGCGATCAAACTTCTAAATGAAGATGAGTTTTGGTTTGAGCAGCATAAGAACTGCCTGAAAACCCAACGTAGTTGGGGATGGGAACAGGCGTGTGCTGCCTTTGAGGAGTTAATACCTTAATGCGTCTTTTACAGACCATGGCAGGGGCAGAATTTGGCGGGGCAGAAGCCTTTTTCACCCGCTTGGCCGTTGCCTTAGAAAAAACAGATATCGAACAGCGTGTCGCCATTCGTGAAAATGGTCAACGTGCCCGCGTGCTGCGCGAAGGTGGGGTTGACCCGTTGCAGCTGCCCTTTGGTGGGACTTTTGACATGCGCACAGGCATGATGCTGCGCCGGGAGATTAAAAGTTTTAATCCCGATGTGGTGCTGACCTGGATGAACCGGGCGACCAAGAAAACGCCAGCGGGTAAGGGCAAGTTTGTCAAGGTGGCGCGATTGGGCGGCTATTATGATCTCAAATATTATCGTGATTGCGATCATTTAGTAGGTAATACGCAGGATATTGTCGATTATCTCATCAAGGAAGGCTGGCCGGAAGACCGAGCCCATTATCTGCCGAATTTTGTGCCTTCTGAACGTATGGAGCCAGCGTCGCGAATGGAGCTGTCTACACCAGAAGATGCGCCTCTTTTGCTGTCGCTGGGCCGTCTGCATGAAAATAAGGCGTTTGATACGTTGTTAAAAGCGCTGGCCCGTGTGCCCGGTGTGTATCTCTGGCTGGCTGGTGAAGGACCAAAACGTCAGGAGCTGGAACTTCTGGCAGAAGAGTTGGGCATTCGCCCGCGTGTGCGTTTTTTGGGCTGGCGCAATGATACCGCAGCGCTTTTTGCCGCCGCTGATGTTTATATCTGTCCTTCTCGCCATGAGCCGTTGGGCAATGTGGTTTTGGAAGGCTGGGCGCAAGGTCGCCCGGTGATTGCCGCAGACAGCCTTGGCCCCGGTACCTTGATTGAACATGGCGTGAATGGGGTATTATGTACGGTTGATGATGACAAGGCCATGGGCGATGCCATCAAATGGGTCTTTGGTGACGAGGAATTTGCCCATCAGCTCGCGACGAAGGCTTGGGAAAGTTATCAACGTGATTTTACCGAAGAAGTCGTCGTGCAGAAGTATCTGGAATTCTTCGAAAAGATCACTCAGGATAGGACTTGATCGTCATCCTCGCGCAGGCGGGGATCTGCTTGGTTAGATGACAAAGGTCCCCGCATTCGCGAGGACGACGAAAAAGGGTTAAGTTTTTTATGTGCGGTATTGCAGGCTTTATGACAATAGATGGCACCTCCCCCAGTGATGAGGTGTTGGATGCGTTCGCCAATTGTCTGGCCCACCGTGGACCGGATGGTCAAGGGCGTTATCGTGAAGGTAATGTGGGGCTTGTTCAAACCCGCCTTGCCATTATCGATCTGGAAACAGGTCAGCAGCCGATTATTGATGATAAGGGCAATGTGTTAAGCGCCAATGGCGAGGTCTATAACTTCGTTGAATTGCGCCAATCTTTGCCCGATCAGGTGATGAAAACGGCCTCAGATTGTGAACCGCCGTTACATCTTTATGGGCGCAAAGGTCTGGCTTTTGTCCATGATTTACGCGGTATGTTTGCCATTTCCATCTATGATCGTGAACGCGGGCGTTTGGTGCTGAGCCGTGATCCTTTTGGCATCAAGCCGCTTTATTATGCGGAAACACAGCGCGGATTTGCCTTTGCATCAGAACCCCAAGCCTTAATCGGGGCAGGGTTGGTTAAGCCCAAGGTCCGTGAAGAAGCCCGTGATGCCTTCATGCAGTTGCAATTTTCCACGGGACGCAACACCATTTATAAAGGGATCAAGCGGGTGCTGCCCGGTGAAACGCTGGTGGTGGAACGTGGCCTTGTGGTGGAACATCATATGAAACTGGCCTTGGAAAAAGGTGGGCCAAAAGCCATTGCTGAAGATACGGCCATGCAACAGATGGAAGAGGCCCTGATTGACAGTATCAAGGTCCATCAGCGATCTGATGTGCCTTATGGTTTGTTCCTCTCAGGCGGGATTGATTCGTCTGTTCTTCTTTCTTTGATGGCGGAATTGAACGATCAACCCATTAAGGCCTATACCGCAGGTTTTAGCGGCACCGATGTACCGGATGAGCGCAAACACGCCCGTATGCTCGCCCAAAAGGTTGGGGCTGATCATATGGAAGTGGAATTTGATGAAAATGATTTCCTGACCCTCTTGCCCCGTGTGGCCGAAGCCATTGATGACCCGGTGGCCGATTATGCCGTGTTGCCGACCTTCAAACTTGCGCGTGAAGCGCGTAAGGATGTCAAGGTGGTGCTCAGTGGGGAAGGTGCAGATGAACTGTTGGGTGGATATGGCCGTTATCGTGCTTATTGTCGCCCTTGGCCCCTGCGCAAAGCCATGCGCAATAGCGGTACCTTTGATGGGCTTGGTGTCTTTAAAAAAGATATCGGCAAGGGCTGGCATAGCGGCATTGAAAAGGCGGAAAAGTTCGTCTCAAAAATGGATTTCACTCGCTTACAACGTGCCCAAGGCATCGACTTGATTGACTGGTTGCCCCATGATTTGTTGATCAAGCTGGATCGTTGTTTGATGGCTAATGGGGTGGAGGGGCGCACGCCCTTTTTGGACCCGGTTGTTGCAAATGCGGTTTTCTATCTCCCTGATGAGATGAAGATCAATAACAAGATGGGCAAATATTTGCTACGCCATTGGTTGAATAAACGTTTGCCCGAAGCCAAGCCGTTTTCTAAAAAACGTGGGTTTACAGTCCCTGTCGGCCATTGGATTAAAAATCACGGGGCGAAACTTGGCCCTCTCGTGGCACAACAGCCCGGTATAGAGGAGTTCTGTGACAAGAAAACCGTGAAACACCTTTTCACATCTGATGGCAAAGAAGAAGGGTTTGCAGCCTGGACACTGTTATTCTATGCCTTGTGGCATCAGCGTCATATTCTCGGGTTCAAAACGGATGGGGATGTGTTTGATGCCCTGTCCATGACATAAACGAGGCACGCCTTATGTATGATATGATTCTCAAAGGTGGAACGTGTGCCACACCTGCCGGGATCGTGAAAACCGACGTTGCGCTGAAAGAGGGCAAAATTGCCGAGCTGGGTGATCTGGATGTTACCAAGGCAAAGGACGTGATGGATGTGACGGGCTTACATGTGCTGCCCGGTGTCATTGACAGTCAGGTTCATTTCCGTGAGCCGGGGCTGGAACATAAGGAAGATTTGGCAACAGGGACGGCTGCTGCTGCCCTTGGTGGGGTGACAGCGGTGTTTGAAATGCCCAATACCAAGCCATCCACCATTACAGCCCAGGATATGGCCGATAAATGCCGCCGTGCCAAAGACCGTGTTTGGACAGATGTAGCTTTCTTTATTGGAGCAGCTGCCGAGAACGTGGAAAAACTGCCGGAACTGGAACGTCAACAAGGTGTGTCCGGGGTGAAAATCTTTATGGGCAGTTCCACTGGGAGCTTGTTGGTGAAAGATGATGCCACTTTGTCGGCTGTGTTGGCGTCTGGTCAGCGCCGTGTGGCCGTTCACTGTGAAGATGAAGACCGTCTGGCAGAACGCTTTGCCATGGTCAAAGATGGCGCACTTGTGAAAATGCATGCACAATGGCGCGATGCTGAAACAGCCCTGCTGGCGACAAAACGAATTTTACGCTTGGCTCGTGGGGTGGGGCGCCGCATTCATGTGCTGCACGTTACAACAGCTGATGAAATGGAAATATTGGCGCAATATAAGGATATTGCGACTGTTGAATGTACGCCCCAACACTTGACCCTGAATGATGACTGGTATGAAAAAATCGGTACCAAGGCGCAAATGAACCCGCCAATCCGTGCCCAGCACCATGTGGACGCCCTGTGGCATGCGGTAAACCAAGGGGTGGTTGATTGTATCGGTTCTGACCATGCACCACATACCTTGGAAGAAAAGTCTGCTGCCTATCCCAACAGCCCATCGGGTATGACAGGGGTGCAGACGCTTGTGCCCATCATGTTGAACCATGTGAATGAAGGACGTTTGACGCTGGAACGTTTTGTTGACCTGAGCAGTGCGGGGCCGTGTCGCATTTACAATGTGGCTTCTAAGGGGCGTATGGCAAAAGGCTATGATGCGGATTTCACCATTGTGGATATGAAGGCTGAACGCACAATCACAGATCAATGGATCGCGTCGCGTTGTGGCTGGACCCCATATGATGGAATGAAAGTTCAGGGCTGGCCGATTACGACAATCGTGCGCGGCCATGTGGTTATGCATGAAGATCTGCTGATTGGTGATCCGGTAGGTGAAGCAGTTCGATTTGCAGAATGTTTCTGAGGGAAAAAACGATAATTGTGATAAACTGGTTGAGCTTTCAGATAAAAATCGCGAAAAGATTGAGGGTTAGACTTTTTGTTAACCTTTTTACGTTTAACTGACCACAGTTGGAAAGATGTCTGTTTTTCCAACATGAACCGTAAGAGTTAAGAGGCGCTTATGGCGGACGATGAAGACGACGATCTCTCCGTAGACTGGGGTGCAGCACTTGCTGAAGACCACAATGCTCCGGGCTTGGATGAAGATCCTGATATGGCGGCGGCTTTGGCTGATATTGAGGCCGAACAGGCTGCTGCTGCCGCAGGTGGCGGCGGTGGTGCTGGTGGCCCAACCCTTGGTGATGCCTTGGGATTGGGTGATAGCGTTGAAGCCGTTTACGATGTTGAAGTCAGTGTCCGTGCTGTCTTGGGGATGGCTGTCATGCCGATGAGCCAAATTCTAAAACTGGGCCGTGGTGCGGTTGTAGAATTGGATCGTGGTGTTGGCGACCCTATTGATGTCTATTCTTCAGACCAGAAAATTGCCGAAGGTGAGGTTGTGGTGGTTGAAGATAAGCTGGCCGTAAGCATCGGGGATATTATGAGGTCTAAGCGAAGCCTATGAAGTCTGAAACTGAAATTTATGAAACAGCCAATAAAGTTATCGAACGTTTTGGTGATGAAGCGGCCCTGTATGCAGCAATCCGTGGGGATGAATTCCAGCGTTTGGGCAATTATGAAGGCGAAGTTCTCTGGCGTCGCATTACAAAAGCAGTTGAAGTGTTGCTGACAACAGAACGTCCGCGTACTGCAGTCCTGCATTAGGGGCCTGCCCCTAAGCTGAAGTACCGAATTCCTGATAATATTGTGAAACCGCTTGGCGCAAGTCTTGCGGTTTTATTGGTTTGGCAAGGCAAGCCTGCATCCCTGCTTTAAGATAAGCCTCTTGCTGCTGGGGCATGATATTGGCACTCAGCGCAATAATCGGGGTGTCTTTGTTGGGGCTTTGGCCTGCACGCAAGGCAATTGTGGCTTCTTCCCCGGTCATCAGGGGCATTTGAATATCCATCAAGATCAGGTCAAATTTTTCCTGCTCTGCAATTTCGAGGCAATGTTGCCCATTTTCAGCGATCATGACATCGTGACCGGCATTTTTTAAAACGGTGCTGAGAACTTTCTGGTTAACGGCATTATCTTCGGTCAGTAAGAGTTTGAGAGCCCCGATTTCCTGAAGTGGTGTACTGGGAGCACATGCTGTTTCAGGCTCATTTTCGGGGAAGGGCAAAACCAGGGTAAAGGTACTGCCTTTGGACAGTTCGCTTTCTACAAAGACTTGTCCGCCCTGTAATTCAGCATATTCCTTACACAGACTCAGGCCCAGTCCAATGCCCCCATGTTGGCGCGACATGGTATCATCAACCTGATGGAACCGCTCAAAGACTTCTTTTTTATCTTCTGGACTGAGGCCAATACCGCTATCCATAACGCGACAAATTAAGCGTCGTGTCGGTTGTTCTGTGACTTCGAAAATAACAGTCACATGGCCTTGGTCTGTAAATTTCAGCGCATTGCTGGTCAGGTTGAATATAATCTGGCGCAGTTTCTTAATGTCGATGTCGCCACTGCACTCTTTGGGGAATTGTTGCTCGACACGATATGTAAGCCCCTTGTTTTCTGCATCCAGTTTAAACATGATGGCAAGCTCATTGGCAAAACTGGTGAGGTTAATGGTGTCAAGTGTAACGGTTTCACGGCGACCGGCAGCTTGTGTAAATTCAATGATATCGTTGATAATATCTTGAAGGTGCTCGGTTGAATGGGTTGCTGTTTGAATAAGCTGTTGTTCTTCTTGTTTATCTTTGGCCTCATCTAAAAGACCTAACGCCCCGATAATCCCATTGAGCGGGGTGCGGAGTTCATGACTGACCAGGGCGATGAAATCATTGCGCGCCTTGGCTGCCTGTACAGCCTTGGATTTGAGAACACGTTCCTTATTGATTTCATAGCGGGCAAAAAGGGCCGTAATCACCAGTAACAAAATGAAAAGGGAGGCCACCCCTAAAATCAGGGTATGGGATAATTTATCCATGTCCTGGGCCAGATGGGTCATATCAAGGGTGACTTCAATCGCACCGTGAAATTCTGCCTCTTCCATAATGGGAAGATAAGCATCTGCAATCACACGCTTTTCTTCTTTTTGCCGTTTGATCAAAACAACTTTTTGCCCGTGTCGAACCTTTTTAACAAAAAAATCAGCCGTATTTTCATCACCGATTTCCTTATAATCGGCAGACCAGACGACCGTGCTGTCATGGTCAAATATTTTGAACCAGAAGACATTGCCGACATTTTTGGCAGTTCCCAAGGTTTTAATATCTTGAATGGTCGGCGGGGCACCATCTAGTAATCGGCCTAGATTTTCAAGGTCAGCCTGAACAAATTCAGCCCAGTGAAGGCTTTCTGAGCGGGCTTGTTCTTGCAAAATCTGGTCTGTGTTCTTTTGAACGATCAGCCAGGTGCCAACGACGGCACTGATGCCCATTGCCAAAATAATGAAGAGAAGCCGATTACCCATTAAATATACTGTTTCCTGAAACAGCCTATGAGACTGCCCTTGGTTAGAAGTTTGTAAACAATAGCAAATTTGTTTGTCGGGTTCTATACGGCAAATACCTTAAAGTCGCTATCTTATTCTTCTCATCAAAATGAGTGTTACCATGTGGGGATAGCTGGTTTTTCTTTTGTCATCTATACAACCTTTTTGGGCGGGTTTGGGGTGTTTCTAAATGCCAAAAGTATTATTCGTGGATGACGAAGAATTTATTTTGGAAGGCGTTCGGCGCAACCTTCGTAAAATGCGCGATGACTGGATCTTCTTTTATGCATTAAGTGCAGAAGATGCTGTGGAAATTATTGAAAAAGAAGGTGATGTCGGGTTTTGTGTAACCGATATCCGCATGCCCGTTTTTGATGGCTTTCGTCTGTTATCCTATCTGGAAAAAAAACACCCGGAGATCACACCCTTTGTTCTTTCCGGTCAATGTGACGATCTTGCCCGTGCTGAATTCCAAAAACGCAATGTGATGTTTTTTGAAAAACCTTTCCCCGCAGAAGACCTGACGGCAGCCATTGAAATGAAACTGATGGAACAAATGGTTTAAGCTCAGGCTCTTGGAGCCTGACCCGAAAGTATTTGTTGTTTTTCATCAACTTACTCAAGGGCAAAAGTTAGGAAATACGTGTAAAGCGATGCGGGGCATCGGTTAAACGTGTTGACGCGACAGTTGCCCTTGAGGCGTTGACCCAAAGGGTAGCCTTATGTTCGCCCGTCAGGGCGTCAAGATTTGCTTATGATGCCTCCAGCATCACCGCACAAATCTTTTCTACTGACGAACAAACATAAGGCTATGAAAAGCAACAAATACTTTTGGGTCTGGCTCTTAGTTACCAAATGGGAATATCACGTTTGTTACGGACGTATTACACCTATGTAGTAAGTTTTGCTATTGTCGTGGTGTGATTTTATGGATGTAAGTTCAGTCCGTTTGATTTTGGGGGAAGGCAATATCTCAACCCGTCATGCATTGGTTTCGATGCTAAGACATAAAGGGTTTCATGGGATACAATATGCCTCGACGATTGATGCCGTTGAAGACTGTATCAAAAGTCATAATGCGGATTTGTTGATTTGTGACAATAATATTGAAGGTGGGTCTTTATGTGACCTTGTTGAGGGTATTCGTCATGGCCGGATTGGTAAAAACCCCTTCATGGTTATTATTGCCTTGATTGCTAAGGCTGAGAGTGAAGTGGTCCGGGCGCTGGTCAATGCTGGGGTCGATGATATCTTGGTGAAACCTGTGAGCGGCTTTAATTTGGACAAGCACCTGCACATGCTGGCGCATCACCGTAAACAGTTTCTGGTAACAGAAACCTATTTCGGCCCAGACCGGCGCAAGGATAAACGTAACTCTGGCGCACAACAAATTGGCACGTTTATGGTCCCCAATCCACTGGAACAAGGTGGTGTAAAGGTGACGTCCTTTCAGGTCAGGCATCAGATTGAAAAAACGAAGAAAATGATCAATGACCAATTCATTGAACGCTATGCGACCGAACAAGAGTTTCTGACAGGGCATGTCGCTCTACTTCTGCATAATAATAAGCAGGACGAAGTGCCAGACATGCTTGCCAAACTGGAAAGGGTCGTCGTCAGTCTCAAATCCAAACTGGGCTTATCAGATTTTGGCCATGCTGCACGCCCCTGTTCAGATATTCTGGACATGATCATGCAAGTAAAGCTTGGCAAACTGGTGCTGTCCGTTGAAAGTTTGGTTCAACTCGAAAAATTAAACCAGACGGTTCAGGAAATTATCTTTCCTCCCAAAGTGGTGCAGCCCAAGAAGCCTGTTTCTGAAGAAAAAAGTCAGGAAAAACCAGCCTGTCAGGCGGAAAACAAGGTCCGACAACTTCAAAAAATGGATGCCAAGTTACCTGAAAGCCAGACAGCTGTTCAATCTGTGTCTTCCCAAGAAGAATTAGCCAAACGTTTTGCCAAGTCGTCTTAAGCCAACGCAGGTCTTAAAAACTGCTTGTGGGTAACATCTTCTTTTAAGATATGATTCATCCACCAGTTTTCTAGAAAGACGATAATTCTTTCAAAAACGCTCGTGCCTTCTTTTTCATAGATATCGCAAATATGGCACAGCTCTTCAAGGTAGAGAGTATGGCTGTGTTTATGGTGGTCCAACCCGCTGGTGTTGTGAGCAGATAGCAAGGTTTCTTCAAGAAGATGATCGTCTGCAAATTCAACCAGTTCGCCAAGAATGGTCAAAACGACATCATTATCAATATCTTCTCGACCTAAAATATGCAGTTGATTGATCAGCTCAATCATGCGTTTGTTTTTGCAATCCAGTAGGGGATGTCCGGTGCTATGTTCGTCTTGATTCCAGGTGAAGTCAGTCCTCATTTTATCTCTCCCATTTATGAATTTTGTTCTTTATGGTTGAGAAGAATGGTATCACCAGAAATCTATCGGTAAAATCCGGTCAATTACCCAAGGGAATTTACCCAAGGGAATTTACCCTAGATGGGTTTTTGTAATGTATAGCTGAATTTTTGTTCAAATCACCAAACAAATTTACCAGCTTCGTGTCTTAATTTTTTATCTTCTGGCAAATCCTTCAACCAGCGAATTGCGCGCATTTTACCTTCTAACATATCATTTGCACTCGCCCATAATTCAAAAATTTCTTTCAATTTAGGGCACGTATAGACAAGCCCAATAGGTTTACGGTATAAAATATCAAGTTTATCGCGGTTCCAGAATGCCAGATGAATCCACTTTATAGCTTCCACATCGTCATTTAATTCATTGTCAAACAAATAGATCGAAGATAATCCACAGGCAGCAGTCCCATTCCCTTCATAGGCTGCTTCTTTTAAAAGTTTCACCGCTTTTTGTTTTTGATTTTCTTTATACAAAATTAGCCCCAAATGGGTTTGGCCATGAATTGAACCTTGATCTGTGCTGAGTTGCGCGAAAACTTGAGCTTGCTTTGGGTCTGCTTCAAGAGGGGCGCGACCAACATATAACCAATAAGCAAAATCGGCTTGAGCATGCTTATGTCCTTCTTTTGCACCGCGTTGGTAATATTGAATAGCTCTTGGGATATCTGTTGGGGCTTTCAAAGAAAAATCATAAATAAAGGGATAAAAAATCCGACTTTCAAATTCATCAGATTTAAGGAACTGAGAGTATTCATAAATCTGGCCCAAATAGTGAGAAAGCCCTCCATGCCCCTTTTGTGAAAACTCATTACAAAACCTTAGAATATGACCTGCCGTTGATTTTGTTTGACCAAATATGCAGCGTCGAAAGGCCGCTTCAATGTCCCCCTCATAGGCAGCTTTTTCATAAAGATCGAACCAATTGGGTATATCGAAAAAAGAAGGAGAACCACCTATTCGCTCCACCCCATCTAAAATATACAATGCTGTTAAATTATTTAATGAAACTGCTTTCTTCAGCCAATACAATGCCTTTTCACGGCTGCGCTGAACACTAAATCCAGCTTCATAATCTTCCATTAAACTAAGCATAAGAAGAGCATTCTCTTCTTCTACAGCTTTACGCTCATACTCTTCAATCGATAGGTTCTTATTTATAGGCTTATAAATCCGCTTTAAAATACCAGATGCATAATCTGGCTCTTTCGCGGTTGAGGAGAATGAAAAGAACAGAAAACTAATAATCATAAAAAAAATTACAGATTTATTCATTACTCATTTCTCCTTTTTAACAATCACTGTTCTAGCCTATGGATAGAAGAGAGAGTTTTTTTACGAGCAGGGCATAAAATTACTCTGCTCGTAAATATACAACTTACCCTTTTATGTTTCCTTTACGATCTACCCAATAACAATTTCCATCATCATATTTTTTACAAAAAATTATTTCACCATTCCTCACATTGGTGGCCTGAGTACCATCTTCTGAAATCTCATATGCCATGGGATGCAAAGGACCACATTGATCGCAAATTAGTGTCTCACCCGCAAAAGCAGGTAGCCCACTTGTCGGGTTTTCCTGCTCATGACCTGAGCCAACCGTATACTTCAACAGATCGTCCCCAAGCATTTGAGATAAATACTTCATCAATTCAGGTGTTTGTGCGCTCAACGGAATAACAACTTCACCCGGCGTGACATGGGCGACCATGCTATCTTGGGCATGGTGTTGACCATTGATCCCCATTTCGTTTGCAACCATACCCTCAGCAGCAAGTGCTTCTTGTGATGGTTGTCTTGCCAAAACTTCAAACCCTTGCTGAATCATTGCCACATATTCCGGATCTCTTTGTTTCCAATAACGCGGGTCTTCCATTAGGTTGCGCAAGCGTTTCTCGCCCGGTGTTGTTCCAAAAGATTTCATTTCTTTTACTCCATTTTATATTCATAAAAAAAGCGGCTCTTTCTCTAATATAAAAAGAGAAAGGGCCGCTTTAGGTTATCCTGACTGGTCAACCGATTGCCTTTAGACACACTTTTCCTGTTGACTGATTATTGATTTAACTCATCGAAATATATGCGCAAGGAAAAAAGAACAAAGAGTGAATAATTATTCCAAACCCGCTGCCAAAGTCCGTGCAATAGTCCTTGCAATCTGCAACTGGGCTTTATGCTTATTAGGTGTTTAGCAAAATTAACTCAGGAGACACACTCTAATTTTCAGTACAAGCCGAAAACCCATTACCTATTTTTCACGCAGGCAATAAGGGCTTCTAGTTCACTTACGACTTCGTCTTTTTGATCATTTGGAATTTTCTCAATATCGAGAAGGCAGGTCAGTCCTGGGCGCTCTTTATGAATGAATTTGCGTTGACCTTCAATGTCATCGTATATGCCTTTAACGGCATAGGTGCGCACATCTCGGGCAATGCCTTTGACCTGAATCGGTTCACGTTCTTCGCCGTCGACAATATCTTTGACCAGCGCGTATGTTTCAGCAGACAGTAGTATCCCATCCGTATCACTGGATTGTTCCAGACGCGCTGCCAAGTTTACTTCACCGCCAATGATTGTATAATCCATGCGATGGTCACTGCCAAAATTACCCACGTTACAATAGCCTGTGTTAATCCCCACACGCATGCGAAACGGTTGGGCAAAACCTTTGTGGAGCCACATATCTTTGAGGTCTTCCATTTTTTGCTGCATTTCAATAGCCATCCGCACACAGGCTTTGGCGTCTTCAACAACGCCATTGCTTTGTGGATCGCCAAAAAACATCAACATGGCATCGCCAATGAATTTATCAATTGTTGCCCCATGCTTAAGGGCAATGGTTGTCATGGCGGTGAAGTATTTGTTTAACAGGTAATTCAGGTCTTCGGGCTGTAAGTTTTCGCTGGTTGCAGTGAAATCTTTTAAGTCACTGAAAAAAACCGTAAGTTTTTTGCGTTGTGTTTCCAGACGGACTTCTGTATCGCCGGAGAAAATAGAGTCATAAATCTGCGGTGACAGATATTTAGAGAGACTTTCTGAAAGCCCCTCCAGCATTTTGTTTTTTTCATCCAAGCTATGGGCAAGCTTGTTGAGTTCTGCTTCGTTGCGATCACTTAGGCGAACCAGGCGTTTTGTGGATTTAAAGAGCTTTTCGTAATCTTTAAGAAGTTGTTCGAACTCTTTATGTGCACCAGAAGGAATTTTGCCGTTATTCAGTCCTTCTTTGGCACGTTCGATAACCGTTTTTTCTTTCTTAAAAATTTCGAAAGACATGTTTACTCCACAGCTATTTCTACAAGTTCAAATTGAGCATGTTCGAGGTCTTCCCCATATTCTTCGCCTAATTCTTCCATGTTCTCATCGTCTTCTTCAAATAGCCATTTGATGGCAATATTGTTTCCCTTTTCAGCGCCTTCATCTAACAAGTCAAATAACCCCATCAGGATTTTCGCTGTTGAACTGTTGAAGTAAATCAATTCAAAGGTGAAATTGATGTTGCCGCCTTCCAGCTCTTGAACATGGTTTTCAAGTTTCCCAATGATAGGGCCAAAAAACTCATTTACATCTTCGGGATAAGATTCCCCTTTGATTGAGAAGTTGTTTTCTGAAAAATTAAAATTAATCTCTGGCGAGCGTTCTGTGGCTTCTATTTGAATGTTGTCCATTTTTATACTCTCTTATTAGACGTAGGCTTTGATGCAGAAATAGCTGCGGTCGTTCTCAACAGGCATGAAGTCAAACTCAAAGCCCTTTTTAGCGCGTCTGGCAATGTCGATAAAACCGACACCAGCGCCCTTGCTGCCCTCAGGGGCATCACCTCTAAGTGTGTCTTTGTAGAGTTTTTTCAACCCATTAGAGTCAAGCTGCTGAATATGTTTAAGGTTTTTACCCAGTCGAATGACGTCTCTATCTTCAATCAGGTTTGAACAAGAAACGAAGAAACTTCCATTTTTTTGACCAACGGTTAAAACACCGTATCGCAGCTCTTTTTGAATATCGCCTGAAATAAATTCTTCTTTTTCTGCGGAATAGCGGATGACATTTTGAACTTGCTCTACAAAAAGAGAGAAAACACTGCGCGCGATTTTTTTATCAGCATCTTCCAGTTCCATCTTCATCCGGATAGCTTGGCCTATACCGCTTAAAACGTCTTCAGTCATATACCCGCTGTAACAAAAGATGATTCCCTTGTCAGCAAGCACATCTCGAAATTTATACATTTCTTCAGCTAGCATATATTGCGACCTCCATTACATGAAGAACAATGGATCGTTTATTTCATCCTATTGGATAATATCATAACGTTTTTTCATTACACATATCAATAGACTTATTAAGTTGCCAGCACTATCTGTTTGTGTAAAGTTTTGATTGGAGGCTGCGATGAGAGCTTTTGTTTTTTCACTATTCACGTTTCTTCTTGTGACTTCTGCGCAGGCTAAAGAGCCTTTGGTGCTGATGACAGAAGAATTTGCACCTTATCAGTTTTATGAAACGGATACGTCGGGACACAAGCAAATCCAAGGTATTTCCTATGAAATTGTGCAGGCGATTCAAGAGAGGATCGGAAATACAGATGCCATTAAGGTCTTACCATGGAACCGTGCGCTTAAATTACTCGCAAAGAAAAAGAATAGTCTTTTGTTCTCAACAGCACGTACACCAGAGCGTGAAAATAAATATAAATGGATTGGTCCCCTTGCATTCCTTGAGATGGTTTTTTTTAAGCGGGCTGGTAGCAATATCACCCTTTCTTCCATGGAAGATGCGAAGAAATTAGAAAAAATAGGGGTGACAAAAAATGTCGCAACCCATGAAATTCTCGTCAATCTGGGATTTACCAATCTGGATGTGATGCAAAGTGGAGCAGATGAGAAAAATTTGAGGCGCTTGCTGAAAAAGAGGGTCGATGTTTGGCCGACAGTTTATTACGCCGGAACATATAGCGCCAAGAAAATGGGGGTGTCCGATCAGATCGAAGTCATTCCCAATGTTAAAATCATGTCGGGCCACCTTTATATCGCTGCGAATAAAGAGACAGACGACAAAATCATACATCAATGGCAATCCGCGCTGGATATATTGCGCACGGAAGGTGTCATCGCTGAAATCATCAAGAAGTATGAGCATTAATCCTGTTCATTGAATAAGTCTTTAGGAGGCTCGTTATGATTTATAGGGCGTTGGTCAGAAGTCTATTAATTATGCTGGTTTTTACGGCCAGTTTTATATGGTTGCCTGTCTCTCATGCAAAAGATGGTCAGAAAGTTGCTGATACGATTGCCTCTTTTACGTCTCGAGGGATCTATAATCTGGATATTGATCAGCTTTATGCTGTTCTTGAAAGTTTTCTTTTCGAAAACGACAAGGTCAAAGGTCTCTTGATTGAAGAGACAATAGATAACGAAGTCCTTTTACGTTACCATAAACGAGACGATCAAAGGGTCTTTGATCAGGAAATCCCTTCAAACATCAAACTTCTCCCGTCTTTTAAAGCGCAGTCATATTTTGATGATGAGCATATCGGCAATATTACCATTTATTATAAAGACGATTTGCCCTTAACTGCGCAAGAACGGGCCTGGCTTAAAGAGCACCCTGTTATCCGTATTGGTGTTGATCCTGCATGGCCCCCATTTGATTTTGTGGAAAATGGGCAGCACCAAGGTTTGGCGTATGAGTATTTTCAGACACTATCGAAAAAACTGAATATTTCTTTTGAAGTTGTGCCCGGATTAAGTTGGTCTGAGGTGCAGGAAAAAGCAAAGGCGCGTGAAGTTGACCTTGTTTCTATGTCGCAAGAAACACCTGAACGAGCCAAGTATTTGAACTATACCTCGCCCGTGATTACAACCCAATGGGTCGTTGTAACCAAGACGGATCATCGTGATATTCAGGGCTTGGGTGATGTGAGAGGGGAACAGGTCGGGATTGTAAAAGGATATGCAATTACCGAAATTATCAAAAAGCAATATCCCGATATGAATATTGTGGAAATTCCCAGTACTCTTGAAGGTTTGCGAATGGCTTCTACGGGGCAAATTGATGCGGTTATTGATACGTTGGGTGTTGTTGGCTACTTAATTGCAGAAAATAGCCTTGTGAATTTGAAAATCGCGGGACCAACTAAATTAAAGTCCACCCCATTGGCCTTTGGCGTGCGCTCTGACTGGCCGGTATTTAGGGAAATTCTGGAAAAAACGTTAAAGACGATCCCCGTTGATGAGGTTCGCAAAATGCGGGAAAAGTGGATGTCACTTGCCTCTCAAACCGCAGACTTGAGGGCGAGAAGTAATAATCTTGTCAAACTGTTATCGGATGAGGAACTTGCGTTTCTGGCAAAACATAAAAAAGTCAGGGTTCGGGTCGGGGACTGGGCTCCTTTCCACTTCGTGGAGAATGGTCAGCCTCAAGGTATGGCGTTGGACCATCTTAAGTGGATGTTTGATCAGCTGAATGTGGAAATGGAGATCGTTCCGCTCAGTTGGAATGAAGCTTTGGAGAATATCGAAAAGCTTCAGAAAATTGATATTTTACCAACCATTGCCTATAGCAAGGAACGTGAACGTCATGTTTTGTTCACGGATGACTATTTGTCATATCCCATGGTCATTTTTAACAAACAAACAGATAAGTTTGTTTCCATGGAAGATCTTAGCGGCAAGAAAGTTGCTGTTGAACGCAACTTCATTATGCATAAATTGCTGGAACAGGATTTTCCCAATATCAACTTATTCGTTGTTGAAAGCACGCAAGACGCTTTGGAGGCTGTCTCCTTTGGTGAGGCTGATGCCTATATTTCCAATATGGCTGTGGGAAGCTACCTGATTGAAAAGCTTGGTTTATCTAATATGAGGGTGTCTGGGCGAACCCCTTATAAACATGACTTACAGCATATTGGCGTACGCAAAGATTGGCCTGAAATGGTCTCGATTTTGAACAAAACCCTGTATGCGATGACAGATCAGACAAAGCGTGACATTCGTCATAAATGGCTGGAGATTGAGAGCTTCGATTCAAAGTCAAATGTAAAACGTTTGAAACTGACGCCAGAGGAACAGAAATGGGTCAATGAGCATCCGGTCCTGCGTGTTCATAATGAAATGAGTTGGGCACCTTTCAACTTTAATGATGATGGAAAGCCCAAAGGGTTTTCAATTGATTATATGGATTTACTCGCTGAGAAAATAGGATTTTCAATTGAATATATCTCCGGGCCACGCTGGTCAGAATTTCTGGCTATGATACGGAATAAAGCCCTGGACGTGATGCTGAACATTGTTAAAACGCCAGCACGTGATGAGTATATTCTCTTCACAGAGCCTTATGTTGATAATCCACCAATGGTGGTCACTCAGGAAGGCTTTGATGTGAAGTCATTTAAAGACCTGGCGGGGCGTTTAGTCTGTGTGCCAGAAGGGTTTTTCTATCAGGAAATTTTTGAACGGGATTATCCTCATATTTCCTTATTGTTGGCACAAAACCAAAGCCAATGTTTAAAGCTTGTTTCTTCCGGTATGGCCGATGCGACGGTTGGTGGTCTTGCCGTACAAGATAACTTGATCAAAAAACTATTCCTGACAAACCTGAGGGTTGTTGCAACTGTTGAAGACCCGATGTTTTCGAACAATTTGCGCATTGGGGTGCGTAAAGATTGGCCGATGCTGCAAAGCCTTTTACAAAAAGCGATTAATAATACCACAAGCGAAGAAATCTCCTCTATTCGCAATCGTTGGATTGTTGAAGAGGCAAAAATAAATGCAACTTATGGCTCTGGTGTCGATACAATGAATTTGGTCCTCATTATTGGAGGGACCTCGATTGGTTTGGTCCTCTTATTGTGGGGTGTTCGTTTTGCAATAGCCTACATGGCGAAACGTGATGGCTCTAAAGGCTACGAATCTCATGAGGTCAAAGGGACAGGTATTCTTGTTGTCGGTGTCTTTCTTGCTGTTGTTATTCTGGCTGCTTGGGTGACTGCTCAAAAAGCTGAACAAGACACGCGCCGATCAGTTGGGGATCAATTACAAACGGTTTTAAATACAACTCATGAGGCATTACGTACCTGGTTAAGGGCTGAAACGCGTTATCTGGAAAGAATAGCAAATGATCCGGAACTTCTGGAATATGTGAAGGCGCTCTTGCTGGTTGAGCCTAAAGCGAGTGTGCTCAGTCAAAGTCAGTCGCTTAAATCTATTCGAGACTGGTTTGCAGCCCATTCCAAAGGACGCGAAGTCCAGGGGTTTTTCATTATTTCACCAGATAAAATAAGTATCGGGTCACAGCGCGATAACAATCTGGGAACGTTGAATCTCATCAGTAAATTCAGGGACCGTCGATTGGAACAGGCTTTTCAGGGGGAAACACAGTTTATACCACCGATTGCATCTGATGTGCGCATTTCTGGAGCGATCGGCATAGACTTTACCCAAGAACCCACAATGTTTTTGGCTGCACCAATTTTTGATGAAAATAAAAAGGTGATTGCCGTCTTAACATTACGATATGACCCGACAGAAGACTTCACTCGTATTGCACAGTTAGGTCAGCTTGGTGAAAGTGGGGAAACGTATGTTTTTGACAGAAAAGCTATTCTTGTAACAGACAGCCGTTTTGATTTTGAGCTTCAGAAAATAGGGCTGCTGGAAAAAGGGATAAATGCGATCTTGAACTTACGTGTTGGAGATCCCGGCCATAATCTTTTGGAGCATTCAAAACTTCCTGAAGACGTGAGGGCGCTCCCTTTGACTTATATGGCGCGTAGTGCAATTGCTGGGGATCAAGGTGTGAATGTACAGGGTTATCGCGATTATCGGGGGGTGACTGTTTTAGGGGCATGGCTTTGGGATGCAAAGCTGGATGTCGGCATGACAACGGAGATGGATGAAGCAGAAGCCATGTCCACTTTTTCGACTTTGAGCACAACCGTGCTGGTGATTTTGGGGATTACTGTCGTTGTTGCCCTGACCTTAACGGGGCTTTCCGTCTGGATTGGGCAAAGTGCAAACAAGTCCTTACGTCGAGCGCGGGATAATCTGGAAATTGAAGTTCAAGACCGTACCAGAGAGCTGAACTTTCAAAAATTTGCGCTGGATAAACATGCGATTGTGAGTTCAACAGATGCAGATGGAAATATCATTTATGTGAATGATCGCTTTATCAAGGTTACAGGATATTCACGCGAAGAAATGATGGGCCAGAACCATCGCTTTCTGAAATCGGGTCTTCATGATCGTGCGTTTTACGAAGACATGTGGGCAACAATTACGTCTGGTAAAGTGTGGCACGGTGAACTGTGCAACCAAAATAAAGATGGTAGTCACATCTGGCTTGCCGCGTCGATTATTCCATTTACAGACGAAGAGGGAAAGCCTGAGCGCTATGTTTCGATCAGGACAGATATTACAGAACGTAAATTAGCAGAACAGAAAGTGCGTGACAGCGAAGGCCGTATACGGGCGATTATTCAAAATGCTGTTGATGGTATTATTGTCATTAATTCAAAAGGAATTGTGCAAAGTTTCAGTCCAGCCGCAGAACGTATTTTTGGTTTTACGGAAGATGAAGTTGTTGGTCATAATATTAAGATGTTAATGCCAGATAATATAGCATTTCAGCATGATATGTTCTTATCTGATTACCTATCAGGGCACACTCGCAATGTGGTGGATAATAACCGTGAAGTTGTCGGGCGTCATAAAGATGGCACTGAATTTCCAATGGATCTGGCTGTTGGTGAATCCGTTATTGAAGGCGAGCATATCTTCACAGGTATCGTTCGTGATATTTCCAGCCGAAAAGAAGCCGAACAAGAACTTCAATCCAGTCGAAATCAGTTGCAAGATATTTTGTCAAATGTCGTACAAGCCGTTGTCATGTTTGATGAAAATAAAAAACTGGTCGCCTGGAATAAACATTATCCAAGTACCTTAAACCTGAATGAGGAATTGTTGGTGCCCGGTATGGATCTCTATGATATCGCCTTTATTCTTGCGTCTCGTGGTCAATATGATGAGGAAGGTGAGCCAGAGGAAATTGCGCAAAAAAGGGTCGATTTTCTGTGGAACGGTGAGAACCGCGGAGATGTTTCTTACGGGGATGATCGGATATTTGATACCCATAGCATTAAAACATCAGATGGTCGCCTTGTTGTTACCTATACAGATATTACACAGCGAAAGAAGAATGAAGAGATCATTGCGCAATCAATGAAGCTCATTCAGGAAAGTATTTCATATGCCAGTCGTATTCAACGATCAGTCCTGCCGACGGATCAGGAATTTTCAAACGTTTTTGCTGATTTCTTCTTGATTTGGGAGCCCAAAGATATTGTTGGTGGTGATATTTGCTTGTTGCGGGAGACAGATCAAGGGGCATTGATGACACTTGTTGACTGTACAGGTCATGGTGTTCCCGGGGCCTTTATGACGATGGTGGTTACGGGGGCATTGGATCAGGCGTTGATTGAGTTACCTAGGGCAGACCCTTCCATCTTATTGTCACGTATGAACCAACTGGTCAAAGGTGTCTTGAGCCAGGTGGATGACAAGGGGGCATCCGATGACGGTTTTGAATGTGGGATGTGCTTGATCCATAACCATCAAAACACAATGCAGTTTGCTGGTGCGAGGTTTGAACTTTGGGCGTGCAGTGGCGATGAGATTGAGATCATCAAAGGAGATAAGATTGGTATTGGCTATAGAGCCACCCCATTTGACAGAGCCTTTGACTTACATGAAGTCCGTAGTTCCGCTGATATAAGCTACTATATGACTTCTGATGGTATGATTGACCAAATTGGTGGGGAGAGAAGACGCAGCTTTGGTAAGAAACGTTTGAAACGGGCGATCCTTGATTCCTTACACCGACCAATGGAGGATCAGGAAAAGAACATCTACAAAGTTTTTCATGAGTATGAAGCAGGTGAAGAACGCCGCGATGACATATCATGCATTGGCTTTAAGGTGAAACAGGGCCTTTGATAGGGCAGACTCTAAGGGGGAGGGGGAAATGTCGAAGTTTGACAATGACCTGTATGAACAGATGATCAAAGATGTCTTGTATGATGCGATTTATGTTGTCGGGCGACCTAACAGTGGGATTGCAGCCAGTTTGAGGAAGTATGGTGAGCTTCTACTTCGCAAGTTGGTGAATAAAGGGGAGGGGGAAAATCTAACGCTGGGGGCCTTTCAATATGATAAAGAGGCAAAAGACATAATATCTCGTGTGGATACCCCTGATAAGCGGTTTGCAAAGGCATTTGAAAGTCTAAGAGTGTTGGGGAATATAGCGACGCATACACATGATTTGAGGTCATTTTCCGACCAAGATATCGCCAGTTTACATGACCATGTTCGAGACATTTTTACGTTGTTATTTGTTCATTTCTTCACCAGGGAAAAGTCATATAAATTTGGGAACCATGCAGAAGTCGGCGCAACTTTTTCTATTTTGCCCCCAGAAATAAGACTTAGAGTTTTAAGAGCCCTGTATGAAAAGGATCGCGGAAATCTTGCGGTTCTAGATAAATTGAGCCTCGTCCTTGCTAAGACAGAAGGTATTAAGGCAGCTATGGATTTATTGGGAAAACGAAAATCCGATCTCAGTCGTGATGTATATGAGGAGCTTGTGAGAAGAGCCAAGAATGCAGTGGAAACAATACGCCGCAATGGTTCCCTGTATCAGACATTTGAAGAAGCAAAGGAACTTTATTTAGAAGTTGGGCCGATCAAAGAGAAGACTGAGGTGGCAGCAGACTTCAATTCATTAATGGAATTTGTCTATTTAGGCCGCAAAGTAGAAAAACGCAGCATTGTTGAAAGGCAAGTAAGTTATATAACCGTGAACGTTGTAGAGCCGGTCTGATTCACATACCGCTTTCACGGATCAAGGTGTTTATGATTATTGTCCACCCCTGAGTGAACAGGCTTTCAGGTTCAGTCTTTACATGTAAACGCCCTGTGATTTCTCGTCTGATTGGTTTGTCTTGGTTAAGGGGGATGCAGTGCAATTGGTATGTTGCTGTATTGGGAATAAGGCGTTCTTCATGGATGCGGGTTGCAATTGGGCCACCGTAAGTGCTGGCAAGAAGGGGCTTGTTGAGGCTGATGATCGCAGAATGATCAATCTGTTTGATTTGGCAGGGCAGTGGCTTGTGGGCAGGGTCATCGGCATAAAAGATGGCAGTTTCTTGTTTTTTGATTTGGTAGATAAAATGTTCCTCAATATAGGCGGAAACTTTGGCTTTTTCTTTCGCACGCAGGCTAAAGAGAAAATCCTTTTCCTTTATCCATTGTCCTTCCTGAAGGTCCGTATCTAAATCCGTGATTACCCCCTGTTCGGTGCTTAAAATGGAGGTGCGTTCCTTTTTTTTCTCTAATCCATTGAGTTTAAGAGAGAGTTCATTGATTTGCTGGTCTAATGTTGCCCGTCTTGCTGATTGGCGTGTGTCTATTTGGGCTGTGTTGCGTTCCTGTTTCAGATGCTCGATTTTTGCATGAAGCTTTGACAGTTCAGTTTCAATTTCCGGGCTGTTAAAGACAGCTAAAACATCCCCCTGTTTGACTTCCAGCCCCTCAGTAACATTCAGTTTGATCAATTGCCCTGAGACAGGAGCATAGTGGGACGTGAAGCTATCGGTTTCAAGAAGGGCAGGGATATTTTGGCTGGTTTGCCATGGGATGACTAAAAAAAGGCATAAGCCAGAGATAATCACAGCCATGCGGATTTTAGCTCGATATGTGAATAAAATATCACGTTGATGATGCCACATGGTTATTTCTTTCCAGATGGGTTTTAAGATGAACCAGATAATCTCAACAGCAAAAAGGAATATCCCCACCAGTTTGATGAAAAAGTGGTAGACCATAAAGGCAATCCCCAAAAACAGGAACAATCTGTAAAGCCAGGTGAGAAAAGCAAAAAGGATCAGTCCTTTTTGTGTGGTGCTTGAAAACTTCTCAGGAGGGGCTTCCTGTGATGCTAAAAGCCATGTGCGTATTTTCCAGCGGGCCAAGGCAAAAGAGCGTTCATGAAGGTTATGAATGCCCAAACCATCCATTAATAGAAAATACCCATCAAAACGCATAAAGGGGCTGAGGTTTAACGCAAAAGAAGAGACCCACGTCACGGTTGCCAATAAAAAGGCGCTGCTTTTTAGCCCCCCTTCGGGGAGCAGGTTCCATACCAAAGTCGCCCAGGCAGCGATTACAAGTTCCGTTTGAATCCCGGCAAAGGCAATATTAAGTTTTTGTTTCTTGCTTTTCACTTCCCAGCTTTGGTTTGTATCGGTGTAAAGAACAGGCCATAAGACCAAAAACGCAACCCCCATGGCCGGAACCCGTTTACCCGATAGCTTTAAGGCGTACCCATGGCCGAATTCATGCACCACTTTGACAACCAAATAGGTCAGGCCATATCCTGCAAGTCCTTGCCAACTCATTGTGTCGATAAAGGTTGCCCCAAATTCATCCCAGCGCGGTACAAGTAAAACAAGTCCAATCAAGCAGGCAAGACAGGAGAGGACATTAAAAAAACGTGAGAAAATGAAATGACCAATCCCACAGGTTTTTTCCAAAAAACCGTCTGGATTGATGAGAGGTATGCGAAAAAACAGATAATGGTGCAATGCCCATTGGGTCCAGCTTGAACGGCTTTTCTCATAAAGGCTGAGTAAATGCTTGCTGGCTTTTGCATGATGGCATTGAACAAGGCTGTTTTTCATCAGCATTTGTGCCACGGCACCTACATGTTCTTCGGTAATGGATAAGGGGGTTTCCTGATTAACGGCCTTTGTAATTGCATCTGCATTGCCCAAGGCCCATCTGGAAAGAACCTCAAGACCGACCCAGCTGATTTTATAATACCGGTTGGTCACTGGGTCATGGAGCATCCAGCTTTGGGCACCGTTGTCTTCAAGAGGCCCTTCATGCAGGGAAATGTCTTCGCGCAAAGCCGGCAGCATGGATTAAAGACCGATTGTTTGGCGGATCACACCAAGGGGGCGTCTGAAAATCCAATAAAAAAGGCTAACACGCCCGCTTTGGATACGGGCTGTTCCCTTTAAGCCTAAGCGTGGTATTTCCTGTTTTTTATTCAAACTGGCTCGGACTCCATAGGCCATGGTGCCATCAGCTTGTGGATATGCCTTATAGGCAGCATAACGTACTTTGCCAGCGATGTTCTGCGTCGGGTCTATATTCAAGAAAAGGGAGACGTCATTACCCGGTTTCAGGTCTATGGCTTCCCCGACAGACATATAAGCCTGAATTTCAACCTTGTTTTCATCGGCAATGGACATCACCTTTTCGCCAATACTGACGGGACGTCCAATTAACAAAGACGGGTCCCCTAAAACAGCAACGCCATTTTGTGTCGCAAAAACCTTGGTTCGGTTCAGGACGTCTTCAAGGTGGTGGATTTCAGTTTTATGTTCGGCAATGCGCCCTTTTATGGATGTTTGCTGGGCCTTTACACGGGGGTCAAAAAAAGATTGTTGGATAATCTGTTCCAACTCTGTTTCTGCCGTTTGTAAGGCTTGTTTTGCAATTTTCACTTTATTTTGTAAGCCTTCATCATCCAGTTCCAAGAGCAGCGTTCCTTTGCTGACTTGCTGGTTGGGTTGAACATGGATGGTTTTGATGATGCCATCTAGTGCAGCACGGACCATTTGGGGCTTATAGGGAACAACTTCTGCTGGGCACAATACGCTTAAAGGAACGGGAATAAAGCCAACCAGAAACATAAGGACCCCAATAGAGAGGAGTTTCTTTTTCTTCTTTAAAAAATGAGAGGAAAACTGAAATGTCCCTTTTTTTTGCTGAAAGAGGGCAAGACGGTGGAAAAGGGTTTGGCTGATAAGCTGTAAAAAAGCCGTTTCCTGTTCTGACCAATCCAGGTCACGAATAAACAGACAGGCCCCAAGGAATGTCCTTCTTTCATAAATCGGCACCCATAATAGGCGTTCAGCCATCCATTCCCCCCATTCAGGCCATAGGGCTTTGGGGAGGTCATCCCGGCCAATAACAGCTTTTTCCTGTTTCTTCTCTATGAGATGGCGGCATAGTTTTTTGAGATATTGAATAAAAGGGGCATGGCTTTCAAGTGTTGCACTGCCGGAAACTGCTTCGACATCGCCATGGGGGGCACATTGTATTGCCTGACGATAGGGGCTGAGGTTGTAGGTTTCATTGAGTGCGATAAAGGCGGCTTCCTTTTCGCTTTGAGCTTGCTGTATTCGCTCAAGCAGGTGAAGGCAGACATCAGAATTCATGGTTTGGCCTTTAAAAGGGAGATCTGTCCCGACATCCCGGCCATGAGCCCCTGCTTTTCTCCGATAATGGTGGCAACGACCTTGATACTGTGACTAACAGGGTCGATATCGGCACCAAGCCTGATGATGCGACTTTGGTGTTGCGTACCTGTTTCGACGATGTGCAGGGTAAATTCCTGTCCCACATTCAAATAGGGGGTGAGATGTGAGGAGGCAAAAAATTCAACGTTCAAAGCTGTATCATCAATGATGCGCATGAGCTTTGTTCCGGGTGTCGCAAACTGATGAGGTTGAACATCAAGTGTGGAAACTTTTCCGTCAAACGGTGCATGAAGGCTACATTTGCGAACAGTTGCAATCATCATTTTTTCATCGGCTTTTGCTTTTGCAGCTTCCAGAGCGGCCAATTCGATTTCAAGGTCGGTTGTGGTTTTAAATTTCTTTAGCCCTGCGACAACCTGATGTTTTTTGTTTGCTGCTTTGGAAACAGCTTGCGCCTTTTCCAATTGGCTTTTTTCGTAAATACAATCAAAACCCAGCAATAAGTCCCCTTTTTTGAACGCCTCTCCTTCCTTGAAGGGGAGGGTGATAATGCGGCCTTCCATTGCGGCGGACAGGACGGTTTCCTGATGGGGAACAAGGCGTACAACAGTTTCTTCTGCATAGACAGAAGCAATCGACACCATGAAGGTGGCGAAGAAAACAGAAAGCTTAATCATGGGTTTTGTAGAAATCACTTAATTTGTGATAAACCTTAATTGGTGTCGTTTTCACCGCAGATAGTTCTTCGGATCTTGGTGTTTTCACTAGTTCGACTTCTGCATATTGGGTGCTTTTCTGAACCTGAAAGTCCAGTTTATGTGAAATCAGCATGGACGGTTGTGCCTGTTTTTCTTCCTCGACAACGACTTTTTTCATTGCTTTGACAGGCTTGGTTTCTGGTTGAGGTATAACCGTTGCATGCTCAGAAATAGGTGGGGGTGTTTGTGCTGGTGTTGCTACATTTTTTTCAACTTTGCTGACCGCATGAATGCCGATTGTGGACTTCAAGCTGGCAAGGGCTGACTGCATTTGGGCAAAATGTTGATAACGGCGAAGTTCTGCGGCAATGGCCGACGTCTGGTTCACAACTCTGTTAATCTGGTTTTCCGCGTCATTCTGTGCCCGGTTGTTGGAATGGTCAGCCAGTTCTTTTTCGATGAGCCATAATTCATCAGCACGTTCAAATTGTTTGGTGGAATTTATAAATTCCGAGTTTGCCACATGAACCTGAGCCAATACGGCCATACGGATAGCCAGGCGTTTTGCATCGGCCAATTCTTTGTTGGCATCGCTATATTCCAGACGGTCTGGTGCGCTGACAATGTCAAAGATATTTCCTGTAATCTGTGCTGAAAAATCAGACCAGCGGTTGCTGTCCATATAGCGATCATCATCGTAATTGCGTGCATAGCTGAAATTCAGCCCCGGTAGAATGCGCAAGATTTCTTTACGGGTCGCATTGATGGAAATCCGGGTTTGATATTCCTGTTCCCGAATATCCGGGTTGTTGATAAAGGCTGCTTCTTCCATGGTTTCAATGGGCATTTCAAACACAGGGGCTTTCAATTTACCACCGTTTGGCAGTTCAACACGAAAGTCTGTTGTTGGCGGGACATTGATTAAAGCGGCCAGCCCCGGTTTGGCAGAAGACAGTTCCTGATTGATCGCTTCAAGCTGGCGCAGGCTTTCCAGTAAGGTTTTGCGCATGCGCAAAGATTCCATCTGACTTTGAAGGCCGGAAGCCCCTGCCTTTTTCAGGTTTTCAAGGGTTTCTTCTGCTTCTTGAATGCCATTGGCGACATGGTCTTTTAATTCCTGGGCAACAGCCATCCGCCAGAAGCTGAACTGGGCTTCCTTAATCAGGTTGTTAATCACTTTGTGTCGGCGCTCTTCGGCGATCAAGGCTCGGTCTGCATTTTGTTTGGCGTTATAATAACTGACCCCAAAATCAAGAATATTCCATGTCAGTGTTAAATCAGCTGTGCGGTGGGACTTTTCCGAAGAATAAGAGTAATCTTCTGATGTGGTGGATTTGGTCTTATTATAGGTCGAACGGTTAGAATAGCCCGCTTTTGTTGTGAGCTTGGGCAAAAGTGACCAGTTATCAAGCTGTGTTTGTCCCAGTGCGATAGCTTCTTCCATCATGCGCGCACGTGCATCCAGATTATGTTCCAGAACCCGCGTGACCACATCGTCTAATGTCAGGGCCTTTTCCAGTTTTGGGGAATTTGAGAACATACGTGCCAGATCAAGCTTGGCCCGGCTGGAAAAGTCGGCTTGGGTCATTGGTGTCGGGGTTATGCTACATGCCCCTAGAAATGATGCACAACAAGAGGCGAGAAGTAGGGCTCTAAAGGGTTTCTTCGACATTAGGTGATTTCCTGCTTAAGCAGCTTGATTGGAGAATTTGTTAAAAAGTGCGGCTTTTTGGAGCTGTTGGGATAAGCTGGCCCGTCCATTTGGTTTTTGCTTATCCTGTTGTTCGCTTTTGGCCTGTTTCTTTTCAAGAGATGTCTGGTTGTTAGATTGTTCAACTTGTGGAACATCTATCTGTAACGGGGCTTGCTGTGGCAAGGGCTCGCCTAAATTGCCAGCTGTGTTTGCGCCATCGGTATTGATCTTGAATAAGGTACTGACCTGACTGCCAGACTGGTCACGCGCCGTTACAACAATTGCAAGTTCCCCATTTACACCATCTGGGACCTCGCCAACAAATGTGCCGGATGTGGTATCAAAGGATAACCATGAGGGCAGGCTGGTACCATCGGCCAGTTTGGCTGAAAGTTGAACATCTGATGCCTGTTTGGAATGACCAAATGCGTCAATCGGTACGTTATAGACGAGATTGCGGTTTGACAGGTCAAGGGATGGAATACCTTTGTTTACAAACAGGCTGCCATCACGTACGGCGCTTAAGGTCGGAACAGCAACAGGTACCTGAAAGCTATTGCGGTTTGCATCCACCTGTTGAACATCGCCACCTGCTTGGCGTCCCTGAATAAACAGAGGTGCATTGGCAACCACAGCATGTACCGTTGCTGTCGGCGTGTCGTTTGAAGGTGGTGTTGTAAGGGGACCGCCCGGTAATGTGGGTGCAGTCGGCGGTGCGGGAGCAGGTGCTGGTGGTGAAGGTGGAGCGGGTAACGCACGGGTCAGGACTTCAATGCTGCCATTTGCTGTTAAGGTTCCGCCAACCCCAGTATTCCCCAAATCAGATACTTGTGCTGTAATCGTAGAGGCTCCAACAAAGCCTTTGGCTGAGTCAAAGGTTAAGCCTGTAAGAGCAGCATTCAAATCTGAAATTGTCCCGCGCACAGTCACAGTTCTTGAGCCATTTGCGCCTGAGGTGACAGTTAGCCCATTGGTACCACCTAGGTTAATTTTACCGTTTTGAGTGCTTAAAGAGAGTTCAATCACGGCACTGCCTGCATCCGGATCACCAACGCTGACACCGGTTATTGGAATGCGCCGGCCTGCGAAATCAGGACCTCCCGTCCCTGAACCAAGCGTGGGGGCTGTGTTGACGGGAATAATGCTGATGGATGTGGTATGTGTGGCACTGGAATAGGCATTGGTGTCGCCATAGGAGGTATTGGCGGATAAATCCACAGTACTGCCAGCTGTTGTGCTATCTGATTGATCCCACCCTCGCCATGTCAGGGTTGCTGTCCCCCCATTTTCATTATCTGGAATAAAGTCTAAAAGATCGGAGGAACGTAAAGCCAAGGCTTGAGCATTGCTCACACTTGTAATTGAGGTCCAGCTTGTTCCGCCGTTCGTTGAATAACGCCAGTTTCCGTTTGCAGCATTGGTCACGCCTGTAATGGCCATGCCTGTTTTGGGGTTCGTATCGACATCACTGATAAAGGCGCTGATGAAATCATTCACTGAACGTGTTGAGGCAGACGTGTTGTTTTCCATTTTTGCCGCCAGTGAAGAGGCATTGGAACTTAACGTCGGGGCATCGTTAACCGGGTTGACCGTGATGCTGGCGCTGCCGTTATCTGCTGTGCGTGTTCCAATTGAGCTGTTTGTGCTGGATGTTGTTGAGCCGCTGCTGCCCTGTGTTTTATCCCATGGGCGGAAATTAAGGGATGCTGTGCCGTTATAATCTGCATTGGGGACAAAACGCATCCGGGCATTTTCATCCAGTAACAGCATTGAGCTGAGTACAACGTTCTGACCCGTTGTCCCTGTTACATCGCTCCAGCCACTGCCCGTATTATATTGCCATTTGCCATTGGTGTTATCGACAGCGGTTAAGGCGATGGCTTCTGGCGCGGTGCCGACATCGGTATCTGCGATGGCCCCGTTGGTGATCATATCGCTGACTAGCGTGCCTGTATTGCCTGCACCGCTGCCGATATCTTCATCAATAGACGTCAGATTATTGGTACGGTTATCAACAAGGGTAGGGGCGTGGTTGACGGCTGCGATATTAAGTGTGGCGGTCCCTACGTTTGATAGGGTTGTGCCATCAGAAGCCTGCCAGTTAAATGTTGCTGCACCAGAGAAGTTTGAGGCAGGCGTGAAGGTCAGGTTCGGAAGGTCAAGAACAGAAATAACCTGTCCGGCTGAAACAGCTGTACCATTGAGAGACAGCGTACCGTGCGATGCATTGGGTAAGGCTGTAATGGTCACATTCCCCATACTGTCATTTTCCGGGTCTGTGAATTTTGAACTGAAATCACTTGTTACAAAACTTAAGGTTTGCCCTTCTGTGCCGGACTTGGAAAAAGCGGTGATGGTTGGTGCGCTGTTGGACCCACTGAATAACACGCCACGATAGCCCTGCGTCCCATCTGCCGTAGGCAGAACGGGGGTATTGGTTGTGGTATGGGCGTTTGTTGGTGTGACGCCTTTAAAGCCTAAGACAACATAGCTATTGGCAACAACATCACTTGGACTGAGGCTTTGACCTATAGCATAACTGCCATCCCCGTGAATGACGCCATCAGAACCGACCGTTAGATAGCTGTAACGTGTTGGTGTCGTGTAGTCGTGCCCCGCAACATAAAGGTTTCGTGCCCATCCCGTTGCTGTGGTGGAAAAGGCGGTTGGAAACTCACTTCCAAGAGAGAGGTTATATTTGCCCAACAGTGTCTGCAAATTTGCATACATCGTATTAAAGTCTGTTGCAGCGTCCGCTTCTGTATCGCCACTGCCATAGGTCCATTCTCTTACAATATTGGTGCCATTTCGCCCTGTAAAGCTCACATCAACACCAAGGTTGAAGGGTTTTATGGTAAAGCCGCCCAAGCCAAGTGCCAAGGTTCCGTTTGTCGGCAGGTTTTCAAGAACATATTTAAATTTAGTTGGATATGTTCCATATAAGCTTGGGGACAATGCAGGATCGGTCCCCCAGCTATATGACACAGACGTATCCACATAGGTGCTACTGAAATTACTTAATGTCTGGGTTTTGTCGATACCGAATAAATCTGCAATGGCACTGGCAACAGAACTTGTGGAAACCGCGTCGCTGGACCATTGATAGTTCTTGTCAGCCGATCCCAGTACAGCACTAAACCAATTGCTCGTGTATTCATTAAGTTTAAAGGCATAGCTTTGTTGCGCGAGGGTTGCGGCATCCCATGCCACCCATGTCACGTTGTGCGTATCATCAACACCAAGAACCTGTCCGCCATTCATACCGCTGGGCGTGGTATAGGTATAAGTCGGGGTTGGGTTATAAGCTGTGAGGGAGAAAACCACATTACGTTCCTGTGCCCCGCCAGTGGTGCTAAGTGTCACGGTACGCAACAGGGATTGATATTGCGCCGCTGTCAGACCTGCGCTGGTCATGGTCAGCATGTTGGTTGAGGCATCCCAGCTTGCCGTGATCCCCAATGTTGTCGCCAATGTACTATCCACACTTAAGGCATCACCGGTTTGCGCATCATTAATGGCGGCATATACGGCGGTGAGACTTTTGGCAGAACCTGTGCCTGCGTTGGGGTCCACGAGCATCACGCCTGGATCAACCACAACATTACCCCCAGCCGTGGTATAGGCTTTACCCGCCGATACCGTCAAAATGGGTGTTTGTTCAGCGCGACTTACCGTAATGGTCATGGTTGTTGGCGTCGTACTCCATTCCGTACCGTCATGCCCATCCCATGAAAAACTTGTGCTTCCCGTCCAATACCCTGTTGGGGTGAAGGTCAGTTTGTTTGCAGCAATATCAGCTGCGGTGATTTCCTGAAATTGTGTAACAGCGACACCATCCAGCTTTAAAATACCATTATCGGGTAAAGAGTTTATACGGAACTTGGTGGCGGAATCATTTTCCGCATCACTGTACAGCCAAGCTGCCGTTGGAATAGTAATATCTGACTTTTGGTTTCCACCAGCCGTCGAAGCCTGTAAATCTAACGCGTTATTCACCCGTGTGGTGGTGATCGTTAATGTTTCAATATCTGCGGCATTCCAGCGACTATAAGCCGATATGCCCAAGCTGAGTGATGTGGATGGGTGTCGGTCTACATTGGTATATTGAACCAGATCAAACAGATTGTTGACAGTCGCATCACTGACGCTGGCATCTGTATTAAAGGCCCATGTGATGGTTTGCCCAAGCGTGACGACTTGGCCGATGACATTTGTTCCACTTCCTGTTCCCAGCAAGATATCAGTGCCTGATACTGAAACAACACCATTGTCTGTGGCATTAGAGACACTTGCGTAAGACAGGCTTTCATTGCTGGTTGCAAGGGTTAGTTTAATGCTTCCCCCGCCATAGTCGGAACCTTGTGAAAGCGTAATATCGCTGAGAATGTTTTTTGCCCCTTGGCCTTCCACATAGGTCAAGGCGGAGGTGGCGATAACGGGTGGAATATCAATCAGCAATTCCATATCAGCAGAACGCGGTGTGCCGGATTGGGTATTGTCGCGCACATAAACAGTGTGAGAACCGTGGGCAAGATCAAACGTGGGGGTGAATGTCCAGACACTATTCACATCTGCCGTGGTTGTCCCCACATCCACACCATCAATAAAGACCGTGACACTGTTACCAGGGGCCACCGCATAACCTTGTAAAACCGGGCGGTTCGTTGCACCAGTCGCGACAGAGGTCATGGGGTTCGTCAGGGTATTTAAATTGCTCGTCAGTTGGTCGGCTGCTGTCAGTCCGCCTGTGGAGGCATTCGTAATACCGGAGACAGAGATGTTGGTATTGCTGATCATCTCCACATTGATGGTGTAATCGCCTGTATCTGACCCACTGGTGGTATCCCATGTGGCCGTGACTGTACCGATACTGTTGAATGTCCCGCGCAAGCCGTATTTAACGGTCAGTCCTACACCGCTGTCACCGTCATAATGACCTGCCGCGCTAAAGACCTGACCTTCGCTAATCGCATCCCAGCTTGACGTGTTTTGATTATAGGCGACCAGTTCATAACCCGTTGGCACAGACAGGTTGCTGAAGGTAATATTTTGCCCTGTGGTTGATTGTACCTGACTTTGAACGGTGTCCATGACACGTTGGGATGAATTGAGCTGTGTCGTAAAATTCAGCGTTTTTGTCGTGTTCGCCAGATTACCATCATAACCATCTATATTCAGGCTTTCTGCTTCCACCAGTCCGCTTGTGACTTCCAGCTCCCAATCCCCATCACGCCCGGTGATATCATCTGAAACCGCAATATCAGCATTTGTTAGAGTGGCAATTTGATCCACAAAGGTTTGTGTATTTTCACCTGCCCCGACATGACAGCCGTAAAACAGGATATCACCATCTTCAATAAGGCTTTGTCCAATGGCCTGTAGAGAATTCTCATATTGTTCCAAGGTGTTTTGATCAAGTGTTGAGGTGCCGAGTAAAATGGTTCCTTCATCACCGTGGCCTAAAATATGGATCGAAGCGATATCGCTTTGGCCGTCCAAAGTTTTGGCCATTTGTTCAAAACCGTCATTGTTCTTGGTAATCAGATAGACACTTGCAGTTGGATCAATAGCATCAATTAAGGATTGGTAATTTTCAACCGTTTCATCGACAAACACGACAGTTTTGTCGCTCTTGGTGCCCGTATCTATATTTTCATCTTTTGTTTGGATTTCAGATACGTTGAGCTGAGTTGTGGTTTCAACCAAATCTGCGGCCATTGCACCGTCGAACATAAAACGGGTTTCAAGAGGTGTAATTGCAAAAAGAGATTTATCCATCACGACGGCTTCAATGTTTTATAATCAACGAGACAAGTTTGGCCCGTCACTCACAAACAAGGCAGTACATGGTTTGTTTGCCTCTTATAGAACAACTCGCCAAAGCATTATTTGATATGAAAAATTGAAACCAGAAGTAAAGAAAAGTTTTGTATCATTTTATGACATTGCAGCGGCCTTTAATTCCATATAAAATATGTAGAAAGCCTCTGTTATAGTTGTGAAAAATATTTTTATTCTCTGCTTTTGCAGGTCATTTTTGTGAAAATATACGACCAAAAATTGGGGGCCAAACAATAAAGGTATACCGGGCGCTTTCGGGACTAAAATAAATGGATAAGCTTGATCTTATTTTTCTGGACGATGATGATGATTTTCTGATTCCTGTCTCCAGAATGCTTGAGAAAAATGATATATCAGTACGTCAAGCAAGAACATTTTCTGACCTCAATTCTTTCCTTGCAGAAGATATTCCTGATCTTCTGATCCTTGATATTACACTGCCGGATGGGTGTGGATTGGATATTCTTCAACAGTTAAACAAGGATCGAACCTATCCGGTTATTCTTTTAACGGCGAAAGGGGAGGTCGAAGATCGGGTGATCGGGCTTAACCTGGGGGCCGATTACTATCTGCCAAAGCCTGTAAATATCAAAGAGCTGATTGCTGTCATTCACAATCTTGTGCGCAAAGATAAAAATATTCAGGATGCAAGTTGGGTGTTCGACCTGACGAAATGGACGCTTACGTCACCGGATAATGAAACCTGTGATTTAACAGCCGCAGAATATAATATTCTTTCTATCCTCTCTGAAAAGAGTGGTTCTCCGGTAGAGCGTGAAGACTTGTATAAGGGGATTGGGCGCAAAATACTCGATTTTGATGACAGGAGCCTTGATATGATCATCTCAAGGCTACGTCGCAAGTTCACACCGCAGACCAAAGCGCCACCGATTAAGTCTGTACGTGGAAAGGGCTATGTCTTTGTCAAACCAATCACAGTGATCGGCGAAAAATTACATAATATATAAAGGTAGATAAAATGGATTTAGACCTGCGTGCTTTATCTATACTTTTGGCTGCAACAAATGTTGTATCCGCTCTTGTTCTTTACTTTTTTTACCGGATGTTTCCTAAATCACCGGGGGTTGGATACTGGTCTCTTGCCAGTGCCTTACTGGTTCTGGCTGCACTTTTAGTTATAAGTCGGATTTTTCTACCCGTTGCTTTTTCTGCAAATGCGGGCAACATTACCTACTATATCGCTTATGGTGTTTTTTATCTGGGGGCTTGTCAGTTCGTTGATAAAAAACCGAATTGGAAGCTGCTGGTTGGTAGTATTGCCTTCTGTGGATTTGTCTTTATCCTGATCCCCAAGACCATTGATTTTATTGGTTATCGGATAAGTATGACTGCTTTTGCGATGATTATCCTCAGCTCTTTGATCTCTCATACCTTGATCAAGGGGGCCGGAAAGGATGAGTTCGCCAGAAAAGCTGTTGGTGTTGTGTTCAGCGGGTTAATTTTTATCAATCTGATCCGTCTTTACACAGGTTTAGAGACCCCTGCTTTTGAAGGGGCATATCTGTCGTCAAAGAAGTTTGATGAACAATTGTTATATTACTGGGTTATTGTGACGCAGCTTGCCTATACATCAGGCTTCATCATCATGACGTCAGAGCGTTTCCGCAATCAGCTCAATGAAAAAATTGGTGAACTTTCTATCGCAAAAGAGACGGCTGAAAAGGCGCTGGCCCATCAGAAAAATTTCTTTTCCATGATTTCCCATGAATTCAAAAAGCCGCTGAGCAGCATCCATGCCTCAGCAGAAGTGATCGGGATGGAAACAGATGAAAAGCAGACAATCAGTCATGATGAAGTCAATCGTATTAAAAAAGTGTCCATGCGATTGAGCAACCTTGTGAACAATTGCCTGACGGCGGAATGGATCGACCCACAACTGGATGACCCTACCTTTGATCCGGTTGCCCCTGGATATATTTTGAAAAACCTGTGTGCGGAATATAAAGTTCCGTTTCAAAATCAATGTGAAACGGATTTGATTGTTCAGGGGAATGAGGAACTGTATGCAATCGCTTTTTCCAGCCTGATTGCCAATGCCCTTAAATATTCAACAAACGAAGATAGTGTTCATGTGAAATTGTTTGCAGAAGGCAGCAGCCACATATCCATTGAATTTCATAATGAAGGCGATGAAATCAGTGAGAGTGATGCAAAGAAAATTTTTGAAAAATTCTACCGTCCAGAAAAAAGTGCAAACACACCGGGGGCTGGATTAGGTCTCTATTTTGTTAAAAAAATCGCAGAACAATATGGCGGTTCTATAGAACTGGATCAGACGGGGGAGACGGTCTTTCGCTTGAGGTTGCCTGTTTAGGTATGCAATGGTATGTGGGAGCTGAAATAATTCTAAAATGAGGAAGTTTTAGTAGGATACAGATGAAAACCCCTATATATTTCTGGGGAAATAATCAAAATTCCAAATCCTATTGTTGTTAGAGGGTAGAGATGATACGAGTTCTAATCGCTGATGATCATCCTCTTTTCAGAGTCGCTTTAAAAGACACCATGTCTGATATTGAAGAAGACTTCTCCATCAGCGAAGCCAGCACATTTAACGAGGCACAGAAGCTCACCGATGATGATTTGGACTTGATTTTGCTGGACCTGTCCATGCCGGGGACGACGGGGTTTTCCGGGCTTGTGACCTTACGGACACATGTGCCGTCTGTTCCCATTGTGATTGTTTCTGCCTCTGAGGATATCGAGACTGTCCGCAGCGCAGCCCAATATGGTGCTGTCGGCTTTATTCCCAAAACCGCAGCCCCTGAAATTATGAAAGAAGCGATTTCCAGCGTACTGAATGGCGGGCGCTACTGGCCCACCGAAGAAGCCACGCAACCGCGCCCGGAAGAAGATCGCCAGCGTAAATCTGAATTTGAAGATAAGTTGGGACGATTGACACCCAGCGAGTTACGGGTGCTGGAACTGATGAGTGCAGGCATGTCCAATAAAGTGATTGCCTTTGAACTCAATATCAAAGAGTCCACAGTCAAATCCCATGTCACGGCCTTGTTGCGTAAACTGGATGTGTTTAATCGCACTCAAGCGGTTATTGCAGCAAAAGAGATGGGGTTTAAGGTTAATCCCTAAGCTCCAATAGACTTTCGGGCGAGTTGGGAGAAATGATCATCCTGATTGACCAGATGCGCCATTAAGGCCCGCATTTTGGCAGGGCGGACAGGCTTGCTCATGAACTTGTAGCCTTGTTCAATCAGGCTATCTCGGATGTCTTGTGTTGAGTCTGCTGAGATGATAATCACAGGCACATCACTTCCATAAATACGATGTACACGTTCTGCGACATCTGGTCCTAAAACACCTGCATCCAGATGGTAATCAGCTAAAATAAGGTCCGGGGAGAAAGAGGACCAACTGAGCTGTTCAATTAATTCATCGCCCGAAGACCCGGCAAGAACGCTACAGCCCCATTCTTCCAGGTAGGTTTTCATTGCAGACAGCACATTTTGGTCATTATCGACAAGGGCCACAACCACGCCCCCCAGGTCACTTGTTTCAAGCTTTTGGACTTGCCCTAATTGCGCCACTTCACTGCCATGTGTGACATCAATGGAAAAGACCGAGCCTTTACCTTCAACCGAGCGCACCAAAATATTGTGTCCCAAAATAGTGGCAATCCGATCCACAATTGCCAAACCAAGACCAACGCCATTTTCTTTGGTTTTTTGGTCGATTGCTTGTCCATCAATGCGGTGAAATTCTTCAAATACTTTTGTTAATTGGTCTTTCGGAATACCTGTTCCCGTATCCCAAACTTCAATGCGTATATGACCCTTGCGATTTCGTGCACCGATCAGAATACCCCCTGATGATGTATAACGAACCGCATTGCTTAAGAAGTTCCGGATCACACGATTTAAAAGCTGATAATCCGATTTTAGGTGTACGTCTGGGCAATGAACCTTCAAAGAAAGCCCTTTTTGTCGGGCAACAGGGCGAAACTCATGTTCAATATTGCCCAAAAGCTGTTGGGCTGGAAAATCAGAAATCCTGGGTTCCGTCGTACTTGCCCCTAAGCGGGAAATATCCAGTAAATCAGTCAGCAGTTCTTCTGTACCGCGTAAGGATTGATGGACCTGTTCAACAATCTTATGATTTTTGTGGCGCATCTCACGCATGCGCAATGTCGCAATCATCAGGCGTGCAGCGGTTAAAGGCTGCAAGAGGTCATGGCTTGCCGTTGCCAAAAACTTGTCTTTAGAGCGGTTTGCCAATTCAGCAACTTCTTTGGCCTCATTGAGTTCCACTTCAATTTGGCGACGTTCCTGAATTTCATTTTCCAGTTCGTGGGTACGTTTTTGAACTTCTTCTTCCAATATTTCCTTGGCCTCCAACAGTTTGCGGGCATTTTCCTTAATCCCAACAGAAATCAGATACACATTGCCGACAATCAATCCGGTCAAGGTAAGTGCGGAAAAAGAATGCATGAGCTGAAAGAGCTGCATCTGGCGTAGCTCATTTGTCCCATGAGGGATTAACAGTGTCGCCCCGGAATAGGCAACAATCAGGGTGCCAAGGACGGCAAACCAGAACAGGACCTTTTCGCTTTTGCCCACTTTTGTCCATTCCATCGCCTTTTTGCGTGATACGCGTTGGCGCACAAACCCCGGTAAATGTTCACGTGCGCGTAAAATCATCACAATGGCAATGGCTGCCATGAAAACCCAGCTGGCCTGATTATGGATGGCTTTTCCCAGCAAGGAAAAATCTGAGAAAAATTCACGCCCCATCATGGGGGCAAGGACCCGTTTCCCATAAAGAATATTAAGACCGGTCATCCCCAACAGGACAAAACAAACGGCTGAAACCCAGTGGGCAGGTTTTTGAAAAGGCATCAGTCGGTCAAGGACCCATCCGACAGGCCCGCTTAAGATTTTGATCCGGCCCGTTAAAAAAAGAAAAAGGAGACTGAGCGCTAAGCCAACAGCGATGACTTGGCGACCGTAATTTGCAACAACATTAGAACGTGTGGAAAGCCAATCATTGCCGCCCTGCTGGATCAGCACGCTTTTATCCTTGTCCGGGATATTGACACGCCCTGGCATGCCATCGCGCACCTGTCGCCAGAAATCAGCGCGGGGGTTGCTTATTTGCTCTTCACTGTGGGCATCTTCATAGGGACCTTTATCGTAGGTCTGGGCCTGCACCGGCAGGCTGAACGCAATAAACGCCAGGAAATAATAAAAGATGACCAAACGCAGGGTCAAAACACACGTCCTTATCTGGAAAATGGGGACGTCAGTATACATGTCTGCTTTAAAGAAGGCCAGAAGCCTGTCTCACTGGGCTGTACGGCTCATTTGTTCATCAAGGTCATTCAGGTCAAAATTGATACGTTGTAAGCCACTTAAGGCGATGAAACGCTTGCCACGTGCACGGCTGATCAATGTGAGCCCTGCTTTTTTAGCAAGCTCCACGCCCCATTTTGTTGCCCCGGATCGTGAAATCAGTAGGGAAACCCCCATGGAAACTGATTTCATCACCATTTCAGACGTCATACGCCCCGTGGTGTACATATAGTAATCGGACCCTTTTAGACCGTTGAGGTAGAGATACCCTGCAATTTTATCCAAGGCGTTATGGCGACCCACGTCTTCAATATACACAAGTGGCCTGTTCCCCTGACACAGCACGCAGCCGTGAATGGAACCTGCCTTGCGATAGAGGCTTGGTGTCGTCTTGATCTTTTTTAACAGTGGTTCAATCCAGGAGGCATGAATGCTCACACCTTCCTCTAAAACCACCTCGTCAAGCTTATCCATGATATCGCCAAAAACAGTCCCCATTCCGCAACCGGATGTCAGGACCTTACGTTTGAGCTTTTCTTCATAATTGGTGACACGTTCTGTTCTGACCACGATCACATCAAGGTCATCGTGATATTCAACGTCTGTGATGATATCATCATCTTTGAGCATGTTTTGGTTAACAAGGTAGCCAACACCTAAAAGTTCGGGGTAATCCCCCACCGTCATCAAGGTCACAATTTCGCGGTTGTTGAGGAAAAGCGTCAAGGGACGCTCTTCCACAACAGGAACCACTAAGGGATTGCCAAAACTGTCTACACCCTGAACTTCAGAGGTGGTCAACGCGCTAGAAGGGTCTGGCTTAATGATATAGTCATCAAGCATCATCTCTCGATCAGGGTTATAGATGTTCATTCTGCAATACCTCCTTGAGCAACATGTTCTTCATCAGAATCTTTATGCTCAACTTTAATACCGTGGCTTTCCGCCCAGGCGGCGTGATGTTCTTTTGCCCAGGTTTCGTCCACATATCCGGTTTTCATGCCGTCAATCGCGCCTTCCATACCAATGGTACCGATATAGATATGGCCGAAAATGGCAATAACCATCACCAATGCAAGAACTGCGTGGATAATTTGCATCAATTGCATAAATGGTAATGTGCCGAACAAGTACGGGAATAAGAGTGTCAAACCAGTGAAGCTGACAGCAGCGCCGCCAAGGATCACCAGCCAGAACATTGTTTTTTCACCAAAATTGAATTTCGCAGATGGTGGGTGTACCCCTTTGGAGAACAGGCCACCCCCTTTTAAAATCCAGTTCAAATCATAGCGGTCCCACAGGTTGTCACGCGCCCAAAAGATAAACGTCAGGCACAGGGAAATCATAAACAACCACGCAATGTTGTTGTGAATGAATTTACCAACACCTGCGAGAGCTGAAAACCCTTCAGGGCCAAGCAGTGGTAAAAGAACCGCACGGCCATAAAGCATATTCAATCCCGATAAACCAAGCAGGATAAAGCTCGCTGCCATTGTCCAATGGTTATACCGTTCAATTGCCTTGAAACGCAGGATTTTTCGACCTGAAAGTTCATCGTCCAGATTGATGCGACCACGCACAAGATAAAAGAGGGCCAAAGCAGCAATCATGCCCACCATTCCCATGGCACCATAGATAAATACCATGTTGTTGCGCACATTTCGCCATTCTTCACCGTTATTACGGATCAGAAAGCCTTTACTTTTATCTGGCAAGGAGGTGTTGCCCTGCTTGCCTTGCTTGATCTCACGCCAGATATCAGACGAACTGCCAAGACCGGACAGGCCCGGATTGACAGATACATTTTGTGCTTGAGCTTCAGGCATGCCTGAGCTCAGTACAGCTGTACCGATAAGAACCGCTAAGATAGCGAAAAACAGTTTGTTCAAAAGTTTGGACCTCATGAGAGACCCCCTCTTTTTGTTAATGAAAGGTGAAAGAAGGTGGGAAGGCCGCAGCTAGAAAAACGGCCCTCCCTTTTTTCCATCAGCCTTCTTTGTTTTTCAGACCGTACGCAGTCCCCCAGCCCCATGCACCGGAGCCGAAACCACGCCCGGCAGCACGATCGCGGTAGATGTCGGAAACTTTGTCGCCGTCACCTGCCAACAATGCCTTGGTGGAACACATCTCTGCACATGCAGGGAGTTTGCCTTCCGCCAAACGGTTGCTGCCATACTTTTTATATTCCGTATCGGAATGATCTTCTTCAGGGCCACCTGAGCAGAATGTACATTTGTCCATTTTGCCCCGTGAACCAAAGAAACCGTCCTGCGGGAACTGTGGCGCGCCAAACGGACACGCAAACAGGCAATACCCACAACCAATACAGATGTCTTTGGAGTGAAGAACCACACCATCGCCCGTCTGATAGAACGCATCCACCGGACAAACCGCCATACAAGGCGCATCTGAACAGTGCATACATGAAACCGAAAGGCTACGCTCACCAGGTTCACCATCATTAAGGGTGACAACACGGCGACGGTTTACGCCCCAAGGCACTTCATGTTCGTTCTTACATGCTGTGACACAACCGTTACATTCAGTGCAACGTTCCGTATCACAAAGAAACTTCATTCTTGCCATAATCTTTGCGCTCCTTAAGCTCGCTCAATACGACACAGGGTGACTTTGGTTTCCTGCATTTGGGTAACCGAGTCGTAGCCGTATGTGCCACAAGTGTTAGAAGATTCCCCGATCACATAAGGATCGGCATGTTCCGGATATTTGCTACGCAGGTCTTTGCCTTGGAAAACACCACCGAAATGGAACGGCATGAAGACAACGCCACGACCGACGCGTTCTGTAATCAAGGCTTTCACCTTGACCTTGCCGCCTTCTGGAGAATGGACCCAGATCATGTCATCAGCGCGGATATTGGCGTTGTTGGCATCAAACGGGTTAATCTCAGCAAACATGTCCTGTTGCAGTTCAGCCAGCCATGGGTTGGAACGTGTTTCCTCACCACCGCCTTCATATTCAACCAGTCGACCAGATGTCAAAATGATTGGGAACTCTTTAGAGAAATCATTTTTCTGAATGGATTCATACATGGTCGGAAGACGATAAGCCTGCTTATCCTTATATGTCGGATAGTCTTTAACAAGGCTACGATCCGGTGCATATAACGGCTCGCGATGCAGTGGAACCGGATCCGGGAAGGTCCAGACTTTTGCACGCGCTTTTGCATTACCGAACGGTGAACAGCCATGTTTAATGGCCACACGCTGGATACCGCCGGAAAGGTCGGTTTTCCAGTTTGTCTTGTCACCTGCAACTTTCTCAATTGCGGCACGTTCTTCAGCTGTCAGATCTTTATCCCAGCCAAGCTTTTTCAGCATGGCCATGGTAAATTCAGGATATCCATCTTTGATTTCAGAATTAACTGGGTAAGAGCCTTCAGCCAATAGGTTGTTACCTTCATGTTCCACACCAAAACGGGCACGGAAGTTCAAACCACCTTCAGCCACTGGCTTGGATGGATCATAAAGGATGTGTGTACCTGGGTGACCCATTTCAGGTGTACCCCAACATGGCCATGGTAGACCGAATGTTTCACCATCACATGGGCCGCCATTGGCTTTCAATGTGGTCTTGTCAAACGTGTGACGATATTTCATGTGTTTACGGATACGCTCTGGTGATTGACCAGTATAACCGATTGTCCACATACCACCGTTAAATTCACGTGTGATGTCTTCGATAAATGGCTCAGTGCCGTTCACTTTGATCTGCTTGAACATCTCAGCGTCGAAACCGAATTTCTTCGCAAAGAGGTACATGATCTCGTGATCAGGCTTTGATTCAAACAGGGGCTCAACGATTTTGTCACGCCATTGTAGGGAACGGTTAGATGCCGTTACAGAACCGTATGTTTCAAACTGTGTTGCTGCGGGCAGCAGGTAAACACCGTCTGTACGATCAGAAAGGACAGCAGAAACAGTCGGATACGGGTCAATGATCACCATTGTATCAAGCTGTTCCATTGCCTTTTTCATTTCAGGCAAACGGGTTTGAGAGTTCGGTGCGTGACCCCAGAAGACCATACCTTTAACGTTCTCAGGCTGATCGATCTTGTCCTTAGGAATAAGAACACCGTCAATCCAACGAGAAACAGGAATACCTTTGGATTCCATTAGCTTCTTCGTTTTAAAGCGAGACAACATGTAATCGTAATCTACACCCCAAACGCGTGACCAGTGCTTCCAAGAACCTGTCTTCAGGCCATAATAACCCGGTAGAGAGTGAGACAGTACGCACATATCAGTTGCGCCCTGTACGTTATCGTGACCACGGAAAATGTTTGTTCCGCCGCCTGATACGCCCATGTTACCAAGAACAAGCTGAAGGATACAGTAAGCACGTGTGTTGTTGTTACCATTGGTGTGCTGCGTACCACCCATACACCAAACAACAGTGCCCGGACGGTTTTTCGCCATCAGGCGGGCAACGCGTTCCAGCTGTTTACCGGGAACGCCTGTGACACGTTCAGTTTCTTCCGGTGTCCATTTGGCAACTTCTGTGCGGATATCTTCGATACCGTAAACACGTTGCTGGATGAACTTTGTATCTTCCCATTTATTTTTGAAGATATGCCAGATGATACCCCAGATCAAAGCCACGTCAGAACCAGACCGAAAACGAACATATTCGTCTGCATGCGCAGCTGTACGTGTGAAACGCGGGTCACACACGATCAAGGGCGCATTGTTCTTTTCTTTGGCTTTCAGGATATGCTGAACGGCAACCGGGTGGGCTTCTGCCGGGTTGGACCCGATCAGGAACATCGCTTTGGAATTATGGATGTCGTTGAAGCTGTTGGTCATCGCCCCATAGCCCCAGGTGTTTGCCACACCTGCTACTGTGGTGGAGTGACAAATACGCGCCTGGTGGTCAACGTTGTTTGTACCCCAGAAGGCTGCGAATTTACGGAACAGGTAGGCCTGCTCGTTGTTATGTTTCGCACTACCCAGCCAGTAAACTGAATCCGGGCCTAAGCTTTCACGGATTTTGCCAAGACGATCACCAACTTCGTTGATGGCATCTTCCCAGCTCATGCGCTTCCATTTGCCGCCTTCCAGCTTCATTGGATATTTAACGCGGCGCTCCCCAATGGCGTGCTCGCGAACAGAGGCCCCTTTGGCACAGTGGCCACCCAGGTTAATCGGGCTGTCAAAGTCAGCTTCCTGACCAACCCAGACACCGTTTTTCACTTCTGCGATAACACCACAGCCCACAGAACAGTGAGTACAGACGGAAGTTACCTTTTTAACGTCTCCGGCATCCGCACTTACAGCAGCTTGTGCTTTTTTCGTGCGAACCAAAGAGACTGTCGAAGCAGCTGCAATACCCGCAGCTGTCAGACCGGTACGTTTGAAGAAGGTACGACGATTAATCGCCTCACCAATAACGCCCGACAATGCTTTCGACAGACGGGGGCCATTCGCAACCCCGCTGTTGACTTTTGTCAGCATCGTTTTCTCCCCATAGGTAGATTATTTAGAAATTAGCCAATTCGTAATACTTGGCAACATGATCCGTTTCAGCGTAACCGCTTGCCTTGTCTGCATCAGCAGACAGGTCGGCAGCTTGTGCTGTTTTCGAAGTTGCAATCACAGCAGCACCGGCTGCGGCACCGACTGTGGCAACTTTCAGAAAACCACGGCGTCCCATGTCGGCCTTGTCTTCCTTTTGGTCCATTCCTAGACTCCTTAAAAACAAAAAAGGGGTTAGATCACCAATTATGCTGCGATCCTGAACCCCTTGGTTTCTACATCCAGAAAACACCGTCCCAGTTTCCCTACGGGAGCATAGAACCTGGCACTTTCTGCTTTTTCCAAATCGCTGAAAAATTGTTCGGCCCAGGGCGCGATATGTTTTTCAAAGAATGCCTGTTCTTCTTCTGGTGTACAGTCATCACCAAATTGCTTGGTAATCAGTCCCAGCATGACATCAAACAGAAATGCGATATGGTCTTCCGGTTCTTTGATATCGTCCACACGTTCAATGCCCAGACGGTTGAGGTCGTCACGTACATCAGACAGTGGCTTTTCATTCAAAAATCCCGTGAGATAATGAGATGCAAAAGGAATCAGTTCACCTTCAGCGACACCGATAAACAGATCGTTGTATTCCTGCTCAACGTCATCAACAGATGTCTTTCCTGCCATTTCAGACAATTCCCCAATGGCGGTGCCAATGGGGGTGTCATCTGCAGGAAAGTCAGAGATTTCTTTTAATGAGTCAGCATTTGGAAATGCACTTAAAAGACGGGCAATCAGCCCATACATTCCAGCCCTTGCACGTTGTTCTTCCTCAAGAGAACAGGTGGCAACAACAGTTTCTGACATTCTTTCCCTCCCAAAACCCAGCGAAATTACCGGATTTTTCTATGATACGGTGCATGCGTTTAAAATGATCTCCCCCTATGGTAGGAGATGGCTGTAATAATATTTCAATGTCAGCTCTTTTTATAGGGGAATCAGCCGTCTTCGCCTTCGCCAACGTCATGGTCGTCTTCTTCGTTTGGTTCTTCGACTGCTTCAGCGGGTTCATTGGGTTCCCTCTCGCCCTCTTCTTCCAGCTCAGGTTCTGTGCGGCTGTTTTCTTTCATGAGCTTTTGAAGCTCTTCGGCCACGCCTTCGGCCAAGGGCGTGATGATGGAAAAATCTTCATCATAATCATTCAGCCCGTCCAAATTGGCAAAGATCGGGCTTGATTTCCAAAGCTTACGTAACGCCAGTTTCTGCAATTCTTCCGGCACCCCCTGTTTCATGAAGGCACTGAAATCAGACTCTTCTGTCAGGCTTTCAATATCGGGCAGGTCTGCAACAATGGCTTCTTGCTCTTCAGCCGGAATTTCCTCTATCGGTGCAAGGGACTGAGCTTCAGCAGTTTCTTCAACACATTGAACAGCAGGCGCTTCAACAGGGTGGACCTCTTCTTTTGTTTCTGTTTCTGTTTTGCGCCGTGACCAGCGACTTAAAAAACCTTCACGACTCATGCGCGTCCTCCCCGTACAGGGATGCGTCGTGCAAGTCCGTCTTCCTGTCGACGCAGGCGGCGTTTTTTGAATTTCTGTTCCACGTGATGTTCACGCACAAAATTTTCCACCCAGATACGCACCCCATCCGGCATGGGGACGGCCTCTACGATTTCTTCACCGCTTTCCAGGTAGTCTGCCGCTTCATAGGGGCAGGCGGTGATCAGGAAGGGGTCGACTTCATGCTCGTCTTCTTCCTCACCTTGGCGCAGCACAACAAAGATGGCGGGTTGTCCACTTTCCAGATTATTTTTATAGCCTTCGGTTTCACGTTGATAAAGATCAACATTCATGGTTTTCGCCAGATAGACGGCTTGTTTTTCTTCCATGCTGATGGTTTCCCAATCGGCATCATCGCGCGCACCGGGTAAAACACCAAAAACATGCCAGGCAAATTCCTGCCATGGGTGGTCAATCTTGCGTCTTTCGACCAATACCCCAAGAGGCATTGTTTCTTGTATCTGCATGTTCTTAATCCGCCTGCTAAAACCTGCTTGATTCAACCTCATCTTACATGGGGACGATAGTCCATCTTTAGTAGGAGATGAAAATTATTATCTCGTCGCCCCTGCTCACTCCCTATATTAATGAAGCAATGATCAAGGGAGTGAGCACAGATGAAATTGAATGAAAAACGCGTTTTATTATGTTCCTGTGAAGGCAGCATGGAATTGGATGCCAAGGCCATTGCAAAAACATTTGATCAAGACGAACCCTTTGTTCACTCTCAATTATGTCGTTCCCAACAGCCTGAATTCCAAAAAGCCTTACAAGAAGGTGACTTGCTGGTTGCCTGTGGCCGTGAAGCCCCGCTTTTTGAAGAATTACGCGTAGAGATGGGTGAACATGCCCCTAGCGTTTCCTATGTGGATATCCGGGAAAAAGCCGGATGGGGAACAGAAGGTAAAAAAGCATCTGCCAAGATCGCAGCCCTGCTGGCCGAAGCTACCCTGAGCCCTGATCTTGTGGAAACGGTTCCGCTCAAGTCAGAAGGGACTATTTTGATTTATGGTGCAGGTGATGTGGTGATGGACGCTGCCCAAATGTTGCGTGGTCGGCTTTCTCCTGTTGTTGTTTTAAATCACAGTACAGATGTCCTTGCCCCTCAAGTCTGTGATCTTCCTATTTTTACAGGCCGTACTGTACAGGCATCAGGCCATTTAGGGCAGTTTGAAGTCACCTTTGACCTTTTTGCCCCGCTTCATCCTTCATCTAAAGGGGGGCTGACATTCACAGAAACGCAAAATCAGATTACAGAACAGTTTGATTTGATTTTGGATTTAAGTGATGGAAACCCATTGTTGCCCTCAAACCATAAGGTGGACGGCTATGTAAAAGTGGCTTCAACGGATAAGGCTGGGCAATTTAAGGCCCTGTTTGAACTTTCCGATATGATCGGGGAATTTTCCAAGCCACGTTATGCGCAGGTTGATGAAGCCAGATGTGCCCATTCGCGCAATCGTATTGCCGGGTGTCAAAATTGTATTGATTCATGCGGATCTTCTGCCATTCAGTCTGCGGGCGATTATGTGGCGATTGACCCTTATCTTTGTGCAAGCTGTGGAGATTGTTCTGCTGTTTGCCCCACAGGGGCTATTGCCTATGCCATGCCGTCACAGGAACATATGCATCGCCGTATGCAGAAGCTTTTGTCCATTTATAAAAAAGCGGGTGGTTCAGCCCCTGTTTTGTTGATCCATGACACACAAACGGGTGAAGAAGCCTTAAATGTTTTGGGGCAGGTCGGGGATGGTCTTCCGGCGCAGGTTATTCCGTTTGCTGTACAATCTGTTTCGATTTTTGATCACAGTCTTCTTCTGGCTGCTTTGGCTTATGGGGCAAGTGGCGTTGTTATTCTGGCCCCCGCATCCCATTATGAAACGGCACCGACCACACGTCACGAAATCGCTTTTGCTCAATCTTTGCTGAAAGGCTTTGAACAGGATGATAATCGTTTCAAAGTGATTGATCACGTTACACCCGATTTTATCACCAGTGAATTGAGTACCATGTCGTTCGCTAACGCCATAGAGGCGATGGAAGGGCTTGCCGTTGGTCATAAACGTCAACGGGCTCATATGGTCTTCTCTCATCTCAACAATAGTTCTGAGCAAACAATCGCCTTGGAAAAAGGGGCACCTTATGGTCAGGTGCAGGTGGATGTCGCAGCTTGTTCCATGTGTATGTCTTGTGTGGGGGCCTGTCCGACAACGGCCCTTCGTGCCAATAACGATGCACCGATTCTTTCCTTTTTAGAACAAGATTGCGTACAATGTGGCATCTGTGCCTCAACTTGTCCGGAAAAAGCCATTGGGCTTGTACCACAACTTAATCTGGATAAGATGGCGGCAAGCCCTGCGGTCTTGAAGGAAGATCAGCCAGCCGTTTGCCCGGAATGTGGGAAAACATTTGGCACGCAAAGTTCTGTCGATAAAGTAGTGGACAAACTATCCAATATGCCCCAGTTCTCAAATCCGGAAATGCTGGATAACTTGCGTAAATGTGAAGATTGTCGAGTGAGCGCTATAGCAAAACAACGCGATCCGTTTGACTTTGGCCAACGCCCCAAACCCCGCACAACAGATGATTATCTGAATTAGGGTGTCGTGTTGAATAAAAAAAAGGCCCCTCGGGATCACGGGTCAAGCCCGAGGGGCAAGTTGCCTGTGTTCTCGGTTCTAGGGAGACGATACAACACAGGGAGCTAAGCGGTTAAAATGGCCTGAAAGCCATTTTAATTAGGGCTCCAGGGGGAAGGCTCAAACATTCTTCCCCCCGGATTTCAATCAATGCCATATCGCCCTTCCACGCACGCAATTTGACATTGAAAGAATTTTTATGAGGGACCCTGTGTCAGGATGAGGAGGCACCGGATATCCTGACACAGGGGCATTCCAGCAAGAGTTCTGGAGCTAGATGACCAGAGGTTCTTGCTGAATTTCAAGTTTTTTACTCAACCTCGGCAATACGTAAAATATTGGTTGTACCTGCACTACCAAAGGGGACACCAGCGGTGATGACAACGCTATCGCCTGTTTCAACAAACCCTTTATCCTGAACGACCTTAAGGGCGATCTGGACCATTTCGCGCACATCGGTTGCATCGTTACAGACGATTGCTGAAATGCCCCATCCCAGACAAAGTGATCTTGCAATCTGTGTGTCGTGGGTGAGGGCGATGACAGGGGCTTCCGGGCGTTCGCGTGCAGCCCTTAATGCGGTTTTTCCTGAGGTGGAATAACAAATGACGGCCTTTGCCTCGATGGTTGAGGCGACCTGACGGGCCGCAGCACTAATAGCATCTGTTTTTGTGTTTTCTGTTTTGTTACGCGACGCATCCATTAGGGAACGGTGTAAAGGATCCGCTTCGACTTCACGAATAATACGCGACATTAAGGATACGGCCTCAACCGGATAATCACCGGCGGCGGTTTCTGCGGAAAGCATGACCGCATCCACGCCATCGTACACCGCTGTTGCCACGTCAGAGGCTTCGGCCCGTGTTGGCGTTGGGGTATGGATCATGGTTTCCAGCATTTGTGTTGCCACAATGACAGGACGACCACGGTTTCGGGCATAGGAGATGATTTTTTTCTGAATAGCCGGGACTTTTTCCGGGGGAAGCTCAACCCCAAGATCACCACGGGCAACCATGACGGCATCGGTTTCTTCAATAATGGAGGCCAGGTGGTCAACCGCATTTGGTTTTTCGATTTTGGCGATAACCTGTATTCTTTTTTTTGCAATTTCTCTGAGTTCTTGCAGGTCTTCGGGGCGTTGAACAAAAGAAAGCGCGACACTTCCAATGCCTTGCTCCAAACCAAAGGCCAGATCTCGTTTATCCTTGTCTGTCATGGCTGATACCTTGATCTCAGCATCTGGAAGGCTGACACCTTTTCTGTCTGATAAATAGCCATCGACCTGTGCACGTGTCATAACGTATCCATCACCGATTTCAGTGACTTCCATAATCATTTTCCCATCGTCAATCAGCAGGCGGTTGCCGACGGACAAGGCGTGAATAATTTCAGGGTGGGGGAGGTAAACACGTTCTGTTGTCCCCGGCTCATCACACAGATCAAAGCGGAAAACATCACCTGCTTTTAAGTGGACTTTCTTATCTCCAAAAGTCCCAAGGCGAAACTTTGGGCCTTGCAAGTCCATGAATAAGCCCAAAGGCCGACCAAGTTCTTTTTCAGCCTGACGAACAGCCTCAATGCGTGCTGCGTGTTCTTCATAGTCGCCATGTGAGAAATTGAGACGAAAGACATTGGCCCCCGCCTTTGCAAGGTCCAAAATCTTTTCAACAGAGGAAGACGACGGTCCAAGGGTGGCAACGATTTTAACTTGTTTAGACGATAAATTGCTCATGTCTCAGCTCTCCAGCTTCGTAAATAGACGTACAGTTTTAGAGGTGATCCAGGCACCCGCGCGTTCTTCAAATTGGGCAAAATGTTCGGAAGCCTGATGGGCCTTAAAGGCGGCCTCATCTGTATAAAGCTCATATAAAAAGACTTCATGTGGGCTTTCAGGATTGACGCAGGCATCAAAAAGAAGGCATCCGGTTTCTTTTTCACGCGAATTCTTTGCATGGGCCTGAATTGCATCATGGAATTTGTCTTCCATGCCATCTGCAATGATAAAATCTACCAGTACGGCAAACATTTTTACTCTCCTCAATTGGACGCTAGGTCCTGTTTTTAGCTTGCGCGAACACGTTCGACAAAACTGGAAACTTCACGTTCCAGCACGGCAGTTGAGTCTGTGAGATCACCACAGCGGCCCAATACGTTTCCAACATTTTTGGCTGTTTTTTCAGAGGCTAAGGTCACTTGTGACATACCGTCTGAGACTTGTTGGGCGCTGGTTGCAGTCTCTTGTGTATTGCGTGAAATTTCTTGCGTTGTGGCGGCCTGTTCTTCAATAGCGGAAGCCACAGTTGCATTCATTTCATCCAGGGATTGAACCGTTTTTGATATCAAGCTGATCACACCGACAACATCGTCACTGGCTTGTTGAATTTTGGTGATATTTTTTCGAATACCATCTGTTGCATCTGCGGTTTGACTGGCAAGTTTCTTCACTTCAGAGGCAACGACGGCAAAGCCTTTGCCTGCCTCACCGGCACGTTGAGCTTCAATTGTGGCGTTCAGGGCCAGAAGGTTTGTCTGTTCTGCAATATCCTGAATGAGGATAATGACATTGCCAACTTCTGAGGCCATATTTGCCAGTGCCTTGACTTGTTCTTCACCACGCTGGGCTTCCAGACTTGCTTTTTGAGAGGCTTCACTTGTTCGTGAAATTTGATGGCCGATTTCCTGAACGGTGGCGACCAGTTCCTCAGTTGCAGCAGAAACCGCATCTACACTGGTGCTGGAATGATCAGAAACCTGATTAACCACTTGCGCTTCGGACTGAATTTTATCTGCCTGACTGGAAATGTCTTCGACCTGATCGCGTACATTTCCAACCTGTGCTGATAAGCTTTTAATCAGGGAGCCGACTTCTTGTTCAAATTTACCGGCAAGTTCATCCATTAACTGCTTTTTCTCAAGGGCTGTTCTTTTTTCCGCTTCTTCATGTTCCGTTTCCAGCTGACGCATCCGGATTGAATTTTCTTTAAAGACATCAATTGATTTTGCGATATCGGCAATTTCATCTGCGCGATCAACACCAGGGACTTCAATACTAAAATCATTGTGTGCCAGTTGGTCGACAGCACCTGCCAATGCTTCAATCGGGCGGGTCAGGCGCAGGCCGAGGTATACCATTGTGATTGCAATAACCAGCATGGAGAACAGGCCGACCAGCAATATGGACCTTCCCATTTTATGAATAGCAGCCAGGGCTTGTTCTTCTGTCTGCGCAGCAATGACAAAGTAAGGGATGTTTTCAGCAATAAAACCTTCGTAAGCTGCAATTTCCTTGCCTGTTGGGACGTTGAACGTCAGGTTGCCTTTCTTCTGCTCCGTCATTTCCTTAACAAGGTTGTCTTCGAGCTTATAAGAAAGGGCAAGGGGGCCATCCTTTTTGAGCCGGTTAGACCGTAACTTCCCATCACTGGCGATCAGAAAATTATCCTGCAGGCTACCGTCATCTTCCTTATCACTCAGCATTTTAGAAACCTGTGCTGAGGACATCCTGTAAATAACAACGGCGATTGGCTTGGTGTTCTTGTTTATAAACTGAGGATAAACAGGTTGTGCCCAAAAAGCAGAAACCTTGTCATAGCCGCTGTCATACGGGGTGAAATTGACAAAAGTCGCTTCATTCTGCTTAAGCTTAAAGGCATCCTTGGCGATTTTTGCAAGGGGTGTGTCGGCTAAATCATCAAGCGTTTTGAGAAAGGCATCGGACTTCGTGACAGAGTAAATGAATTCACCCTGTGCAGAGACAATGTAGATATCCGATAATTCAGCTGTTCGCCAGGCGACCTCAAATGTTGAATGCAAGCCGCTATGGCGCCAGGAATACATGTCTTTCAGACCTGTCCCTGATATTGCAGCCCTTTCTTTCGGTTTTTTGGCAGGGTCAGCATAAATTTTCTGAATCTCTTGTTTCTGGTCAACGGAATAGGCCATTTGCAGGGCTTCAATGGCCCTGAAACTGGCAACCGTACCGGCAAGGCCATTAAGGCTGCTTCTTGCCTCTTCCATATTTCGTTTCAGTTCTCTTGCTTTTGTAAAAGCAATATCTTGAAGCCGTTTCAGGGTGCTGACTTCCATGGCATCCTTACTTTGAATGTAAGAAAGCGTTCCGACACTCACGCATGAAATAGCGCAAAATAGCACGGCCACAATGGGCACTTTAAACTTCAGTTTCATGATTTATTCTTCCCCTCCCAAGCGCCGTTATTATTTTTCTATTAGGATGGCGCGGAAATCGTTCACATTGGTCAGTGTCGGCCCTGTAATGACCTGATCACCAAGTTTTTCAAAGAATTCATGGGCATTGTTGTTATCCAGTTCAGCCTGCGGGTTTAACCCCAGGGCGCGTGCGCGTTCCAATGTATCGGGCGTAATAATGGCTCCGGCGATTTCTTCTGCGCCGTCCACACCATCTGTATCACCAGCAATAGCATAGACACCTTTTTGACCATCCAGGGCGATTGCCAGGGCCAGCAGGAATTCAACATTTCGCCCGCCTCGACCTTGACCGCGCAGGGTTACAGTGGTTTCGCCACCAGATAACAGCACGCAGGGCACTTCAAAAGGCTGGTCCCATTTGACGACTTGTTTGGCAATCCCGGCATGAACCAGTGCTACATCACGAGCTTCACCTTCGATCGAATCCCCAAGAATGTATGGGGTCGCTGAAAAGGCATTGAGTTCTTTGGCAGCAGCCAGCAAGGCCATTTGTGGGGTCGCGACCATACGGAGGTCGACATTTTGAAAGGCAGGGTCGTTTTCTTTCGGTGTTTCGCAGGCATCATCTTGCAACCAGTTCATAACGTGGTCGGGCAATTGGATGTCATAACGTTCCAACAATGCCAAGGCATCTTGACGCGTTGTTGGGTCCGGAACTGTTGGTCCAGACGCAATGACTGCGGGGTCATCACCGGGAACATCAGAAATGGTTAAGGTAACGACTTTAGCCGGTGCGGCTGCTTGAGCCAGACGTCCGCCCTTAATGGCAGAGAGATGTTTGCGTACACAGTTCATTTCATCAATCGTTGCCCCACAGCTGAGCAATTGTTGATTGATATCCTGCTTATCCTCAAGTGTAAGAGGGCCTGCGGGTTTTACCAGCAATGCAGACCCGCCACCAGAGATCAGGAAAATGACCAGATCATCAGGCCCTGCCGTTTCTGCATATTCCAGAATGCGGGTGGCTGCGATTTCGCTGGCTTCATCCGGTACGGGGTGTGATGCCTGAATGATTTCAATATGGTCACAGGGGACTTCATAGCCATAGCGGGTAACAACCAGCCCTTCCAGTGGGTGTTCCCATGCCTGTTCAAAGGCCCGTGCCATCGCCGCAGAGGCTTTACCAGCCCCCAGTACGATGGTGCGCCCTTTGGGCGGTTCTGGAAGGTGCTGCTTGATGACTTGATCCGGGACAGCCGAGGAAACGGCTGCCCGAAACAGGCGATGGAGAAGCTCTTTGTTGTCAGAGGACATTTGAAGGGCTTCCTTTTTCGAAGTTTTCAACATGTTCAATAACCTGATTCCACAGGGTCTGCATGGCTTCTTTACTCGCCCAGGCAACATGTGGTGTCAGAATAAAGTTCGGCTGATCCATCAGGCCAAAATAGGGGTGATCATCTGCAGGGGGTTCCACTGCCAGAACATCAATACCAGCACCACCGATCATTCCTTCCTGAAGGGCTGTTACCAGCGCTTCTTCCTGAACCAGTCCACCGCGTGATGTATTGACCAGAATGGCTGAGGACTTCATCTTCTTGAATTGCTCAAGGCCAAACATGCCAGCCGTTGCAGGCATCAGCGGACAGTGCAGGGAAATCACATCGGATGTTTCCAGCAGTTCGTCCATGGAAACAAATGTGTCTTTGGCACGGGCTTCATCACTGACGTAATCATGATCGAGAAAGACAACTTCCATACCGAAGCCGTTTTTCGCGATATTGGCAACGGATTGGCCGATGACACCTTCACCAATCACACCAAGGCGACTGTTGCGCAGATCGTCAATCGGGTGGTTGAAGAAACAGAATTGAGCTGCTTTTTGCCATTCACCTTTCATGACATCCTGATGATAGGCCGAAACAGAACGACGCAGGGATAAGATAAGGGAGAAGGCATGTTCTGGAACTGTGTTGATCGCATAGCCACGAACGTTGGAAACGATGACATTGCGTGCCTTACAGGCATCCACATTAATAACGTCATAGCCCGTTGCAGCAACGGAAATCATTTTCAGTCGCGGGGCTGCTTCCAATTCCTTTGGGCCGATGGGGGCCTTGTTGGTGATGACAATATCGGCTTCTGCAATTCGTTCGGCCACCTGTTCAGGGTTTGTGCGGTCATATTCTACCCAGTCATGGTCAAATTTGGGGCGGATGACTTCCACACTTGGGCCAATTGTTGCGCGATCCAAAAAAACAATACGCATCAAAAAATCTCCTTTTTAGTCTTCTCTACCAGACTTGTTTTCAGCGACATTTGCGCCAGTCAGGTCTTCATAAACTTTTACGACAGCAGCGTCATTTAAACGGCCATAGCCAGAACCCGATGCCGCCAGAAACAGTTGTTGGGCAGCCGCCGCCATGGGCAGGGGCATGCGGACATTTTCACCTGTTTTCAAAACAAGGCTCATGTCTTTAACAAAAATATCAATGGCGCTACGCGGGGCATAATCGTTTTTCAGCAGATAGGGCACACGATCATTAAACATCCACGAAGAACCCGCAGAATTGCTGACGATCTCATAAAGTGTTTCTGCTTTACAGCCTGCACGAACACCAAAAGTCATGAGTTCACCCATGATAGCAAGGTGCGCACCTGCTGCAAGCTGATGAACGACTTTATAAGTTGACCCAAGCCCGACTTCTTCACCCACATGGTAGATTTTGTTGGAGATGGCATCCAATACGGGGCGTGCCTCTTCCAATGTTTCTGTTGTGCCGGAAAGCATCAGGCTTAATCCGCCAGAATCAGCACCAGTTTTGCCTCCGCTGACCGGGGAGTCTAGAACGCGAAGGCCCTTTTCTTCCAGTTGGTGGCCGATATCACGTGCATCTTCTGGCTCAATCGTTGGGCACATCAGGACAATACTGCCTGTGGGCAGGGCATCAGCTGCCCCGCGTTCAAACAATACGTTTCTAGCCTGAGAAGCATTGACCACCATCACAACAAGGAGGTCTGCATTTTTGGCCGCATCCTGTGCATCAGCGACACCTGTGCCGCCAATTTCATCTAATGCCTGACGGGCAACATCTGAAATATCGAAACCTGTGACCTCGTGACCGGCTTTCAGAATATTTTGCGCCATGCCCATTCCCATGGCGCCAAGACCGATAAATCCTACTTTCATCCTATTGCTCCTTTTAGCCTAACCAGCCTTTAACTTGCTGACATACCTTGTCGGTAGATAAACCATACTGATCATGCAGTGTCGGCAGGGCACCAGCCCCGAGGAACTCATCAGGAAGACCGATATGACGGAACTTCGGTGCCAGATCGTTTTCAAGCAACGTGCGAGCAACAGCTTCGCCCAGGCCACCATTGACCGTGTGGTTTTCTGCCACCACAACCATGCGCCCTGATTGCTGGGCTTCTTTAATGATCGTGTCTGTATCCAGCGGCTTGATGGTCGGTACGTGAAGAACAGCGCAATCGACATTATCTTTTGCAAGTTCTTTTGCCGCATCCAGTGTCCGCATGGTCATTAGGCCGGTTGAAATAAACAGCACATCATTACCACCGCGAACCACTTGGGCTTTGCCGAGTTTGAATTCATAATCATACTCACCCAGAACATTTGGCACTTTACCACGTGGCAGGCGCATATAGACCGGGCCGCGATGTTCAGCAATAGCATGTGTTGCCTGCATGACATCGGTTGCATCACATGGATCAATGATGGTCAGGTTTGGACAGCCACGGAACATGGCAATATCTTCAGAAGCCTGGTGGCTTGGGCCGTAACCTGTTGTCAGGCCGGGGAGGGCACAGACGATTTTGACATCCAGATCTTCTTCGGCAATGGCCAGACAAATAAAGTCATAGGCACGACGAGACGCAAACACCGCATAAGTGGTTGCCCAAACCTGAAATCCTTCACGCGCCATACCGGCGGCACTCATCATCAGGTTCTGTTCTGCCATGCCCATCTGGAAATAGCGATCAGGGTTTTTCTGTGCAAAAATATGCAGGTCTGTATATTTGCCAAGGTCAGCGGTCATGCCGACAACTTTGTCATTCTTTGCAGCCACTTCATTCAGGGCATGCCCAAATGGTGCAGAAACTGTTTCCAGACCTTCAGCCCCCAATGAGGCAATCATTGCAGATGTTTTTAGTTTCGGCTTGCTTGGGTCTGGTAGCCGTGGTGTCCATTTATCGAATTTCATTGGTTTGCTCTCCCGTTATCAAGTGCTTCAAGTGCGAGTTGCCATTCATCCGCTTCAACACGGATAAAGTGGTTTTTGTCGCGTTGCTCCAGGAACGGAACACCTTTACCCACCAGGGTATCGCAAATGATGACACGGGGTTTTTCTTCCGTGTGGTTACGGGCATTATCGAAAGCCTGAACAAGGGCCTCCATGTCATTGCCGTCCACACGCTGTGTATACCAGCCAAAGGATTCAAATTTCGCGTCAACTGGTTCGGAACTCATGATCTCAGTTGAGGCACCATCAGCTTGCAGGTTATTGAAATCAACAATGGCAATCAGATTATCCAGTTTGTGGTGGCTGGCTGCCATGGCCGCTTCCCAAGTGGAACCTTCACCAAGTTCACCATCAGAAAGCAGGTTGTAAATAAAGTTATCAGCCTTTTTCAGCTTGAGACCCATGCAGGCACCAACGGCAATACCAAGGCCGTGACCAAGGGAGCCACCGGTGATTTCCATACCGGGGGTATAGGCTGCCATTCCAGACATGGGCAAACGGCTGTCATCAGACCCGTAAGTCTCCAGTTCTTCTTCTGGAAGAACGCCGGCTTCGATTAAGGCCGCATAAAGGGCAATCGCATAGTGACCGATGGAAAGATAAACACGATCACGGCCTTCCCAAAGCGGGTCTTCCGGGCGGTTTTTAATAGCGTGAAAATAGGTCGTGGCAAGAACGTCTGCAAAGCCGAGCGCTTGCCCGACATAACCTTGACCCTGAACTTCGCCCATGCGCAATGCATAGCGGCGAATGTTATAGGCGCGTTCTTCCAGACTGACATTTGATGGGTGACTTGTTTGGGATGAAGACATCTTGAAGCCTTTAGTTGATCTGGTTGTTCTTCTCCTGACGAACAGGAGGTGCTCGCCAACTATGAGACCAAACATGCCTGTGCAATACAATTTCGAAAGAATAATGATTTGTTAAGAAAAACTAATCATCTTTTCTTTCCGGGGGGTGGGTGAGTATTTTTTTGTGCAGGTTTTTCAGCTTTTTTTCATGGTCTGCGATTTCTGCCAAAAGCCAGCCGCGAAACTCCTGAACAGCGCGCCTTTTTAAATGGCGGCTTGGACAAATGAGCCAATAAGCTTCAAATTCAATGGGTTCCATCTTGGGGAACATGGGAACCAGCAATTGGGATTCCAGTTCGTGAAAGGCATTATTGGTACTTTCCAATGTAACGCCTGCGCTATCTTGTGCGAGTTGCAGGGCCATTACGGAACGATCAAATCTAAGACCCGCATTCGTATCAATATCTTCAATATGATTTTTTGATAGCCATTCTTCCCATGAAACTAATGCTTTCACAGAATGAATAAAGCGTACATTTGAGAGGCATTTGTGAATATTAGATGCATCATGTTCTGAGAGATACTTAGGCGAACACATGGGCAAAACAGTGTCTTTTGCAAGCAGTTCGGATGTCAGGCCGACTCTGTTTTCCCGTCCATAGCGAATTTCCAGGTCGACATTTTCTCTTTCAAAATCAGTGAGGTCTGTCGTTGCATCCACATGTAAATCAATGGTTGGGTGTGCATGCACAAACTTGTGGAGACGAGGCATAAGCCATCTGGTGCCAAAAGTGGGCGACACCCGGATGGTTAGTTTTCGATAGCCTGAGCTACGCCCAATGGTTCGTTCTGCCTGCTTGATCAGGTCCAAAGCTTGGGAGGCTGAGGTATAAAGACGTTCACCTTCTTCTGTTAAGATCAACCTTCTTTTGACGCGCCGAAAGAGGCTAACGCCTAGTGATTCTTCAAGAATTTTGATTTGTTGGCTGATTGCGGAAGGTGTCACCAGCAGTTCTTCTGCTGCTTTCGTAATGCGTGAATGGCGTGCGACAGCTTCGAAATAGGTAATAGCATTCATGGGAGGAAGGCGAGACATTTTGGAGTTCCTCTCTTTACTTGTTAAGATTTGCTAAACTTTACTTTACTTATTCGAATTTGAAAAGCCTCAGGGTTTTTGGTGTTATTGTTTGTGACGCAAAGCACGAAAAAAACAAAAGTGTTTACAGGGAAGCCACACGCAGTTGAAAATATTTTGCTGCTATTATTATTGATAAACTTGATCCAAGCTTATCGTTGAATGGTGTAACCAACGCGTTGGGAATTAATCACGTTTTAAGATTTTAGGAGATTTCTTATGAAAAAGCCGTTTAAAAAAGCGGTAATGGCCACAGCTATTGGCGCGGGCATTGCACTTTCCTCTATCATGCCTGCTTTTGCTGACGAAATTGTTGTTGGTACAAATGGTAAGCCGGGCAATCCAAAAGTTACAGCAGCAGAAATGTTTGGACTTCTTGTTGCACAGCGCTCTCGTGGTGAGCATTCTGTCAAGGTTGCGCATTCTGCAACACTTGGTGATGACCGCCAGATGCTGAAATCTGTGCGTGTAGGCTCCATGCACATTACCGTTAACTCCGACGGTCCGGTTGCTGAAATCCTCCCTGATTTGAACGCCTTCGGCCTCCCTTACCTGTTCGATAATCTGCCTGCTGCCTGGGAAGTGCTGGATGGCCCGATCGGCGACGACCTTGCTAAGAAACTGGAAGCTAAAGGCTACAAAGTACTGGCATGGTGGGACAACGGTATCCGTAAAATTACCCACACATCCAAGCCGATCAAAACACCTGCTGATATCAAGGGTATGAAAATTCGTACACCGCAGTCTCAAGTGACAATTGATGCATTCCAGGCACTTGGTGCAAACCCGGCTCCTCTAGCATTCTCTGAGCTTCCAGCTGCCTTGCAAAGTGGCGTGTTTGAAGGTCAGGAAAACCCGCTGGCAAACATCTATTCTTCCAAGCTTCACGAGCTGACACCCTACATTGCCAAGTCAAACCACAAATACGAAATGACGCCTGTACTGGCTTCTAAACGTTGGTTTGATGCGCTGTCTGATGCTGACAAAAAGATCATCCAAGACGCTGCGGATGCAGCCACATGGTATAACCGCGGTCTTTTCCTGATCAATGATGTTCAACTGGAGCAGACATTGAAAGAAGAAGGTGCAAAACTCAACGAAGTTGACTCTGCTGCCTTTAAGAAAGCAACGGCTGGTGTGTATGACAAATGGGCCAAGCAAATCGGTGATATCGTCCCGCAAATCCAGAAAGCTGCTGCTGCAGCCTCTGGCAAATAGGGGTAATTGCGATGCGCCATTTACTTAGCGCAAACAAAGCTACGGGGCCATTGGGTCCCGTAGTTACCCTTACCGACACAGTTATTCGTTATGCGAGCGCTGTCGTTTTGTGGGGTGTTTTTGCGGCCATGCTGATTCCCACGTTTTTGAATGCTTTTTTACGATATACAACGGACAGTAGCCTTGTCTGGTCTGAGCAAGTCATTCAACTGGTCTTTCCCTGGTTTATTATGGCAGGTGCGGTTCTGGCGGCACAACACAATCGACATATTGGTGTCGAACTGTTTGTCTCCTTGTTGCCTGATAGCGTAGCCAAAGCCCTTAAGGGGGTCGTACAGTTAATTGTTATTGCGGCATGTGTGATTGTCGTTTGGTACGGATATGAAGTGACCATGTTTGAACGGGGGACCTATTTTACCCTGATCGGTGTCTCTCAGGCTGTTAGTTATGCCTCACTCGTTGTGGGCTATAGCCTCTTGGCGATTACGGCACTCACCACCCTTTACCGCCTCTACATGGGGGAAGTCCTTCCCGTAAGTGTAGAAGGTCTCGAAGACGAAGTTATTGTAAGCAATAAAAAAGAAGAGCTTTAGGCTCCCTCTATCGAACGGGAGGTTCGAATGTCTGCACTCGCTGCATTATTCTTTATTGGTTTGTTATTACTGGCAACACCGGTTGCCCATGCCCTTTTTGTTGCAGGTGGCGCTTCCATGATTGCGTCGGATAAATCATACCTGCTAGGCCAAACCATTATTTCACTTTACGATCCAACACAAAGTTTCCCGATGTTGGCAATTCCCTTTTTTATTTTAGCTGGCGACCTGATGATGTCTGGGCGCTTTGGGGAATATCTTATCTCATTTACCAAGCTTCTTGTCGGGCGCATGAAGGGTGGCCTGTCACAAGTGAGTGTACTTGGTTCTCTCTTTTTTGGCGGGGTATCCGGTTCTGCCGTGGCGGATGCGTCTGCCGTCGGTAATGCGTTGATCCCTGTACAGAAAAAAGAAAACTATCCTGATGGCTATTCAGCTGCAGTTAACGCAGCTTCTTCGACAATCTCAGTTCTGATCCCACCATCCATTCCGCTGATTTTGTATGGTTTGGTGACGGAAGCATCAATTCCTAAGCTTTTCCTTGCCGGGATTGTGCCGGGTGTCATGCTGACGGTTAGTATGTTTGTTTTGACCTATACAATTGGTCGTCGACTGAATTTGCAACGTTCCCCGCTTCCGGGTGGGTTTAGTGCCTTCAAATCCCAGCTTCTTCATGCATTTCCAGCTTTATTAATGCCTGTTCTTGTTGTTGTCATGGCCCGTGGTGGTGTGGTAACGCCGACTGAGATCAGTGTTTTTGCTGTTTGTTATGCCTTGTTGGTTGGTTTTGCTATTTATCGTGACTTGAATTTTCAAATCATTGCGCGCTGTATCCTGACAACCGGCATGATGACTGGTGTGATTATGATGGTCATTATGGGGTCAAGTGTTCTGCAATGGATTTTATCTGCGGAAAGTGTTCCGGAAAATCTTGCAACATGGTTGCTGACAACCCTTGAATCACCCTGGCTCATTATTTTGGCGATGAACCTTGTGATGATCATGATTGGGACCTTTTTGGACTTGCCTGCAGCGGTTCTTCTTTTGGCACCGATCTTTTTAGGGGTCGCAACCCAGGTAGGACTAAACGAAGTCCAGCTTGGTGTCATGATGGTCGTCAATCTGGCGATTGGCCTTTACACCCCGCCTGTTGGAACAACCTTGTTTGTTTCGGTCGCAATTGAACGGGTACCTATGGGGAAAGTGGTCTTGTATCTCATGCCATTTTATCTGGTTGCCTTGGCCGTATTAGGACTGGTCAGTTATTTCCCCGCAGTTACAACCATATTCCTCTAACCCTGATTTTTCCGAGCTAGAAACTGTAGGAAATCTGTTCTCAGATTTTCTACAGGCAGGGGAAGTGCGCTCAATAAGTACAATAATGGAGTAAAATGAATGTCTGAACAAAAACAACATGAGCTTTCGAATGTATCGCTCAAAGAACGTGCAAGGCGAATACGCATTAATGGCCTCAGAATTCTGGAAACACCGGGAAAAGGCTATATTGGTCAAACGCTTGCTATGGCAGATTGGCTGGCTGTCGTTTATTTTTACGCACTGAACTATAAGGTGAATGATCTGGAATGGGATGGGCGTGACCGCTTCTTCCTGTCACCAGGGCATCTTGGATGTGCGCAGTATGGTGCGTTGATTGAAGCTGGCGTCCTACCGGAAGATGAAATCGGGACGTATGGACTTGATGACAGCCGTTTTCCGATTTCAGCGCAACCGGCCTATACACCCGGTATTGAAATTTCAGGCGGGTCTTTGGGGCATGGTTTGGGCATTGCTGTGGGGTCTGCGATTTCCATGCGCCGACAAAAGAAAGACTCCTTTGTCTATTGTGTGGTTTCTGATGGGGAGATGAACGAAGGCTCAACCTGGGAAGCTGCGATGATTGCCGGTACGCAGAAACTAAGTAATATCATTGGCATTCTGGATAACAATAATATGCAGAATGACGGCCCGTCACGTGAAGTCAGTGATCCGGAGCCTATGTTCGAAAAATGGGAAGCCTTTGGCTGGTCGGTGCAGCGCATAGATGGCAACGATCTGGATGCCCTTTGCGAAGCTTTTGACAATGCCCGCAACTCCACTGTCGATAAACCCCGCATGATTATTTGTGATACGCAAATGGGCAAGGGCGTGTCCTTTATCGAACATCGCGAAAAACAAACACATATGACAGCCTGGACACCAGATGATTTTGCCAAGGCTTATGAAGAACTAGGTTACAGGAGCGAATAATGAGACCCGCAAGACAACAATCCGTTTACCAAAAACGCATCCCAGGGCCGGGCCTGTCCACCATGTCGCTGGAAGAATTTGAATCTGAAGGCTTGCCGACAAGACCAGCCCCCCTTGGTCGTGCCCTATGTGAAATTGCGCGTCAGCGTGAAAATGTCGTTGCGGTAACTGCTGACCTTTATAACGTGACGGACCTTAATCAATTTGTTGAAGAATTTCCGGACCGTTTCCATCAAATGGGTATTTCTGAACAAGCCATGGCCTGTGCAGCAGCCGGTATGGCGCGGGAAGGGGATACGGTTTTTGCCACCACCTATGCTGCTTTTGCATCGCGTCGTGCCTATGACTTTATTTATCAGGCCGTTGTTGAAGAACAATTGGATGTGAAAATCATTGGTGCGGTACCGGGCCTTACAACCGGGTATGGCCCCACCCATATGGCGGCGGAAGACATTGCTGCCTTTCGTGCCATTCCCGATTTTACAATCGTTGACCCATGCGATGCGCTGGATACGGAACAGGCAACCAGGGCAATTGCTGAATATAAAGGTCCGGTCTATATGCGCATCCCGCGCTTTCATGCCCCTGTCATCCTTGATGACTATGGCTATGAGTTTGAGCTTGGAAAAGCCAAAATGATCCGTGAGGGGAATGATGTTCTTTTCATTTCCACAGGCTTAATGACAACCCGTGCCCTTTTGGCCGCGCAAGCTTTGGAAAAAGAGAACATTGATTGTGCTGTTTTGCATGTCCCGACCATTAAACCGCTTGATACGGAAACAATTGTCGAGGCATGTCGCAAATCAGGGCGCATGGTTGTCACGGCTGAAAACCATACGGTTATTGGCGGGCTGGGTGATGCGGTTGCTTCTGCCCTTATGGAAAATCAAGTGATGCCCAATGGTTTTCGCAAAATTGGTATACCTGACCTTTTTGTCGATGCTGGAACCCTTCAGACTTTGCATAACCGATATGGCTTGTCTGTTGAGGCGATTTGTACACAAATTAAAGCGTGGCTTTAATGTAGGAAGAGGCAAGGTGAATAGATCGCCTTGCCTCTTTATTGCAATTGGTAGGGAACAGATTTTAGATTTCGATAACAACTTTACCAATGGCCTGACCAGTGCTGAGCAGAGTATAGGCTTCGTCTACATTATCCATGGTGAATTTGCGTTCATCAACGAGAGGGGTAAGGGCTCCTGCTTCTGCGATTTCGGCAAGTTTTGCCAAAATGGCACCGTGTTCTTCGCGTTTATGGTCATAAAGCATGGGGATAAGCATGAAGACCACATGAAGTGAAAGTCCTTTAAAATGGGCTGTGCTCAGATCCAGTTCAACCAATGAAACGGTAGAGGCAACATGCCCGTTTAAAGCCGCAGCTTCAAAAGAATTGGTCATATTCGCACCGCCAACTGAGTCAAAGACCACATCAAAACCAGCACCATCTGTATGTTGGGCGACATAATCTGAGACCGCTTCTGTCGTATAATCAATGGCCGTGGCGCCATAGCCTGTCAGGATCTCTTGCTGTTTGGTTGACCCCGTAGAATAAACCTGGGCACCAAAATGTTTGGCCAGTTGAACAGCTACATGGCCAACACCGCCAGCCCCGCCATGCACCAGCACTTTTTGGCCTGAGGTGACTTGGGCACGTTGCAGCCCTTCATAAGCGGTAATCCCAACAAGGGGGAGGGCCGCAGCTTCGCGCATGGTCAGGTTTTTCGGTTTTTTGGCAATGAGTTTGGCATCGGCAACCATATATTCAGCCAAGGCCCCTTGAAGGTCGGCCAGTCCACCAGCACAACCAAAGACCTCATCACCAATTGAAAAATCAGTCACCCCTTCGCCAATGGCTTCAACGGTTCCAGCGAAATCCATACCCAGAACAGCAGGCAGGTCTGGGGAAAGTGGTAAGTCTTTGCCCATGTTTTTGATCATCGTGTCGACGGTATTTACGCTGCTGGCGGCAATGCGAATCAGTACATGACCAGCTTTGGTTTCTGGTTGTGCCATTTCGCTGACCTGAAATTCTGCATTTTCACCATAGGCGTTTAATGTGACGGCTTTCATAAGATATCTCCTAAAGGGGTAAAGTGTTGCTTGCCTTTGAAGATATGTTATTTAAAAAATATATAAATGGCTTATAAGTGAAATCAGTTTTTATAAAATGTATATAATTGTTCAGGCGTCATCCTGTTGGGCTTCGCGGAACAGGCGGATGCGGATGCGTTGGGCACTGCGGATATGGTTGCGTGCGGCGCGATCGGCACGTTCGGCATCTGGTTCTCTGATCCCTGCGATAATTTCTTGATGTTCCTGATAGGCCGTATCGGTGCGGTCATCGACTTTTAATGTTGTGCCCCCAAGTAAGGCCATGGAATTTGCCAGATTATTCAAGGCATCAATCAAATAACGGTTGTTGGCAGACCGATAAAGGGACTTGTGAAACAGCTTGTTGGCTTCGGCCACTTTGACCGGGTCATCATGATGCTTCAACATGATTTCATTGAGGTCTTCCAGTTCCAATATTTCCAGTTCGGAGGCATGACGGGCGGCATAACGGGCTGCGGTGCCTTCCAGCACTTCACGAATTTCATAAAGTTCGATGACTTCACGGTGGTCAAGTTTTTTGATAACCGCCCCTTGACGGGGGATATGGATCAGCAGCCCATCACTTTCCAGTCGACGGATGGCATCACGTACAGGCGTGCGGCTAATTCCGAATTTTTCGGCAACTTCGACCTCCCTGATTCGTGTTCCCGGTTTGAGTTCCCCATGTTGAATCGCGCTGAGAAGTTTCTGATAGGCAACTTCACCACGGGGCTGGTTTTCCTTGGAATCCTTAGTCATTAGGCACGCTTTCATTATTTTTTCTTGTCTGGACCTTGACATAAAACAAACGTGTAGGCAAGGTAAAGAACAATTGTATACAAAAGTACGCAATAATATACATTAAGGATTTTCTTCAATGTCTACAGACCAGAAAGAATTTGACGTTCTCGTCGCAGGTGGCGGACAGGCTGGTATCATTGCCGCGATTGTTGCCGCTGAAAAAGGTGCCCGTACCTGTGTGTTGGAAGGGGCACCCAGAACACATCGGGGCGGTAACACCCGTCATACCCGCAACCTTCGCCCCATGCATGTTGGGCCACTGTCGGTTCTCAGCGGAACCTATGATGAAGAGGAATATTGGGATGATTTGATGCGCGTTACCAAGGGCAAGACAAACGAGCATCTGGCTCGTATGACCCTTCGTAAATCGACGGAGGCTGTTGGCTGGCTTGAAGAACGCGGCGTGCAGTTTCAGCCCCCATTGGGGGGAACCCTGCATTTAGGGCGTACCAATGCCTTTTTCATGGGCGGGGGCAAGCAGTTGCTCAATGCGCTCTATCGTCATGCTGAAAAGCTGGGGATCGAAATCCATTATGATGCCATGGTCGAAGATATTGAGTTTGAGGACGGGCATTTCAAGAATGTGACCATTTCTGATGGCCGTATCTTTGCTGCCAAATCTTTTGTGGCCGCAGCCGGTGGTTTTGAAGCCAATATTGAATGGCTGAAAGAAGGCTGGGGGGAGATTGCTGAAAATTTCCTTATTCGCGGTACCCCTTATAACAAAGGCGGGTTGTTGAAGCTTTTGCTGAATAATGGTGCACAAAAAATTGGTGAGCCGGATCAATGTCATGCTGTGGCGATTGATGGGCGTGCGCCTAAATATGACGGTGGCATTTGCACCCGTGTGGATTGCGTATCTCTGGGCGTGGTGGTCAATAAGAATGCAGAACGTTTTTATGATGAAGGTGAAGACTTCTGGCCGAAACGATATGCCATCTGGGGGCGTTTGGTTGCCGGTCAGCCTGACCAGGTGGCCCATGTGATTATTGATGACAAGGCGATTGGCTCTTTCATGCCGCCTGTTTTCCCGGCAGAAACAGCCGATACCATTCCTGAACTCGCCCGCAAAATTGGCCTTGACCCAACAGTCTTAGAGACAACGATTAATGACTATAACGCGGCCGTACAGCCCGGTGAGTTTGATCATACTGAACTGGATGGCGTGCATACAGATGGCCTTGAGGTGAATAAAACCAATTGGGCGCGAACTATTGATAAAGCGCCATTTCGGGCCTACTGCCTGCGTCCGGGAATTACCTTTACCTATCTTGGGGTGGAAGTCACCGATCAGGCACAGATGAAAATGGCTGATGGTCGTCTTGCTCCTAACGTTTTTGCTGCTGGTGAGATTATGGCTGGCAACGTGTTGGGCCAAGGCTATCTGGCCGGAATTGGCATGACGATCGGAAATATTTTTGGAAGAATTGCAGGAAGTGAGGCAGCAGACCATGCGCTTAACAGATAAAGTAGAAGAAGCCGCACGTGTACTAACGATTTGTAATGCGTGTCGCTATTGTGAAGGTCATTGTGCCGTGTTTCAGGCTATGGAACTTCGCCTTGAATTTAATGCCGATAATCTCGATTACATGGCGAACCTGTGTCACAATTGTGGGGCTTGTTATCACAATTGCCAATATGCCCCCCCTCACGAGTTTAACTTGAATGTCCCCGCAGCAATGGCTGAATTGCGCCAGGAAAATTACGGTATTTTTGCATGGCCGGGTTTTATGGGGAAATTGTTTGCCAATAATGGCCTGTGGGTCAGCCTTCTTTCCATTCTGGTTATTGCAGGCTTTTTCCTGATGACGTCTATGAAAGCGGGGGAGAATTTCATGCTGGCCCATGAAAATGGTTTTTATGGTGTTCTTTCCCATAATGATCTGGCCGCAATCTTTGGCCTTGTTGGCGGATTTGTCGCGTTGGCCTTGTTGATGTCTGTGATAAAATTCTGGAAAACCATGCAGCTTGGCAATCCGCTGGCACTGGACTGGGGACGTGTCTTGCAAGGGGTGAAAGATGCCCTGACCTTGAAATACCTGGATGGTGGGAACGGACAAGGCTGTTCTTATCCCAATGAAACCCCATCCATGGCACGGCGTTGGTTCCATCAGTTGACATTCTGGGGATTTATGCTGTGTTTTGCAGCAACCTCTGTGGGGACGGTTATGCACTATGGGTTTGCCATGGAAGCGCCGTATGACTTTATCACCTTGCCCAAAATTCTTGGCACGCTGGGTGGGCTTGGCCTGTTGATTGGTCCGGCAGGATTGTTGGGGATTAAAGTTGGCGCGACTGCTGATGTGAAAGGCAAAAGCAACAAGGGGATGGATGTGACATTTCTGATGCTGTTGTTTTTTACAAGCCTGAGCGGATTGGTTTTGATGTTTGTCAGCAAGACAGTCTATGTCGGTCCGGTTTTGAGTCTTCATCTTGGTATTGTCATGACGCTGTTTTTATCTATGCCTTATGGCAAATTTGTCCATGGCTTTTATCGCCTGATCGCTTTGATCGCATTTGCTGTGGAAAAACAACGTCATAAGCCTGTTGTCGGTACTGAATAAAGAAACAAGGCCCTCTTTCCTATCTATTGGAAAGGGGCCTCTTTCTTTTTATTTGATAAAAGATGTCAGGAGTTTAAACATCACTTGGGCACCAACAATGACAATGACCATACGTATCAGGTGATGCAGGGCGACGTAGGTCATATCTATATCCATGGCAAAGGCAATCAGGTTCATTTCGGCCTGTCCCCCCGGTGAAAAGGCCAGAAGAGCGGCGATTGGATCGGCTGTAGCAAAAAAAGAGGCACAGAAAACAAAAAAGACCGTAATAATGCCCAGTACACATAAATACGCCAAAGACAAGGCCATGACATAGCCCATTTCTTTCAGCTTCATGCCTTGATATTGACAGCCGATATGGACACCGATGATAAGCTGGGCCAGTTCCATGAAAAGCCGGGGGGCTGTTGCCTCGGTGATGCCAAGATAATGGACAATACCGCTGGCAATCATGGGGCCGACGATGGCCGCCCCGCTGATACGTAGCATTTTGGCAATAAACCAGCCGCCCGCACCGCAGGCAAACAGGATGGCTAAATCCTGATGGGCAGGCCAGGTATAAGGGGCGTTTCGATCAACGGAAAAACCTTCAATCCAGCTGACTAAAAAGGGCAGGGTGAAGACAAGTATGATAATGCGGGTGGCATGGACAAGGGCAAGGGGCTGGAGTTTTGCCCCGGCCTCTTCACCAAAGGCCACCATATCCTGAAAGCCGCCGGGCATGGCAGAATAAAAGGCGGTTGGCCTATCAAATCGGCCGATTTTTTTGAAAAAATAATAGCCACATAAGGCTGTGATCAGGCAATAAGGCAACAAGAAAGCCAGACTGAAAGATAGCCCGATCAGGCGCTCATTCAGTTCTGGTGTGAAGGCACTGCCCACAGCAACGCCTAAAATGGCGCGCATGGCAAGGGTGATGGCGCCGGGTTTGCTTAGTTTCATTCCTGCAAAAGTGGCAATCAGGCAGATGGTCATTGCCCCTAAAAGCCATGCCAGCGGCACCCCCATACAGGCAAAGGAGGAACCGCCGACACATCCCAGTAAAAGAGCCGGGAGTTTTTGCAGATGGTGCTTGATCAGTGTTTGCTCCAGATATCTTCTGAGACAAGGACTTCACCCTGGAAAAGGCGGCGTGCTGTGCGCAGAATACCTGCATAATTGAAGCGCATGTCAGTGTTATGACCGGTTACGGACAGTTCCACATCAATCTTGCCTGATGGATGCTCAATGATGATGTTTTCCACATCACGGCGCTCCACCTGACTGAAACCTTCTGCGATACTGCCTTTCATGACAGCGCAAACAGCAACACATTGTGCCCCTGTAACCGCATGGGTCGGGTGACAGTTTTGGGGAACAAAATAGCGCGAGGTAATTGCCCCGCCTTGTGTCGGTTGTGACAGGAGGCCAATTTTAGGGATGACTTTGTTGGTGACATCGCCCAGTCCCATACGTTCCCCTGCAATCCGGCGAATGGCTTCGATTTTTTCCAGCAGGTCGGCATTTCCATCCAGTTCTGCCTTGGTTTCATTCCCTTTCAGGCCAAAATCGGTTGCCCGCATCATCACCATGGGGACGGCAACATCAAGGCAAGTGACCTCAATACCGTTGATTTCTTCCTTGACTTTACCTGTGGGCAGAATGGCCCCGGTTTTTGAACCATCAACCCCCATGAAACGCAACATGATTGGGGCGGCTGTTCCCGGTACACCGTCAATGGATGCCTCCCCATCATATTCAACTTGTCCATCGGGGGTTTGGATCACGGCATCAATGCGGCTGTCGGTATTGACATTGCGAATGCGCACCATGGTTTCCCCGTCTTTGGGCATCACCAGCCCTTCTTCAATGGCAAAGGGGCCGACACCGGACAGAATGTTGCCACAGGAAGGACTGGTATCGACAACCCCCTGATCAATGGAGACTTGGGCGAATAGATAATCCACATCAACCCCTTCAACAGGGGAGGGGGAAATCATGGCAACCTTGCTGGTGACAGCCTGCGCCCCGCCAACCCCATTGATTTGCAGTGGGTCTGGCGATCCCATGGCTGCAAGTAAGATGGCATCACGGCGTTCTTCTTTTTGGGGCAGGTCGCCCAGCTTGAAAAAAGGAGCTTTCGAAGTCCCCCCGCGCATAAGTACGCAGGGGATAGCACGTTGTTTTGTCATGATATGATTCTCCTTATCCAATCGGCCAGGGCAGTTCGATCAGGTGCTGGAGGTATCCACGCGGGAAATCCAGAACCATGATATGGGCAAGGGCGCTCAGGCCACCTAATGTGCAGGCAACCAACAGGGCGACACGCCCCCAGGAAGCTTTGGCCTTGGTACGCAGATAGGCGGACATGAAAATCGCAAGGGCTGGCAGGAAGCCAAGCAGGGCGATCCCGGCGATGAAGCCGACAAACCAGAACAGGTAATGGCTGGTGCTTTGCACATCTTCCATGCCGACATGCTCACCGACATGTTCGTGATCGTAGTTGGCCGGGTCATCGACCTGATTGGTGGCAAGTTTGTAGAAAACAATCCCACTAAAGATCAGCATGACGGCAGAGACGCCACCGCTAAACACACCACCAAGGAATGACTGATTGGTGGCATCCAGCAAACCAAAGGCGAAGAACAGCACGACCAGACCGGCAAAGATCGCTTGTGGTTTCAGGTTTGTCGCATGGGATACTTTTTCGTCTTCTTCTTCGACGGGGTTTTCCGGTTTCTTGCGCATGCTGACCCACAGAGACAGGGCAATCAAACCACCGATGATCATGACGCCGGGCCGGCTCAGGAATTCCCAACCATAGAACTGAATGGCTTGATAGAGATAAGTTTCTGCCGTACCTGCCAGAACGAAACCGATCAGGAAAGCCGGACGCGGCCAGCCAAAACGTTTCATCGCGATACCGAGCAAGCTGACACCCAGCAGGGCGAGCAGGTCATTCAGGTCACGTGTGGCCTGAAAAGCGGCAAAACAAATGACCGTGATCATGAACGGTGCAAGATAGGAATAAGGAATGGTTGTCAGGCGTGCCACAGCCGGGGAAAGGAAAAGACACAGGCCCGCCCCAACCACGTTTGCCAAGGCCAAAGACCAAACGATTGTGTAGGTGATGTTCAGTTCGCTCCCAACAAGGGCTGGGCCGGGTTCCATACCGATCAGGATCATGCCGCCAATGAAAACTGCCATGGAGCCAGAGCCCGGAATCCCAAATAACAAGGTGGGGATCAGGCCACCGCCTTCTTTGGCGTTATTGGCACTTTCCGGGGCGAGAACACCACGGATTTCACCTTTACCAAAGTTGGATTTGTCTTTGGTGGATTGAACGGCGTGACCATAGGCAATCCAGTCCACAACGGAACCACCAAGGCCGGGCAGGGCACCGACAAGACAGCCCGCAACGGCACAACGCAGGCACAGCCATTTGTGACGGATCATGTCTTTGGCTCCATCAAGCCAGCCAGACCCAAGAGAGGCAGACTTGGAAATTGCCCGGTTTTGACGCGCAAGATCGATAATCTCAGGGATCGCAAAGATACCAAGGCCAACGATCACCAGCTTGAGACCATCCATCAGGTAAAACACATCCATGGTCATGCGGTATTCACCTGTGGCAGGGGCACCACCGATGGAACCAAGTAACAAGCCCATGCCACAGGCCGCTAAACCTTTTGACAGGCTGTTACCTGCCAGAACACCGACCATGGACAGGCCAAGAACAGCCAGCATGAAGAGTTCAGCAGAACCAAAGGCAAGGATCACCGGGCGGGCGATCAGGACAAAACCTGTCAGAACAACAGCCCCGAACAGACCGCCGAAAAGTGATGCTGTGAAAGCCGCGCCAAGAGCGCGGGCCGCGTGGCCTTTTTTTGCCAGTGGAAAGCCATCCAGAACGGTGGCTTGGGAGGCCGAAGAACCGGGAATACCCATCAAGACAGAGGTAAAGGTATCAGATGTCGGGATAACTGCGACCAGGCCAATCAACATGGCAAGGGCGGAAATAGGGTCCATTCCGTACAGGAAGGGAAGACAGAGGGACAGGCCGACAATACCGCCTAACCCTGGGAAAATGCCTACGGTCAGACCGAGCAAAACGCCACCGACAAGGTAAAGTAAATGGGTGCCGCTTGCGACGGTCGTTAAGGCCATCATTAAAGCGTCTAACATGGTGAAATCCTAAAAATAAGGTGAGTCGGAGCGTTTGCGCGTTTGAGGGGGAAACGCTCAGTAATACTTTTTAAAAGTTTGATTTAGATACAATTCGGGCGGGAACACGCCGTGGTGAACCCGCCCGAAGTCTGGTTAGAATTTGACTTGGTAAGCGTCAGTCAGCCAGCCGCGTACAAAGTTTTGTGCCTTGGCAGGTACAGTCGTTGCGATATCTTTGACAGCTTGTGCATCTTTACCCGTTGATTGCGGGTATGTGCCCAATGTCTTTTGTGCTTTTTGTGCAAAATCCGGGGCTGTTACGATTTTGCGGAAGGCTTCTGTGTAGGTGTCGATCACGTCTTGTGAGGCACCTTTAGGCAGGAAGACCATTTTTTGACCAGGGAAACCTGCTGTGAAAAAGGCTTTCCACGCATCCCATTCTTCACCGGATGGCTTTTCACCATGAACCATTTCATAGACTTCAGGGAAGCTTGGCAGGTTGGGGAAGTTTGGATCACGTACAACATGACCGTTTTCATCCAGTGCGCCCCATGCCATCAGGGGAACGGCTTTACCCTCTTTCACCAAAGGCATGGATTTTTTCAGGTAAGCAGAAGAGGTTTGATAATCGGTGTTGACTTCGCCGCGTTCAAACGCCAGACGGCCCGCGCCGCGACCTTTCATGCCGAAGACGACTTTCACATCAATGTCGAGCATTTTCATGGACAGGATCGGGATCAGATCCAGTGAGGTTGCGCGTTGTGAACCATATTTCAGATCCTGACTGCGCAGTTTGCCGATATCTTTGGCTGATGTAACGCCCAGTTTCGGGTTTACGTAGAACACACCGCCTGTTGCAGAAGCCAGAACGACGTTCCAGTCTTTATAATCATACTGGACGCGCTTATCACCTAACAGGTAAGGGAACTGTGTGGAACCGGATGTGCCCAGAATTTGTGTACCATCTGTCTTGGCACGCATGGCAAACTGGTTTGCCCCTTTTGTCGACCCACCACCTGGGACATTTTTCACAACAACGACAGGCTTGCCGGGCAGGGCTTCACTGAGAAGTGGCGCGTAAAAACGTGCCCAGCGGTCTGACCCGCCACCTTCTTTAAAAGGGATGATCCATTCGATACGCTTGCCGGAAAAATCAGCAGCCTCAGCCGCCCCTGCGATTGTTGCAGCGCCAGCGATACCTGCTAGCATCATAGAAAACTTTTTAAACGTCTTCGGAAACATTACTAAAACCTCCATTAAGAAACACTGTCGAGAGTGGCTTTTTCTTTTTGGGGGATTCTTGAAGTGATCCCCGGCTTTCTCCCGCTCCAAACAGGTTGTTCAACCCGTCCTTAAGGAGACATTACGTGCGCTACCTTTCAGTCAGCTTTCAGTTTTGATCGTTTTCTTTCAGTTTAGGGTCTGGACCGATTAGTTTACTGAGTTTGGCGGAGCTAAAAATAAAGGTGGATTAGGCATGAAACTCGCCGCAGTGCCTTCCACTGCAAGAGTTTTATAACGCGAGCCACCTTTATTTTTAGCCCGTCCCTCCGGGATTTGTAGAAAATGACGCAAGGGCCACGTCAATAACTTTTGAAAGAGAATACTCTTCCTGCAAGTCATTTTCTTGCCTTGCGGCATTTTTTACAAACCAAACACAATAAACTAATCGGTCCAGACCCTAGGTATCATAGCAGAAATTTTCAAAGCAGGTCATGCTATTGCGCGATGTGGGGGATGCCAAAATCAGTCATGCTCAAATGCGATGACTTGGCTGTTGAGCCAGCATTACCTCCTTTTTTCCCGTTTCCCTATACTGTGCCCAACAGACAACGAGATGAAATGGAGATAGAAAATGATTGCTCTACATCATGACCAAGCCCAACATACCAACCTGATGACTGTCATTGTTCAACGCGTAAATGAATGCCTTGTACTTTTAGGGAAAGCAAAACACGCAGCTGATCTGGTTGAAAGTAATCCGAAAGATTTACGTGAGAAACTACTTAAGGTCATGATTGAAAAATAATAAAGAGAGGCTTCATGCAGAGTTTTGATATTGTTACCCTCAGGGTGTTCTTAGGGGTTGCGCGTTTGGGAAGTATCGGCGCTGCGGCCAGAAATGAACATATTGCCGCCTCTGCGGCCTCTCGCCGGATTAGTGATCTGGAACATGATCTGGATACAGTCCTTATAAAGCGTACCCCCACAGGGGCCAGCCTGACAGCGGCGGGGAAGACATTTGCGACCCATTGCGAAACGCTTCTGTCCCAATATGCTGATATTCGTGCTGATCTAAAGCGCTTTTCCCAAGGCGAGGGCGGGGAATTCAGGATTGCGGCCATTACATCGGTTATGAATGGGCGATTGCCTCATATTGTTGCACGGTTCAAGGAAGAAAACCCACAGCTTACGATACATTTGCGTGAAATTTTTTCACAGGAAGGGATCCGTTATCTGCGTGAAGATTTAGCCGATCTTATTGTTATTTCCGATACGGCTGTGACCAAAGGATTTGATACGGTTGAGTTTGACCATGATCCGGTTTGGGTGATCGGCCAGAAAGGCCATCCTGTTTTTGAGAAAAGGGCCAAAATGACCCCGGTCTCCTTTGCTGACACGCTGGATTATGAACATATTTCGTTTCATGAAGGCGGTGTGCTGGATGAATTGGTGGCCGAAGCCAGTCGTAAGGCCGGACGGGTCCCATCTTATAAAACAAAAGTGATGCGTTTTGGCTCGCTTCGAAATTGTGCGCAAGCTGGCCTTGGGCTGGGGTTCATTCGTGAAAGCCTTGCCAGACCTTTTTTGAAAAATACGGATTTGGATGGACGTCCTTTATCTGATGAATGGGCAAAACGGGAACTGATTTGTGTTGTCCCCAAAGGACAGGTCGAAGCCCCTGTAATTGCGAAATTTATAGAATGTATGACCCATTATCAAAAATAAGTTCCCAAAAAGACGATCTGACGTATTATTCAGAGATGAGAATTTTGGTTGTTGAAGATCACGCGGATTTAGCGCGCTCCATTTCCCGTTCCATTAAACAAATGGGCCATGCGGTTGATATGCTGGATGATGGTGAACTTGCCAATGATGTTTTAAAAACGGAAAAATATGATCTGCTGGTCTTGGATTTAAACCTGCCGGGAATGGATGGTCTGGATATTTTAAAGCATTTTCGGGAACGCGGTGGTGTTTCCCCGGTGTTGATTTTAACCGCACGTGCAGAAATCGAAGATCGGGTCAGTGGACTGGACCTTGGGGCTGATGATTATCTGACCAAACCGTTTGAAGTGGTGGAACTGGAAGCTCGCGTTCGTGCTTTGCTTCGTCGCCATCAAAGTAAGCGCAGTACGGTGATTGAAGCAGGCCCTCTTATCTTTGACACCAATACTCGTGCCTTTCGCGCTGGTGGTGATGAACTGGCCCTGACCCCACGAGAGCGCGGTGTGTTGGAGGTTTTGATCCGCACTCATGGCAATGTGGTGCCTAAAGACCAGATTTTTGAACATATTTTCGGTTTTGATGACGAGGCTGATTTATCTGCCATTGAAATTTATATTTCACGTCTGCGCAAAAAGCTTAAAGGTCATGAGGTGATGATCCGCACCATTCGCGGCATTGGCTATATGCTGGAGGCTGAATGAAATCAGCGCTGAATTCCTTAAAACGGCGTTTGCTTTCCTGGCTGTTGATCCCTTTGGTCGTGATGGCGCTGGCACTGGTTTTGGAATCTTATGTCAGCTCTAAAAAGTCAATTGAAGAAATCCATGACCGCATGATGGTTTCCATGGCTTTGCTGGTCTCTGAAAACGTTATGGAAAGTGGCGGGGATTTGCTGTCAGAAGAAGCCCGTGCCTTGCTCAGCCTATCTTCTAATGAAAAGCTTTATTATCAGGTGATTGGTCCGGATAATAGTTATATTACCGGGCATACGGACTTGCCCAAGCCAAGGAAAACAAAAGCTTTTCTGCGCGGTGAACCCTATTTCTACGATACAAAATATGATGGGCAGCAGGTCCGCATGATGGCCATGCGTTTTTTGGTGGAAGGGCGCGATATTAATGGCTGGGTGCAGGTGCTGGTTGCCCAAACATTGACCGAACGTGAGAACCTGTTGAAAAAGGCAGTTCTTCAATCAGCAGTGCGTATTTTGCTGGTAATCGGTCTGGCGTCTTTACTGGCACTCATTGGTGTGGACCGGGGGCTGGAGCCTTTGGTCAAGTTACAAGCTGCTATTCAAAAACGCTCTTATCATGATCTGCGTCCCATTGATAAAGAAATGCCGATGGAAATCCGCCAGGTGGTGGAGGCATTAAACGCACTGTTGGTACGTCTGGAAGATAGTATTGAGAACCAACGCCGCTTTATTTCCAATGCGTCTCATCAGCTGCGCACCCCCCTGGCCGTTTTGCAGGCCGAAGCTGAACTTGCCTTGCGCGAAGTTGATGACCCCAAGTCTTTGGAAGCCTTGGGCAGTATTTTGGAAGGGACCAAGCAAACTTCCCGCCTGGCCAAACAGCTTTTGAGCCTGACGCGGGTGCGTGGCAATCCCAAAGGCGGGATGCATGAAAGCGAATTTGATCTGGTTTCTCTGTCACGTGATTTGACCATGGAATGGGTGAAACGCGCTATTCAGGCCAATAAAGACCTTGGGTTTGAAACAGACCTAAAAGAAGTGAGTTTTAGTGGCAGTGAGGTTCAAATTCGTGAAATGCTGACCAACCTTATTGATAACGCCCTGAAATATGGGGGGGATATCATTTCGGTGCGGGTGCATTATGTCGATGAAAAACTGGCTCTGGAAGTTGAAGATAATGGTGCGGGCATTCCCGTTGATTTGCGTGGACAGGTTTTTGAAAGGTTCGTGCGATTAGATGAACGTGCGGGAGAAGGTTGTGGTCTTGGCATGGATATCGTCAAAGAAATTGCCAAAGGTCATGACGGGACAATTGAACTCTTAGACGGGGAAGGCGATCAGGGCCTTTTGGTGCGTATCCTATTCCCCTAAACCGGAGAATAAAACATGCGTATTGCCATTCTTGATGACTACCAAAATGTTGCGACTGAAATTGCCGACTGGTCCGGGCTGGACGTGACGGTGTTTAATGAGCCGTTGGAAGACCCGGCCATGTCGTTAAAAGCGTTTGAAATAATCTGTATCATGCGCGAACGTACCCCTTTCCCCCGTGAATTAATTGAACAGCTCCCTAATTTAAAGCTGCTTGTGACATCTGGGAAACGCAATGCTGCCATTGATAAAAAGGCGGCTAAAGAATGCGGCGTGATCGTTTGTGGAACACGCTCACCCGGTCATGCAACAGCTGAATTGACATGGGGGCTTATCTTATCTTTAACCCGTCAAATTCCAGCACAATTCAGGAATGTTCAGGAGGGGGGCTGGCAGCTTGGATTGGGCTGTGATCTACGTGGCAAGACCTTGGCGGTGATTGGTTTGGGACGCATGGGAAGTCAGGTTGCAAGGATTGCTCAGGCTTTCGGTATGGATGTGATCGCTTGGAGCCGGAACCTGACGGATAGCCAAGCGGCAGAACAGGATGTGAAACGGGTGGAAAAGGAAGATTTGTTCAAACAGGCTGATATCATTTCTATCCATATGAAATACGGCCCCTCCATTCAGCACCTTGTCGGGGAGGCTGAATTCGCTTTGATGAAGAAAACGGCTTATTTGATCAATACATCACGTGCCCCGATTATTGACACGACTGCCTTGATTTCAGCGTTAAACAGTCAGGAAATTGCAGGGGCAGGACTGGATGTATATGATATTGAGCCTTTGCCCAAAGGTCATCCCTTAAGGTCTGCACCAAACTGCATCCTGACCCCCCATGTGGGGTATGTCACCAAAGAAACCTATGAGGTATTTTATGGGGAAACGGTTGATATTGTGCGGCGATACTTAGCAGGGGAAACACTGACAGTGATGACATAAAATAAGGGGCTGAAGTAGCTAAGAACTGAAAGAGGTTCTATAATGGCTACGATGTACACTCGAAAAAGTCGCCTGACATCACGTCAGCAAAGCAAGCTTATTGAGCATTTTGTCGCAGGCAGCACTGCCCGAGCGACTGCTGAGATTGTTGGCGTGCAGGCGAACATGGCGATCCGCTTCTTCATGCGGCTTCGCCAATTGATTGCCAGCAAGTTGCCGAGCTATCGTTTGCAAGGCGAGATTGAAGCTGATGAAAGTTATTTTGGCGGTGTCCGTAAAGGAAAACGAGGTCGTGGTGCTGGCGGCAAAGTGGCTGTGTTTGGCCTTTTAAAGCGGGGTGGCAAGGTCTATACGGCAATCATTCCCAATGCAAAGACAGAGACGCTGTTACCGATTATTCAGGAGAAGGTCGAGCCTGACAGTATCGTCTATACCGATACGTTCGGTGCCTACAACGCACTGGATGTTTCAGACTTCCATCACCGTCGCATCAACCATTCCAAACTCTTTGCAGACAAACAAAATCACATCAATGGCATTGAGAATTTCTGGAATCAGGCAAAGCGGCATATGCGAAGATTCAATGGTATCAAACCTGACCATTTCTACTGGTTTCTCAAGGAGTGTGAATGGCGTTTCAATGGAGGCAACCACGCAGACCTCCTAAAGCAGCTGAAAATATGGTATAAACAGGCTAAACATTAACCCTTAGCTACTTCAGCCCCTAAAATAAAGTGTCGGACCAGTTTCGAGGGCACGGGTGAGGTCCGACACTTATCAAGTCATGCGAATTCGAGCTTAGGGAGATGACTTCGCATATGAGTGATAGACCTGATGGCCTATGAACATGATTATAGGGGGTAAAGCTGTCAGTTACCTTTCAGAAACGTATCATTGTTCCCATGCCGGGGATTTACCGATTTTTTCAATCAAAAAATCAATGAAAACGCGCACTTTGGCCGTCAGCACATTGGATTTTGGATAAAGCAACCAGAGGGCTGACTGGTCATCGACCTGATAGCCGGGCAGAATTTCAAGAAGGGTGCCGTTTTTTAATTCTTCATGCACAACCCACAGGGAATTGAGAGAAATACCTGCTCCGGCCATGGTGGTCAGTTTGGCATTCATGCCATCATCAAGGCTTAAGCGGCGTTTTGCTTTTTGTGGATTGAACTGACCCGTTTGACCGTCAGGACCAAGCAGTGAGCGCGGTGCCATATCTTTAAAGCCAATCAGTTGATGTTGGTCTAAGTCTTTCGGACTTTGAGGGAGAGGGTGTTTTTCCAGATAGGCGGGGGAGGCACATAAAAGACGACGGTCATTGGCAAGTTTACGCCCCATCAGGCTGCTGTCTTGAATGGCAGAATTGCGCAAGGCAAGGTCGAAGCTGCCTTCAATCAGGTCGTATTGTGAATCTGAAAGTTGGAGTTCCAGATTAATACCGGGATGACGGGCCATGAATTCCGGTAAAATCGGGGCGATATAAAGCTGGGCAAAGGTGGACGGGGCGGTAAAGCGCAAGGTGCCTGTGATTGTTTCACTTCCATGACCAAGGGCGGCAAGACCGGCACGTTCTTGAGCCAACATTTCCTTGGCATAGGGCAGGAATTCTGCGCCTTCAAGGGAGAGGGAAACTTTACGGGTGGAGCGATGCAGCAGGTCTGCGCCTAAAATATGTTCCAGTTTCGCCAAACGGTTACTGGCTACAGCAGGGGCCATGCCCAACTCTTGGCCTGCTGCACTGATGTTTAGCTTTTCTGCGGCCAGAACAAACAGCCGTACACTTTCTGTATCCATAAATTATATCCAAAAAATAAATTATAAATTTAAAATTACGGCATTTATTTATCTTGTTCAAATAATATATTAAGGCCATTGCCATTCACAAAAAAGGCCGCAAAAAATGGAATTTGACCAGATTAACGCAGGGTATAACAGTGTTTATAAACCTGAAAAGCTTAGCCTTGGTGTTGTGGTCCCGTTGGAACATTACCCCGATGGCCCTGTTCCGAGTATGAAAGATCATATTGAGCGAATTAAATTGGTGGAAGAACTTGGTTTTTCCTCGATCTGGTTACGTGATGTGCCTTTTAATGTGCCAACTTTTGGGGATGCAGGGCAGATGTATGACCCCTTTGTTTATCTCGGTTATCTTGCTGCCCATACGCATCGCATTGCACTGGGGGTTGGCAGTATTGTTTTACCGTTGCGCCATCCTGCCCATGTGGCAAAGGCAGCAGCTAGTGCCGATGTGCTGAGCAATGGGCGTTTGATTTTGGGTGTGGCCTCTGGCGATCGGCCTGAGGAATATCCGGCTTTGAATCAGCCTTTTGAAAATCGTGGGGAACGGTTTCGCCACAGTTTTGATTATATCCAACGTATGTGGGAAGAGGGGGCGAGTTTTGAAAACCCCTATGGCAGTCCTTATGGTGGAATGGATATGTTACCTAAACCTGTTTCTGGTCGCTTGCCCCTGATGATTACCGGGGCAAGTCAACAATCACCGGAATGGTTAGGGGGCAATGGTGATGGATGGATCACTTATCCGCGCAATGTGGCGGTGCAAGAGCGTATTATCGGGGAATGGCGTGCCAATACCGAGGCCGCTGGACGTTCGATCAAGCCCGCATCCCAGTCACTTTATATTGATTTAACGGATGATGCGGATACGCCGCCATCACCCATTCACCTTGGCTTTCGTTCCGGGACAAAATATGTGCGCGAATATCTGAAATCCATTGAGGAAATCGGTATCAACCATGTCGCCTTGAACCTGCGCTTTAACCAGAATGATATTGAAGATACATTAAAACGTCTGGCTGATGAAATCCTGCCAGATTTCACAGCTTAAGGAGCTTTAACATGCAAAAAACTATTCTTTTAACAGGTGCCACCGATGGTATTGGTTTGGAAACCGCAAAAATGCTGGCTGGTAAAGGCCATCGGCTTTTGATTCATGGTCGTAATGCCCAAAAACTGGCAGATGTTGAAGCTTCGTTGAAAAGCACCGCGTCGAATGCACAGATTGAAAGCTATGTGGCGGATTTATCAAACCTTGAGGATGTGGGCCAACTGGCAAAGGATGTTCGTGCCAAACATGACAAGCTGGATGTTTTGATTAACAATGCCGGGATTTACAAAACGTCACAGCCTCGCACCAAAGAGGGGATGGATGTGCGCTTTGTTGTGAATACCATTGCACCTTACCTGTTGACCAAAGAGTTGTTGGATTTGCTGGGGAATGAGGCCCGTGTTGTGAATTTGTCTTCTGCGGCCCAAGCCCCGGTGGATGTGGATGCCTTGGCTGGAAAGACAAGGCTGGAAGATATGCCTGCTTATGCCCAAAGCAAATTGGCGATCACCATGTGGACCAATCATTTGGCAGGCAAGGTTGCCCCCATGGTGGTGTCTGTCAATCCGGGCTCGCTTCTTGCCAGTAAAATGGTGAAGGAAGGCTTCGGTGTGGAAGGCAGTGATATCCGCATTGGCGCAGATATTCTGGTGCGTGCCGCCTTGTCTGATGAATTTGCGGATGCATCGGGTAAATATTACGACAATGATGCCAAACGTTTCGGTCCGCCGCACCCAGATGGATTGGATGCGCAGAAATGTGCGGCTGTTGTTCAGGTGATTGAGACGTTGATATAAAATGTCGTCCTCGCGCATGCGGGGACCTTTTGGTGGTAAGGAGATTTCCAATCAAGTTGGAAATGACAGACTTATTTTAAATAAGACAGAAGAAACGACTGGGCCTCTTTCAGGTTTTCTGCGGCCTTAGGGCTCAGTTCTTCTTCAATAATCTCAAACTCATACCCCCGGATCGCCAGCGTAAAGGCCTTAATCTCAATCTGGAATAAGTCTTTTGCAAGGCGCAGGATGGCTTGTGGGGAAACGCTGTGGCTGGTGAAACTTGTCGGGTTTCCGGCATTCAGGGGCTGGAAGTCGTAAGGTTCCGGCCCTTTAAGCGCAGCATCCACAAAAATCACACGTTCATATCCCATTAAGTCGTGGGCATGTTCGATATTAAGCTGGTAATCAATATCGACGCTGATGTTTGGCAGTTTCAGGTCCTCAATATATTGGGCAAGGGCAGGGCCAAGGCCATCGTCTTGGCGACCCGGATTGCCATAGCCGATGATCAACGTCTTCACAGGTCTTTCGCCTTCTTATCCATCAGGACCCCGGTGTGATCCAGCAGTTCGATCTCCAGCGGCATTTGGCCCAAGGCATGGGTGGCGCAAGACAGGCAAGGATCATAGGCACGCACGGCAACTTCCACATGGTTCAACATCCCTTCGGTGATTTTAGGCTCTTTTGAAATGAATTTCCGCGCCACCCCACCAATCGCTCGGTTCATGGCCTCGTTATTATGGGTGGTCGACACAATCAGGTTACAGAATTGCACCTGATCGTTTTCATCCACCCGGTAGTGATGGATCAAATTACCGCGTGGGGCCTCAATTACCCCAATGCCTTCGTCTTGGCGGTCCCCTTTAATAATCAGGTCCGTGCCTTGCAGGTCATCATCGTAAAGCAGTTCACGGATTTTTTCTACACAGTGAAGCACCTCAATCATGCGTGCCCAATGATTGGCTAAGGTTGTTGGATTGGGCTTGCCATCGGATACGGCCATGAGTTCTTGATGGGCTTTATTGGCAAGCGGGGTATCAATAAAGCTGGCGGTATTCATGCGTGCCAGCGGGCCGACACGATACCAGCCGTCCTGCGTGCCCAAATCCTTGATGAAAGGGAATTTCATGTAGGACCAGGATCGAACTTCTTCCACAAGGCGTTCGTGATAGCTGCGATAATCCACCTGATCGAAAATAGCCTCTCCCTTATGATCCAAGGCACGCAGGTTGCCATGATACAGGTCCAAGGCCCCATCTTCGCGCACCAAGGACATATGGTTTGAGGGGAAGCTGCCGAACCCTTTGATATAGTCCAGATTATCCAGTGTATAGTTTTTTGCCAGCTCCAGGGCTTCTTGCGCCCAGGGGATCATTTCATCAATGTCTTGGCGCAAGTGATCGCGTTCTTCAACAGACAGGTTTTTATTGATCCCGCCCGCAATGGCCCCTGTGCCATGGATTTTCTTACCCGCAGTCTTTTCAATGATCTCCTGCCCATATTTGCGCATTTTGACCGCTTGGACAGCCAGTTCGGGATATTCATTGATAATGCCGAAGATATTACGCTTTTCCACCGGCGCATCAAAACCAAACAGCAGGTCTGGTGAACAAAGATGGAAAAAATGCAGCACATGGCTTTGCATCACCTGCCCATAATGCATCAGGCGACGCATTTTTTCAGCCGTTGGCGTGAGTTGTTTGGCCCCAACAATTTGATCCATCGCCTTAGCCGCAGCCAAATGGTGACTGACTGGGCAGATGCCACACAGGCGCTGCACAATAACGGGGACTTCCCATAAAAGGCGCCCCTGAATGAACCGTTCAAAGCCGCGAAATTCAACGATATGAAGGCGGGCGTCCTGCACCTCGTTTTCTTCATTGAGATGAATGGTAACCTTACCGTGACCTTCCACGCGGGTGAGAGGCGAGATTTCGACGATTTTATGTTTGGACATGTTTCGCACCCCTTAATCGTATTTAATCAGTTCTTTGGGCAGGCTTTCCGGCTCCCCGGCAATCAGGGCCGATAAGGTCTGCCACAACATGTCCCCTGAAGGGGGACAGCCCGGTATTTGATAGTCAACCTTCACCACATCCACGGTGGAATAAACCGAGTCCAAAATCAGTGGCAGGGCGGGGTCATCAGGGATGCGGTGGCGGTCGTTTTGGATATAGGGGCTGTTGATATAAGCCTCGTCAAAACAATCTTTGAGCGGGTCATCTGAATGCATGATGGCATTGCGCATCACAGGCAAGCCGCCCATGATGGCGCATTGTCCAACCGCGACCAGAATATCACAGTTTTTCCTGAATTCCTGAAGGACATGGACGTTTTCTTCGTTACAACACCCGCCCTCAATCAAGCCGATATCACAGCGGGTGGTGAATTTTTTGATATCATTTAAGGGGGAACGGTCAAATTCCGCCACTTTCATCAGGTCGAGCACCCGTTCATCAATATCCAGCAAGGACATATGACAACCAAAACATCCGGCTAGTGATGTGGTGGCGATGCGTTTTTTCTGTGCTGTTGGTTTGATGTTTTTTTGTTTGCCGTTGCCTTCAGGCATGGGGTCATCAAATTCTCGCTTGCCAATGGGGGTGGAAAAACCGACTTTTTTGCGAATGATACAGCCCACCGGGCAAATCTCCGGGGAAAAGGCGACATCTTCAAGGCTGGCATTGGTATCGGCCAGATTGTCCCCATTCACCGCCACATTGCGATGAATGCCCCGGCCCGTATAGCCAAAGATGCCTTTATCATCCACATCTTGGGAGGCCCGGATGCAGCGTCCACAACGAATACAACGGTTGGTATCCAGTGCAATATCAGGATGGCTGGCATCTAGGGAGCGCACAGGTTGGAGGTAAGGGAACTTGGTCGGCTGGGTAATGCCAAGATCATACGCGGTGGCTTGCAGTTCACAATTGCCGCTGGCTTCACAAATGGGGCAGAGGTGATTGCCTTCGTGAAAGAGCATCCGCACCACATCGCGGCGCAGATTGATGATCTCTTCGGTTTCACTTTCCACGACCAATCCCTCTTCGGCAGGTTGGGTGCAAGATGAGGTAGTGCAGCCATTAACCTTGACCGTACAGACCCGGCAACTGCCCTGATGGCGCAAACCTTCTACATCACACAGGCGCGGGATATGGATACCTGCGTCATCACAAGCCTCCATAATGGTTTGACCAGGTTGGGAGGTGATTTCTTTTCCGTCCAGAGTAAAGGTGCATTTTTTATCACTCATGGTCCTTACTCCTGCTCAAAATCCGGGTCATAGATATAAGAACGGTGCTTGGCGAGCCTGCGTGATTCTTCCAAGGCGTTTTGAATGTCGAAGTTGGTTTTAAACCCGTCTTCATTTTCCTTAACCAAGGCAGCGTAAATCAGTGGGAAATTTTTCAGGCTGCTAAGCACCGGATTAGGCGAGGTCTGTCCCAAACCACAGCGACTGGTTTTCATGATGGTGTTGCTGAGTTCTTTCAGATAGTCGATATCTTCCGGCACGGCCTTGCCCGTGCGGATTTTTTCTATGCGTTCTTTCAGGAACACATTGCCGACCCGACAGGGTGTGCAAAAACCACAGCTTTCATCAACAAAGAATTCAAGGAAATAATCAACAATTTCAATGATATTGCGCTTGGTTGAAAACATCATGATAGATCCACCTGTAGGCAGGTCTTCAAAACAGAGGCGACGTTCAAAGCCGTTGCGCCCGACCAGTTCACCACTGGGGCCACCGACCTGAATGGCAGCGATGTCTTGACCTCCGGCCAGCTTAATCAGTTCATTCAGGCTCAAGCCATAAGGGGTTTCATAAACACCGGGGAATTCACAGTCACCAGAGATGCTTAACAGCTTCGTGCCGGGACTTTGTTCGGTGCCGATTGCTTTAAACCAATCGCTTCCTTGATCCAGAATTCGGGCCACATGGCAGAAGGTTTCCACATTATTGACGATGGTGGGGAAACCGAGATAACCGCTTTGAACCGGGAAAGGTGGGCGGGTCTTTGGGACACCGGGCAGCCCCTCACACGAACTGATGAGCGCACTTTCTTCCCCGCAGATATAGGCCCCGGCCCCAAGCTGGATACGGATATCAAAACTTTTACCCAAGAGGCCCTTATCGCGACGTCTTTGCAGCGTTTCTGTAAGGGGAGAGAGAAGATATTCATATTCACCGCGCAGATAAAGGATCCCTTCGTCTGCGCCAATGGCGCGTGCGGCAATGGTCATGCCTTCAAATAACAGGTTGGCCCGTTTGGTTAAGAGAACACGGTCCTTAAAGGTGCCGGGTTCGCCTTCATCGGCATTGCAAAAAACATAACGTTTTGGGGCATCTGTCTGGGCCGCAAACTGCCATTTTTGTCCGGTGGGAAACCCTGCGCCACCACACCCGCGCAAACCTGATTTTTTGATGATGTCGATAATATCAGCGGGGGAAAGTTTCAGGGCCTTTTCCAATCCCTTATTCTGGGCCACATCTTTTAACAGTATATCACCGGATTGTCGGATGTTGTTTTGAACAGAATAGTTTCGAGCGATGTCTATAAGTGGCTGGTCCTCTCGTAAGGCATGGATAATTTTGCGGGCATCATCAGCGTTGAGATGTGTCAGCACAACATCATTGATCATAGCGGCAGGGGCTTGATCACTCATGCCAATGCAAGGGGTGTAATCCAGTGAAAAGCTTCCATCTTCGCAGGTTTCACCGAAAGTAATGCCCAGTTCATCTTCAAAGGCTTGTGCCACTTTTTTAGAGCCGGCGAAACGGTCAATAATGTCGTCACACAGGCGAATGGTGAATTTGCCTTTCGGCTGATCAGAAAAGAACGCGTAAAAGCTGACAAGCCCTTCGACTTCTATGCGGGTGCTGCCAATCTGTTTGGCAATAAAGGCCATCGCGTGAGAATCGATGGTGCGGAAACGGCGCTGGGTTTCGATCAGGATATCCATCAGGCGATGTTTATCATTGTCAAAGTTTGTGCAGATTTCTTCCAAAATCTGTTCACGCACCCGGCCATTTAACGGTGTGTTGCTATTTTGAACTTCATATGTCGCCATATCTCCATCCCCCTATTTTTGGATTAGACGCAAAGCAGAAGTCATTGAGTTAAACTACCATATTTTTTCAATTTGAGATAGTTTTAAACAGGGGGAAGGAGGTCAATTTTTGACCATATAACCAGCCCCGGCAACGGTTTTGATAACTTCTGGCTGTGCAGGGTCCTTTTCAACTTTTTTGCGCAAGCGGCTGATGATGACGTCAATGGAACGAGAACCTGCAATATTGCCAGCACTGTTCAGGGTATCTAAAAGAAAATCACGTGACAGGACTTTGTTGGGTTCATTAAACATCGCACTTAAAACCTTAAATTCCCCCGGTGTCAGGTTGGTCGGTTGTCCTTTGGTATTGGTAATGCACTGGGCTTCCTTGATTAAAGTCCAGCCGCCAATTGTGATGTTGCGGTGAAGCAGGTCGCTTGACTGATACATCAGCTTGATCAGGTTCTGTACGCGCAACAGCAATTCTTGTGGGGCAACAGGTTTGATTAAATATTCAATGGCCCCAAGTTCAAGGGCGATGAGTTCATCGCCTTTGTTATTGCGCCCGGTGAGAACAAAAAAGGGTGTTTTGGTTTCAGCCATAAATTGACGCAAAAGAACAAGTCCGTCTTCATCCGGCAAATCAAGGTCAAGGAAACAAAGGTGGAAGCGTTGTTGTTGGAAGAGTTTGCGCGCTTCTTGTGCATTGAGGGCCGCTTTGACTTCAAATCCTTCATTTTCAAAGAACTGCGTTAAAAGCATAGAAGCAAATTCGTCATCTTCGATGATTAAAAGTTGAGGAACATGTACTGATAAATATGCAGTCATTTTTAGATATTTTTCTTTGCGTGTCTTTATTTGCTTATATCAATTCCAACTTCTGGGTTAAATCGGAAAGAAAATACCAGTGGTTCAATCAAGGGGTTTTTTAGAGTTTTAAGGGTAAAATAAGAGGTTTTCTTGTTTAATTTGTATTCTTTTTGTTTTTATAAAACATATAGTTATTTAATTATTTAGTATTATTAAAATATTTCATTCAAGATGGCGAGCGTTTACATTTGTGAAACATGATGGGTGTGATTTGGGTGAAAAAAAAGCCTCCCAAAAATGGGAGGCTGAAAAGTCGGAACGAGAGAAGATAAACTCTACTTGGCATTGCCTATGAAGAGCTGCTGACCGTTTACGCGAAAGTCATTGATGAGTTTTTGCCCTTTGCTTGATACCAGCCAGTGTACAAATTGTTTGGCTTCTTTTTCTTTAATATGATCGAATTTTTCTTTGCTGACGGCAATCACACCGTAAGGGTTAAAGAGGGAGGCATCGCCTTCGCAGACAATTTCCATATCCTTTTTATTTTTAAAGCTGATCCATGTTCCGCGATCAGATAACGCATAAGCCCCCATACCGGCTGCGACATTCAATGTTGCGCCCATGCCGGACCCCGTTGCACGATACCATGTGCCATCTGGTGTTACCCCAGCGGCTTTCCAAAGGGAAAGTTCACGCTTGTGCGTACCACTGTCATCCCCGCGTGAGGCGAAAGATGCACCGGAAGATTTGATTTTGCCCAGGGCTTCATTGGGCGAGGCACAGCCTTTCACCTTGGCAGGGTCGGATTTGGGACCGACAATGACGAAATCATTATACATGACGTCATAACGTTTATCGCCAAAACCATCTTTGACAAACTTTTCTTCAGAAGGGCGGTGATGGACAAACAGGACATCAGCATCCCCTTTACGTGCCAAACGGATGGCTTGGCCGGTGCCAACAGCAATCACACGGACTTCAATGCCGCTTTCATCGGTGAATTTTGTCAAAAGATAATCAAACAGGCCAGAGTTGGCTGTTGAAGTTGTCGAAGCAACAGAGATAAAAGGCTTTTGTGCCAAGGCGCTAACACTTGTCATTGCCAGGAGCGCACCAGCAACAAGGAATTTTGAAAGACGGATCATTTGATTTGTGACCTTCAGCTTAAATAAAAATGCGTTATGTCACCAACGACATAGCGATAGAAAACTGTCATGTCTCTTAAGAAGGGTCAAGAGGCTTTTTTCTTAGACCTTTGTCGGAGAGTGGTGGCTTGAAGCAGATTTTTGAACCATTTAAATTCTCCCCCACCTTAGTCTAATTTCGCATAGACAGCAGATCAGATAGCCTGAATACAACGTTGTGAAGGATTATCTTGATGCTGAAAGTAAAGATTCTAGGGTCGGCTGCCGGGGGCGGTTTCCCGCAATGGAACTGTAATTGTGATTGTTGTTCCAAAATTTGGGCTGGTGATGATGATGCGGTTGCGCGCACACAGTCTTCATTGGCTGTCACTGTGGATGATGAAAACTGGTTTTTGCTGAATGCATCGCCCGATATCCGTCAGCAAATTCAAGATAACCCGTGTTTGCACCCCAAGCACGGCAAGCGCCATAGCCCGATCGTTGGGGCGATTTTGACCAATGCGGATGTGGATCATATCGGTGGTTTGCTGACTTTACGTGAAAGCCATCCCTTGGCCATTTATGCGACCAAGCGGGTGATGGGTGTGTTGGGCGGCAATAGCCTGTTTAATATCCTGAACCCTGAATTTGTGGATCGTCGCGATCTGCCTGTTCATCAAAAAACAGAGCTTTTGTTCAAGGATGGGACAGCCAGCGGGATTGAGGTCGAGCTTTTCCCCGTTCCTGGCAAGATCGCCCTTTATTTGGAAGATGAAAGCAAGGGCGATAATTTCGGCTCTGTGCCCGAAGATACGGTGGGGTTATGCATTTCATCTAAAAAAACAGGTCAGCATTTCTATTACCTGCCGGGCTGTTCAGCCATGCCAGACGAGTTATGTGATCGTGTGCGCGATGCGGATGTGGTCTTTTTTGATGGCACTACCTGGATTGATGAGGAAATGATCAAGACAGGCTGTGGGGTCAAGACCGGACAACGTATGGGCCATATGTGTATGGATGGGCCAGAGGGCAGCATTGAGGCGTTTAAAGACCTGAATGTAAAACGCAAAATTTTTATTCATATCAATAATACGAACCCTGCACTTTTAAACAGTTCCTCTGAACGGGCGCAAACGGAAGAAGCAGGCTGGGAAATTGGCTTTGACGGTATGGAGGTACTCTTATGATTAAAGTCGAGAAGGTTTTGTCCCCAGATGAACTGGAGGCGGCACTTCGCTCAATCGGTGCAGAACGTTATCACAACCTGCACCCGTTTCACAAAATGCTCCATGGTGGGGAAATGAATTTGGGTCAGGTTCAAGCCTGGGCCTTGAACCGCTATGTCTATCAGCAAGGTATTCCGATTAAGGATTACGCGATCCTGGCTAATTGTGAAGATAAGGAACTGCGCAACATTTGGCGTCAGCGGATCTTTGATCATGACGGTCAGGGCGATGATATCGGCGGGATTGAACGTTGGCTGCGCCTGTGTGAGGCCCTTGGACTCGATCGTGAATATGTCAAATCCATGGAAGGGGTTCACCCGGCCAGTAAACATGCGGTCGACACCTATATTAACTTCTGTCGTCGTGCACCGTTGTTGATCGGTTTTGCTTCATGTTTGACAGAATTGTTTGCGCCGAAAATCCATAAGGAACGTATTGCGGGCATGCTGGAAAACTATGATTTTGTCAGCGAAGAAATGACCGCTTATTTCCGCGAACGTTTGACTCAAGCCCCGCGTGATGTGGATTTTGCCCTGAAATACGTTAAGGAAAATGCCACAACGATCAAAGAGCAACAGGCTGTGATTGATGCGCTGTACATGAAGACGGGCGTGCTGTGGGCACAGCTGGATGCGCTTTATTTATCTTACGTTTCACCGGGCATGATCCCACCGGGCTGCTTTGTGCCCGAAGGGTTTGAACAAGCGGCAGCTGAGTAATTCGACCAAAGGCGAATTGAAGATATTTATGAAGAACGGCACACTAGTGCCACAAGTTAGAAAAACTGTCATCAAGGAGACTGACATGAAGTGGGAAACACCGGCTTACTGCGACCTGCGTTTGGGCTTTGAAGTTACAGCTTACATCAACGTACGCTAAGACCTTATAAAAGGTTCCAATTCCAAAGAGGGGAGGAGAGGTATCTCCTTCCCTTTTTATTTTTAAGAAAAACAACAATATATTCTTTGGCCAGGAGAAGTACGTTGCAAAACAGCCCGATTAATTTAAGTGATTGTCCGGCGATTAACCCGGTTTATATTTTTCGCTGGGAAGAGTCCCAACAGGCGCATATGCTGTTATATCCCGAAGGTCTGATTAAATTGAACGGCCCGGCTGGCTACATCATGAATTTGGTGGATGGAAAGCGCACGGTTGAAGAAATTGTGCTACGTTTAAAAGAACAATTTAATGCCAGTGATGAGCTGGCCGATGATGTGTTTGCCTTTATGGAGACGGCCCTTGACAAAGGATGGATCAAAGTTTGAGCAGCTCTCAGACTGCGGCAAGCCGCTGTGGGTGGTTGCCGAACTTACCTATAAATGCCCGCTGAAATGCCCGTGGTGTACCAACCCCCTTGATTTTGAAGACTATGATCAGGAACTCAGTACCGAAGACTGGCTGCGTGCCCTGCGCCAAGCCCGTGATCTGGGGGCCATGCAATTGGGTTTTTCCGGTGGGGAGCCTATGGCGCGTAAGGATTTGGAAATCCTGGTCGAAGAAGCTGACAAGATGGGCTATTACACCAACCTGATCACATCGGGCATGGGGCTGACCGAAGAACGGTTGGTGAAATTAAAAGAGGTAGGGCTGAAACAAATCCAGCTGAGCTTCCAGCATTCTGATCGTGACAAAAACGATCTGATGGTCGGGGCAGCGTCTTTTAATAAAAAGATTGAAGTGCTGAAAATGATCAAGCGCCATGAGTTTCCCATGGTGTTAAATGTGCCTGTTTCGCGCCTCAATATTGATGCGGTGGAAGACCTGATTGACCTGTGTGAAGAACATGGCGTTGAGTTTTTGGAACTGGCTAATATCCAATATTATGCCTGGGCATTGCTGAACCGTGATGGCTTGCTGCCAACCAAAGAGCAGTTAGATATCGCTGAAGAAAAGGTCGAACGTGCCCGTGAACGGTTGGGCAATAAGGTGCAGATTTTCTTTGTCATCCCGGATTATTATGACGGTCGCCCCAAGGCGTGTATGAATGGCTGGGGCTCAATTCATCTCTCCATCGCGCCAGATGGCGCAGCTTTGCCCTGTCATGAAGCCAAGGTAATCCCCGGCATTGAGTATCCATCTGTCAAAGATCATGATCTGGAATGGATTTGGAATGAATCGCCTGCCTTTAATGAATTTCGTGGTGATAGCTGGATGAAAGAGCCTTGCGGGTCTTGCGAAGATAAGAAAAAGGATTTCGGCGGCTGTCGTTGTCAGGCTTATTTGCTCAGTGGTGATGCGAAAAATGCTGATCCGGCTTGTTCTAAGTCTGAACATTTTGATGTGATCCAGTCGGCCATTGAAAACGCTAAAATCACATCGGGGCCGCGCATGCCGCTGGTCATGCGTGCCAAAGGGGCCGTGAGTACGAAATTGATTGAGTTAATTTAGGGTATGAACGCCACGTTTCTCATCGCGGCCTTTTGTGTCTTCGCCCTGAAACTCTATCTGATTTTTCGCCAAAACCAACAGCTCGCACAGCGCCCTGATGAAAGCGTCATGGCGGTGGCTCGCCTGAAAATATTGCTGGGGCGGGAATGTACGGATTTTATTCTTTTTACGTTTTGCCTGCTGTTTATGTTGGATATGTTAGCCCGTAAACCTCTTTTGGAAGGGGGGCTGATCACGCTTGGGCTTGCCTGTGGTGTTGGTTTTATTCGATGGGTGATGTTTGATCTGCGTCTATGGCTGTTGATGAAAAAGCAAGGACAGGCCAAAGACAGTTTTGCCCATTATAGCTATAAATCAGCCCAACGTATGGGGCGGGCTATGATGGTGGCTGCGCCTGTTTTACTGGTTGCCTTGCTGTTGATTGAACAGCAATCTTATGCGGTTTTATGTTTCTTTATCTTTTTTTCGCTTTGGGCACAGCAGATTGTGGGGCCATTGTTTAAGGCCCGTGTGTTTAGTGAACTTTTACCTGCACAGGAACAGCCTTTGGGAGGCATTCAAGTTTTTGAAGATATTGAAAGCCGCAATAACACCCATGCCAATGCCCGTGCCCATGCAGGTTTTAAAGAGCCGTTTGTTGTTTATACCCACGGCTTGAAAGCCTTATTGGAAAAGGAGGAATTCCTATCGGTTCTCGCCCATGAAAAAGGTCATATTCTTCATCACCATCACCTCAAATGGGTTGCCTATCAGGGGGCTTGTTTGTGCCTGTCTTTTTTAATGTTTATCACATTGGTGAAGATGACCGGTTGGGAGATTAACAGCTCTTCTCCGATTTTGTTGGCGATTGTGGGCTATTCATATGTGGACTTTTTACTGATGCCATTTTCCAGCCGATTAATGCACCGTTTTGAGTTTCAGGCGGATGATCAGGCGGCTTGCGATATGGGGGCTGGGGTTTTTGTTGACGCCTTAAGGAAAATTATCGGCCAGAATTTGACCCCCATGCGTGATGATCCGCTTTATTCCCTGTTTTACAGTACTCATCCCAGTGCACAGGACCGTATCAGGCGTCTTTTACCAGATAAGACAACAGCGCACGAAGTTTCGCAGGTTTAATCGGTTTGTTGAGCAAGCGCACACCGAGTTCCTTACACAGGTTTGCCAGTTCCGGAGAACGATCCGCCGTGATCAGGGCGGCGGGGATATCATGCCCCAAACGTTTCTTGATTGCGTCAATGACTTCAATGCCCGTTTCGTTATCTTCTAGGTGATAGTCAACTAAAAGGGCATCTGGTTTCAGGCGGTTATGATCCAGTTCCGTCAGGGCTGTGCGTAAAGACAAGGCGCAATAAGGCACAGCCCCCCATTGATGCAGCAAGTCTGACATGGAATGGGTGATCGCGCTTTCATTATCAACCACCAGAAATTCTTTACCGGATAAGTCGCTCACCACATCAACCGGGATTGCAGGGGCGCTTTGGGGTTCAACCGGGCAATAAGGGACTTCAACACTGAAGACTGATCCTTTGCCCAGTTGGGAGCGTACATTGATCTTGAGGTCCAGCATTTTGGCAATTCGCTCAACGATGGCGAGGCCGAGCCCGACGCCTGTTTCACTGATCTCATGGGGATGCGCCTTGAGCTGGTGAAATTCCTGGAAAATCTCATGTAATTTATTTTGCGGAATACCGCAGCCCGTATCCCAGACTTCAAAACGCAAGAAATCACCGTAACGGCGACAGCCCAATAACACCCGGCCACCGCTGGCATGACGAATGGCGTTGTTCAGGAAATTGCGCAAAATACGCCCCAGCAGACGGGTGTCGCTGAAATACCCCGCAGAACAAGGTATAATTTTTAAGCTGACATTGGATCGCTTGGCGATGGGTTTTAATTCATCATAAAGAGAGTTCAGTAAACGGCTGGCAGCACTTTTTTGCAGATCGACAGACATTTTATGGGCATCCAGCTTGGCAATGTCCAGCAGATCAATCAGCAGTTCTTCAGCAGCTTCCATGGCAATATGGGTGCGATTAACCAGTGACATATTGTCTGGGGTCAGCGGGCGTTCCTGTAAGGTTGCAATTAAAATACGGGCGGCATTAAGGGGTTGCAGCAGGTCGTGGCTGGCCGCTGCGAGATATTTATTTTTACTTTGATGGGCGCGTTCAGCTTCTTCTTTGGCAAGTTTAAGTTCTTTTTCAATGATTTTACGTTCATTGATTTCCTCGTTCAGAACCTTATTAACCCGTGTAAGTTCGGAAGTTCGTTTCGCCACACGGTCTTCCAGCAGGTCATGGGCTTGTTGTAATTGTTCTTCTGCGATATGTCGTTTGGTGATGTCACCAACAGAACCTACCATGCGATAGGCGATGCCATTTTCATCGCGTAAGGCTTTGCCTCGTGCCAAGACCCAGTGATATTGGCCTTTGGTATCGCAAACACGGTATTCCCATTCAAAAAAGTCGGTCAGCCCCTTAAGGTGCTCGGTGACTTTTTGTTCATAGCCTGCAATATCTTCGGGATGAACCCAGTCCAGCCATTCATAGGTTGTTGTGAACTTTGATTCACCTGTATGGCCTAAAGTTTCCATCAGGCGTGAGGAAATAAGCAGCTCTTTTGTCACCGGGTTCCAGTCCCACAACCCTTCGTTGGGGACTTCCATCGCCAGTGTGTAAAGCTCATCTCGTTGTTCGAGTTCGGATACCCGCTGTTTTAAGGCTTCATTTTCTTCCTGAAGCGATTTTAGACGTTCATCCATTAACCTGCTCTAAACAACCGGGGCACCATATCCGAAACTGTAGGGGACAGGGCCTGAAAAAGCAAGGATATCACCTTCTTCGAGTTCATGGGCAAAACGCACATCGCCAACCAAACCGGGGGAGATATCACGTCCGTTGACCAAAATGAGAAAAAGTTCTTCGCGGGGCAGTTTCAGGTCGCGAAAAACATCCCCCACCGTTGTACCCGCAGGGTATTCAAGCGGTTCCTTTACGGCCTCAGGATTGCCCTTTGTATGCATGGAGTTAAACAGGCGGACTTCAATTGTGACGGTTGCTCCACCTGAATTATGACCGATCATGGGTGATTGTTTTGTCATTTAATTGTGCCTGTTTGTGGTTTGCTCTTGATCTTTGAAATTTTAAGACGTTTGGGGCGCAATGAATTTGATTTTCGACAATTTTGAAATACGACTTTTGGCGAATGTGGCAGGGTTTTTCATTGGTCGAAAGTCGAAATGAAAAAACGATTGAGCCTGCTTATGCTGAACCTAGGGTGTAAACTCATAAAATAGACTTGCTTTGGTTTCCCCAAAATATAGGCAAGACAAGGCAAAGGCTTGCAGGAAGTACTTGTACTTTCAAAAGACTTTAACGCAGTAATGCCTATATTTTGGGGAAATCCCGTAAGGGACGGGATGTATTTGAGGATAGAGCTGCGTTATAAAACCCTTAAAGTGCTTGCACTTCTGCGGGTTTCATGCCTTGTCTATCCTCAAATACATCTCCGCTAAACAAGTCTATTTTATGAGTTTACGCCCTAATTGAATTTGATCAATTGTTTAGAAAGAGAGACAAAATGTTTAAATCATTGATGGCAGCAGCTTTGGCGCTGGGTGCTGTAACTTTTGCTAATACGGATGCACAAGCAGAAGACATGTTTGGCTATACCCCGCCAAATTCAAAAGCAGCTGCAGGGGTACAGGTGTTTCAGAAATGTATGAAATGCCATTCCATGGACCCGGCGAAAAATACGTTCGGCCCCAACCTGCGTGGTGTGTATATGCGCAAAGCCGCCAGCCAGCCCCGTTTTGAATATTCTGCAGACTTGAAAAAATCCGATATCACATGGGATGAAGATTTCCTGCGTGCCTGGATTGAAGGTAACACACTGGTGGTTGCTGGGACACGTATGCGCCATGTGCAGATCACGGACCCAGCTGAACAGGATTTCCTGATCGAATTTCTGAAAACATTTAAGTAACCCCTGAGGTGAAGGAGGGACTTGTGATGAAAAAACTATTTGCCATGTTTGTTTTTTTTGTTGCGTTTGCGGTTCATAACGCATCGGCACAAGTCCCCTCTTTGCGAGCAGGGGTGTTGAAGTTCGGTACGGTGAATTGGGAACTCCAAACCATTAAGGCGTATGGCCTGGATAAGGCAGAAGGCTTTAATCTGGAAATCGTTCCCTTTGCTGGCAAGCAGGCGTCTGTCACCGCACTTTATGGGGATGCGGTTGATGTGATTGTGAATGACTGGATTTGGGTGGCACGCCAACGTCATGAAGGTCGCCATTTCAGCTTTATCCCGTATTCACGCATGGTCGGGGCCATGATGGCTGACCCGAAAGACCAGATTAAAAGTTTGCCTGACTTGACGGGCAAGAAAATCGGGATTGCAGGTGGCCCGGTTGATAAAAGCTGGTTGCTGTTTCAGGCTGTGGCCTTGAAAGAACATGGATTTGATCTGGCAAAAAATGTTGAAACGGTTTTTGGTGCCCCGCCGTTATTATCAAAAAAGCTGGAAAGTGGCGAGCTGGATGCGGTGATCAACTTTTGGCATTTTGCGGCCAAGCTGGAAGCCAAAGGGTTCGAACGTGTACTCAATGTAGCTGATGCCTTACAAGTCATGGGACTGGATGAAAATGTCCCGATGATTGGTTATGTCTTTGGTCCACGCTTTGAACAGAATATGAAATTGAAGCAGGCCCTGTCACGGGCGTCGCGTAAAGCCAAAGAAATTCTTGCTACAGATGAGCAAGCCTGGGCCAAGATCAAACCGCTGATGAAAGCAAAGAATGAGGCAACCTACCAAGCCCTGAAAACGGGGTTCTTAAACGGTGTGCCCTCCAAATGGGGGCAGGGGGAACGCGCAGGTGCCAGTTCCTTGTTTGAACTGTTGTCCCAACTGGGGGGGACCAAGCTTGTGGGAAAGGCCAAAACCATCCCGCAAGGCACGTTTGTTAAAGACGTTTCCTATTAATCCATGCCCAGAAGCATTGTCATCCAGTCCCTGTCGATCGCTTCCTTGGTGGGGCTATGGGCTGGATTTGCTTTTTTCTCACAGACGGAGCTTTTGCCCCCACCTCAAGAGGTCTTGGTGCGCATGGGCGCAGAGCTCCAAAGTGGGGAACTGTTGATCCATTGTCTGGCAACCTTGTGGCGGGTGATTGCCGCCTTTATTCTTGCCATGGGACTTGGCAGTTTTATCGGATTGGTGATGGGGATGCATAAAAAGCTGGGCCTGTTTTTTGACAGCTGGCTTTTGTTTTTACTTAACCTTCCGGCCTTGGTGGTCATTATCCTGTGTTATCTCTGGATCGGTTTGGATGAAGTTGCAGCTGTTTTGGCGGTGGCGATTAATAAAATCCCCAATGTGGCCGTCACCCTGCGTGAAGGGGCGAAGGCACTGGACCGGGACTTGGCGGAAATGGCGAAGATTTATCGCTTATCGCCCATGAGCTTGGTGAAAAATGTGATCTTGCCCCAGCTGACCCCTTATTTTGCAGCGGCAGCACGCTCTGGCCTTGCCTTGATCTGGAAAATCGTCTTGGTGGTGGAACTGTTGGGACGCAGTGATGGGGTGGGCTTTCAGCTCCACCTGTTTTTCCAGATGTTTGATGTGACGGGGATTCTGGCTTATTCCATTGCCTTTATTGTCATCATCTGGACCATTGAATATGGCCTGATCCGTCCGTGGGAAAAACGAGTGACCGCATGGCGGGTGGGCTCATGAAAATCTCCATTGCCCATAAAGCCTATGACGGCCAAACCATTTTAAAAGATATTGAGCTGGATTTGCATCCCGGTGAAATTCAGGTGATCTGCGGCCCATCGGGGGCCGGGAAAAGTACACTGTTACGCATTGTGGCAGGACTAGATGAAGACTTTGACGGCCACGTCACGCCAAAGGCCGAAAAAGTTGGCTTTGTCTTTCAGGAACCACGTCTTCTGCCATGGCGCACGGTGCGTGACAATGTCGCCCTTGTATGCCCGAATGAGGACAGCCAAGTTGATGGTTTGTTAGAGGAAGTTGGCCTTGGCGCGGTTAAAGACCGGATGGCATCAAAACTCTCCCTCGGCATGGCACGCCGTGTGTCCTTGGCACGGGCCTTGGCGGTGAAACCCGATGTCCTGATTTTGGATGAGCCTTTTGTCTCCCTTGACCCTGATCGGGCAGAGGCTTTGCGTAGGCTTGTGTTTGAGACAGTGCAGAAATATCAGCTTAAGGCCCTGTTTGTCACTCACATCCCCAGTGAAGCCATTCAGTTAGGATCACGTATTCAGGTGCTGAAAGGTCCGGTATTGGAGGTGCCCCTTACAAGGGAAGAACGCTTCAATACGACTTTTGTCCTTCAGTTTTTACAGGAAAATGAAACCGTATTCGCCTTTAGTTGAATTGCGGATAAGGCGCACATCGTGGACACTCCTTCACTATCTTAAACCATAAATGAAAGTAGCTCCTGTTGGGCTGGTTTCTTGGCAGGGGCCAGACTGCTGATAAATCTGAGACAGAGTGCTGACTTAAGGAACGGGAAGATGCAGAAAGCGCTAAATATCAATCCGGATAAATGTACCGGATGTCTGCAATGTGAAGTCGCTTGTTCGATGGAACATGTTGGGGAGTTTAACCCTTCAAAATCTCGCATCAAAGTATTCAAATTTCACCACGAAGGCCGCTTTGTGCCTTACACATGTACACAATGTTCTGAAGCATGGTGTATGCGTTCTTGCCCGGTGGAAGCGATTACTGTTGATGCAGAAACAGGGGCAAAAGTTGTTGCCGATTCAGCTTGTGTAGGCTGTAAGGTTTGTACAATTTCTTGTCCGTTTGGCACAGTCAACTATGTGCCGGATACTGGCAAGGTTGCGAAATGTGACCTGTGTGGTGGTGATCCGAAATGTGCGTCCGCTTGTCCAACAGGCGCGATTACATTCGTTGATGCCGAAGCCACTGGTCTTGAAAAAATGCGTGCATGGGCGGCCAAGACCGACACCGGCACAGCAACAGAAGCATAAGGAGGTTACCTGATGGCTTGGACACGTAAATTGCTGCGGGTGAACCTTTCTAAAGGCACTTGTACGTCTGAAGACCTGAATATGGCATGGGCACAGGAATATCTGGGCTCACGCGGTCTGGCGACAAAATATTTCATCGAAGAAACGGACCCGAAGGTGGACCCGCTTTCTCCTGAAAACAAACTGATCATGGCAACCGGCCCGCTGACAGGCACTTGTGCCTCCACATCCGGTCGTTACACCGTTGTGACAAAAGGTGCGCTGACGGGTGCGATCGCTTGTTCCAACTCCGGTGGTTTCTTCGGTAACGAAATGAAGAACGCTGGCTGGGATATGGTGATTTTTGAAGGTAAATCGGACAAGCCGGTTTATCTGAGCATCACCAATGATGAAGCTGAGCTGGTGGATGCCTCTAATTATTGGGGTAAGTCCTGCTGGGATACGGAAGAAGGCATTAAGGCTGACCTGCAAGACCCGCAAGTCCGCGTTGCCTCCATTGGTGTTTCCGGTGAAAAAGGCGTGCTTTATGCCTGTGTCGTAAACGACATGGACCGTGCAGCAGGTCGTTCTGGCGTAGGTACGGTGATGGGTTCCAAGAACCTGAAAGCGGTTGCCATTCGCGGGACAAAAGGTGTGCGCGTTGAAGACCCGGCACAATTCCTTGAAGCGACAAATGCGGGTAAAGCTGTTCTGGCTGAAAACCCGGTTACAGGTCAGGGCCTGCCGACTTACGGTACACAGGTTCTGATGAATGTGATCAACGAAATCGGTGCCATGCCGACACGTAACTTCCGTGAAGTTCAGTTTGAAGGCGCCGCCAATATTTCTGGTGAGAAAATGCACGAAGTTCGTGCAGACGGCACCAAGAACCTGACAACAAATGCCGCTTGTTACGGTTGTACAATTGCTTGTCAGCGTGTTTCCACTGTTGAGCGTACCCACTACACCGTAAAAGATCGCCCTGAGTATCAAGGTGCTTCTGGTGGTCTGGAATATGAAGCTGCATGGTCACTTGGTTCTGAATGTGGGATTGATGACATTGAAGCCCTGACATTTGCCAACTTCATCTGTAACGAACAGGGCTATGACCCAATTTCGTTCGGTGCTACAGTTGGTGCAGCCATGGAACTGTTTGAAATCGGTGCATTGACCACTGAACAAACAGGCGGTATCGAGCTGAAATTCGGTAATGCAAAAGCATTGACTGATTTGGCCGAGATGGTTGGTCGTGGCGAAGGCTTCGGTCTGGAAATCGGTTTGGGTTCTGCCCGTCTTTGTGAAAAATACGGTCACCCGGAACTGTCCATGTCTGTGAAGAAACAAGAATTCCCGGCTTATGACGCCCGTGGTGTTCAAGGTATGGGCCTGACTTATGCCACATCAAACCGTGGTGCTTGTCACTTGCGTTCTTACACTATCGCATCTGAAGTTCTGGGTATTCCAGAAAAGACTGATCCGCTGGTGACAGACGGCAAGGCAGGTCTGGTTATGGCTTTCCAGGATGCAACAGCTGCTGTTGACTCTTCTGGTCTGTGTATCTTCACCACTTTTGCATGGTCTCTGGAAGATATCGCACCGCAAGTGAATGCCGCTTGTGAAGGCGACTGGTCTGTTGAGAAAATGCTCGAAGTTGGCGAGCGTATCTGGAACATGGAACGTCAGTACAATCTGGCTGCCGGGTTCACAGGTAAAGACGATACATTGCCGCAACGTTTGTTGAAAGATGCTGCGAAAACCGGCCCGGCCAAGGGCAAGGTGAACGAGCTAGGCAAAATGTTGCCGGAATATTATCAGCTTCGTGGTTGGGACGCCGAAGGTGTGCCGACTGGTGATACGCTGAACCGTCTGGGACTGTCCTAAGTCTCGTTATAAATGGGCGGACTTTCTGTATTTAACGCAGAAGGTCCGCCTTTTTTATTCAGGAATTAAAGAATATGATCCGACTGATTAAAAAAATTTTCGGCATGGGTGAAGAAACGGCGGCTGCCTCTTCCTCAACAGCCATGAATGCAAATTATGATTATGTGGTCGTTGGTGCCGGGCCTGCGGGTGTGCAGGCAGTTGAAAACCTGCGCAAGGAAGACCCAAACGGCACGATCCTCTTGATCAGCGGTGAAAATGAGCCGCCTTATTCCCGTATGGCTATTCCCTATTACCTTGTGGGGAAGGTCGAAGAAAATGGTACCTACCTGCGCCGCAACGATACTCATTATGCAGAAATGAATATTGATTATTGCCAAGGGCTGGTCAGCCATGTTGATAGCGCGGCAAGCAGCCTGAAACTGAGTGATGGCTCTTCCATCGGTTATGGCAAACTGTGTCTGGCCACAGGGGCAAGCCCGATCAAGCCGCCGATCCAAGGGCTGGATAACAAGGGTGTTCACCATTGCTGGACGCTGGAAGATGCGCGCAAGATCATTGAACTGGCCCATGAAGAGGCGCATGTGGTCTTGATGGGGGCAGGCTTTATCGGCTGTATTATTCTCGAAGCCCTTGCCCTTCGTAAAGTGAATTTGACTGTGGTGGAAATGGGCGACCGTATGGTGCCGCGCATGTTGAACCCCACATGTGGTAACTTGCTGAAAAAATGGTGTGAGGAAAAAGGCATTACGGTCCATACCTCCACAAAAATCACGATGGTTGAACCCAATAAAGGCGATCCGGAAGACACATTGCTGGTTGATCTGGACAATGGTGAACAAATCCCGGCGCATTTGTTGGTAGTTGCGGCCGGTGTGCGTTCCAACACGGCCTTTTTGGAAGGTTCCGGTGTTGAAATTGAAGAAGGCATTCGTGTCGATGCCCATCTGCAAACTGCTGTTCCCAATATCTATGCCGCAGGCGATGTGGCTCAAGGCCCGGATTTCTCCACAGGGGGCTGGTCCGTACATGCCATTCAGCCGACAGCGGCTGATCATGGGCGCATTGCAGCGAAAAATATGTGTGGTCATGAAACGACCTATCAAGGCTCGCTGGTGATGAACGTGCTGGATACGCTGGGGCTGATTTCAGCTTCCTTTGGTCAGTGGGAAGGGGTTCCCGGTGGCGACAGTGTGGAACGCCTTGATGAAGAAAATTATCGCTATATCCGTCTTGAATTTGATGGCGACGTTTTGGTCGGGGCGCAAACCCTGGGTCGTACAGACCATGTGGGTGTGTTGCGTGGCCTTATTCAGGGCAAAACAGAATTAGGTGTTTGGAAAGAGCGCCTGATAGAAGATCCTCATTTGATTATGGATGCTTATGTATCCCTTTCTCAGGTCTGAGGATATTCTCCGCTAACTTAACTTGGCCGTTCCTTTTTCAGGAACGGCTTTTTTTATGCCTGTTTCGACCTTTGGATAGGGCAAATGCGACCAAAGTCGAGCAGAAATGAAGGGGCCAAACTGGGTATAAAATACAACAGGTAATGAAACATAGTGCTGAGAAACGAGCGCTACGCTTTGGAGGAAAAATACATGTTGAAGAAGTTCCTTATGGCCGGTCTTGTGGCAGGAACAACATTTGCTTTTGCAGGTCAGGCTCTTGCACATGGTGATGTGACACCGCAGGCTGTTGATACGTCCGGCCTGCCAAAGCTGGGTGAGGAATGGGAAGAAACCAACCCGTTTCGCGAAGATGGCAAATATAAGGCCCGTGCCGTTGAAATCGGTTCTTCTGCCTATAACCAAAACTGTGCCCGTTGCCATGGATTGCAAGCGATTTCAGGCGGGATTGCCCCGGATTTGCGTTATCTTGAAGCCGATTACGAAGGCGATGAATGGTTTATCGAACGCGTAACTAACGGTGCGGTGCGTGATGGGAAAGTCTATATGCCCAAATTTGTCGGTACGATCTCTCAAGAAGGGCTATGGGCCATTCGAACTTATATTGATGAACAGCCGGAAGATTAATATATAACGCTAAAAAAAGGGGTGGTTTTGATCACCCCTTTGGCCGTTTTAAGAAAAAGGAAGATTAGGGAAACAGGGTGCTGCAGCAGTCAATCAAAATACCAAAAGCAAGTTCAACGGCCCAGACGATGGAAAATGTCGTTTTTGATTTAAAAAGTCAGCTGGGTGAACAACCATTTTCTGCCTTATTTTATTTTTGCGCAGGTGCCTATGAGCTTTCCGAAATCGGGGAGGCTCTTTCTGTTTCTTATCCCGGTGTTCCCTTGATTGGCTGTACATCTGCCGGGGTGATTGATGATTCAGGCTATAATAAAGCCGGTGTCTGCGCGTTTGGTTTGCCTGTTGATCAGTTTTCGGTGGTTACTGATCTGATTTCGCCGGTTTCCCAGTTTGATATGACGGCTTGGCGCAAACAAACGCGTGACTTGCTGGACAAGCTGGAAAATACCTCTTTAACACGGGTTGCAGATCATACCTTTGCTTTTTTATTGGTTGATGGGCTGTCTCTTTCTGAAGAAACGGTGCTGAGTGCGATTTGCCCGGAGCTGGGGGATATTCCCTTATTTGGCGGGTCTGCCGGGGATGATTTGAAGTTTGAAAAAACCGAAATCTTCTTTAATGGGCAAACAGTTGGTGATGGGGCTGCCCTTATTTTAGTGAATACCTCATGCCCGTTCAAAGTGTTCAGAACCCAGCATTTTGTGGAAACAGAACGCAAGATGGTGATCACAGAGGCCGATCCTCATTCACGTATTGTCAAAGAAATCAATGCTTCCCCCGCGACGGAAGAATATGCCCGTTTGATCGGGGTTGCACCGTCTGAATTGACCTCCTTAACCTTTGCCAAACATCCGGTGATGGTGCGTGTTGGCGGGTCGTATTTTGTGCGTTCCATTCAACGTCCGGAAGGGGCCGATGGGTTAAAGTTTTTCTGTGCCATTGATGAAGGGCTGGTGCTCACCCTGGCAGAAGGGGGGGATTTAAGCGCAAATCTGAATGACACCATGAATGAAATTCAAAAAGAAATTGGTGTGCCGGAGCTGGTGATCGGCTGTGATTGCATTTTCAGAAAATTGGAGCTGGAACAACATGGGGACAACCGGCTGGACGGTGTTTCTGATATTTTGAAAAAGAATAATGTGATTGGGTTTAATACCTTTGGTGAGCAATTCCATGGAATGCATGTAAACCAGACTTTCACAGGCGTGGCGATTGGATGGTCAGATGATTGATGCATTAGATATTCCAACAGGCACTGATGATGAAGCCATCAAACTGCGCAAAATTATTGCAGCCTTGATGAAGCAGGTGGAACGGACCCTTGATGTACAGGGCGGGGCATTTTCCCTGTTTCAGACAGCGACTTTGCTGGATGACAAGGTACGTGAGCGTACGACCGAGCTGGAAACCGCGCTTAATTCTTTGGAAAAGGTCAATAAAGAGCTATCACGTACCAAAGGGGAGGCTGAAACTGCCCGTATCCGCTTGGTTGAGGCTGTGGAAAGTGTTTCAGAAGGGTTTGCGCTTTATGACAGTGAAGATCGTTTGATCTTGTGTAATCAGAAATTCTGGGATTTCTGGGGCGGGCGTGACAAGGATGTCTCTTATGGCACGCGCTTTGAAGATGTGGCCCGTCGCTTTGTTCATAAATATGTGGTGCCTTCGGAAGTTTCTGATGCGGTGGATTGGCTGGATGAACGTCTGGCGCGTCATCGCAATCCCAAAGATGCCTTTGTTATTCAGTTAAAAGACGGGCGTTGGCTCAAGATCAATGAACGCCCGACCAAAGATGGCGGGATCGTTGGGATTTACACCGATATTACGGATATCAAACAGCAAGAACGTATTCGCCGGGAAAAGGAACTGGCGGAACAGAATATCCTGCTGCAAAACACGCTGGATAACCTGCGCCAAGGGGTTTCTGTATTTGATAAGGATCTGAAATTGGTTGCCTGGAACCAACGTTTTGTGGAATTGCTGGAACTGCCCGAAGGGTTGGTCGAACACGGCATGTCTTATTCGCGATATCTGCGTTATAATGTGTTTCGTGGTGAATTTGGCAGTGCCGATGATGCGGAATTTGAGATGCGTCTGGACCGGGCTGAAAAGATGGAACCGTTGTTCCTTGAATATACCCGCCCTGATGGTCGCTCAATTGAGGTGCAGCGCAACCCCATGCCCACAGGCGGTTTTGTAACGACCTATACCGATGTGACTTCTCGCCTGCGTGCAGCCAAGCAATTGCGTGAGGCCAAGGAAAATCTGGAAGAGCGTGTGCGTGAGCGCACCGATGAGCTGCATTATGCCAAAGAGGCCGCAGAAGAGGCCAACCTGAGTAAAACCCGCTTTTTGGCCGCAGCCAGTCATGATTTGCTCCAACCCCTTAATGCCTCACGCCTATTTATTTCCACTTTGTTGGACCGAGAGCTGGAAGATAAGAACCATCAACTGGTTGAACGGGCCGATTTTGCCTTAAAAGGGGTGGAAAGCCTGCTTGGTGCCTTGTTGGAAATTTCCAAGCTGGATGCCGGGGCCGTGCCTGTTGTTGTGTCTGATTATGACCTCAATGATTTGTTTGATCGCCTGCAACGTGAATATGGCCCGTTGGCGCAGAAAAAGGGTTGTGAGTTGAAGGTGATTGGCTCCAGTAAAACCGTTTCAAGCGATCCCAAGCTCTTGTCACGGATTTTGCGCAATTTTGTCAGCAATGCGGTGCGTTATACTGAAAAGGGGCGCATCATTGTTGGGGCAAGGCAAGAGGGCAAAGAACTGTGCCTGAGTGTCTATGACACCGGTACGGGGATTTCAGATCAGGACCAACGCCACATTTTCGAAGAATTCCGCCAGCTTGAAAATGCCGCTTCTAACGAAGAAAAAGGGGCGGGTCTTGGCTTGGCGATTGTCAAACGCATCGCCCAGACATTGGGGCATGAGGTTTCTGTTACCTCAGCGGTTGGGAAAGGGTCCTGTTTCAGCGTGCGTGTGCCACTGGTGACACGCAAGAGCAAAAAGACACAAGCTGTGCCTGTGGATCAGTTAGGGAAGTGCCTGGACGGGCTATCAGTCCTTATTGTTGATAATGAAGCAGACATCCAGCTGGGAATGCGCAGCCTGTTGGAAAATTGGGATTGTACGGTTTATACGGCTGGTTCTCAAAATGAGGCAATGCGCCTGCTTGATGATTTACCCAGTTTCCCCGATGCGGTGATTGCCGATTATCACCTTAATAACGGGGAAACAGGTCTTGATTTCCTCAGTTGGTTGAAGCGGGATCATAAGGTGACGTTTCCGGCCATGGTGATTACGGCAGATCGCACAGATGAAATTCGTTCTTCTATTGCGTCTCATGGTTATGCCTTGCTGAACAAGCCGTTAAAGCCGGCGAAACTACGCGCCTGGCTCTCACATATCTGTAATGCACCAATGACTTAAAAGGCACCATACTTATGAATGTTACATTGAAACTGTATGCCCAGCTTGGCAAATATTTGCCCGAACATGCCAATGGGAATGAGGCTGAGGTGACTGTTGAGGGGGTGAAGACGGTTGAAGGGCTGTTGGCCGATTACGGCGTGCCGCCAGAGTTTTGCCACTTGGTATTGGTGAACGGTATCTATGTGGAACCGAGCCAGCGTGCCACACAAGAGCTGGATGATAAAGATCATCTCGCCGTCTGGCCCCCGGTTGCGGGTGGATAAAGCTGCCAAGCCGTTATGCCTACGAAAGTGGGAAACTGGAGAGCACCTTCTCTGTTTAGGCGGCTTTCAATTCAAACGGCATGGGATTTATATTACCCAGATATGAGTGGCTTCGTTTAGGGGGATAAAATCGATTGATGTGTCCGAACACCCTTTTGTTCAAGGTGGACATGCCAATGCTAAGGTCGGCAGCAACTTGTTTGCGGGAAAGCCTGCTTGTCAGTGTAAGCTGGACGGCTTTGCGTTTAAAGTCTTTTGATTTTTAAGGCTCATTTATTCCTCCTGTAAATCTCAGTTTAATAGAAGGTACTCTCCGGTTTTACGGAAGGGGTCCACAATTTCCTGTGGACTACTTTCGCGAGCTGGGTCAATAGGTCCTGAGCCACGATATAATAACTTGTTATTTTAGTATAAACCACCATCCTCCTTCTTCTTCTTCAAGTTTGGCAGTGTTTTTGCTTATCTCTTTTTTGGTTAGAGAAAAAGGAGATAAGAAATGTTTGGTAACATGTTTAAACTCGGCCCCTCGGTTCTTATTGTCGATGATGAAATTACGACACGTGCTACGTTGAAAGCCCGCTTAGGCAAAAAAGATGGCTATGTTGTTTATGAGGCAAAGAATGGCGCAGAAGCTCTCCAGGAGGCTTCTTCCAAATTACCAGCCGTTATTATATTAGACTGGAAAATGCCTGATTTTAGCGGGATTGAGGTTCTTCGTGAACTGCGTGCAAAAAAAGAAACACGCGATATCCCGGTGTTGATGTTGACGTCAAAAAATTTGGTTTCCGATGTGGAACTCGCCTTTGAAATGGGGGTGTTGGAATATTTATCAAAACCATTGGATTTGAATTTAATCAGTAAAAAAGTTAGCAGCTACATGCCCATGTAATTGGTTGGCTATGCATTTTTCTCATTTTGCGAGTAAAAATGAGACTCGCACATCTTAAATAGCCATGTATTCTACTCAGAAAGAAAATATGGGGGCCTATGTCGTTTCGCTTAAAAACCATCCTTGGTGTCGCCACAATTGAAATTGCCTTGTTGGTGATTTTGGTCTGGAGCAGTTTAAACATTTTGCATAAATCCCATGAGGAAGAGCTGCAGCGTCAGGCTGATGTGATTATTTCCTTACTGGTTAATGCAACACGTGATGCTCTGATTTCTTATGATCTTGAGACTTTGGATAAAGTCGGGAATGATCTTCTTAAAAGTCCGGCAATCGCTTCGATCAAGATGATGGATGTGAACGGAGTTACCCTCTATGACCATCAGGCAACAGGACAACGCTCTTCTTCTGTAAATCGTTTGAAGATAGTGGCTTTGGAAGGGCAAAAATTTGGTCAGGTGGAGATTGCCTTGTCTCGCTCCTTTGTGGAAGCGGCAAGTGATAAGGCGCGCCAGCAAATGATTGCGATTGCGATGGTCGAAGTGATGTTGGTTGCTCTGTTTTCTTACATGCTCGGGACATATCTGACCCGTGAGTTAAACCAGTTACGCCAAGCCTCACGAAGAATTGCTGATGGGGAACTTGGGGTACAGCTTACGATTTCCAGCGAGGATGAAATTGGCGAAACGGCCAAAAGTTTTAACAGGATGTCTTCACGCTTAAATGAGCTTTATGGAGAGATTCAGGTTAATGAAAAGCGTTTGCGTACGGTCTTGAATACAGTAAATGACGGGATTTTAACCATTGATAGTAAAGGCATATTACTGTCGGTTAATCCTGCAGTGTCTGATTTGTTTGGCTATGGTCGGGAAGAGTTGCTGGGGCGCAATGTTAGTATGTTAATGCCCCAGCCGGACCGAAAGTGCCATGATGGTTATATTCAGAAATATATGAATACGGGGCAGGGGCGTATTATTGGCAATCGCCGCCGTGTGACGGGGCTGACAAAGGCAGGGGAGAGCGTTTCTCTTGAGCTTTCCGTTAACCCGATGGAGCTGGAAGGTGAAACCCTGTTTGTAGGGACCTTGCGCGACTTAACTCAGGAAGTTACAGCTCAAAAAGAAGCCCGTGATGCTGAAACGCGTTTGGTTGATGCGATTGAAAACAGCAACGATGGTTTTGTTCTCTATGATGAAAATGATCGTTTGGTGGTTTGTAACCAACGTTATCGTGAAATTTATGCCAGTTCGGCAGATCTACTTTATCCTGGCAACACCTTTAGCAATATCATTGAAACAGGTGTGAAACGAGGGCAGTATCCCGAAGCCAAAGGACGGGAAGACGAATGGATTGCCCAGCGTATGGATGCTCACCTTCATCCCAAAGGTCCGGTTGAACAAAAGCTGGATAATGGTAACTGGATCAGGGTTTGGGAAAATAAGACAGAATCCGGGGCAATCGTTGGTTTCCGCATTGATATCACTGAATTGAAAAAGCGTGAAGAAGCGCTGCTGGAAAGTCAAAACCGTTTTCGCGCGACAATTGATTCTGCCCTTGATTGTATTATTTGTGTGGATGGGCAAGGCAAAGTCGTTGAATTTAACCCGGCAGCCGAAAAATGCTTTGGCTACACCCGTGAAGAAGCGCTTGATCAGGAAATGGCAAGCTTGATTATTCCTGAACGTTTGCGAGATGCGCATCGCAAAGGGATGGCCCATTATCACCAGACGGGGGAGGGACCGGTTTTAGGTAAGCGTATTGAGGTTCAGGCTTTGCGCAAAAACGGCGAAGAATTTCCCATTGAACTGGCCATTGAAATGGCTTCCGGCAATCATGAGGAAGTTCTGTTTGTTTCTTATCTGCGCGATATTACCGAACAGAAGGCTTATGAAAATAACCTGAAAGAAGCCAAGCAGCGGGCCGAGGTTGCCAATGAAGCCAAAGCTGGTTTTCTGGCTATGATGAGCCATGAAATTAGAACGCCCCTCAACGGTGTATTGGGGGTAATGGGCTTAATGTCGGAAACTCGACTTGATGATGAACAATGCCGATATGTGCGTACAGCCAAAGAGTCTGGGGAGGCATTGTTAAGTATTATCAACGATGTCCTTGATTTTTCCAAAATGGAAGCAGGCAAATTGCAGTTTGAAGAAAGTGATGTGGAACTGCAACCGCTTGTGGCCTCTATCACTGATCTGTTGGGTTCACAAGCCCGTGCAAAAGGGCTGGCTTTCAGTGCGACTTTTGACCCTGCTCTTCCCTGGAGTGTCCTGTGTGATGGCGGGCGTTTGCGCCAAATCTTGCTTAATCTTTTGGGAAATGCGGTTAAGTTTACGGAAAAAGGGGGGGTGGAAATTACGGCCCTACCCATCAAGCAGGATGAAGATAGCCATCGTTTACGTTTTGAAGTTAAAGATACGGGCATTGGCATTCCAGATAATCTACAGGATCAGGTTTTTGGAGAGTTTTCCACCATTGATGCTTCTTATGCCCGCAAATTTGGTGGGACGGGGCTGGGGCTTGCGATTACGCGCAAACTGGTTGAAATCATGGGAGGTGACATCGGCTTTGTGAGCCAAGAAGGCAAGGGATCAACTTTCTGGGTTGAACTTGACCTGAAAACGGGCTTCATCGTCAAAGATAAAACAGTTGAGAGTACTATAATCTCGACTAAGACGCAGCGACCTTTACGAATTTTAATCGCAGAAGACCATCCCACCAATATGATCATCACCCGCATGCTTTTACAAAAACAGGGCCATCAGGTCGTTGCAGCTGCTGATGGGGTTGAAGCTGTTCAAATGGCACAAGAGTTTCCCTTGGATTTGATCTTAATGGATGGGTCCATGCCGGAAATGGACGGTTTGGAAGCCACACGGCGTATTCGCCAGATGGATGGGCAGGTTAAAAATATTCCCATCATTGCTTTGACCGCCCACGCCATGAAGGGGGATCGTGAGAAGTTTCTGGAGGCCGGGATGGATGATTACTTGCAAAAACCCATTCAGAAAGAGGCCGTCCTGGCCTGTATCGCCAAATGGTCAGGAGAAGATATTTCTGTGGACTTTGAAAACGTCCAGCCTAATACGACAGATCAATTACTGGATAAAAGTTATCTGGAGAAACTGGCCGAAGATACGGACCCGGAAATGGTTCCTGAACTTATTGATATCTACTTGCAGGATGCGCGAGAACGTCTTGAAAGAGTTCGCATCGCGATTGCTGAAGGTGATTTTGATATGCTGGAACTGGAAACTCATACTTTGGGCAGTTCAGCAGCGAATTATGGCCTTATCCCTCTTCACCAGTTGGCGCGTCGTGCAGAAGCCGCTTGTGTGGGGAAAAAGGAAAATCAGGCTCTTCAACTATCAGAAGAGCTTATTTCTGTGGCGGAAGAGTCGTGGGCTATGCTTGCCGGTTTTAGGTTAGACGAAGCTTGAAATAGGCCGCAATTCCCATACCAGTCCCATTTGCGATGATATCATATAGGCAGGCTCCACGATGAGGAAGCAAGCCTTGAAGGGCTTCAATAGACAGCCCAAGGCCGAAAAGAAGTATAAGGCTTATCATAGGAGGGAGCAGGTTTTTCTTAGACAGGATAAGGCAGGCTAAAAGGCCAAAGAAAACAGCATGAAAGAGTTTGTCTTCATGTCCGGTGATGAACAGTGGTTCAATCATCTGTGGGGAGATCAAAAAAGGCGAGAGGAAAAGAGCTGTTAAGCCCACCGCTGTTATCGCTTTTTGCCATGGTTTTTCCCAAACTGATTTGCATTTTGATATTTTATGCATTTTTTTCTCCTTTTAAGGAGAATGTTGCAAAGTCAGGGCCGAATGGCGGGTAAAGAAAAACCTCCACCTAATGATAAGTGGAGGTTAATTCTTGAATGAAGTCATGGGCTTGACGCCTCTTGATGTTGGATTAGTCAGTCCCTTCCAGCGGGAAGCGGTTGCTTACAGACCACAGGTTATTTGGGAAACGGCTTTGTAGTCGTTGGGTAAAGCGAGATGCTTTTTTCTCACTGCCAAAGATCATTTTAACAGGTGTGTGATCGCGACGAATAACATAGCTTGTTTGCAGCATTTTCATGATTTTCTCCTTTTTCAATAACTATGAAATAAACAGCAAGAATGATGCCATGTTTCACTGGGGGGATCTCTTGTTATCTCCTTATCTCTCAGCCCGTTACGTCTACTTGTGGCAGTAAAATTGCGTAGTGGTTAGATGAATTGTCGAAAAGGAGAACATTATGAACTTTATGACACAATTTGCGATTTTTGCTTTGGGTTCGTCTCTTTTTGCGAGTCCTTCATGGGCGGATGAAAATAACTACAACCCCATCGCTTTTGGAAATGCCTCAGGCAGTGGAATTGCAAATTCAAATTGTAATTCAGCCTTGCATGAAAGTTGCGGCAGCTTATTGGCAGCACCAGCTCCTGAAATTGGAGGAGGGCTGATTGGACTGCTGTTTATCGGGGTAATGGTGTTTGTCTTACTCAGGCAAATGAAAGCAGCATCAGATTTTTAAAAGAGGAGGTCATGACAATAAAAGCCGCTCTGGTTGGGCGGCTTTTATTGTTTATTCTTTCCATGCACTTTTTTTGCGATAAATGGTGGCGGCACTTATGCCCAGATAATGGGATGCTTGCGGGATATTACCCTCACAAAGCTTGATGGCATTTTCAATATGTTCACGTTCCACATCTGCCATTGGCCTGATTTCTTCAACGCTGATCGGTAAGGCGCTGGAGGCTGGTGCTGTCGTTGGGGGCAAGGGGGTAATATGATCGTGGGCAGGAATTTGTTGTATGGTGACTTGGGCCCGCGGTGTTGCGACGTGCAGGTTCTCGTCAATCAGATCATCAAGAGGGGCAGGTAACATATTTGGAGTGACAATTTCACCTTTATTGAGCACCACAATATTACGAACAACATTTTGTAATTGTCGAATGTTACCCGGCCAGTTATAGGCGCTAAAAACGGCTTCGACTTCGTTTGAAAAACGTTCAAATTCCTTGCTTTCTTCGCGAGCATAGGTTTTGAGAAAATGGTTGGCGATTTCAATGACATCACCGTCGCGTGTAGTTAAGGGCGGCAAGATCATGGGCAAAACATGAAGACGGTAATAAAGGTCTTCGCGGAAATTTCCATTAGCGACTTGTTTTAAGGGGTCTTTGTTGGTGGCACAGACGATACGTACATCCACATGCTCCAGCTTGTCCGATCCGACTTTGTTGAAGCTACCGGTTTGCAGGAAACGGAGCAATTTGGGTTGCAGTGCCATATCCATTTCACAAATTTCATCGAGAAACAAGGTGCCCCCATGAGCAGAACGTACAGACCCATCACGATCTTTCAAGGCGCCGGTAAAGGCGCCTTTAACATGGCCAAACAGTTCACTTTCAATCAAATCCTTGGGGATAGCGCCACAGTTAATGGCGATAAACGGCCCCTTGGCCCGGTTGGATTTTTTATGGATGGCTTCGGCACAGACTTCTTTACCAGTTCCGCTTTCCCCTGTGATAAAAACGGTGGCCTTACTGTCTGCTGCACTGTCAATGATGGTATAGACGCGTTGCATGGCAAGGCTTGACCCGATAAAACCACAATATTCATGACGGTCAATTTCTTCTTGGTAGGTGCGCACAATGCGCTTTAATGCCTGATTTTCAAAGGTGTTCTTAAGGGTGGTGATCAGCCGTTCTTTATTGTAGGGCTTCATCATGAAGTCACGTGCGCCCAGTTGCATGGCTTCCACTGCCACATTCATGGAACCATTACCTGTGACCACGACAACTTCACAGGGCTGTTCCTGTTCTGCAATATGTTTAAGGATATCAAACCCGTTCATATCGGGAAGCTTGAGGTCTAGAATAATCGCATCCGGGCAATTGTCATTCAGGGCCTCAATAGCTTTGGCACCACGATCTACACTGCTAAAGTCATAAGGTTCTTTGGCAAGATAGGCTTTGCACAGGGCGATTTCACTGGGGTCATCTTCCACCATTAAAATACGTTTTTGTGTCATACCATATGTTTCCCTTGATATTATCTTTTATCGTTATGGATATGGTACTCTTAAATATCTTGGTTAAGCAACGTAGAATTGCGCAGAAAACTCCTTAATTTTTTCATGAGGTTCGGCAGGCGCTTATCCAGACGAAAGGTCTCGCGCACCAGTTCTGAGACGAGAGAAGGGGCAAAGCGATCATTGAGCACAGCCCCATGGATATTGGCATTGACGGACCTGAGCAGTTCATAGGCATCACGAACCTTGGTTTCACTACTTACACCTGTTAATACACACATTAATGTCCCATCGGCGCAGGTACATAGATTTTCTGGAGGGATATTCCCCTGGTTGCGCCTGCCAAGCGGGGACGTATCAACGATAATGACTTCATAAATTCCTCGCAGGTCATTAAAACAGGCCAAAAGGCTGGCTGTATCGCGAAATTCCCAGCGGCTGGCACTCTGTTTTGGGCAACTGAGCAGAGAAAGATTGGGCTGTTGGGTCGGCTGTATAGGCAAGGGGGCGGACTGTTGTGGATACCAGTCATTTTGGGGGAGGTCATAGGCTTTGTGCAAAATAGAACTAGCGGTATTGAGATCAATCAGGAGCGTGTTTTGTCCAGAAGCCGCAGTACGTTCTGCCAGTGTTTTGCTGAGGGTCGTTGTTCCCTCAGCCCCTTCTACGCCGGTGATCGCAATGAGGCCAAGACCTTGGGCAATCGTTTGATGATAAAGCTGATCGACTTCAACATATTCAATGGGAAAAGTTACCATAACTTATCCTCCTGCAATCAGGGTGACGAGGGAGAGAACCGATACAGCATCGCGCATGGCCTTTGAAAAGATCGCCCAACCGCTTTGATCTTGATGGGGGATATAGACCATATCACCGGCGCGCAGGACGGGCAGGTCTCTAAAATCACCGGATTTGGCAAAACCAACCAGATCAAATGTACGTGCATGGGGGTCGCCTTGCAGACGTTTGTTGACCACAACAATGCGATCAGGCAGGGCATCTGCGGTTGGTCCGCCTGCTTCGGCCAATAGGTCGAGAATGGTCATGGTATCTTCATAATCATAGCGACCTGGACGACCAATTGCCCCTAGAACACGCACGGTTTCTTCCTTGGGCTTACTTAGCCACTGGGCTTGGCGTTCCGGCACGTAAATCACATCTTCGGGCAGAACGCTTGGCAGCAGGTGTTCATCTCCGGTTTGGAAATAGGTATGTAGGTTCAATTTTGTCACACGTGCACCTGTTTCCTTGCGATGAGATACACGCACATTACGTAAATCTGCGCTTTGGGTTGGTCCTTGGGCAGCAGAAAGAATATCAAGGAAGTTCAGGTTTTCGTTAAAGGCATAACGCCCCGGTGCCTTAACCTGACCAAAAATATAGATGGAACGTTCAGAAGACTGGCGCACCCATTGGGAACGGTTGTCATTTGGGTCTTTAGGCAGTTCAGGTACAACAACTGTATCACCTGCGCTAAGACGGGGAAGGTTGCTTAAAGAGCCCCCTTTTTCCAGGAAGTCTTTCAGGTCAAAGGGGGTGGTTTCACCTTGTGAAATGACTTGGACATGGGCGGTATCTGCTTCGGCACGTGGGCCACCGGAATGGGCGATTAAATCCATCATGGACATTTCATCTGACCATTCATAACGCCCTGGTCGATAGACCGCCCCGATGATGCGAATGGCCCGACTTGGCGGGACTTTGAGCCATGACTTTTCATTCATGTCCACTTTTTCGGGAACTAAAATCGCATCACCGGGGACGATCTCGGGCAGAGCGCCTGCGCTAGGACCATCAACATAGGCTTGAAGATCAAAAGGAATAACAGAACCATTGGCACGTAAAATGCGGATTTGACGGGTTTCTGCAAAACGGGTTGGTCCGCCGGCATTGGCAAGGATATCGTAAAAGCTGGCCCCTTCCTTTGTTTCAAAGGCACCAGGCTTAAACACTTCACCCATCACATAAACGGTTCGGGCACCGACTTTAACCTGATCACTGGCTTGGGGAACGAAGATGGTGTCCCCGGCCACAAGCTCAGGTAACAGGGCCTTATTCCCCGTATCTAGATATTCACGCATGTTAAAGGGGAAGGGGGTGCCGCTTGAAATGACCCGAATTTGTTCAATTCCGGCATATCTGGTCACACCGCCTGCGCGCATGATCAGATCAATGACATCGGGCTCTCCCTTATAGGCGAAGGTGCCGGGGCGGTGAACTTCACCAAAAACTTTGACAGCCTGTCCGTCTTCACCACCATCGCCAGCAGCAGTTAAGGTACGGGCATCAAATTCCACCTGTACATTCCCTGTAAGAGGGGAAGCAGGAACAAAAACGGTATCCATGGCTTGCAGTTCGGGGATCAGATCTGGATTGCCGCTATCAAGATAGGCTTTATAGTCAAAGGTGAGAATATTGCCATCGCGACGTACTTGAAGCTTGTCCAATTGGGCACCTTGGGCGAGACCACCGGCAGAATTAATAGCCATTTGAACAGTTGCCCCATGGGGGAGGTCCACGGGGCCGGGGGTTTTAACATAGCCCAAAACCATGACGGCAAGGCGGCGTTCAATCAGATTGATTTCAAGACGTGAGAGGTCTTTAAAAACAGGTTCCAGCTTTTCAAGAATAGTGAGTTTCGCTTTCTGAAGGGTGAGCCCTGAAAGCTCAATCTCACCGACTTCCGGTAAAGAGACTACGCCTTCGCGATTGACCTGAAATGGTTTTTCAAAACTTGTTTCCCCAGGGAGGCGGATTTCAATGATATCGCCAACTGTAATCTTCGGGGCCGTTTCTTCGGCAAGGGCGATTGCCATGCCGAGGAGAAGAGAGAAGAGGAATAAGGTGATCTTGATTAAATAGTTCATGAGCACGTCTCCTGCGAAGTGGTGGCGTTTGAGATCAGTTGAAAGTGGCCTTGGCGTTGGAGTATTTTGTGAAACTGACGAAATTTTTGTGCCAGTGTGATGAGATCGTTTTGGGCTTCAAGGTCCATATGGGCGCTGTGGGCGCGTATGGCTCGTGTCCAGTCAATAGACAGTTCTTTTAACTTGGCAGGATGGCGCTGCTGATAAGAGCTGGAGGCCAGCCCCTGTATCGTCCGGTCAAAACATTCAATAAGACGCTTGTTGTTTTGGCGCAGTTCGCTCCAATAAGCGGGTTCCGTTTCAAAACTTTCGGCCTGTCCGCCTTGTCCTTCTGGTGGCCAATAGGCGCAGGCTGTCAGGGTAAGGGCGCAGACTGTTAGGGTAAGAGATTTGATCAACATCATGTTTCTCCCCTTAATCCAGAAACTGTGTGTTAATGGCTTTCTCCATGCGCAAGAGCCGGATGACGGCTTCAGGCTGACCGTGGACGCCTGTGATTTTGAGAGTGCGTTGTGTATTTTTCAGGCGCTTGAATAGGAAGACAATTGCGCCCACACCGGACGCATCCAAGCGGCTGACATGGGTAAAATCAATGGTGACGTCTGTGACTTCTGAATTGGCAATGATATCAAATACGTTTCGCAATTCGGCCATTGCAACGGCGTTTAAGGCGCCACTCAGGAAGATTGTTTGTTTCTGAAAACAGGGGGGAGCGTAATGTAACTGCATGGCTGATCTCCTGATTAAAAGGTTTGTAAAAAGAGATGCAGTAGCTGTGCCAAAAAATATTATATTTATTTTCAATAGGTTAAGTTGTTTTCTCGTTTGGGGTATAGGGCGATGTCGCAAAATGAGATGCAAAAAGCAATCCCGCCATGTGCGGGCTATTCAGCCAGAACGCGAAGGGCAATGGGTTTTAAACCTGTCCAGTCCTGATTGTGGGCGAGTTGGATTTTGTTAAAGCCCAGTTGTTTTATCAAGTTGCGCCCTTTAAGGCTGTCATTAAGGCTGAGGAGTGCAGATTGCAATTTCGCAGCGGTTTCATTGGAAAGAGTTTTATGGACGGCAAAAACAAAGGGATGGTTTTTCATTCCCTGACATAAATCTGATGGGGTTGAAGTCCAGACAATACGTAAATTGCGTTTCAGGGATTTAGGCAGGGAATGATAAAAACTGGCTTCCAGACCTGCGGCATCTTGTAAACCACGCGAAACGGCGAGGACTGATGACATGGAAGAACGCGCAAAGCTTGCCTTATAAGGAATGCCTGTGGCCTGCATGTGAAAACGTGGCAATACACTGGCTGAAAAAGACTCCGCACTGGAGAATGAAAATGATTTTCCCCCCAGATCATCCAGCGTTTTATAAGGGGACTTCTTATGGACGACCACCAGACCTAAGGGCGCATTTTCTTCTCCTGGGTTTTGTGGTTTAGCAAGGGCTGTGTAATGGTCACTGAGTAAACTTGAAAAGGCATAAGGGTCGACAAAAACAATAGTACTCCCCCCTTTTTTGAGTTTCTGATTAAATTGTTCTGCATTGGGAGCTGTTTCAAATTTAAGCTCTAGGCCGCTGATCTTTTCCAGTTCATTGAGCACTGGGATCCAAAGGCGGGCCAATTCACTGACATTACGTTCAGGGGAAATGGCAAAGGTGATTTTTTCTGCCCCGTTAGCGGATGGAGAAAGGAGCAGAACGTAGCTAAAAAGCATAGCGATAAATTTCTTTTTCATGATGTCCTCACTTGTGGTGCTGTATTATTGGCCGCGTCCAAGAATAACCACGCTGACGGTTTTCCATAAAACGTGTAAGTCCATTTTTAACCAGCTTGATGTGTTTAAAAGACTTAAGGAATAGGCATGATCAAAGGCCACTTTGTCACGGGCCTGATCAACAGTGTCTGTATATCCCTGAAAGACTTGGGCAACGCCTGTTACACCAGGGCGAATGCCGTAGGTTCTTTCGGTGAAATAAGGGATTTCCTTTTCCAGTGTGGGATACATGCTGGGGCGTTCCGGGCGGGGGCCAACCAGAGACATATCGCCTTTCAGAATATTGAAAAGTTGTGGTAGTTCATCCAGGCGGGTTTTGCGTAGAATGATGCCAATACGTGTAACGCGGGGATCTTTTTTACTGGCCCAGACGGGGCCTGATTTTTTTTCTGCATCTTCGCGCATGGAGCGGAATTTATACATCCAGAAAAAATCAATCCGGTCATCATGCACGCAGCCAATGCGAAGTTGTTTGAAAATAATGGGGCCGGGTGAATCCAGCTTGATCAAAAGAGCGAGAAGGGGAAAGAGGGGGCTTAAAAGGATCAGGCCAATTGTGGCACAAGCCAGATCAAAGAAACGCTTGCTGTAAGAAACGCTGTTGGGGATATAAAAGGTTTGTTGCATGGGGGAGACTCCTTATGAGCACGCACGTTTCCAGGCGCCTTTCTCCAGACCGAGGAGATATTTCAGGGCGCCAACAAGTCCGGCTAGATGACCAACGATGATGTAACGTAGGGTGAGAATGAGCTTTGATTTCAATATCGGAAGAGAGATCACGCCAAGTCCAGTCAGTTGTAGGCTGAAAAAGGCAAGATAAAAAGTGTGTTCAAGTGCTGCAAAACCACTGAGCAGGAAAACACTTAAGAGAATAAACGGCATCCAGGCCCGCAGGAATTTGCCAGAAAAAAAGCAAAAAGCGATGCCGGGGCTTTTGGGATTGAGCAGGTCTGCGCAAAGAAGGGCTTGTTGAACATTACCGGCTGAAATGCGCACACGGCGTTTCCAGTTCATTTGCTCTGTGGTTTGTTCCGTTTCAACAGCGCAGATTTTTTCATCATAAATAGCGCGATAGCCTTGGGCGACGATCTTCATGGGCAGGATGAAATCATCATTGATAATATAAGCAGCCAAGGGACGAGACAGGGACTTTCGAAAACCATAAAAGGCCCCATGCATGCCCATTGGGGCACCGAAGTGGGCTTCGCCTTTTTTGATGGCACGTTGATAGGTCCAATAGTTTTGTTCGGCTGGATCGCCGCACTGTGCAAATTGATAGGTGCCACCGACAACACCGATATGGGGATCATCAAAATGACGTGCCATGCGTTTAATCGCGTCTAATGAGAGGATGCTGGAGCAGTCACTTAAGGCAATAAGGTCGCCATTGGTTTGGGCAATCGCGTCATTGAGTGCGGCGACTTTGCCACGATTTTCTTTAAAATCCAGAATATTGGCATTGAGGTTAGCCGCTTCTGCCATATCAAGGGTGTGACGAGCTGTTTCAACACTTTGATCCGTGCAACCATCACAGGCAATGAGGAGCTTAAGTTTATCAGCAGGGTAATCCAGACAGGCTGTATTTATGATTTTTTCGGCAATGGTATTTTCTTCATTATAGACTGGGACGATTAAAGTGATTTTGGGCCAGTCAATTTCTTTTCTTTCAAACGGGCTTTTCTGGGGCCTTACCATTTTAAGAATAAGGGGGAAAACGCCATGATGATAAAGGGCCAAGGCAGATAATATGAGAATGGAAAGATCAAGCATAGTCATCTCCTAAACCTCAAGCAGCTTGGCATAAGCTGTTGTCATTAAACGAATATCAGCACGAGATTTTACAAAATCGCTGGAAGAAGATTTGTTGATGCAAAAAAGTTTCTTTTCCAGGGCGGTTTTAAGTTCATGGGCGTTGTAAGGTTGGATGAGGCTACCTGTTTTGGGACAAAGTGTTTCTTTAGCCCCGCCGACATCTGTAATAACGGCTGGTACGTTGCAGGCTTGTGCTTCTAGTGGGGAGAGAGGGAAACCCTCGTTTAGGGAGGGGAGGCAGAAGACATCAATAGCCTTATAAAAAAGGTCCATTTGCTCCAGACGACCCAGGAACAAGATACGATTTTCACAATGGTTGAAACTGGCTTGACGTTGCAGTCGTTCCATAAAACTGCCTTCACCGGCAATGGCAAGATAGGTGTTTTCCGGCATGTAAGACATGGCTGCGATCAGGTAGGAAATACCTTTGACTTCCTCCAGGCGTGCGGCACAGCCGACGAGGGGCACACCTTGGGGAAGGCTAAAGTGGCGGCGAGCGTTGACTTTTTCATGTTGTGTCGCTGGGCAAAAACGTTGGGTGTCAATGCCATTGTAGATGACATAAGGAACTGCTGTTTTTGTGAGTTTTTGCAGCTTTTGAGCAACAAGCATGCAGTCGGCAACCAGTTCGGGTTTTAGGTGACGCAGCAACCGGCCTTCCAGTTTGGCGGCTCTGGTATTCTCCAAATGCCAGGCGTCATGTTCAGTATGCACCAGATGTTTGATCCGACAAAGCCGGGCGGCTGTCCCACCATAGGTTAAGGGGCCAATATGATGGGTGTGAACCGCATCGACCTTTAGCTTTTTCATCAGCCCCATCAGTTTAAAAACTGTCGTAAGACTGAAACCCGGTTTTTTATTGAGAAAATGTAGCTGCTCTTTGCGTGTTTTTAAACGGGGCCAGTTGCGCAAGGCTTGCGTTTTTGTACCTTCAAGGCTGACAATATGAACATGGCAGTTACCCAAATGCTGTTGCAGGTCCAAAGCCATGGTTTCAATGCCACCGGGTTTAAGATGCTGGACGATTTGTAAAACGGTTTTTGTCATTTTATTCATTCCTTCAAGGGGGGGATACGGATGAAAACAGGGGCGTTGATAATTTGCGATAGGGTGTCTTTGCGTCGCACTGATGTGTCGATCATTTCAATGATGAAAGCGAGACCAATCCCAAAACAAATCCCACCGATAACCCCTGCTGCGACAAAGAAAATAAGCGGCAGGTTACTGGGGGCCAATGGGGTGAAAGGCGGGTCAATGAGCTTCACCCGCTCACTTTCCTCAGACTTCCCCAAAGCGCCTGTGACGCGGGCTAATTGATGGCGTTCGGCCAGGTCTGCATAAATTTTACGGCGTACTTCAATTTCACGGTGCAGTTCATTGAGGCGCCGTTCATGTTCACCAAAGCCGTTGACTTTTTCGCTTAACGTTTCAAGTTCTCTTTCAAGGCTGGTGATTTCTTCTTCCAACCGATCATTTTTGTTTTGGGCATCTTGTAGGCGTTCCAGTTGGGAAACGAGAAGGGGTTGTACGCCATTTTGATTTTGAAAGCCGTTGGAGGTCGCCATATTCCACAGACGGTCAAGATTCTGTCCCTCCAGTTTAGGAGTTTGACTCATGACTTTTGTGCGTTCGTTTTCCAGGGCCTTAAGGCGACGAAGGGCCGCTTGGATTCTGGTATGGCGATCTGTATAGCGTGCGCGCAAGGTGGTGAGTTCCGCCATCAATTCAACGATGGCTTCCTCAATCTTTCCCACAACCGGATTGGTGAGGGATAAGCGTTCACGCACCTTTTGTTCTTCGGCCCGTGCCCCTTCCAAGGCCGTGCGTCGTTCTGCCAAAAGGGCGCGAAGATGACTTAAACGTGTGACATTTGCGCTGTGAAGTTCGGGTAATTCACTGGCGAATTTGCTTTTATATTCGGCGAGTTGGGCTTCTGCTTCATTCAGGTCAGTACGACGTTTTTCAAGTTCGCTTTGTAGAAAAGTTTCAGATTGCATAATGGACGAACGCTGTGGGGCGATGACCCGTTCTACAAAGCGCAGACTGACCAGTTGGAGTGTTTCTGCCATCCCTTTGGGGGTATTGGAGGTATAGGTGATTTTAATCAGGTCTTCGCCAACCAAGCGGCTTCTTAGGGCTTTTGAAAGTTGGGCAATTTCACGGCGGCGCTGGGTTTCATCCATTTCCTTGTTAATCAGCCCCAGCTTGAAGGCAACCTCGGTCAGGATATGGCGGCTGTGGAGCAAGGCATTCAAAGCTTCCATTCGGGATTTCAAGTTGGTCGCCACAGCCAAATCTTCCAAAAACGGGTTTTGCTTGGCGGTTTCCTGAATAAGAATGGTGGTGTAGGTTTCATATTTCTTGGGGGACAAAATACCAACGGCCAATCCTAAAAATGGCATGATCAGGATAGGCATGCAGATCAGATATCTACGTCTCCAGGCCGCCCATAAAATGATGGCAATATGACGAACAAGTTCTTTACGCATCATTACCCTCACGCATTGTAACGGGGATGAGGATTGCCTTACCCTTTGGCCCTTCCGGGTCAAACTGGACATTTAATTTCAGGCCGCGATCTGTTAATTGGCGTTTGATTGCTCCGCAGGTGCGCAGGGCCATGGTTGCGGCATTGAGGGGGGAACCATATTCATAAGGACCACAGGTCATATTTAGAATGAGTGAATTTAAACGGATAAAGGCTTCAATTTTGTCATCGGTTAAGGTGTAATCATCATAAGCGATTTCAATTTTGGCTGGTGGGGCGCTTTTGGTTGAAAATTTGCGCGCATTTTTCAACAGATCTTGTACGGAGATTGGCTGGCGGCTTTCTTCATCTGGTTTGTCATTGCTGTTCCATAACAAATATTTCGCCGTTGGGGGCAGCAAGGCCATAGGGCCAGACATGATGCAACCACTTAAAAGACTTGCCAGAAGAGTGAGCGTTAGCGTTTTTCTCATTTTGCACCTCAGTTTTGGTTCTGAGGTTACTGTTGCAAGGCAAGGGCCAGTTTTTGAATGTCGTTACGTAAAAGGTGCCAATGTTCAGCAGGCAGGGACTGTGCCTTTTTCCAGATGGGGGGAATGCGTTTCATGATCTGCTTTTTCATCAGCCGTGCCTCCAAATGGGTCTGTGCGGCTTGATCCAGCCAGGTGAGCCAGCGTAAATCTGACAGGCCCCTGATCATGTCTATAAGGGAAATATCAATTTCAACCTGTTGGGAACAGACGGTATCACTGGGATAGAGCATTTGTACATCATCTTCGCGACCATCGGTGGGATCATAAGGATCAGCTGTTGGCATCCGGCCATGCCATTGCAGGAAGCCTTGCGCACCTGTGCGCCAAAGATAGAAACCTGCGGCCAAACGAATGTTTTCCATATTGTAAAACCAAGGGGTCTTTCCTTGGTTCCGCAGCCTTGAAATATCACGTCCATCTACACCAAAACCGCTGTTGACCAAGACGAAATCCAGATGTTTGAGGTGTTTTTTATCTTTTGGATTGTTGAGATGCCCTGCTCGTTTTGCAAAAGGAGTCTCATTTTGCAAAAAATCAGACAGCCGCTTGATGTTTTGGGCTTGTGCCGGGTTGGAGGGTTCATCGGCAATTGAAAGAATCAGTTGATCAATTTGACGACTGTGTAAGGCGTGGCGTACTTCAGTGATGGTGTGCTTCATGGGGGTATAGGCGAGAATATCGCGAAAACCAAAGGATGTGGCACGTTGATAATCGGCAATGATGTTTTTTGAAAAGGGGGGAGCGATGGCGGTTAAACCCAAACGACGCAGGTAATCCAGATCGCACCAAACCTGCATATTGATCTCATCAGCTCTGTTTAAATGGGGCGGGGGTTCCAGATAAATACCGATTGATTTTTGTAAAGTCGGTTTAGTCTGTGCCACCACATGGATTTTGAGCCCCCCTAAATCATAGGTTCCTGCCGGGGTGGACGGTGAAATGTCGATACGATGATAGCCTTGTTTACTCTTTTGTGTGGGGGCAAACCGTTTTGATCGCTTGACTAACAGCCCACTGTTGGGGGTTGTGCGGTGAAAAGCGACCTGGACTGCGTAGTTTGTCACCTTAATTGTCGGGAGTGGGCGTGGTTGTTTATCTTGGCTTGGAATAAAAAGCGTTTCTCCGGCAAAAGCAACGAGGGAGGAAGGTCGTGAGGCTTGACGTTCTTTCTGTTCTTCAAGGTAGGGCCAGCGTTTTTCAAACCAGTTTTTGCGAAAACCTTCGACTTTTGCGAAAAAATCACTGCCTTGTGGCTCAAGCAGCAGGCCGGTGAGTGTGGTGGCCTGTGCATTTGAACCCGCCAGTTCCAGTTTGAAATGACCATTGCTGACAATCAGGCTTGTTTTAAGCAAGCCACCACGCCTTTTGCCGAAACTCTCCCATGGTGTTGTCCCCAGATCCTTCTGACCTTGGAGGTAGCGTGATTTTACCCATTGTTGATGGTTCTGGCGAAGATGGGAGATATCTTTTCCATTGATACGCACCCTGCGTTCATAAAGGGAGGGAAGAGTTTCCCATTCTCCAATATCTTCTGTCCACAGGTAGGCTTGCCAGCGACCATTGGGCAGGGGGATTTCAAACCGGGTGATACCCTTGATCCCATCCCGGATGAGACTATCGGCCCCTTTGCGAATGAAAGCTTTGGGTGTTCCTCCTGTAATTTCAGGGGATTGAGGCGTAATGGGGCGAAACCCATTGAAAATGGGGGAAGGAGTGGGGCCAAAATCAAAGGCAAAGGGGGGCTTTTCTGGGGTAAGGGGGCGCAGATTTGTGAAGTTCAGCTTTGCCGGACTAAAAATTTTGGTTTCCTGTAGTTCTGACAAATTTAGGAAACGCCCGGATGGTGTTTGAAGTGCACTGGGTTGAAACAGCAAGTGAAAGGGGCCAGGCAAGACCCAACGTTCTTCATTTACCCGCTGGTGATAAGGAGCATTTCTTCGATCAGACATGCGAATAACGACAATTTGCGGCTCCTCTGTCGGGTTAATCCCCCGGATCTCATAATAGCTTTGGGCTTGTGGCCGTGGGGCTATGTCGTAATTTTTGATCAAGCTGTCCTGTGCATGGGCGGGTAGGCTGAGCATCAGGGCAAGGAGGACATATAACAACATTATGCACAGTCCCAAATGCCCAGAAGATCGTCGACTTGTTGAGCGCGCTGGGTCCAGCTCTCATCTTGAACCAATAAATGTTGTGCCGGGTTTGGGCGTATATTTTCCAAAATTTCAGCGAGGCCCTTTGCATCTGAAAAAATATTAAGCTTTTCACGATAAGGGGCAATGGCCGGAAAGTCTGTGGTCGCAACAGGTGTCGGAGTTGCAAGATATTCCCGTAACTTCAATGGGTTGCAGGCCCTGATTTGTTCATTGTCTTTAAAAGGCAGCAAGGCGGCTTGCCAGTGTTGCACATAACAGGGCAGTTGATCATGTGACTTGGGCCCAACCAGTTTCACATTAGGCAGATGGAGCAGGGGGGAAACATCCGTTTTAACAGGACCGACCAGCATGAAATCCCAGTCAGGGAGACGCAGGGCGGTTTCCACAATCAAGGCGATATCAACCCAAGGGGAAATGCTGCCATAAAATCCAGCAATGGGGCGTTTTGTTCGGCATTCCGGTGCGCAGGCTGCGGGTGTTGAGAAAAGATTGAAATCAACACCATGGGGCAGCACAAAGGTTTTATCTGTTGGGAATTTCGCAGCCAGCTTTTCACTAGCGGCTAAAATCAAATCAGCTTGATCGACTAATCGTTTTTCGCAGGCCAGGACGGGGGCGTGATCGACGCCATCCAACGCGCCGAAATCGTCGCCGCAGTAATAAACCACAGCTTGTTTATCGAATTGTTCAAGGACATCAACTGCTGTTGGTAGGGAGGTCCAGAAAATTGGTTTGGAAATTTCATGTTCATTGAGTTTCTCCTTCAACTGACGGGCCAAAACCAATCTGTTACAGAGTTTGGCCAGTGGGTTCCCCGGCCACGGAAAGGCTCTGGGGGCGATAACGTCACGCGGGCCTTCAATTTTCTGTGCTGTTCCTTTATGGAAAATAGCACGGCCTTTATGAAGAAAGCGTTTCACATCCTTAAAAGAAAGGCGCGGACGTCTAAGACCGATGGAATTGATCCAAAGGGTTTTACGGTTCTGAGAGAGGTATTTCACAAGATGCTGGGTGCTGCTGGGATGACCACCCCAATCTTCACCAAAAACAATAAGGTCGGATTTCATTGGGCGGCCTCCCATTCTGTTTTGGGTAATTGCTTAATCACGCGTGCAGGGTTTCCCCCCGCCAAGACGTGGGCGGGTAGGGGTTTCGTTACGATACTGCCTGCTGCCACAATGGTGCCTTCCCCAATGGTGACACCGGCCATGATCATCGCCCCTGTTCCAATCCAGACATCTTTTTTAAGAATGATATCTCCGACTTGATCGTCATGATCCGCTAAACCTGCTGCGCGCTCTTGGGCATCAAGCGGATGACCGGGATAACCTGCCAGAAAGTTTCTTCCGCCCATGCGTACATTGTCTTCCAGGATGACGCTGGAACCGACCGCAATGGTGGTTTGCCAGCCGATACCGACATTATTGCCAATTTTCAGCTGTGGCCTTTTTGTAGCGGATGTACGTCCAGAAAAAGTAGTTGCCCCGGAAATGCGGCATCGGTCTGCACAGGTAATGTCAAGCGGGCCACTGATGAGGGGGAGCCCCCCATATAGGTTGAGCTTTTGGGCCGTACCCTGAATTTGGCTTTTAAACAAGGGGGTTGAGTAGAAGGTTTGCCCCATCCAGGCAAACAAGGTTTGAAGAGACCGATGCACAGTGAAGAGAGGGGAATAGAGGACTGTGAATGCCTTCGGAATCTCCAAAGATTGTCTGCTTGAATGGAGCGTGCGGACGAAACGTGCCAGCGGACTGGGGCTATGTTTCGCCCATTGTTTGAATGTTTGTAACGTGCTCATTCGACTGTTACCGATTTTGCGAGGTTGCGGGGCTGGTCCACATTGGTGCCGCGAACAACAGCTGTGTGATAGGCAAGGAGTTGCATGGGCAGGGCATAAAGGATTGGGTTGCAAAATTCGCCGATATCATCCACATCAATATGAAGGAAGCCGTCAATGGGTTCTGGTCCAACGGTGATGATTTGTGCGCCGCGTGCTTCAACCTCATAAATGTTGGATAATGTCTTTTCATAAAGGCTATCCTTGGGCAGCAGTGAAATCACAGGGGTATCTTGTTCTACCAAGGCAATCGGGCCGTGTTTAAGTTCACCTGCGCCAAAACCTTCGGCATGGATGTAGGAAATTTCTTTGAGTTTCAGGGCACCTTCCATGGCGATGGGAAAGCTGGTGTTGCGTCCGATAAACAGGGCGTTGCTGGCGCGTTCGAGTTCCTGTGCGACATGGCGGGTATCGCTGTCGCAGGTAAGCAGGCGTTTCATCGCCTGTGGCAATTCATCCAGTTCCTGTGTCAGCTTCATCGCCTTGTCATGGGAGAGAACACCGCGTTGTTGACCTGCCTGAAGGGCGATCAGGGCCAATAAAGTCAGTTGCGTGGTAAAGGCTTTGGTGGAGGCCACGCCAATTTCTGTACCTGCCATGGTATGGAAGACATAATCTGCTTCACGGGCAATACTGCTGTCCGCTACATTGACCAAGGAAATGATTTTTTGTTCCTGATCTTTGGCATAACGAAGCGCGGCCAAAGTATCTGCAGTTTCGCCTGATTGGGAAATAAACAGGGCGGCCCCATTTTGTGGCATATAGGGGCTGCGATATCTGAATTCGGAGGCAATATCCGTTTCAACGGGCAAGTCTGCATATTTTTCAAACCAGTATTTCGCAACACTGGCGGCATAAAAGGATGTGCCACAGGCCACGATGGTCAGGCGTGAAAGGTCTGAAAAGTCCAATGCGCTGTCATAAAGGGCATTGGCATTGGCCTGAACTGTCTTTTCAACGGCGTCAGGCTGTTCATGAATTTCTTTCAGCATGTAATGGGCATAACCGTTTTTGTCACATGCGGCATTTGTGGTCGTGCGTGTGGCAACTTTGCGTTTGACCTTGCGATGACAAATATCTGTGATCTCAATCTGATCGCGCCCTAAAACGGCCATGTCACCTTCTTGAAGGAAAATCAGTTCACTGGCTTTTTCTGAAAGGGCAATACTGTCAGATGCCAGATATGCCCCGTGTTCTGCCTTGCCCAGTACAAGAGGGCTACCTTTGCGTGCCGCATAAAGGTGGTCCGGGTCATCACGCATCAAGACACCCAGTGCATAAGCACCACGTAGTTTTTCAATTGCTTCTTGTACGGCGGCCTCAGGAGACATGCCTTTGGCAAGATAATGAGTGATGAGATGTGGGATGACCTCGGTATCGGTTTCGCTTTCAAACACATGACCATCGGCTGTGAGTTGCTCGCGAATATCTTTGAAGTTTTCAATAATCCCATTATGGACAACAGCGACTTGAGCTGTGGCATGGGGGTGAGCATTGGCAACACAGGGCATGCCGTGGGTGGCCCAGCGGGTATGACCGATGCCTGCGGCCCCATCCAGTGGAGCTTTAAATAAAAGCTCTTCCAGTTGGTTCAGTTTGCCTTCTGCACGACGACGCGCAATTTCCTGATTGTGAAGAATGGCAACGCCTGCAGAGTCATAACCGCGATATTCAACACGGTGGAGACCGGATAACAGGTCGTTGATTACAGTGCCGCCATTAATGGCGCCGACAATGCCGCACATGGGAACCTCCTTGAATTAATGATCTGAAAAGGGTGTTGCAGGGAGCGTGCCGATTTAAAAATTGTTTTATTTCAACGTGTTATGTTTTTGTGTGGTTGGGGTTGTCGCATTTTGCGAAGCAATAGGAGAATGAGATTGTGCGAAATGTGAAATTGCGACACTTAAGGACAACAGGATATAAACAGGCCAGGTAAATCCCATGGTCAGGAAGGTGCCGGAGGTACAAAAACCGATGAGCCCGGCAAAAACAGCCTGTGCCATGGCATTGGCAATAGGGCTGGGGTGGTTTTGTAAACGGTTCATGGTGTTTAGCCCATTGCGCAATAACAGGAAAATCAACCCTAAAAAGATCAGAAGACCAAGAAGCCCGGTTTCTGCCAAAACACCAAACCATGTGCTATGGACCGCATGGTTTTTCCCATCCCAAAAATCGCTATACATATAATAATTGGATAGAAAATTATTAATCCCCACCCCGGTGAGAGGGTGGTGTAAGGCCATGCCGATAGCCGCATTCCAGGCATGGATGCGTCCCATGGCTGATTCATCAATGCCTTCTTCATGTGCCCCGCCGGAGGCTCGATCACTGACACCGGCAAGAATAAAAAGACAGACTAAGGCAATGCCTCCTAAGGAAAAGAATAATGCCTTGTTTTTAATTTTACGATAGCCAAAGACCGACATGACGGCGGTGATGCCCAAAAGGCCACCTCGGCTTTGGGTGGCGATGATGGCGCTGAGCACGGTTATGAAACATAAAATACCGCAAAGTTTTGCCAGCCATCCTGACTTAGGCGTAAAGATTAGGGCAAGGGCAAAGGAGGCGGGGAACAGTAAAACAAGGGCTAGGTCATTGGGATCTCCTAGCATGGAACCGATATCACGCCCAATTGTAACCCGTGTACCTTCGACAAGTCCGATGCCTTTGATTTTATTGGATAAGGTTACAGCCCCCACCACAACGCCAGCCCCCAGCATACTGTATATCAAAATGGCAAAGGAGCGAATGGACTGAGACAGCCAGGCAATGGCAAAAACCATAATCATGATTTTAACGTAGGTCCCACTCCAACTGCCCATGGCTTCGCTGCGATTGGTGGCAAGAAAGACACCTATGGTGACAAGGCTGAAAAAAATCATGAAAACACTCAGTTCATCACGCCAATAAATTTTAATGCGCTGGGTGGTGAAGTTAAAGGCAAGTGATGCCAGGGTCCCCATGGCAAGTAACTGGGGAATGCGTAGCGGATAAAGTTGGGGGAAAACTTCGTGAATGCGGAAAAAAGAAAAAATAACGAAGCCTAAGACCATTAAAAAAGGGAATTTAAGGGCAATGAAACCCACCACCGGAACCAGGGCCAAGGCAACGACAAGTACTGGATGGGGCAGGACCAGCCACGCTCCCCAAATGATCAGACAGCCGATAAGGGCACATAAAAGTTGCGTAAAACGCCTATGCAGTCTCGGCAAGGTCATGGCGTTTCTCTGGAAAGGTGATCAGGTTGAATAAAAAGCCAAGCAGCGCGACCCCACTAAGGGTCAAAAGCCCGAGACCTGTTTGCCAGTGCATATTTGGGGCAAAACTGATGAAGGTCCCTGAAAGCAAGCTATATCCAGCAAATATGCTTAATTTCCAGATAGAATAGGGCAGATAATATGTTTTTTGTGCCATAAAGATGGTGATCAGAAAACGCAGGCTTAAAGCAATGAAGGTGGCCCCAATGGCCCCCGTAATGCCAAAAGGTGGGATCAGACTGAAATAGGCAATCAAGGCAATTACGGCACTACCCCCGTCAATCAGGGCGGGCAGGCGGGTCGTCTTTTCGGTGTAAATACCAAAGCCCAATGTCTGTGTCAGATTATGCAAGGCGGCAAATAACACGAGATAAGGCACATAGGCTATAGACTGGTGATATGTCTGTGGTGTCAGCCATGTGATTAAGAGCGGTGAGATCGCACAAACGATGAGGGAGGCGCTACAGACGACCATCATGGCAATCGTTGAATAATGAGCACAGCGAGCTGGCCCATTTGGTTGGGTCAGGACACTAAAGCGTTTGGCATGCCACCACATATCGTAGGGTTGGATCAAGACAGCTGTAATCAGGCCGAATTTGGCGGCCAATGCATATTGGGCCATTTCTGCTGTACCGATGGTTTCTGCCAAGATCCAGCGATCAAAACTGCCCAGGATAAAGCCCGCAAAACCTGCAAAAATCAGTGGCCCCCCATAAGGACCATAGGTTTTTATGGCAGTGAAGCTAAATCGAATGCCTGTGTCTTTAAGTTGGATATATCCCAAGAATAGAGAGAGGGAGACACAGGCAATAAAGCCAGCCATGACAAAACCCGTGACGCTAAAGCCTGCCATCAAAAACAGGGTGGCAAGCAAGGCTTGAAAGGTTGTGCGCCCAAGACTGCCGCCTAAGAAAAGAAAGGCTTTCCCTCTAAAACGCAACCAGGCAAGGGGGACAAGGATCGTCCCGGATAGAGACAGGCTGGTTAAGATCAGTCGGGTTTGAGTGAGAGTAATATTACCGGGCAAGGCTTTGGTAATCAGCGGGGCGGCAAGTTGCGTGAGGATAAAGGAACAAATTGCAATCACCCAGGCGAGCCCGTAAAGCTGGGCGGCAGTTTCTCCGGCTTTGGAAAGGCGCTCGTCGTTACAAAATCTAAATAAAGTATCAGCAAGCCCCAGCCCGATAATGATGCTCAGGATATCGGCCAATGTTTGCAAAACATCTAAACGTCCATAATCTGCTGGACTAAGATAATGCGTGAAAATCGGCACCATCAATAATGAAATGCCTTTGGCTCCAGCTAGAGCCAGTGCGTAAATGGCAGACTGTTGCAGGGCGGGGGGCAGGCGTTTAAGGAGTGTCATTGATCATCACTCCGTTTTCTGCGAGTGAGGGCAAAAACACCCGTGAGGCCAATTAATCCGGCCAAACCGCCCCCCAGTCCGGGGGCTGGAGCTGCCATAATGGTGACATTTGTACCTGATATGGCCTCAACAGGATCGGTACGAATGCGAAAGACTGCATCATTGAAATCTTCGTCGCTGTAGGCATTGCGATACAGGTCTTCATAGGCCAGTACCAGTTCGTCTTGTTCATAATCAGTAAACATCATGGCGACGTGACGGGAATTTCCTGCAACATCATCATAAGTCGCGCTGGCGGTATTTTCCGGATTGAGGAAGTCAACACTATACATCGTCATGGCATTTTCGTTCACGCCGCTTCGGGAATAGGCGTTTTGCAACAGGAAGAAGCCCATATTGGTGCCCGAAGAAAAAGTGGTGCCATTTTCCATGGAGAAATCCGTGCCATTGGCAATGGCTGTTCCACCCCCCAAAACAACGGTGTCTCCGGCACGCAAGTTTCCACCACCACCCGCTTTTGAGGCATTATTGAAAATCATGCCAGTGTTCACACCATTCAGGTTCGACAGTTCCCCAATCGTCACCATACCGTTGTTGTTGGTGTCGATATCGCCAAAGGAGAGATTGTCAAACGTGTTATCATTAAAGGTGAAATATCCCAGACTGTTGCGATAACCAGCACCCTCATCAATAAAGGTGACACCAACTTGAGTGTCCTGACTAAAGCGGATGGTGGGGTCGTAGGACGGGTTGAGAAAATCCATATCCACGTTGCTGCGTTCGGGCAGGGCAGTTTGGATGGAGGAGAGCAAACCGTCTTCCAATTCCACATGGGTAATTGCTTCCTGGGCCTGGGCAACTTGAGTGAAAAAGACAATGCCGATGCTAGAGACGGCGAGGTGATAAGTCATACGCATGGAAACCTCCTTGTTTGTTTAAAGAGATTAGCGCAAGGCTCATGCCAGAAATTTCAGCGAATAAAGGGGGGATTTCAATGTTGCAAAATGAGAAAATCGCAAAATGAGAGTTTAAATGTGTGCCCAGTTAATGTTCTCTATCAATTTGCAACGGCCAAATTCTTTAACGGCCCATACATAAGAGGGGGCTTGCCACGGGTGAAGAGAAGATAGCCAGTAAGAGAAGGCGGGAAAATGATTATAAACCTTGCCTTTGAATATAAATTGAATATCAGACAGGGGACGTTTCAGGTAATAGGCTAAAATCGCAGCCCCTTCTTCATTTTTATTCAGGGCGATGACTGCAAGCAGGCCAAGACAGGACTGGCTTTCATAAAAATGAATGGTGAAATTGCCTCGGTTCACCGGCTTTATACTGTTGGTCAGGGTCAGGTCGTTGTGATCCAGTTGATAACTTTCTGTTTCTGTCGATGGAACAGACCCTGATGTCTTGAAATAGAGCGACGTTGAAAAGACCAGAACCAACAAGAATAGGTAGGGTTTATGGACGTTTGGCATAATGGCACCCCCCGACGATGATGATAAGGCTCAGAACCATTAATCCCCATTCAAAAAATTGACTGCCCATCCCATCATGATAGAAAAGGTAGGCTTCCTGGGATGGGGTCATGAGAGCAAGGCGAAAGGCATTTGAGGCCAAGGTTAAACCAGTTACCCCTATCAATAAAATCCAGCTTGTCGGGGTGATCTTACAGTCAAAAAAGACATGAAGGCTCAACCATAAAAGGCTGATGTAGGACAGGTTGGCAAAGACGGAACAGCCCGTCAAAATTAAGAGGGGCTGTGCAGCATCTACCATGATAATGTTTGAGTTTAACAAGGCATTTTGCCCCATAAGGGTTAAGGCTATGTTGGCTAACAGCGCATCAAAACCGAGAATGTTTCCGGCAAAAATTTTCATTAGAACAGCTGTTAGCGGTTCCCTGAGGCATGCCGCGAGTAACAGAAGGGCAGCCATGCTTTTGTGGCTGTAAAGAAACAGGTGCAGGGCAATGAAGCTGGCTGCAATCCAGGACAAGGTTGCCGATGGATAAAGCATCAAGGCCAAAGCCAGCCATAAAACCGTAACTGGGATATGAATAGGGTGCCTTTTCAGCAAAATTGTCCCGGTAAGGAGGGAGAACCAGACAATATAGTTTGCCCCCATACCATTTGAGAGAACCTGCGCCAGTCCCCCTGTTTCAAAATCAATGACCACAGGGCGGTAGAGCGCACTGATCAAACAGGCCCAGAGTGTGAGCAGGGGATAAGGTGCAGGTGTCATCTTATTCCCCTGCAGCTTGAAGGTAGATTTCTTCGATCTGAGGGATGATAGCCTGTGGGCTATAAAGGGCTTTGACTTTCTGACGTGCTGTTTGCCCAATCATCTGGCGCAAGTGTGTATCCATATGGTGCCAATGGTTTAGGGCTGTGTTGAATTCGGATAATTGCTCTAAAGGCAGAACCCAGCCTGTTTGGTTCTGCTCAATCAAGACGGGAAAGGCCCCGACATTTGAGGCTAAGACAGGAATGGATCTAGCCATCGCTTCCAGTGCCGCCATTGGAAGCCCTTCAAAGCGCGATGGCATGCATAAAAGGTCAATGTTTTGCCAATGGTCTTCCATATTGACCTGACCGTGGAAGGTGACGTGATTGCCATAGGTTTCTTCTAACTCTTTTCTCATTGGACCATCACCATAAAGGTGAAAAGACAGCTGAGGGCTACGTTGGGCAATTTTGCAAAACAGGTCTGGCCCCTTTTCTTCTGATAGGCGACCCACAAAGGCCACGCGACCTTGATAAGGAGTGGGGCTATGATCTGGGATTGAGACGAAATTGTTAATGCAGTGGGTTTTTTTGGGCAGTTTCTTTGCAATTTGCTTGCTTACCGCAATCGGGGTGGACAGTGGTGCACTCAGGCGGTCCAAAAAAGTATAAAGCGCCAGTTTCCCTTTGGTTTCTTCCCCGGCATGATAGGTAGAAATAACCGGAACGCGGTGAAAATTGCCAAAAAACCGTCCTAAAAAACCGGCCTTATAACCATGGGTATGAAGGACCAGTGGTTTTTCATCTGACAGGGCTTCCCATAGGCTGTTTGCTTTACCGTCCAGACATTTATAGGCAATGGAATGAGCCCCAAGCTGTTCTTTGAGGGGATGGCGACCATAATCTGTCAAAAAAACGACTTTGACAGCCCAGCCAGCCTCTTTCAAGCCGATGCAAAGTTCAAGAATATGGCTTTCAATACCACCAGGTTGGCGACTATCGAGTAGTTGCCAGATTGTTTGTTGTGATTTGTCCATTGGAAATCTCCCGTAATGAATGAGTGTTGGGAGATAACCAGCAAATTTGTTGCCAGTTTATTTTTCTCAGAATGCGACTCGTTTTAAATTTTGCGAGATGATTTTGAGAAGTTTCTTTTGTAATTTCTTTTTATATCAATATCTTATGTTGTGGCAAGCCATTTGCAATTCCTTGAGTAAACATATTCAAAGGAGAAAAAAATGGCAAAATATCTGGTAACTGGCGGATGTGGGTTTATTGGTTCCCATTTATGTGAGGCACTCCTTAGAGGAGGTCATTCAGTTGTGGTGCTGGATAATTTAAGCACTGGAAAAAGAGAAAACTTGATGGATGGGATTGATTTACAGGTGGGGGATGTAGCTGATTATCAGGATGTTGAAAAGGCTATGGCTGGGGTTGACGGCTGTTTTCATCTTGCCGCCATTGCCTCTGTTGAAAAATCAATAGAAGATTGGCCGCAAACACATAAAGTAAACCTGAGCGGCACCATCAATATTTTTGATGTGGCTAGAATACGAAAAGTTCCGGTTGTCTATGCTTCTTCTGCTGCTGTTTATGGGGATAATGCCAATGTGCCGTTAAGTGAAACAGATCGTACACGCCCGCTAAGTGCCTATGGTGCTGACAAACTAGGGTGTGAATATCATGCAAAAGTCGCTGGATTAATTCATGGTGTGCCGACGACAGGCTTGCGCTTTTTTAATGTCTTTGGCCCACGGCAAGATCCAAAATCACCTTATTCCGGTGTGATATCCATTTTTATTGATCGGTTGCTCGCTGGAAAGACGTTAAAAATTTTTGGAGATGGGCAACAGGTGCGTGATTTTGTCTATGTCGGTGATGTCGTGCGTTTTCTCGTCGCTGCAATGGAGCGAACCACCACTGAAGCCGATGTGTTTAATGTTTGCACCGGACAAACGACAAGCATCAACCAGTTGGCAAAAGCGATTGCAACAATCGCAGGCTTTACCCCGTCGATTGACCGCTACCCTGCAAGGGGAGGCGATATCCAGATGTCACTGGGAAACCCCGAAAAAGCCCGAAAAAAACTGAAAGTCGGTTCCATAACTAATTTGTCAGAAGGCTTAAAAGAAACCGTCCTTTCCCAACTAGGCCCAACCTCACATGCTGCAGAATAAGACGTGATCTGTGACGTGTCCCACTTTGGTGGGCCACACGAAATGTTAGTTTTCTTGGCTTACAAAATCGGAGTGACTAAACATTTCGATTTAGCGTAGTCTGACTTGAAGGAAAAAGTTGGGACAAGTGAACATGAGAGAAACTGCACAGATTTTCATAATCGCTGTGTTGATCTGGTTTCAACTTGCTTGCCGAACTCGAATAGTTTGAATTCCCAAGCTTTGAAAGAAGCTGCTGAAAAGGATGCGAGTGTCGAGGAAATATTACAGGTTTATGATCATTCTTGAAGATGAGATCAGCTTATTTAACGCACAATATCCTGGTGAGCAGATGGACCCGTTCCGTAACTCTTTCTGATTTATAGAGATCCCTGCATTCGCGAGGATGACATCACCCCTAAAAGGTCAGGTTTTTGGCGACTAAAACAGCCTGTGTGCGGCTGTGAACGCCGAGTTTGCGTAAAATCTGGGAGATATGCGCTTTAACGGTGGATTCTTTGATATCCAGTTCATACGCGATGATCTTGTTTGGTTTGCCTTCTGTAAGCAGTTTGAGAACGCCGAGTTCTGCAGGTGTGAGCAGGGCCGCTTTTTCCCGTAACTCATCATCCAAGCGACGTTTTTCTTCAATAGCTTCGGCCAGTTCCGGTGGCACAAATGAATTACCAGATAAAACGGCCTGAATAGCCTCGCCAATACGTTCTTTTGACGATGATTTTGGAATAAAGCCTAACGCCCCACAGGTCAGGGCACGCTGGATCACATCCGGGCTTTCTTCAGCTGATACGATGACCACAGGCAGCATCGGGGCGTAATTACGCAGGCTGAGCAGGCCGGAAAAACCTTCTGCACCGGGCATGTTCAGATCCAGCAGGATCATATCCAGGTCGTCATCATTTTGTGCCACTTCTTGAGCAGAATCGAGATCGGATACTTCGACGATTTCCGCATCATCCCAGCGTCCGTCAATGACCTGTTTCAAGGCATCGCGAAACAGGGGATGGTCATCAGCGACAAGAAATTTATACATACGTTGTTCAGCCTTCCTGCAAGATATTTTTTCTTGGGTATTTAACACCAGTTGTATCGCAAGTCAGGTCATTTTACCAGAAATCACTGGGGTTGGTTAAAAAAAGAAAGAGGGTGATACCCGACTTTGGTACCACCCTCTTTCAAACAACGTAGTTAAAGCCTGTAGCTTTTACGTCTTACTTGACCAGTTTGAAGACCCAAACGCTACCACCTTGGTTCAGGTTTTTAATGCGTTTAGCTACGTCGCCACCCCAGAGCGGAACAGCACCGCCCCAACCTGAGACAACAGAGATATACTGTTCGCCATCTTGTTCCCAAGTGATCGGGGAACCCACGATGCCGGAACCCGTTTGGAATTTCCAAACTTCTTTACCTGTTTGTGCGTCAAACGCTTTCAGGTAGCCTTCCGGTGTGCCGGTAAAAACCAGCTCAGGCGTTGTCATGACACCACCCCAAAGCGGGGAGTTGTTGCGGTATTCCCACTTGATGTTACCTGTACGCGGGTCAATCGCTTTCAAAGAACCGATGTAATCTTCAAACAACGGTTTGATGGTGAAACCAGCACCGAGGTAAGCAGCACCTTTTTTGTAGGATACCGGCTCGTTCCAGATGTCCATGCCCCATTCGTTTGAGGGGACGTAGAACATTTCTGTTTTCGGGCTGTAAGCCATCGGCATCCAGTTTTTACCACCCAGGAAGGACGGGATAGAGAAGATGGACTTGCCTTTTTTACCATCTTTGGTGTCAGCCGGGTTACCCGGACGGCCATCAGATGCGTAGTTCGGGCGACCTGTCTTAAGGTCGATAGATTTTGCCCATGTGATGTCACGGATAAACGGTGTTGCATTTTGCAGTTTACCGTTTGTGCGGTCCAGAACGTAGAAGAAACCGTTACGGTCAGCGGTTGCTGCCAGTTTCTTGCCATCAAGGTTGTAAGACACAACTTCGTTCACACCGTCAAAGTCCCAACCGTCGTTCGGTGTTGTTTGATAGTGCCAGTTGATTTCGCCTGTATCAATGTCGATGGCCAGACGGGATGCTGTGTAAAGGTTGTCGCCAGGACGCAGGTGGGAGTTCCACGGCGCGGGGTTACCTGTACCGAAGAACAGCTGGCGTGTTTCAGGGTCGTACGTGCCGCCGAGCCAAGTTGCACCACCACCGTATTTCCACATGTCACCCGGCCAGGTCGCGTTTTTCGTACCTGTCATGGTGCTCTCTTTACCATTGAGCGTCCCCATGTGGCCTTCAACAGTCGGGCGTGACCAAACCAGTTTACCAGTCTTCGCATCGCGGGCTTCAACTTTACCGACGATACCGAATTCACCACCGGAAACGCCTGTCACAACCTTGCCTTCAACGATCAGCGGTGTGGCTGTCAAAGAATAGCCGGCTTTGTAATCGCCAACTTTCTTTTTCCACTTTACCTTACCTGTCTTGGCGTCCAGTGCGACGATTTTTGCATCCAGTGTGCCGAAGTAAACCATGTCTTCGTAAAGGGCCGCACCGCGGTTGATCACGTCACAGCATGGCATGATGCCATCGGGAAGACGCGCATCATACTGCCACAGTTCTTCACCTGTTTTGACGTCGATGGCGAACATGCGAGAGTAAGAACCCGTCACATACATCACACCATCAGCCACAAGCGGCTGCGCTTCCTGACCGCGTTGCTTTTCACCACCAAAAGAGAAGCTCCAGGCTGGAACCAGCTTGGAAATGGTTTTCTTGTTGATCTGGTTCAGCGGGCTGAAGCGTTGTGCTTGCAGGCCCATACCATCTGTAACAACCTGTTTGGTGTTTTTATGGTCGTTGAGAATTTCATCATTTGTGACGCCAGCCTTGGCGTCTGTTGCAAAAGCAGATACCGCAAGCATGCTTACAGCAGCTGTGGCCAATAATGCCCGTTTCATCCACATCTCCCTTTCATGGGGTTCTAAAAATCTTAAATAAAGTCAGTAGAGAAAATGCCTCTCCCATATTTTTCAGTATGGGAAAACGGGGGCTTTTTGAACAATTGGCAAAAAGTCGAATTTGGTTTTTTACGCGTTGATTTAAGTCAAAACCGTATTCGACTTTAGTCGAGTTCAGAAGGAAGCAGGGGCAGGGTTTCTTTCATAATGCCCGCCCACAGGTGCGAGACAGAACGTTGAAACTCATCGCGATGAAGGGCAAGCTGTTGAAAACGGTCCGGGATATCAAGGCGCATGGCTTCTGTCATTTCCAATCCGTTTTGTGCCGCGTTTTTTAAGACGGTTTCCAGCCATTGCAGATAATCCAATGTCTGACGCAGGGAGCGCCCATCCCGGTCAATAGGGCCATGACCGGGAACAACCGTCTTAAAAGGAATGTCCATTAAGATATCAAGGGAGGCATACCAATCGTGGAGATGGGCATGCGGCGTGGTGGCCGTGCGTTCATAAAAAGCCAGATCACCGGCAAAGAGTGTACCTGTTTGTTCATCCAAAATGGCCAAATCCCCAACCGTATGACCTTGCAGCGGGATAAAGCGTAAATTGCGCCCCGCCATGCTGGCTTTTGAGACATTGACCGTTTTATTGGGCAGTTTGATTTCTGTATCCATCATCCAGTCACCGACCATATGGAACATATTTTCCAACAGGCCATCGCCTTCGGTTTTCATGGCTTGAAGGGTTTCTGGCAAGGCGTAGATATCCGCCCCATCAAAGGCACTGTTACCGAAAAAATGATCCGGGTGATGATGGGTGAGAATCAGGTGGCGTACAGGTTTGGGCGTGATTTTGCCAATGGCGCGTTTCATTTCGTTGCCATAGCGAAGAGAGGGGCCGCTATCAATGACGATCACACTATCTGTGCCAATGATGAAGCCTGTATTGACAATGTTCCCCCCGTTCTCACGGCTGAAATATTGTTTTTCCCCCATGAAAAAATAAACATCTTTGGCGACCTCTATCGGGGTCAGGTTGTAGGTTAACTCCTTTGCTAGACCCGTTTGTGAATAGAGAAACAGTGCAATCAGTGCGCCGAGAAATTTCATTGTGTTGCCACCTTCACATCAAATTCATTGCCATTGTTATCGCGCCCGGTGATGCGCAGGTTGCCCGTTGTTTTTGGCAGCTCAAAAGTAAAGATCGGGTCTTCACTGATGGGTTCTTTCGGTTCAAATCGGGTCAGCAGGTTTTCTTCTGCATCATAGACATTGACCTCTTCTAAAATGAAGGTCGCCACATTGCCCGAGAGGCCCGTATCCATCGGGTGGCGAATACGCAGGCGCAGGCGGTTGTGATTATCATCTGTCGGCCAGACCTTGGCCTGAACTTCCAGTAAATGATCAGACCAGTCTGAGGATGCCATTTGCACACTGGGGGCCGCACAGCCCCCACCTTGGGCCCAGACAAATGTCCCGCTCATGGCCCAGCTGCCATCTGGCAGTTTGGCAACCGCGTGAATGACGCTGCCTTCATTAAGCTTCACCTGCGTGGCGAAATAGGCTTTGGCCGATTTTGGATAAAAACGTGCGGCAATGGGGAAGGGGTTGAGGTCGGTCAAAAGCACAATCTCTTCCACCCCTTTGATCCCACTGGCATCCACAGAGACGGGTACGGTGAAATTGCTTTCAGCATTTAAGGGCGCATAGATCTTTATGCGTTCATCCACACGGATATCAGCGGTTTTGCCAAAGGTTTCGGCTGCCAAATATTCCCACATGGGTGATTGCCAGGGGTCTTTGGGGATAGAGCCTGCATGGGCATGACTGAGGGCACAAAGGCTTATGATGGTGCTGGCAAGAAAGCGTTTCATCACACGATTCCTTAATTGTAAAAACTGTCTGGTGGCGGGGTGTAGCTCAATCCATGCTTTTCAAAGATTTCTTTGATCTTGCCGCTGCGCACCATCTCACCGATGATGTCGCCCACGGCGTACCCTAATTGGCGGTAGGTGTTTTTAATAGCGGCTCCAATCAGCCAGTTATCCTTGATCAGGCCCGGTGTGGGGACTTTGCCGATATCATATTTATCTTTATGGGAACCAATAGCGCCTTCTACAAGGCTGCGTGGTCCCATTAGCCCGTGAGTTTCCCCGGCAATCATGTGATCAGCCGCTTTATAGGTCGTGGTGTAATGGACTAAATTCTTGCGAATAGTGCCACCAAAGGCCCCGGACAGATACATATCAGCCAGTGAATCCAGCTCCACCCCGATTTTTTCATAACGGTACACGGCCAGTGTAGCATCCTTGCCGACCTTTTTGATATCACGAGCCAGTACCATGTCTTCGCGATAATAGGGGCCAAACAGCACCACAAGGTCGTTACGTTTGGCAAGCTGGCTGTCATAAGGCACATGCAGCATCACATCAGCTACAAGCCCTCCTAGATAATGGCCTTTCCAGACGGCATTGCGCAAATCATCATCGACGCTTTCATCGGCTGTTTGTTCAATTAGGTTGAGGCGTACATCAAGTTTTTGGGCGATATGTTTAGCGATATCCACATCCACGCCTTTCATCTTACCTTTTTCTTTATAGGAAAAGGGTGGGAAGTCGCGGTAAACGGCGATGATGATTTCGCCTTTATCCTGAATTTCATCAAAAGAAAGCGCAAGCCCAACGCGTGGACTTGCGCATACAAGTATTAACAGGGAGGCTATGAGTGTCAAAAAACTTGTGACGTCATAGATCGAACGGTTAGGGATTTTAGCTGCTCGATGATTTGAAGTTAGCACGTGCAAAAAACTTTTCATATTCGACTTTCGGACGAGTTATTCAATTTCTGGAAAGGCAGGCAATGGTGTATTTCCCACTCACCCGGATGGTGCGGTCCCATGGGGTGTAGATTTGGCAGAGTTCCCGTGCGTTCTTAAGCCACCAGATGTTAATATCTGCGCCATTTTCTTCGTTTTTGAAGTCAATGGTCTTGCTGCTGTTTGGCTCAACAGTTCCACTGCCCCCAATAGAGGCCACCTTGATCTTATGGGCTGAGTTATTGTGCACCACAATACTGCCTGCCTCAGATATGGAAGGGAGGCAGGCAAGTAAGGCTGCTGTGATGAGGGCCGTGAAACGTTTTGGCATTATTTCACATTGATTGTTGTGAATGTACCTTTTGCTTCAAGACCTTCAGCCTTGAGGATGTATTTACCCGGCTTGATCGGCACGAAGTAAATTTCAGCTTCGCCTTCATCTTCAAATTCCAGTTCATAAAGATGTGTGGCCTTAATTTCCATACCACCTGCTTCGACTTTGCGCAGCCAGATGAAGTTGAAGAAATCATCGCCTGTCATCGCATATTCTTTACGTCCGGAGCTGATGATTTTAAGCGCATAGGACTTGCCTGTTTCCAGGTTATATTCCTTTGTGCTGACCTGATAGCCCGCTTCATCTGTGCCCAGAACCAGATCGGGCAGTTCAACGGATTTACGTGCCAGATAACCTTTGGCATCAGCCATGGAAGTCAGGGCGACGGCACCCAGTGTGAAGGCGGCAGCAAAAGAAAGAAGGCGTTTTTTGACAAACATATCTGAGTCCTGTTTTCAAAGTTAGTTATTTCATTTTCACAAACTTTATCAAGATGGTTTGTATGGTTCCATTCGACAAAGGTAGAGTTGTAGGGTCTGTCATGCGTTGCTCTAATAGCTGAAATGAAAGTTGTAAATTTGAGGACCTAATGCGTTCTTTATTAAGTGGGGCTTTGGCCCTGTTTCTAACCATGGTAAGCAGTGCATGGGCACAGGATAAGTTAGATATCCGGATGGCTTATGTTTCGCAGGAAATGGAAATGCCGCCGGTTCTCTCCAATATTGAAGAACGCCCTGATGATCTGGGGTGGCAAGGGGTGAAGGTTGCCCTGAAAGATAACAACACGACAGGGCGCTTTTTAAAGCAGTCTTTCAGTGTGGAAGATGCCCGCCTGCGCGAAGATGAAGATGCGGTTGCTGCGGTAAAAGCGATGATCGACAAAGGTCATAAACTGCTGATCCTTGACCTGCCTGCCAAGGTTTTCAAGAAGGTTGTGGACGGGGTAAAAGAGACAGATGTTCTGTTCTTTAATGTGCAGGCACAGGCCAATGATTTACGCCAGAATGCTTGTGACAAACGCGTCCTGCATACCATTCCTTCCCGTGCCATGTTAACCGATGCCTTGACGCAATATCTGGTCAAGAAACGCTGGAATAAATGGTTTTTGATTGCCGGGCAGCGCGAAGGCGATCAGCTGTTTGCAGCCTCCTTGAAACGTTCTGCCAAAAAATTTGGTGCCAAGATTGTTGTCGATAAGAAATGGGATGGCGGACGTGATGCACGACGCACGGCCCAGGCCGAAGTCCCGCTTTTAACGCAAGGCAAAGACTATGATGTGTTGATGGTGGCTGATGAGTTGGGCGATTTTGGGGAATATATGATGTATCGCACCTTTGATCCGCGCCCGGTGGCTGGCACGCAAGGTTTATTTCCCACGGCCTGGTACTGGACGGTGGAACAATGGGGCGCAGCCCAGCTTCAAAAACGTTTTTATAAAAAAGCCAAACGCCGCATGATCGGGCGTGATTATGCGGCCTGGGCGGCGGTGCGCACGATTGGTGAGGCGGCAACGCGCACCAAATCAAACGATTATAAAACACTCAATGCCTATATCCGTGGATCGGAATTTGAACTGGCAGCCTTTAAGGGGCGTAAACTGTCTTATCGCAGCTGGAGTGGGCAATTGCGCCAACCTGTTGCGGTGACGGCTGCGCGTTCGCTGGTGGCACAACCGCCGCTGGAAGGCTTTATGCATCAATCAAATGAACTTGATACCCTTGGCTTTGATCAGCCGGAAACGACTTGTAAAATGGATTCATCACAATGAAGAAACTCTTTTTATCCGCTTTTAGTGCTACCTTGATGGCCTCTACCATGGCAACGGCGGCGACCATTTATGTCTCTAACGAAAAAGACGATACGGTTTCCATTTTGGATAGTAAAACCATGGAAGTGGTGCGCACAATCGAAGTTGGTCAACGCCCGCGCGGGATTATTTTAAGCAAGGATAATAAAAAGCTGTTCATCTGTACATCTGATGATGACACGGTGGAAGTTTATGATACGGCAACGGAAAAGAAAATTGGGGAATTGCCCTCAGGGGCGGACCCGGAATTGTTTGCACTGCATCCAGATAACCGCCGCCTTTATATCGCTAATGAAGATGATGCGCTGACAACCGTGGTGGATGTGGAAAGTTCTGAGGTTCTGGCCCAGATTGATGTGGGGGTGGAACCAGAAGGTATGGCCGTTAGCCATCATGGTAAATGGGCGATTACCACATCAGAAACCACCAATATGGTCCATTGGATTGATACAGCGAAAAATGAGCTGTTTGAAAATACACTGGTTGACCAACGCCCGCGTTATGCCGTGTTTGAACAGGATGACAGCCTGTTGTGGGCATCTTCTGAAATCGGTGGGACGGTCTCTGTGATTGAGACGGAAAATTTCACCATTAAGAAAAAGATTAAGTTTGCCATCAAGGGCATTCACCAAGACCGCGTGCAGCCTGTGGGCATGCGCCTGACATCTGATGGCAAATATGCCTTTATCGCGCTTGGCCCGGCAAACCATGTGGCTGTGGTCAACCGCAAGACTTTTGAGGTGGAAAAATATATCCTTGTAGGCCGTCGGGTCTGGCATATGGAATTCCTGCCCGGTGAAAAACAATTGCTGACCACCAATGGGGTTAGCGGGGATATCTCATTGGTGGATGTGGATACGCTCAAGGCGATTAAGTCTGTTAAAGTTGGGCGCTACCCTTGGGGTGTGGCGGTGAAGCCGTAAATGACACAAAAAAACGGGTCTGTATTTCAGGTAGAGGGGCTTTCCTATTCTTACGGGAATGGGAAGGCCGCTTTGCGTTCAATCAGTTTTGATTTGCAAAAGGGCAGGGTGACGGCATTACTCGGTCCCAATGGGGCGGGGAAATCCACCCTGTTTTCGATTGCAACAGCTCTGATTTCTGCGCAGGAAGGTCGCCTGTGTATTGATGGGGTGGATATCAGCAAGCAGACCCGTTCGGCATTGGCCAGGATTGGGGTGGTGTTCCAGCAAACCACGCTGGATTTGGACCTAACTGTTGTGCAAAACCTGAAATATGCAGCTTCTCTTCATGGTTTGGCGCGCAAAGAAACCAATGAGCGGATTGAAAAGGAACTCACTCGCCTTGATATGTTTGAACGTCGCCATGAAAAGGTCCGCCAGCTGAATGGGGGGCATAAACGCCGGGTGGAGATCGCACGTGCCTTGCTGCATAAACCGGAAATCCTACTCCTTGATGAAGCTACCGTCGGGCTGGATGTGCCTACACGCAAAAATATTGTGGAACATGTCCATCAGCTTTGTCGCGATGACAATATCGCCGTTTTATGGGCAACCCATTTGATTGATGAAATTGCAATGGGCGATGATGTGGTGATCCTGCATCAGGGGGAGATTAAAACCACAAATTCAGTTGAACAGCTTTGTGGTGAATATGGCTCTGTGGAAGCTGCCTTTGTGAATTTTACGCAAGACAAGGGGGCCTTATGAACCAATATTGGGTCTGTTTTTCAGGGGTGGTGACACGCGAGTTATTGCGTTTTTTACAACAGCGTGAGCGGTTTTTTGCCGCCCTTGTACGCCCTTTGATGTGGCTGTTTGTGTTTGCCGCAGGGTTTCGTGCTGCGCTTGGGGTTTCGATCATCCCGCCTTATGAAACCTATATCACCTATGAGGTTTATATTATCCCCGGCCTGTTGGGGATGATCCAGTTGTTTAATGGCATGCAAAGCTCCCTTTCCATGGTGTATGACCGGGAAATGGGGAGTATGCGGGTGCTGATGACATCCCCCATGCCGCGCTGGTTTTTGTTATCAAGCAAACTGATCGCCGGGGCACTGGTTTCCATCTTGCAAGTCTATGTCTTTCTGGCAATTGCGTTTTCTTTTGGAATTGAATTGCCGCTGGATGGGTATGTGCGCATTTTCCCGGTGTTGATTGTAACCGGTGTCATGTTGGGGGCCTTGGGGATGGTGCTGTCTTCCTGGGTCAAGCAGCTGGAGAATTTCGCCGGGATTATGAATTTTGTCATTTTCCCCATGTTCTTTCTGTCTTCTGCCCTGTATCCGTTATGGAAAATTGCAGAATCCAGTGAGTTTCTGGTGCAAATCTGTCACGTCAATCCTTTTACCTATGCGGTGGAGATGATCCGCTTTGCCCTTTATGGTAAATTTAACCCTGAGGCATTGGGTATTACTTGTGCTGCGACCCTATTGTTTATTGTCATTGCCATTATTGGCTATGACCCGGCGAAGGGGTTGATGCAGAAAGGGGGCAAAAAATGAAAAGGCTGGTTCTCGTTTTTACTTTGATGGTTTCTGCCTGTGTTGCCACAGTGCCCTTGCCTGATGGGTTTCGCATGAACCGTTATAAGGCCCCTGTGCCTGATCGTGTGCCGGGGGGGCAAGTGCTGAGTGTGGAACAGGCACAGGCTATGCACGAAAAGGGGCAGGCTGTTTTCATTGATGTTATCAGTGCAAATGGTTTTTTAACCGATGGGATTGATGGGGACTGGTTGACGATTCGCCCACGTAGAAGCATTCCCAACAGTCAATGGTTGCCGGATGTGGGCCGTGGGGCCTTAACGCCAAAACAGAAGGCTTATTTTAAACAGGGGCTAGAGACTTTTAGCAAAGGTGATCAACAGCAACCCTTGGTCTTTTTTTGCTTAAAGGACTGCTGGATGTCGTGGAATGCGGTCAAACGGGCAAGCTTACTGGGATATGGGAAAGTATATTGGTTTCCAGCAGGCACAGAGGGCTGGGCTGAAAACGGCTATAAACTTGTCCCTATACGGCCACATCCTCATAAGTCCTAAAGCTCAGCCTGATAGAGCGTGACACGTATCCCGCCATGGGAAAAGGCGGTTTTGGTGTTGTTAAATTTCAGTCCGGTTGCTTTGGCCAGTTTATCTGAATTGGTGACAATCCCGACACGCCAGCCAGAGAACCCATCTTTTAACTTATTGCCTAAGGATTGATAGAGCGGGAAAAGCTTCTTGACCTCGCCAATACGTACGCCATAAGGGGGATTGATGACGATGAGCCCTTTTGGCCCGTCGGGGGCTTTGAGTTGGCTGATGGTTTGACGGGTAAAGGTGCAGCTTTCCGTGATGCCTGCACGTTTTGCATTGGCTTGGCTGCGTTGAATGGCCCCGCCATCGCGATCAAACCCGTAAAAATGTACAGATGGTTGTAGAGAGGTTTGTTTGTCTTTGATCTCATGCCAGCGGGCCGGATCAAAGGTGACAAGCTGTTCAAAGGCAAAGCTACGACTGCGCCCCGGCGCCAGTTGGCTTGCCATTTCAGCGGCTTCCATCACAAAGGTGCCGGACCCGCACATGGGATCAATGACGGGCTCACTTCCATCAAAGCCACATTGGCGCAGGATCAGGGAAGCCAATGTTTCGCGCATGGGGGCTTTGTTCAGGGCCTCTTTATGACCGCGTTTATGCAGGCCCTCACCGGAGGTATCAATGCTGATGGTGCAGAGGTCTTCAAGGATGCGCACTTTGATGCAAATCTCAGCTTCCGCAGAAACAGGCGCGCCGAGTTCTTCTGTGATGGCGCGCTCTATGCGTTGGGCTGCGGCTTTTTGATGATAGATCTTGGATTTTTTACAGCTAACTTCAATGCGCACAGGCACATCCGGGCGCAGGAAATCGGACCAGTTAAATTTACGCGCCCGTTTATCCAGCTGTGCCAGATGCATGGCGCGAAACGAACCGATACGGGCCAAAACCTTGCTGGCACCGCGCAAGACAAGATTGGCACGCCACACATCATGCCAGCGTCCTTCAATTGTAATGCCGCCTTTGCTGCGCTTTGGACTGCGAAATCCGTGTGCACGGGTTTCATTGAGCAAGGCATCTTCCAGACCGGGGACGGCAACCAGAAAAATTTCTATATTAAGTTCTTTGTTCATGCAGGCATATGTATCGCGTTCTTGGGGAAGGGTCGACTCTAAACTGGGGTGAAATGTAACAAGACTGCAATACACAAGGCGTGGTTTGATCTCGTGTTTCAATCTTATTTGTGGTAAAAATAATGTATGTATTTAAACTAAAAAGATTATTTCTAGGGACTTGAGGGAGTTAAATGGCGGTTGATAAAGATTCTAAAATTATCATTGTCGATGATTATGAAGTCATGACCTTGGCAATTGCCTCACAATTGGAAATTTTGGGTTTTGAAAATGTGCAGGAATTCAATTCTGCTGAGCTTGCGTTGGAAGAGGTCCGAAAAGGTGAATGCGATCTAGTGATCACTGACTGGAATATGGAACCTATGTCAGGGACAGAATTGCTGAATGCCATTCGGGCGGATGAACAGCTGGAACAGCTTCCCGTGATTATTATTTCTGCTGAAAAACGCCAGGAAATTGTCCATCAAACCAAAAAGGCCGGGGCATCCAGTTATTTGATCAAGCCTTTTAAAACTGATGCCTTACTGGAAAAAATTGAACGCGTGATGGGGTAGGGGGTGATGCCTATAGGGGCTGTTACTCAGCGCTTAGAGCCTGCATTTCAGACAGGTTTTTATCTTCTTCCCAGTTTTCTCGTTCAATTTCCTCAGCCTTGGCAATAACCCCTTTGGCAATGCGTTTGGCAAAATAGTAAATACGGCGCAGGCGTTCTACGGTTTCCATTTCCCGTGAATAGGAATAATGGCGGTTTTCGCCGTCTTGCATCAGGCGTTCAGCCCCATGTTTGGTGATATGTTTGGCTTCATGGGTCAGGGGGCCTTTCATGGCGATGACTTTGCGTGCCACATCCGGGTCATCTGTGTGAAGGGCTTCCAGAGCAAGGTCCAGAGCTTCTTCGACTTTACCGTGGAAGGATTTGAGCAAATGGGTTGTTTGTGGGCTGACGGTGATTTTTTCTTCAATACGGTGCTTGCCGATTTCCACAAGATCGCGTTCAATAATATCGCCAATATTTTCCACATGATTGGCAGCTGACATGAGGCGCACAACCTCGCGCATATCATTTTCCCCAAGGGATTGAGCACCGATTTTGCGCACATATTTAATGATCGACATATGGAGCTGATCGACATTTTCATCCAGATCAGCCACTTTATCCAAAGAACCGCGTGTGCCGCTAAGTGTGGCAGGTAAAATACTTCCCATCATTCTTTGGACGTGGCGCCCCAGTTCACCAATTTCCAGACGCACGGCATTTAAGGCAATGGAGGGAGTGGAGATAATATCCTCTTCAAGGTATTTGGGCTTAACAGACGGGCCTGTGTCTTTGTCTTCCAGGGGGACCAGCCGTTCGACCAGTCTGGCAAATGGGGTAACAAACCAGATGAACAGGATGGCATTGGCGACGTTAAAAATTGTATGGGCATTGGCGATGTCTCGCGCTGTGCCGCTGGTGTCCCCACCAATATCACGCACAACACTTGCCAGTTGATCTACAAAACCAATCCAGAGCAACACCCCGGCAATGTTGAACAGGACATGGACGACAGCGGCGCGGATGGCTTCGCGTGGTTTCCCGATGGAGGCAAGCATGGCGGTCACGCAGGTGCCCACATTGGCCCCAAAAATCAGGGCAATCCCACCGGGCAGGGATAGCAATCCCTGTGTTGCCAATGCAATGACGATCCCGGTTGTAGCAGAAGATGATTGAACCAAAGCGGTAAAGGCTGCGCCAACCAACAGGCCAAAGAACGGGTTTTCCATACTGACCATTAGATCAAGGAAAGGTTCAAAGCTGCGCAGGGGCTTCATGGCGTCAGACATCAGGTTCATGCCCAAAAACACCATGCCCAGCCCCATCAGCATATTGCCATATTGCTTGATTTTGTCGATCTTGCTGAAAAAGAACATGAAAAAGCCGACAGCCACCATCACCATTGCAAAATGGGTGATTTTAAAGGCAATAATCTGGGCGGTGATGGTTGTGCCAACGTTCGCCCCCATAATGATCCCGATGGATTGGGAAAGTTTCATCAATCCGGCGCTGATGAACCCGACGACAAGAACCGTTGTGACCGATGAACTTTGAATGATGGCGGTGACAAAAGCGCCTGTAAACATCCCCATAAAGCGGTTGGAAGTTAGCTTGGCAAGGATGGTCTTCATTTTCTCACCAGCGACAGCCTTAAGCCCGCCGGAAAGTTGTTCCAGTCCAAACAGGAAAATTGCAAGCCCGCCTAACAGGCCAGAGGAAATGTTGAAAATGTCGAGTTCGGCGCCGTTTGCCATGATTGATCCCCAGTTAAACGGTGTTTTATCGCAAAAGTGTAATTTAAAAAGATTACCAGTGCAATAATGCCGGATAAAAACCGTGGCTTTTTAAATGGAAATGCGCGAAATTGAATCAAAAATGACCGCCTTGCTCGATTGAAAGGGAAGAACTTGGCAAATTTATTTTCTGACCCCTTATTTTTAATGCAAATTGTCGCCTCCTTGGGGGCGACAGGTGTTGTTGCAGGCATTCTGGCTGGCCTGTTAGGGGTCGGCGGGGGAATTGTGATTGTTCCTGTCTTATATTTCCTGTTTCAGACGTTTGGTGTCAGTGCGGATGTTTCCATGTTTGTTGCTGTTGGAACATCACTGGCCACAATCATTGCAACTTCTGTGTCATCGGTGCGCTCCCATCATAAAAAGGGGGCCGTGGACTGGACCTTGTTGAAAAATTGGACCCCAGGTGTTGTCGTCGGGGTGATCGCCGGGACTGTTTTAGCCTCTTTCCTGAAAGGGGAGGTGCTGACGGTGATGTTTTCCATTCTGGCTTTTATTGTGGCTTTGCGCATGCTGTTTTCAAAAACAGGTGGCCATTTTCGTGATGGTTTACCCGGTCAGCCCCTTGAATTTGTCTTTGCTTTTATCATCGGTTCAATCTCGGTTATGGTGGGAATCGGCGGCGGGTCCATCAGTGTGCCGATCCTGAGTGCTTATAATTTCCCCATGCGCAAGGCGGTTGCCTGTGCATCAGGGATTGGACTGGTGATTGCGATCCCCGGTGCGGTCGGTTTTATTATCTCTGGCTTTGGGGCCGCAGGGTTGCCTGTTGGCTCTATCGGGTATGTGAATTTATTGGGGTTTGTCCTGATCGTACCCATGACCGTTTTGTGTGCCCCGTTGGGGGCACGTATTGCCCATAGTGTGAACCCGACCTATTTGAAAAAAGCTTTTGCGGTTTTCCTTTTAATCACCAGTATCAAAATGTTCGCTGGAACTTTTTAAAATATATAAAATTTTAAATATTTAGTTGGAAAGCTTTGAAATAGTTTTATTTTTAGGATAACGTTAAACAAATTATGTAATACCCATTGAGGAAATTAAAGCCTCGGTGCATGAAAGAAGGAGTTGTGATATGGGGGAAAAGTTTCGACTGGTAACGCGAAGCGACTTTGATGGTCTGGTTTGTGCGGTTTTGTTGAAAAAAATGGACCTCATTGACGAGATTACCTTTGTGCATCCAAAGGATATGCAGGATGGCAAGGTTGCGATTACGGATCGTGATATCACGACCAACCTGCCTTATGTGGATGGGGTCCATCTGGCCTTTGACCATCACCTGAGTGAAACGGTTCGTGTGGGCGGTGATCCTGAAAATCATGTTATTGATCCGGACGCTCCGTCTGCGGCACGTGTGGTTTGGCGTTATTATGGCGGTCATGGTGAATTCCCGGAAAGCTGGGATGAGATGATGGAAGCCGTGGACAAAGGCGATGCCGCCCAGTTCTCCCGTGAAGAAATTCTCAAGGCTGAAAACTGGGTACTGTTGAACTTTCTGATGGATGCGCGTACAGGGCTGGGGCGTTTTCGTGATTTTCGCATTTCCAATTATCAATTGATGATGGATTTGATTGAAAGCTGTGCCAGCATGTCCATTCAGGAAATCCTTGAATTGCCAGACGTCAAAGAACGTGTGGATATGTATAATGAACATCAGCCCAAATTTATTGAACAGCTGCAACGTTGCAGTCAGGTTCATGGCAATGTGGTGGTGTTGGATCTGCGCAATGAAGATATTATCTATACGGGCAACCGTTTCATGATTTATGCGCTCTATCCTGATACCAATATCTCGATCCATGTTTTGTGGGGGTTGAAAAAACAAAATACGGTCTTTGCTTGTGGCAAATCCATTCTCAACAAGGGGTCTCAGACCAATGTTGGAGAATTGATGTTGAACTATAATGGCGGCGGTCATGAAAATGCAGGGACCTGTCAGGTTGCCAATGACAAGGCGGTTGAAACCCTGGAAGCAATCATCAAGCAGATGAACGCGGACGGATAAAACTGTCGTTTTCAATCTTAAAACAGGCTCCTGTGGTGTTCATGGGGGCCTGTTTTTGCCCTAAGACTGTTGAGTATGTGTACCGTTCGACATATATATGAGAGGTCGAACGAACTGAAAGTTTACACCTATGAAAATCTGGTCACGCCTGCCTTCCATTATGATGGTTGTTCTCGCTTTGGGAACTGCAACCGTTTTCTTGCCGACATTAAGCGGATGCGCGATTGATGATGGTCCTGTGGGGCGCTGGGTCTCTTCGCTGACAGGGACGCATGGTCTGCCAAAAGAAGCGATGGAGGACTTGGCCCGCTTTCAGAACGTCTACCACGAAAAATCTGTAGATGACGGGACGCGTCAGGACCAGTTTAATCAGTTTGTTGATGCTTTCAAGGTGGTGCGTCGCAGCTATGTCAAACAGGTTTCTGATCAGGACCTGATCACTTATGCGATTGAGGGGCTGAATGGCAAGGACACGGCTTGGGCAGAAGCCGCTGATGGTACGCCCAAAGGGGTGGCTCAGCCAGCCAAGGTCGTGGAAGTTGCCCTTGATGCGATGATGGAAAAACTGGACCCTCATTCCGGTTATATGACCCCTGCTGAATTTCAGGAGCTGATGGTCGATACCAGTGGTGAGTTTGGTGGTCTGGGGATTGAGGTTCAGCAAGGGGATGGTTTTTTAAAAGTCGTCTCCCCCATTGAAGATACGCCCGCAGATCGTGCCGGTTTGAAGCCGGGGGACCATATTACCCATATTGAAGGGGTATCTATTAAGGAATGGACACTGACGAAAACAGTGCGCACCTTGCGGGGCAAACCGGGCACACCTGTGACGGTGACGGTGGATCGTGAAAAGCGTGCACCTTTTGATGTGACGATTGTGCGCGATATTATTCAGGTTCGTGCGGTTAAACATGCGCTTTATGAGGATTACCTCCATTTGCGTGTTGTGTCTTTTTCTGAACGAATGGAAAGTGATGTACGCAAAGCCTTTGACAAGGCATATGAAGATACAGATGGCAATTTAAAAGGTGTTGTTCTTGATCTGCGTAATAATCCCGGTGGTTTATTACAGCAATCTGTCGCGTTGAGTGACTTGTTCCTTGATGATGGGGATGTGGTTTCCATTCGCGGGCGTGCTGCTGATGATGTGCGCCGTTATGGGGCGGGCAGTGGTGATATTGCCGAAGGGCTTCCTGTCGTTGTCTTGATTAATGGTGGGTCGGCTTCTGCTTCTGAAATTGTTTCAGGCGCTTTACAGGATCACAACCGGGCGATCTTGATGGGGCGTCGAACCTTTGGTAAAGGGTCTGTACAGACCATTATGCCTTTGTTGAAAGAAGGGGCCGTGCGTCTGACAACAGCCCTTTATTATTTGCCGTCAGGGCGTACCATTCAAAAAGTCGGTGTGGCCCCGGATATTCGTCTTGATGTGCCCAAGGTTGAGGAAAAAACAGCCGAAGGAGCACAGAAAGAATTCAAGGCCCCGCGCGAAGCGGATTTGCCCAATGTGATCCATGCCAAATCCTTTAATAAAGGGAAGGTGCAGAATAAAGATGGGGTTTTGGGGAATACATCTATTGAAGCCTGCCCTGAGGTCAGTGACAAAAAGGATAAAGAACTGGGATGTGCTTTGGAGTTTTTGAAGGCGGGGACAGCAAAGAAATTTTTAGCAGGGCTTCAGCCGATTGAAAAAGGCTAAGGATCTTTTCTTTTACAAAAAATATGTATTTTCACCTATATGGGTGAAGGCAGTGCCAAACTTTTCAGGCAGTATCTAAACAGTTCTCCATATTGGGGTTCTGAGTACGACGTAGTTTCTCGGCGGACTTGGGGTGATAAGATTTCTTGTCACCCTTTTTTTTGTCTGTATATCAAGGGGATGTCGTTTATTTTTACAAAAAATATGTATTTTCACCTATATGGGTGAAGGCAATGCCAAACTTTTCAGGCAGTATCTAAACAGTTCTCCATATTGGGGTTCTGAGTACGACGTAGTTTCTCGGCGGACTTGGGGTGATAAGGTTTCTTGTCACCCTTTTTTTTGTCTGTCTGTCAGGGGGATGTCGTTTATTTTTACAAAAAATATGTATTTTCACCTATATGGGTGAAGGCAATGCCAAACTTTTCAGGCAGTATCTAAACAGTTCTCCATATTGGGGTTCTGAGTACGACGTAGTTTCTCGGCGGACTTGGGGTGATAAGATTTCTTATCACCCATTTTTTTTATCCGGTATGTTTTTGATTAAATGTTTCAAATTTCAACCAAAACTAATTACTATCATTTCAATTGTAAAAATAATGTAGATGGTGCTGTGACACGATGGGTGGCTTTCGCTTCGGTGTATTTGCTCAGTTGATTACCAGTTTCACGCTTGCTGTGGTGTTCACGATTGCAGCGGCTGGTGTTGGTATTTTTTCAATCCAGAAATTTAACAAAGGGATTGAAGAGGTTGCCCTGTCACGTCTGCCCGCCATGACGCTGGCTTATCAGTTGGGGCAGCAAAGTGAGGCAATTGTTGCCAGTGCTCCTATGTTGGTTCGTGTCACAACACAGGCCCAACGTGAAACCATTTCATTTCGTATCGCAGACCGGGTGCGCTGGTTACAGGAAATCGTGGGTTCTTTGCGCGCCTATGAGGTTGATACTGATGTTCTTAAGGTCATTAACTTAACGCGTGAACAGCTTTTGGAAAATTACGGGCGTCTGGATCAACTGGTTCAGGAACGCATTGAAGTAACCGGCTTGAAGCAAAAAAGAAATTTGGAGTTGCAAGGGCTTGTTCGTGAAAAAACAGCTCACCGTGATTTTGAAAAAGCCGTCTGGTTCGATTTATTTAATGATTTAATTGAACGATTGTTGATTTTTGAAACCATCAAGGATCAGGCAAGTTTTGAAAAATACCGCATCGGTTTGTTGGCAAAACTCCAAAAATTAAAAGCCTATGAAGAGGCTTTGAAAGATAAGCCTGTGCAAAAAGAGACGATGCAGCGTTTGCGCAATATTGCATTGGGTGAAGATGGGTTGATTGCGTTGCAAGCCCGTCATGCGCTTATTTTGCAACGGGTTTCCGGTATTTTGGCGGTAAATGAACGCTTGTCCAGCCGCTTCGTTTATTCTGTGAATGATTTGATCCGGCGCATGCGTGAAGGGATTGAACAAAATAGTCTGGAGTTCCAGCATCTTGTTGAAAGTCGAACCACACTTCTGACAAACATTGTGTTGGGTGCGGTGGTTGTTCTCAGTTTGATTGGCGGGGCGTTTATCTGGCGAATTTTAACCCGCCTGAATGCCTTGAAACAGTCAATGCGAACTCATGCAGAAGGTGGGGAAGCTGAAATTCCCACACAGGGGCAGGATGAAATCTCTGACATGGCTGACGCCTTGCGCTATTTGGTTGATGAAATTGCACGGCGCGAAGAAGATATGAAAATCAGTGAGGCCCGTTTTCGCGATGTGGCCGAAGCAACCTCAGACTGGTTATGGGAAACGGATCGGGAACTGAAATACTCACTCCTGTCTGATCGTTTTTATGACATTACCGGGTTTTCCCGTGATGACATTCTGGGCAAAACCCAATCAGAATTTGGCAAGCTGACCTGTAGTGATGTGGATGACCCTGATAAGTGGATCCATCATGAAAATGATTTGAAAAACCGCAGACGTTTTCGGGAATTTTCTTATTCCATTAAATGTCCTGACGGGATTTGGCGGCAGGTCAAGCTTAGTGGTAAGCCAATTTTCAGTACCGATGGTGAATTTTTGGGTTATCGGGGGACCGGGGCCGATATTACGGCAGAAACACAGGCCCGCAGCCGTTTGATGGCGGCAAACGAGATTATGCCGGGGGCTTTCGCCCTTTGGGATCATGAAAACCGTCTGGTTCTGTGTAATCGTAAATATTACCAGTATTATAAATTGCTCAATGATCGTATCCGCCCAGGTGTGACCTTTGAAGAACTGGTTATGCAGATGGAAGAACGTGGCGGTATTCGCGATGGGCAAGGATATGCCGATCGTCGTCGCAAATTCCGCCACAAACCGACAGGTGTCTTTATGGAGGCTCTGTCAAATGGGCGATATCTGCAAGTCAGTGAAGCACCGACGCTGGATGGCGGGACGGTATCACTCGTTATTGATATCACAGACCGGATTGAGGCCGAAGATCGTTTGGAACAGGCTCGTCTTGAATCGGAAAATGCCAACAAGGCGAAATCCAAGTTTCTGGCTGCGGCCAGTCATGACTTGCGCCAACCGCTGCACGCCATTGGCATGTTTTTGTCTGCGTTGGAAGACCGCCGCCGTAAGGTCAATACGGATAATGCCCAAGGGGACTTGCGTATTATCAATAATATTTCTGATAGCCTTGAAGCCTTACGTGGATTGTTGAATGCCCTGTTGGATATTTCCAAGCTGGATGCAGGAGTGATGAAGGCGGAAAAAGAACCCGTCATGTTACGCCCGCTGGTGGAACGCTTGATTAAACAATATAGTGCACTGGCCGAAGAAAAAGGACTGATCCTGAAATCATTCTGTCCTGATTTGGCTGTTCATAGTGACCCTGTTTTGTTGGAGCGCGTGCTGTCTAATTTGATGTCCAATGCGGTGCGTTATACGCAAGAAGGCGGTATTTTGCTGGGGGCACGCCGTCGTGGTGATGAGGTTTTGTTACAGGTTTCTGATACCGGGGTGGGCATTCCAAAAGACAAAGTGAATGATATTTTTGTCGAATTCCAGCAACTGGACAACCCGGCACGTGATCGCCGCCGTGGTCTTGGCCTCGGGTTGGCCATTGTGGAACGTGTAGTGGCCCTGTTGAACCATAATCTGGGGGTGAAGTCGGTTCATGGGAAGGGGACAACCTTTACATTGCAGGTTCCCAAAGATGAACTTCAAGTGATTGAGGCCGAAGAAAAGCCAATCGAAGTTGCCTTAAGTGGATCGGAAGTGCCATTGATTGTGGTGATTGATGATGAACCTGATATTCTGGACGGGATGAAGCAGCTGATTTCCGGGTGGAAATACAATGTACTGGCAGCAGGTTCTACACAGGAAGCTTTGGAGGCCATTGATACAACAGATGAAATGCCAAGTTTGATTTTGGCAGATTACCGTTTGCAGGAAGAGATGACAGGGGCTGATTCCATTCGCAAAATCCATGAAAAACTGGGTGAACAGATACCGGCTGCCATTATTACCGGGGATACAGCGCCTGATCGTATTCAAGAGGCAAAGTCCAGTGGCTTCGTCTTGTTGCATAAACCGTTGCGTCCAGCTAAGCTGCGACAACTCATCCGTAGCGTGCAGGTTAAAAACTTTCCGCAACGGACATAATAATAAAGATTAACAGGGTGTATGAGGAACAATGAAAACAACATTTGTCGTCGCCGATGATCATCCACTTTTATTGGAGGGTGTAAAAGGGGTCCTTCGGGAGATTGAGCCCGATGCTGAAATCTTGCAGGCTACCAGTTATCCGGACCTGCTATCGGTCTTATCTCAAGATATTGATTTTTCTTTGGTTATTGCCGACCTGAATATGCCGGGGATGGCGGGGCTGGACGGTATTCGGGCGGTTCAAAGCAAACGCCCTGAAGTCCCCATTATCATTATTTCAGCAACGGAAAGCCAAAAGGCCATCAACAAGACGCTGGAATGTGGTGTGGCTGGCTATATGTTTAAATCCTTTAGTCAGGACCAGATGCTTAAGGCTGTTGAAACTGTTTTGGAAGGGGAAACTTTCGTCCCTGATGCCAATACAGAAATGTTCAGCGGGGACGAATTTGCCGATGACAGGAAAACAGATTTTGGTGCAGCTGCCTTAAACAAGCTGCCTATGGGGGTCGTTATTGTTGATAAATCGGCACAAGTTCTGTTTATGAACAATAATGCCAGCGATATTTTTGCCCAAAGCGATGGGGTGGATGTGGGGCCAACGGGTGTTTTTCGAACGGCCAAGGTTGGGGAAACCAAAAACCTTCATACCATGATCGCAGATGCGGCCATCGACATTGGTGAAGACGAAGACCGTGAAGGGGGGGCGATGATCGTGTCACGTCCATCCATGCGTCGTTCTTTTTCTCTGCTGGTTGTGCCTTTGCCGGATGAAGACGATATTTCCTCTGATGAAGGCAAGGTCGCTGTTTTTATCAATGATCCGGAAAAGTTTAATGAACCGCCCACTAATGTGTTGGCGCGCCTCTATGGTTTGACCGAAGCAGAAGCCCGCTTGCTTCAAGGTTTGATTGTCGGGAAAAAACTGGAAACCTTTGCCGATGAAGTCGGTGTTTCCATGAATACGGTGCGCTCGCATCTCAAGCAGGTTTTTCGCAAAACCGGAACAAACCGCCAGCCGGAACTGGTGAGTTTGGTGATGAACAGTTCAGCTTATTTGGCTTCAAGCCCGGTGGCTGTTGAAGATGATGATTACGAATAAACAAGTCTTGTGAAAATATAAGGAAAAGAAAATGGACGATAAAACACGCACAGAACTGGAAGCTGCAGCTTTTCGCGGGTTAGTGGCGCATTTGCAAAATCGAAGTGATGTGCAGAATATTGATATTATGAATTTGGCGGGTTTTTGCCGTAACTGTTTGGCAAAATGGTACAAGGCTGCTGCCAATCAGCAAGACGTTGAGCTGTCTATGGATGAGGCCAAGGAAGTCATCTATGGCATGCCTTATAGTGAATATAAGGATAAGTATCAGGAAAAAGCCACACAAGAACAGTTGGATAAGTTCGCCGATACGTCCGGTCACGCGGTGATTAAAGGTCTTGATTAATTTATGACGGCGTTTGGCTCTGACGATTTTAATAATGCAGGAAGTGTGCAGATCGGTTTGACAGCCGTCATCGTTGCGGTGACGGATGCTGAGCCGCGCATCCTTGTTGTGCGCAGGGTCGATCATGCACTGGCTTCTAATGAAGACGGTGTTGCCCGTGTTGGCGAAGCCATTAGTGAAAATACACTAGAGGCTTTGCCTTATGGCCCGTTTTATCCAGAACATCACCGTACCCTTGATATGGGCTTGCGCACCTGGGTGGAAGAACAGACCGAACTTGCCCTTGGTTATGTGGAACAGCTCTATACCTTTGGTGATCGGGGGCGTGACCCACGTGAACAGGAATTGGGTGCACGCGTTCTTTCCATTGGTTATCTTGCACTGGCACAAGAAGCCAACCCGGCAGGTGCAGGTGATGCGCTGTGGCAAAACTGGTATCGTTATTTCCCCTGGGAGGATTGGCGAGCGGGTAAGCCAGCAATCATCAGTGAAGAAATTGAACCCGGCCTTGAAGAATGGGCGGCAAACGGAAATAACCCGGCTGAAATTCGGGAACGTTTTGCCCGTATTGATGCCTGTTTTGGGTCTGAGCAAGTCCGCTGGAATGAAGACCGGGTTTTGGAACGTTACGAATTGCTCTATGAAGCTGGCTTGGTCACAGAGGCGCAACGCGACCAAGATGAAGAAATTTCTGCCCATGATCACAGCCATACCATGGTGTTGGATCACAGGCGTATTCTGGCAACAGCGATGGGACGCTTGCGTGGTAAGCTGAAATACCGCCCGGTTGTGTTCGAGCTTTTACCACCGACTTTTACCTTGCTGGAACTGCAAAAAACAGTTGAGGCCATTACAGGTAACTTACTTCATAAGCAAAATTTTCGTCGCCTGGTGGAAAAGAGCGGCCTTGTGGAAGGCACGGGGAAATATGAAAGCCGAACAGGTGGGCGCCCGGCAGAAACCTTTCGTTATGTGCGTGATATTTTGGCAGAACGTTTGACAGCAGGCCCTAAATTACCTGTGGGCAAGCGTTAAACAAGAATGTTTTGTCAAAAACTTTAAAATAACTCTTCTTACTTTTCAGTATGTTAGATATCGCTTTTGTGAGTGGTTCCAGAAAAAACTTGACGATTGTGCACTGCATGCATAGCTTATGCTCAAATGGAGGTTAATGAAAAATCTCCCTCAATTTTTCCGTCATATATGCTCGTTTTGAGCATAAGGAGCCAAAGAATTATGAATGTCGCTGTCCAAAAGGCCGTTGAAGAGTTTGAATTTACAGCAGAAGTTGCGGAACGCATGCAACCTGTCTATGAGCGTGTAAAAGAACATATCAGCGCTGAAGAATGGCCTGTCATTGCCCCTTATGTGGATGAAATCCTGCGTCTTAAAAAAGAACGCAATGCGGTGATTCTGGCACATAACTATCAAACACGTGATATTTTCCATTGTGTTTCCGATATTGTGGGCGACTCTTTGGCACTGGCGGTAAAGGCTAAGGAAGTTGATGCCGATGTGATGGTGGTTTGTGGTGTGCATTTTATGGCTGAAACAGCAAAATTGCTGAACCCATCCAAAAAAGTTCTGATCCCTGACCCGGAAGCAGGCTGTTCGCTGGCTGAATCTATCACCGGGGCCGATGTCCAGAAGCTGCGTGAAGATAATCCGGGGGTGCCGATTTGTACCTATGTGAATACATCGGCTGATGTGAAAGCCTATGTGGATATTTGCTGTACATCTGCCAATGCCAAGCAGATTGTGGAATCACTGGATAGTGACAAGGTTTTGTTGATCCCTGATCAGTTCCTGGCAGCCAATGTCGCCAAGACAACAGATGTCGAAATTCTGACATGGGCAGGCCAGTGCGAAGTTCATGAACTTTATAAGAAAGAAGACATCGAACAAATCCGTAAAGACTACCCGGAATGTGTGATTTTGGCCCATCCGGAATGCCCGCCGGATGTTTTGGATGCAGCTGACTTTTCAGGTTCCACAACCGGAATGGCTGATTTTGTAAAAGAGAAAAAACCGGAAATGGCGGCTCTCATTACAGAATGTTCCATGTCGGATAATATTCGTGCCGATTGCCCGGATACGGAATTCATCATGTCTTGTTCCATGTGCCCACACATGAAGAAGATTACATTACAAAAAATCGTTGATTGCCTGCGCGATATGTCCAACGAAGTGTTTGTGGATGAAGCCATTGCCGAACCTGCACGCGCTTCTATTGAAGCGATGATTGACGCGAGCTAAGAAAAGCATTTTTGATGGAACAGATTTCCACAGATGTTCTGATCATCGGGGCGGGTGCCGCAGGTCTTGTCTGCGCGCTTGAACTGGAAGGTCTGGACGTATGCGTTGTTGCAAAGGCCCCCCTTGGGGAAGGTTCCAGCAGTGCCTGGGCGCAAGGCGGTATTGCTGCGGCAATGGGGGAAGATGATCACCCCGAACATCATTTAAAAGATACGTTGGATGTTGGTGTGGAGCTGTCGTGCAAGGATGCTGCACGGGTGATCACCCATGAAGGGCCTGAATTGATTGAGGCTTTGATCCAATGGGGGATGAATTTTGATCGCTGTGATGTCGGCAAGTTGCGACTTGGGCGTGAGGCGGCTCATTCATTTCGTCGTATCTTGCATGCCAATGGGGATAGCACAGGCAAGGAACTGATGCGTGCTTTGGGGCAGGCTTTGATGCGTACGCCCCAAATCAATGTGCTGGAAAACTGCCACGCGTATGAACTGATTGTGGAAAATGCCCGTGTGAAAGGGGCTTTTGCCAAGGATGCTTTAGGCAATGACCTGCAAATTACGGCTGGCGCTGTGGTGATGGCGACAGGGGGGGTGGGTGGTTTGTTTGGCTATACGACCAATCCACAAACAGCCTGCGGTGAAGGGTTAGCTATGGCGGCGCGGGCCGGGGCACGTTTGGCCGATATGGAATTTGTGCAGTTTCATCCCACGGCTATTGATGTGGGGATCAAGCCCATGCCGCTGGCGACAGAAGCCCTGCGTGGCGAGGGGGCTGAACTGCTTGATAGCCGGGGTGTTCGCTTTATGCCAGCTATCCACGATGATGCAGAACTTGCCCCACGCGATGTGGTTGCACGCGCTATTTGGCGACGCACCAAGGCTGGGGAAAAAGTCTATCTGGATGCGACCAAAGCCGTTGGTGCGGCTTTTCCTGATCGTTTCCCAACGGTTTGGGGCTATTGCCGTAATTCTGGGTTAGACCCACGTGAGGAAGCTATTCCTGTGACCCCTGCTGCCCATTACCATATGGGCGGGATTGATGTGGACCTGGACGGGCGCAGCAGCCTGTTTGGCCTTTGGGCTGTTGGCGAAGCGGCCTGCACCGGGGTGCATGGGGCAAATCGTTTAGCCAGTAATTCCTTGTTGGAAGCGATCGTCTTTGGTCGTCGTGTTGCCAAAGATATTTTGATGAAGAATTATAAGGATCCGATTTATACGGACCCTCAACCGACATCTTCAGGGACACGTGATTTAAGCCAGCCGCTGGCAGACCTGCTCTATAAGGCATGTGGTGTTGAGCGCAGTGAAAGTGGGCTTTATGAGGCTTTGGCGCAAATCGTTGACTGGCAAGACCAAAAAGGCAGTTTTACTCCTTCCTTTGCCAATAAGCTGATCGTAGCAAAAATGATAATCGTTTCTGCACTGGAACGCCGCGAAAGTCGCGGGGGGCATTTTAGAAACGATTATCCGCAAACCGATCCCAAACAGGCACGTCGCCATAAAATTACACTTAGAGAAACAGACGCGTTTATTCGCGGCCTTAATCTCGGAACTGATATTCAAGGGGCAGAAAAATCATGTCAGAAGCCGGCGTAAAAGTTGAACCGTTATCACCGATCCTGATTGAACCGGCGGTTCGTGCAGCCTTGGCAGAAGATTTAGGCCGGGGTGGAGACTTAACCACAGATATGGTGATCGACGATGATGCCTGGGTGAAGGCATCCATCAATGCCCGTCAGGTCGGGGCGCTGTCTGGTATTGACTTCGCCGAAATGGCCTTTGACCTGATTGACCCGCGTGTGGATATGGAAGTCTATATTGCCGATGGCGGACGTGTACAGCCCGGTGATACAGTCGCTGTTTTGGAAGGGCCAGCCCGTGTGATCCTGACGGCAGAACGTGTGGCACTGAACTATCTGGGGCATTTATCTGGCATTGCTTCTGAAACGCGCAAGATTGTTGATGCGGTTGCCCATACGGATGTGCGCATTACCTGTACACGTAAGACAACGCCGGGGTTGCGGGCCTTTGAAAAATATGCGGTGCGTTGTGGCGGGGGCTTTAATCACCGTTTTGGTCTGGATGACGGCTTGATGATCAAGGATAACCACATTGCTGCTTGTGGTGGGATTACACAGGCTGTTGAACGTGCCAAAGCCAAAGTCGGCCATATGGTGAAGATCGAACTGGAAGTCGATAACCTGACCCAGCTTGAAGAAGGTCTCAAGGCGGGAGCTGATGTGATCTTGCTGGATAATATGGGGCCGGACCTGTTGAAAGAAGCCGTCAAAATGATTGACGGGCGCGCTGTTGCAGAAGCGTCAGGCGGGGTGACACTGGATACAGCCCCTGCAATTGCAGAAAGCGGGGTCGATGTGATCTCCATTGGCTGGTTGACCCACAGTTCGCCTTGTCTGGATTTGGGGATGGATTTTTAATTGATTTCAGTCCGGCTGCTTATTATATTAGCGCTAACTGATGATTGGAGGGCCTCATGACTGATCTCTTACCCCTTGAAATTGATATTGCAACATTGAAGCAATACCGGGCCGACAGCCATGACCATGTGGTGCTGGATGTCCGTGAGCCTGCGGAAACAGCGGCACAGTCTTTTGACGGGGCTTTGGAAATTCCAATGAATGAGGTTCCGCAAAATCTGGATAAAATCCCGCAGGATAAGACTGTGGTTGTCATGTGCCATCTGGGTGGTCGATCCATGCAGGTGACGGGCTGGCTGCGTCAGCAGGGCTACGATAATACCACGAATTTGCGGGGCGGTATTGACGCCTGGCTGCGTTCCTGACTTGTAAAAACATCTATAAAACGAATGACATAACTGTATTTACGTCATTTTTTATGTGTACATATGTAGATAATTGCTGCAAGGCACCTAATACCTAGTGGTAATTGAATATCCTCCCCCTTTTCCTATATTATTAATTACAAAAAATTATAATTGATAATAAAAATGCTAGGGGACACTATATGTCTTTCATTCAGGATATGAAAATTAAGACAATTGGGCTTGTAATTCCAAGTCTGCTTGCCTTTTTGATGCTGGTAGGGACAGGGGCATCTATGTACCTGCTCAGCTTCATGTCAGACGTATCAGAACGCAATGAACTACAGGATATTATCTCAGGTGTGGAAGATCTGGGGCAAATCCTGACAGCAGCCAGCGTCTTGTATGCTTTGCTTTTGCTGTCACTTCTTCTTTTCTTTATTTGGTTTACACGGGTTCGCCTTCTTGCCCCAATCACGGATATTCGTGATGTGATGACGCAATTGAGCAAAGGCAACAATGAAGTTTCCATTCCACGCACAAAGCAACAAGATGAAATTGGTTCCATGGCCCGCACGTTGGAGGTTTTTAAGACCAATGCCAATGAGCTACGCGGTGTTGAGGTCTTAAAGGCTGAAAAAGACCGTGAAGTTGCGCTTAAACGTGAAATGATGTCTTTGTCAGATGCGTTGGAAGGGGAGGTCAACGGTACGGTTGCTGAGGCTGTACGTCAAAGCCAGACGCTCCAAACAGCGACGCAAGATGCGATTGATGCCACCGGGGATGTGGATGTGCAATCCAATGAAGCTGCGGCATCGGCTGAACAGGCTTCTGAAAATGTGCAGGCTGTAGCTGCAGCGACAGAAGAACTGGCGGCTTCCAGTCGGGAAATTGCAACGCAGATGTCGCGCACAACCTTGATTGCCAGTGATGCTGTGGAACAGTCTTCCCATGCGACCACAACCGTGAATGACCTGTTAACGGCAACGCAAAAAATCGGTGAGATCGTGAATTTGATCAACACCATTGCCGAACAAACCAACCTGTTGGCCCTGAACGCAACTATTGAAGCCTCGCGTGCCGGGGATGCGGGGAAGGGGTTTGCCGTTGTTGCCAGCGAAGTGAAAACGCTGGCTAACCAGACGGCACAGGCCACCGATGAAATTCGCACCCAGATTTATCATGTTCAGGATATGACGGAAGGGGCGGCCAAGTCGATCAAGGGGGTCTCTGATACCATTGATGAGATCAATGCCATTTCTGTCAATATCGCCGGGGCTGTAGAGCAGCAAGAAGCCAGTACACAGGAAATCAGCTCCAACGCCCAAACGGCTGCGGATAACACCCGTGGTGTTTCTGAACGTGTCGGCGTGATTTTGGAAAAATCGGCTCAGGTCAGCAGTGTGACCAATGAGGTGCGGACCTCTTCTGATGAGGTGATGAGCATGTTGCAAGACATGGTTGATCGCTTCAAAATCATTATGGAAAGCTCAGACGTATCTGCGCACCACAAACGTTCACCTGATGCGCGTGAGACTGGTAAGCTGACCCTTCACGGGCAGAGCTTTGGGTATGAAGTACTTAGCCTGACGCAGGAATATGCGGTGATGAAGCTGGATGGCGGAAAGCCAGAAGTGGGACACGAAGTCTCCTTCGATCTTGAAAATGTTGGCTTTCTGTTTGCAACGATTGCCGATGTCGATGGCTCTCAGGTCACGGTGAACTTTGAACTGGATGATTATCTCGCTGTTCGTCTGGGGGATTATCTTTATGGGCATGAAGCTGCTGACCAACCCTTCATTCAGGAAGTGCAGGCGCGTGCCAAACAGATTGAAGACGCGCTGGAGCGTGAAATCAACGCAGGTACAATTCAAATTGAAGACCTGTTTGATGAACAATATGAAGAAATTCCAGGAAGTGATCCCCTGCAACATATGACACGCTTTGTCCCGATTACGGACCGTATCTTTACGCCAATTGCCGAACCGGCTTTGACGTTTGATGATCGTGTTGCGTTCTGTGTAGCAGCAAATCTGGATGGATTTATTCCAACCCATAACAAGGTCTATTCAGAAGAACAAGGCAGTGATCCAGTCTGGAACAATGCCCATTGCCGTAACCGTCGCTTCTTTAAAGATCGCACGTGTTTCTCAGCCGCGCGTAATGAAGAACCTTATTTGTTACAGACTTATCTGCGTGATATGGGTGGGGGTAATGTCGTGATTATGAAAGATGTTTCTGCACCAATTAATGTCAAGGGACGCCATTGGGGTGGCCTGCGACTTGGATATACCATGTAAGTAAAATAAAAGAGCCCTGCTGAGATGACAGGGCTCTTTTTTTATGCGCTTTGAGCGGTTTTTATAAAACCATCTACATCGCTTTCTTCTGTATTGAAGCTGGTGACAAGCCGTATCAGTGGAGAGGCAGAATCATGCCAGCGATAGAAGCTGTAGCCGCCTTTTTCCAAGGTTTGCAATGTGTTTTCAGGTAAGGAAAGAAAGATTTCATTGGCTTCAACCGGGAAATATAGCTCTGCACCTGAAACAGTTTCCAAGCCGCTTTTAAGTCTTTGTGCCATCGCATTGGCATGGCGGGCATTCTTAAGCCAGAGGCTGTTGTTTAAATAAGCATCCCATTGGGCTGCAATAAAACGCATTTTGGAATGGAGGTGGCCGGAACGTTTGCGCTTATAGCCAACATCAGCCCCCAGATCGCGATTGAAAAAGACGATGGCTTCTGCATTCATGGCACCGTTCTTGGTCGCCCCGAAGGAGAGTACATCAATGCCTGCCTTCCAGGTTAGCTCAGCAGGGCTACATTCCAATGTGCATAGGGCATTGGTAAAACGGGCCCCATCCATATGCATATAGAGGCCATATTCCTTGGCGATTGCACTGAGGTGATGGATTTCTGATGGCCCATAGACGGTTCCAGCTTCACTTGCCTGGGAAATACTGAGTGCAGCGGGTTGGGTTTGATGGACATCATCACTGGTGGCCGCCAGTGCGGTTTCAAGTTCACCGGAATGAAGTTTGCCATTAGGTCCGGGCAGGGTGATCAGTTTGGCCCCGCCTGTGAACATTTCCGGTGCGCCGCATTCATCGCAATTGATATGGGCATCCTTATGACAATAGATACTGCCATAAGGTGGTGTCAGGGTACTTAGGGCCAACGCATTGGCAGCGGTACCTGTCCCCGTTAAAAAGACAGTGGTTTCACATTCAAATATATCGTTGAAATGGCGTTCAACCTTGAGAGTGAGGTCATCTTGCCCATAGGGCATGGACGGTCCTTCATTGGCCTTGGCAAGGGCTTCCAGAATATCGGGGGAGACGCCTGCCGTATTGTCGCTACAGAAATTCATCCCGCCCTCCTCTTATTGTGGTTCTTATGGTTATAGCTTAACCTGAATGGGAATCTCTTCAAAGTCCTGATTTACTTCACAAAAGCGAAAAGCCTTGATTTTATCCAGTGTGGTAATGACCCAAAGTAGTTCAGGTTCATAGACCATGGATTTATCGGTTTCTGAGGGGAAGGGGGAACCGTTGGGATGGGAGTGATAAAACCCCATCAGGGCACGTTCCCCACTTTCGCGGATCAGCTCAAAACGGACCTTGGGATCAAGTTCAAAACTTCTGGTCTTATCACCTGTTGTGATATTGGCTGATGGCATCAGGCGTTCGACTGTCTCACCGTCACCGACGATCAGTCCGCAGCATTCTTCTGGATGAGCTTGTCTTGTAAGCTCTAATAAACAGTCAAGGTCTGACTGTTTGATAATCATTGGGCGGGGTGAAGGGAAAGACCGCCCAGTTTTGCCCCCGTATTGATATCCAAAACCATCAGGCGGTTGATACCAGCCTCATTGATCAGGCGCAGAACAAGACGTTGAGAATCCATGTCTGTTTCTACCACTTTATAGCCTGTCGGGATTTCAAGGCGCATATCACCAAAGGCACGCGCCGGAACAGCAGCAACAGGTGCGGGTGTTGTTGTTGGGGTGGTTTTGTCTTCTTTAACCTGCCCAACCAGCGGGACTTCAACCTCTTTTAGGGCTTTTTCCAGTTCCGGGGCTTCCTTGGCAAGGTCAAAAAATTTAAAATCGGGGTTGTCTGCCTTCTGCATTAGGCCGTAAACCAGAGCAACCATACCCAGAATGATTAAAATTCCCATGCCGACTACGGCAGAAACCAGTACTGTTCTTCCCATCTGTTTTACTCTAGCTTGTGATCATGACCGATAAATTTACCATAACCGCCCGTGATGAAGACAAAGGCATTCGACTGGACAAACTTCTTTCTTTTGGTGAAAGCGGCTTGTCGCGTTCGCGCCTGAAATCCCTCATCGAAGAAGGGGCTGTTACGCTGTGTGGCGAGACCATAACCGACCCGTCCCTTCGGGTCAAACCCGGACAGTGTTTTTCTTTCGAAATTCCCGAAGCCAAGGAATATGAGCCCGAAGCCGAAGACATTCCTTTAGAGATTGTTTTTGAAGATGATGATGTCATTGTCCTGAATAAGCCAGCGGGCATGGTGGTGCATCCTGCGGCTGGAAATTATACAGGTACGCTGGTGAACGCCTTGCTGCATCATTGTGGGGACAGCTTATCAGGTGTGGGCGGGGTGAAGCGTCCGGGGATTGTACACCGCCTGGATAAGGAAACCAGCGGGCTGATGGTAGTGGCAAAAAATGACATTGCCCATGTGGCTTTGTCAGAACAGTTTGCCGCCCATTCACTGGAACGGGCTTATCTGGCTGTGGTGTGGGGGATGCCTTCACCAAAAGAGGGGCGCATTGAAGGTAATATTGGCCGTAGTCCGCAGAATCGGAAAAAAATGGCTGTGGTGACAAGGGGCGGTAAAGAGGCAATGACCAATTACGCCCTGGTTCAACCCTTGGGGTCTATGGCGTCTTTGGTGGAATGTCGCCTTGAAACCGGACGGACCCATCAAATCCGGGTGCATATGTCAACGAAGGGACATACGGTCGTTGGGGATGCGCTTTATGGAAAAACACCGACCCGCTTTGTGCGGGCGCTCAGTCCTGAAGAAAGGGCGGAATTTAGCACCTTTAAGCGCCATGCTTTACACGCATATATTATAGGGTTTTTGCACCCGCGAACACAGGAATTCTTACGGTTTGAAAATCAGTTACCAAGGGAAATCAGTAATTTATCTAAAATTTTGAAGAAAATTTAATTTTTATCTATACCTGAGTGCTGTAGTTAGGTACTATAAATGTGAAGGGGATTTCAAAGGAGGGCATCCATGACGGGTGGTTCCGCCGAGCTATCCGTGTAATCCAGATCCGATAGGGGGATTGGCACATGGCGACAAATACCTTAGGACTTACATTTACACCTGAAAGCAATCTTTCACGGTACCTTAGTGAAATTCGACGTTTCCCGATGCTCAGTGTCGAGGAAGAATATAATCTGGCCGTTCGTTGGCGCGAGGCTGAAGATCACGCTTCTGCCCATAAACTCGTCACCAGTCACCTGCGGCTTGTTGCAAAAATTGCTATGGGCTATCGTGGCTACGGCCTGCCTGTTGGCGAACTCATTTCCGAAGGCAATGTGGGAATGATGCAAGCCGTCAAGCGATTTGACCCTGAAAGAGGCTTCCGTCTGGCCACTTATGCAATGTGGTGGATCAGGGCTTCCATTCAGGAATATATCCTGCATTCCTGGTCTTTGGTCAAAATGGGAACCACGGCAGCTCAGAAAAAACTATTCTTCAACCTGCGCAAGCTGAAAGGCCAAATGCAGGCGATTGAAGAAGGGGACTTACACCCGGAACATGTGACGCAGATTGCGGATAAGCTCAACGTTCCAGAAGAAGAAGTCATTCAGATGAACCGCCGTTTGGCGAGTTCTGACCATAGCCTGAATTCAGCTTTGCGCATGGACGGGGATGGTGAATGGATTGACTGGCTGGTTGATGAAACACCCAATCAGGAAAAAGAACTGGCAAAACGCGAAGAGCTGGATAACCGCCGCGTTATGCTGGAAGCCGGGCTTGGTGTGTTAAATGAGCGTGAGCGCCATATCTTGATGGAACGCCGCCTGCAAGAGCGTGCGACCACTCTTGAAGATTTATCCCAGCAATATGGGGTTTCGCGTGAGCGTATCCGCCAAATTGAAGTTCGTGCGTTTGAAAAACTGCAAAAATCAATGAAAAATGCAATGCTTGAACAACGCATGAAAGAAAAGGAAATGCGGGAGCGCTATTAAGCAAGCCCGTTTTTTATGAGTTTACGCCCTAAGTCTGTTTTCCAAGCCGTCCTGAATGAATGATCAGGGCGGTTATTTTTTAGGGGCTTGTGGTGCCTTTGGCTCTCCAGATGGTGGGGCGCCGGGTTCTTTCATCTCGCCGGGAGCAGCGCTACTACCAATTCCATCATCATCGGTGATATCGTCGCCCCATTCTTGCAGCAGTTTTTTCTGGTTGGCACGCAATGTTGAAACGCGGCGTTGGGCAATGAAGGTCAAAATCGTTGTGACAATAGGCGGGGTAACGATAAAGAGAAGCCAGCCCAATCCAGCCAGGCCGTACATGACAAAAAGGGAAAAGACATCGGTCAGTGTGTCGATGGCAACAGACATGCTGTTGCTGCCCATCCAAAGGTCAAGAAGGTAGGGGAACACTCCGGCAAAGTTCATCGCCAGCACACTGATAAAAGCAAAGCGTTGGGGCGAACGATCAATCAAAACCGCCACAAAGGTGGGGAGCATCCCAAAACAGACCAGAACCAAAGAGGCCATGGACACCAGCATCAGGATGACGGCTGCAAAAAGGGCAACCATCCCCAGCAGCATTAATCCGCCGCTGCTGCCACTTCCCGGTTTTTTGGTAACTGTTACTGTTGTTTTTGCCATGACGCTATTGCCTTACCAGAGTTTACCAAAGAATGTCACGGTAATAATTAAAAGAGAAATGACAATCGAGGTCATGGCAGCGGCTTGTTCCCCCATACGGCTGGAATTTTTCTGCATGGATTTTTCGTTGCCTTCGATATCTTTGACCTCAATTTCAGCATCTTCAAATTCTTTGCGTGCCTCGTCAAATTCCATTTGATCCTGTGCACGCTGTTCGGGGTTATCCAGCAGGTTAAACAGGTCGGCAAGGTTGCCTTTGCGGATCAGTTTTGGAACTTCTTTTTCCAATTCTTCGCGGATGGACTTACTGTGATAAGCTTTAATTGCAGGCCCCATATGGGCACCGACCCAGCTGGTAAAGGCCATGAGCGTCCCGGCTTTTGTCCGCCATTGGACAAGGGCTAGAAGGCTGATCATTCCCAAGGTGGCAATATCTTCGCGTTCATCGCCAACGGATTTAAGGTGAGGATCAATATTTTGGTTCAATCGGGCTGCGATAAAGGCCACGATATGACGATCAATCGGTTTTTTCTTTTTATCAATTTTTGCAGAAACCCGTTCCAAGGCAGGCATCAGTTCCTTGATGGTCGTGACGTATTCTTCCAGAATTAAAGGACTTTGGCAGGCAATCGTTGGGTTGGTTTCATAAAGGACCCGTTCTACCCCATAGCCAATTTTGCGTTGCTGGACAAAATCCTGAAGCTGATCAAAGTTCTTTTCAAGGGCAACATGGACTGGGTTATAGAGATCTTGTGCATCAAACCAGGCACGGGGCAGGCCACGTGTGACCAGTTCAATCGGGTTATTGGCATTGCCTTTATGTAAAATCGAATGGGCCAGCGTTGTACCAAAGCCATCCGGCATACACCAGACGTCTTTATATCGGATGGGCAGGGATGGGTCTAAAACAATCCCGATACGGGCGGCCATCACATCTTTATCACCAGCCTGATTTTGCGCCATATGAATGGCGTTTGAGGCCCGCGCCGCCAAATCAGAATCTTCCAAATCTCGCTTGAGCCAGGTTTCTAGCATGTCGTCTTTGACCAGCTTGTCAACCTGACTGGGCATACGGGTGACAGCCAGTGCCAATGTCCGTGTATTGAAATGTTCACGTCCGGCATAATCAATATAGCGTTTGGCCTTTGGGGCTGCTTTTTTCTGGATCGGGGTCAGGCGGCGACCGTTAATCCAGAGATCAAGCTGTTCCAGACTCCAACGTTCACGCTCGTCATCAGAAAGCAGGCCACGCAGACATTCCACCATATTTACCGGAACGGCTTCTTGCCCGACAAGGGTGGCGTAAGAGCCATCAACCATCTTGGCATAGAGAATATCATCATCGGTTCGCAAATGGGGAACCGGGTTGCCCCCGGCAATGGCAAACATGATGGAAACACCCAGGGCATACATATCATCGGCAATGTCGCCGGCCCCCCGTCCTTGTGGTGGGGCGGCCCCGCGTTCCAGTGTTTCAAACAGGATCGGCTGATCATATCCGGAGGGGACGCAGGTACAGTCCCCCAGAACAAGGCGGTCCATTGACCCATCAAGGAAATACAGGTTGGAAGGGCGGATTTGGCGGTGTGTCACCCCACGAGAAGAAAGTTCCATCAACCCATGACAAAGGGGCTCGATAATCTTACGCACCCATTCATGCTGGTTGATTTGGCCCAGGTGATCCAGAAGGCGACCGCCGCCGGGACGTTCATAAATGACGATAACCGTTCGTTGACTGATCGGGGGCCAAAAGACGGTTCCCCATTCAACCAGGTTCATGGAACCACGAATATTGGCCCCTTTAAGAACATCCATAACACCTGTTCTGGCCCCAAGAAAGGGCGGGCAAACAAGGGCAAAGAGTTTGCGTTCGGTATTTCGTTTATCTTCGGCCACATAGGCTTTGGCCGATGGGGTGCTCAGTTCTGCAATCGGAAGGCTGGGGTGAATGGAATAGCGGTCCAGCGCAACAGGTGGAATTGGCTTTGCCTTTTCCTTTGGGGGCTCAGGGGCAGATTGAGCGGCTTCATCGCCCTGCGCCTGAGCTTGTGCATTCTGGTCTTCTTGATCGGCCATTTATGGATCTTTTCTGTATAACGCCCTTGGTCGTAAGTTTTCTTCTACGATTGTGCACATCGTATCAGATATACTAACGAAAATCTTATAGATCATAAAAGATAAACAGTTAAAGGGATGTGAATAAAATATAAAAAATGATCTTATGTGCTTCAGCGAGGTTTGACCCAAGAAAACACCCAAAGAAAAAGGCCCGGACGAACCGGACCTTTATAATTGAAAGTCTGTTCTTTCAGATTAGCCGTTGAATGGGTCTGTCACCAAAATTGTGTCATCACGTTCCGGGCTTGTGGAACAAACCGCAACAGGTGTTTCAATCAGCTCTTCAATGCGTTTGATGTATTTAACGCAGGTTGCCGGCAGATCTGCCCAGGTACGGGCACCTTCGGTGCTTTCAGACCAGCCTTCCATCACTTCAAGGATTGGTTCAACTTCGGCCTGTTCGGCCGGGTTGGATGGCAGGTGTTTGATCACTTCACCGTTCAGCTTGTAGCCTGTGCAGATTTTCAGTTCTTTCATGCCATCCAGAACGTCCAGTTTCATCAGGGCAATACCGTCAATACCATTGACCTTGACAGCCTGGCGAACCAGAACGGCATCAAACCAGCCACAGCGACGCTCACGTCCGGTAACTGTGCCAAATTCATGGCCGCGCTCGCCCAAGCCTTGGCCGACTTCGTCAAACAATTCTGTTGGGAACGGGCCAGAACCTACACGTGTCGTATAGGCTTTGGTGATGCCCAACACATAAGACAGGGCATTAGGCCCCATACCGGAACCGGCAGAGGCTTGACCTGCGACTGTGTTGGAGGAAGTCACAAATGGAACAGTCCCGTGGTCGATATCGAGCAATGTGCCTTGCGCACCTTCAAACAGGATTTGCTGGCCTTTGGATTTCGCATCATCAAGCAGTTGCCAAACGATTTGAGAGTAAGGCATCAGTTTGTGTGCCATTTCCAGAAGCGGTTGCAGGATTTCATCTGCTGTCCATTCGTCTTTACCCAAGCCACGCAGGATTGCATTATGGTGTTCCAGCAGTTTTTCAACTTTTGCCGGAAGAGTTGCCGTATCAGCGAGATCACCAAAACGAATGGCACGACGGCCGACTTTATCTTCATAAGCCGGGCCAATGCCACGTCCTGTGGTGCCGATCTTGGCTTTGCCCAGAGCTTCTTCACGCACATTGTCCAGTTTCTGGTGAACCGGCAGGATCAAGCAGGCATTTTCAGCAATCGCAAGGTTATCAGGTGTAATATCCACACCTTGACCCCGGATCGTGTCGATTTCTTGGAGCAAGGCAGCCGGGTCAATCACCACACCGTTACCAATCACGGACAGTTTGCCCCCACGCACGATGCCTGATGGCAGCAGGCTGAGCTTGTATTTCACGCCGTCAATGACGAGAGTGTGACCTGCATTATGGCCACCTTGGAAACGTACAACTACATCTGCACGTTCTGAAAGCCAGTCAACAATCTTGCCTTTACCTTCGTCCCCCCACTGGGTCCCGACTACGACTACGTTTGTCATTTGATGAAATACTCCGTCTTGCCCGCTTTAGACTGCCAGCGGTTCAATCTTCCCGTTTAAGAAAATGTGGCTGCATCCCAGACGCTTGGCTTCGTCCTTCTGGTCAGTGACCTCTTGCAAACCGTTAACTGTAATATTGCCGTTTTGGCGCAATTGTGCACTTGCTTGTGCATCTGTACCCAGAGGTACGAAAACTTTTTCAGAGGCGCTCGCTTTTGGAAGTGCACGCATCAGGGTATCAATAAATAGTGTCACACCCGTAGCTGCTTCCCCAGAACCAGTCACGTAGCGGCCACCACGGCCCAGTTCACCACGCGCCCCTTTAGCAAAGAAGGTGTAGGACACACCGCTGTGATATTCGTAGCTGCGATTTTCAACCGTATCAACGGTGATGCGTAGCTCAGGGCTTTGGCTTGAAATCAGGTCATAGACATTGATCAGGTTTTGGCATAATTCCTTGGCCAGACCGGATAAATTTAACTCTTTAAGCGTTGCAATCGCTTCTTTTGCCGGGCCTGCGCTATCAAGAAGCCGGCCGAACAAATCAGCAGCTTCCCCGCCAAGGGCTTTGACTTCGGCAGCGTCTTTGCGATCCAGTGCCGTGCGTAATTGAGCTTTCGTTTGCTCATCCATATTCAAACTATCGCAGATCGCAGGCACCAATGGGGGTAAGCCCAGATCAACGCTGAGATTTTTTGCACCAGCTTTGGTTAAGGCTTCCACGGCCAGAAGAACAACTTCGCAATCTGCTGTTTGTGCATCTGAGCCGATGAGTTCGATCCCTGTTTGAGCAAACTGGCGTTCCGGGCGCAGTTGTGAGCCTTTGACCCGCAAAACTTGCCCGGTGTAACTCAGGCGCAAGGGGCGGGGTTCATTCACCAGACGACTACAGGCTATCCGTTCAACCTGTACAGTGATATCAGGGCGAATCCCCAACATACGCTGTGAAATCGGGTCCATCACCCGGAATGTTTGTGCTTTAAGCGCAGCGCCATTGCTTTGGAGCAGGTTCTCTTCAAATTCAATAAGCGGGGGCTTGACGCGGTCATAGCCTTGGGAGGCAAAGGAAGTCATGAGATGATCAACAACAGATGCTTCATATTGTGCATCAATTGGCAACATATCCTGTAGGCCCGTAGGCAATAACGCTCTGTCAGTCATATCCCTATTCCCGCGCGACTTTCGCGAAAAAATTCCAAACGCGGCTTTCTAGCCCAAAACTATCGCTGACGGCAATGGTTAATTCAAAAAACTATTTTAAGGGAGCCTGAAATAATTTTGGGCTGTCGCTTAATGAAAAACGACAGCCCTTATTATTTGGCCTCAACCTGTCAAACTTGCCTTTGTGGGCAGGCGCAATCTAGGGGGCTGGCATGACTTAGGTCAAGAAAAATAGTTGCTGCATCGCAACAATAATTGACATTTGTATATGCAACTTGTTTCTTTTACAAATAGATAGAGACTGTTTTGGCAATAAATTTTTTTAGGTACGTGCGTTATGAATGATCAGACAATGAAATGCGTGGAAATCAGTGAACCGGGTGGCCCCGACGTCTTGAAACTTGTGGAACGCACTGTACCGGATTTGACCGATGGTGAGGTGTTGATCAAGGTTGGGGCTGCGGGGGTCAATCGACCGGATGTTATTCAACGCAAAGGGCTTTATCCGCCGCCCCCAGGGGCTTCTGACCTGCCGGGACTGGAAATTTCCGGTGAGGTTGTTGCCGTTTCTGATGGTGTGGAAACACTGAAAATTGGTGATAAGGTTTGTGCACTGACCAATGGTGGTGGCTATGCGCAATATTGTAATGTCCCGGCCGAACAATGTTTGGCGATTCCTGCTGGCTTGAGTATGGAAGAGGCTGCTGTTGTACCGGAAACATTTTTTACTGTGTGGTTTAACCTGTATGTGCAAGGGGGGCTGAAAGAAGGTCAAAGCCTGTTGGTGCACGGGGGAACGAGTGGAATCGGGACAACCGCAATCCAATTGGCGACAGCTTTGGGTGTGAAGGTCTATACGACGGCCGGGTCAGATGAAAAGTGCAAGGCTTGTGAAGAGCTAGGTGCAGTTCAGGCGATTAATTATAAGACAGCCGATTTTGTTGAGGTGATGAAAGAGGCCACGGGGGGCAAAGGCGTGAATATGATTCTCGACATGGTTGGTGGGGAGTATATTGCACGTAACATTAAATGCCTTGCCCGCAAGGGACGCCTGATCAATATCGCCTATCTGCAAGGGTCTAAAGCTGAAGTCAATTTCATGAGTGTGATGATGAAGCAGTTGCAGATCACGGGGTCCACCCTGCGTCAGCAGCCTTTGGCCGTAAAATCGCAAATTGCACAAGAGCTTAAGGACACTGTCTGGCCGTTGATTGAGGCGGGTAAGGTAAAGCCCGTGCTACATTCCAGCTTTGATATGGGGGATGCTGCCCAATCGCATGTTTTGATGGAAAGTTCACAACATATTGGGAAAATCGTCCTTAAAGTGGAAAGTTAAGCCCAAGTGATACGAAGTGGTTTGACCTGAGCGAAAAGTCGACTATATAGTAGGCAAAGATCAATTTGGTCGATGATGCTTCAATCGACATCTTAGTTTAAGAAAAGGATAAAGAAGATGGCGCTGCCTCTTATGCCCAAGGCGACGGCCGTTTGGCTTGTCGAAAATACCGCTTTGAGTTTTATTCAAATTGCAGACTTTTGTGGTTTGCATGAGCTGGAAATTCAGGCGATTGCTGATGGTGAAGTTGGTATGGGCATGCAAGGTCTTGATCCGATTGCCAATGGTCAGTTGACGCAAGATGAAATTGACCGTTGTGCAGCTGATGCAACAAAACGCTTGAAGCTGCAAAAATCCACCAACCCGATCCCCAAGGCACGTGGTAAGGGTGCGCGTTACACACCTGTGTCCAAACGTCAGGACCGTCCGGACGGGATTGCATGGTTGTTGAAAAATCACCCGGAATTGCAGCATACACAAATTGCAAAGCTGTTGGGGACAACAAAGCCGACCATTAAAGCCATTGATGACAAGAGCCACTGGAACTCTGCCAATATTACACCACGTAACCCGGTGACTTTGGGGTTGTGTACAGAAGCGGATATTGAAAAGCAGGTGATTGTTGCTCGTGCACGTATTTCCAAGCTGGAAAAAGCAGGTGAAAAAGCTGAAGCACGCGTTCAGTCAGAAGAAGTTGCTTCTGAAGAATAAGTTTCGCCTTGCTGAACGTATGAAAAAAGCCCTTCACATTGGTGAGGGGCTTTTCTTTTATTTGATGGTCTTGTCTACAATCAGCCTTGCCAGCCGTTTTGAAGGGCGATGCGAACAGCCTGTGCACGGTTGGCCGCATCCATTTTGCGATAGATGTTACGCAAATGCACTTTGACAGTGATTTCTTGCAGGCCAAGTTTGCGGGCAATCTCTTTATTGGTATTGCCTTCAATCAAGTGCCCTAAAATTTCTTTTTCACGTTCACTTAAACGCGAAAGTGGGCCGTCGGTCATATCTGTGCTGGCTGCACTGCGACCAATGGGGCTGTCATCATTGTCTTCTGGTGTTTCCTGAAAGGCGGCAGACGGGATGTATTTTTCACCGGATAAAACCAGCCGTAAGGCGTTCACCATGGCAGAGCCGCTGATTGTTTTGGGGACGTAGCCCGCAGCACCACGTTCAACAGCCTCTAGCACATCATGGCGATTGAAATGACCGGATAAAATTACGATGGGTACAGATGTGTAGGTTTCACACATTTTGACCAAGCCATCAAATCCGTTCATCCCCGGCATTTTGAGGTCCATCAAAATCAGGTCAAGGCCAGCTGTGTTCTGTGCAACCAGAAAAGCTTCATCAAATGACGCAGCTTCGACAGTTTCAACGTTTGGGTCCAATTCTTCAAGGAAAGGTTTTAACCCTTCGCGTACAAGATTATGGTCATCCGCAACTAGGATTTTCATGTGTAATCTATTCCGATTTAAAAAGCTGACACATCATATTGGAATGTGAGGGGTTTCACAATGCTGAAAAGAAAATTAATTATACTTTTGAACCGTCTGAAGGGCTTTCTCAACTTCTGATGATAATTGTGACAAACTTACAGGTTTTTTTAGGACATTGAATGCCAATGTATGTAGTTCTTCCATGTTCGACTCTTCTATTCCTGTATGGCCTGTGACGATAATGACAGGGATATCCGGATTTCTTTTTTTCAGGTTTTTCAAAAGGATATAGCCATCCATTTTAGGCATGCGCATATCTGTAACGACCACATCGGCAGGCTCCTGATCAAAAAGGTTGAGGGCTTCTTCGCCATCGCTGGCAATATTTACGAAATATCCGTTTTCCAGCAGGTACTCCATCATGGCTTCGGCGGCATAGATTTCATCATCAACGACGAGAATATTACCTTCACCTTCCCCGAAATTAATGCCGAGGTCTTCTTCAATTTCATCTTCTGTTTCCAAGGGGGGCTGCGCTGGGGTTGTGGTTTCTGTTTGTGGGTCAAAACAGGGGAGGCAAATATCAAAACGTGCCCCTTTATGAATATTGCGAGCCTGAATTGTTCCGCCCATGGCCGCAATAATGCCGTAACTGACCGATAGTCCCAACCCGGTTCCTTTGCCAACTTCTTTTGTGGTGAAGAAAGGGTCAAACAGTTTGGCGATAACATCGTCTTCGATACCGCCACCGTTGTCTGTAACAGCAATGTTGATTTCATCATCAGCCTGATCATAGGTCATAATGACGATAATGCGTTTTTCTTCGTTTTTGCCGTTGTCCAGTTGTTCATAACGTTGGTTAATGGCATCGCGTGCATTATTGATCAGGTTAAGGATAACCTGTTCAAGCTGAATGGGGCGCCCTTTGACTTTGCCATAATAAGAGGGGTAGCGCGCTTCTAAAATAATGCCTTCGGCAAAGAATTGCGCCTCAACCATATCAACCGATTGGCGCACCACAAGGGTGGGGTCAAATGTTTCAATTTCCCCTGTGTCTTTACGGCTGAAGACACGCATATGGTCAATAATATCGGCCATGCGTGCACTTTGCATACTGATGAGGTTGAGCTGCTTTTGAACATCTTTTTCACTCAGGGTGTTTTTGTCCATCTTCAACAAGCTGCCTTCGGCGGCAAAGCGCATGATGTTAAGCGGTTGGCTAAGTTCATGGGTAATACCCGCAGCCATTTCGCCAAGTGTGGCAAGTTTGGAGGTTTGAGCAAGATGTTCATTCATCCGGTTGCGTTCTGTCACATCCCGGATAATGAGCAGGCGGGTTGTAAGCCCCGCATAAGAAACAGGCTGGGCGGTGATGTCGGCCTCAAATTCTGTCCCATCCAGTTTCAGGAGCTTTACTGAGGTCAAATATTGCGCCGGGTCTTTATCATCAACGGCCGGAGGGGCTTTAAACAGGTTGCTGGAGCTTTTTGTAAAGCTGCTGAAGGGCTGGTTAATGATGTCATTGCGCTTGATCGTTGCGAAAAGGTTATAGCTTTCCGGATTGGAGAAAACGATTTTCTGGTTTTCATCTAAAACCAGAATGGCATCCGGGGACATTTCTACAAGACTGCGATAGCGGCCTTCGCTTTCACGCAGGGCTTCTTCGGCAATCAGGCGGCTTTGTTCACTTCTGAGGCTGGACAGACCATAACCGATGTCATTGGCAAGACGCATCAACAAGCTGACGTGACGTTGCCTGAAATTTGAACGCTGGCTGGTGGCAACATTCAGAAAGCCCGCAATCTTCGTATCAATCCAGATGGGGAAGATACCTGCATATTTGATGTCGGCCTTTTCAATGTGCTTTTTGAAATCCGGGTATGCCTGCACCATGAGTTTGATGGAAAATTCAATATGTTCCTGTTTTATGAAAACTTGCTTTAAGGTGCTGGAGGGGCGATGTTCATATAGATCGTCAGCCATGCCTTTTTGCACGTTGACTTTCAAGAATTCAGGTAATTGTCCCGGCGTGTTGAAAAGGGAAATCCAGGCAACGTCAAATGGGTCTGTTTCCGTAATAATGCGGCAGACCTCAGACAGGATAAAGCTTTCGTTGCGTGCATGGAAAAGCACGTTACTGCATTGTGTCTGGGCCTCTGAATAGCGTTTGTTACGAATAAGTTCTTTTTCGCGTTCTTTTAAGGTCGTGATATCTGTGTAAATGCCAATAATGCCGCCTTCTGAGGTTGGCTGTTCATTGACCAGCAAGTATTTACCGTTTGTCAGTTCAACCTCGGTTGTTCCGCCTGCTTTATGGCGTTTGAGGATATCGTCGCATAAGCTGTCATCTAAGGGGCGGGGGTATTTAATTGCCTCTTCCTGCCCGCATAATTTTACAAGTTCAAGGTAGCTGAGGGGGCGCTTGGTATAAGGTTCAAGGATGGGGAAAATATCGAGAATGGTTTTATTCCACATCACCAGATGGTCATCTGCATCCCACATGAGGAACCCATTGGGCAGGGCATTGATCCCTTCTTCAAAACGGGTTTTAAAGGCTGCTGTTTCTGTGACGTCTGAGCCTGTTCCCCGATAGCCAAGAAACTTTCCTTCTTTATCGAAATGGGGTTTGCCATTAATGGAAACCCGCAAGATCCGTTCTCCGACAGGGGTGGAATATTTAAAGTCACGAAAGGGGCGGTGGTTTTGCAGGTCATCCCAATGGTTGATCCATTTGGGGGACATGGCGGATTCTTTTGCAAAAATATTACGTGTCTTGCCCAGCAATGTTTGTTGCGGGATACCTGTCAAGGCCGTGAATTGTTCTGAAAAATAGCTGAAACGGTGTTCCCTATCGGTTTCCCAGTACCAGTCAGAACTGGCGTCAACAAGATCGCGAAAGCGGGTTTCACTTTTTTCAAAGGCTTTTTGGGCAGTTTGTAAATCTTGGGTGGTGAGATAAAACGCAGCAAGGTCTGCAATTGCCCCGGCATATTGCTGTTCACTTTCCTCCCAGTAGCGCTGTTTTCTTTTGGCGGAGATCAATAAAACGCCGTGGGCCTCTTTATCAATGCCAACCGTTGCCGCCATGATGGACTTAGGTAAGGTCTGAGGGGGTAAGGGGTCCATCAGTTTTGCACAGCGCGGATCATTGGGCGCATCGGAAAAGCAGATGGTGCGGCCCGCTTCCAAAGCTGCAAAAAAGTTAGGATGCTTTTGGCGTGACAGAATTTGGTTTGTCGGCAGGGGGTCCCCATGTGCATCAAAAAAATGCTTGATCATCAAGGAGGATTGTTCCCGTTCAAAGCTCCAGTAACAAACTTGGGAAACATCAAGTGTGCGGGCGGTTTCCTTTAATAGCCATCCCATTGCTTCTTTGGTGGAATGTTTTTGCTCCGGGCGCATAAAAGGGGCAAAGCCCTGAGAGGCTTGTTCAAGGGCTGCCAGGTATTTGTTGGCGAGTGGTAAAGGGGGCGTTTTTTGATTTTGTGTTCGATAGAGAACAATCCCGATCAGAATCAGGAGAGGGATAAATAAAAGGACAATTGCGGTGTTTTCAACAAAGCTGTCTGCAGGTACGTCTTGGGCCAGGGCGTAATGGGGGGCTGCTGTGGCGCAAAAGCTTAAAGCAGTGGATGTGATCTTTACCAGTTTTGTCGCCATCGAGAAAATCATTCTTATGGTTTAGGAAAATGCCATTTGGGTACTCTATCTCATTGCCTATCACTCGCAAAGCCCGCAAGACGAGAATAAGGTGTTTTTCTTTATATGAAGGGCATAGTTTTGTTGTTGTTGGATTTGAAAATTGCTATACCTTTGGGCAAAATCGAGGGACGTAGATTATCCTTTTGAAAAAAAGGAAAACTTCGGCCTTCAAAGACGCAAATAAATAGATTGGGTTACTCAATTGACGAGCGACAACGAACAGACGCCTTCGGGCATGGATATTGCCCCGGTTTCCATTGAAGATGAAATGCGCAGCAGCTATCTCGATTATGCCATGAGTGTAATTGTTTCGCGTGCGTTGCCGGATGTACGTGACGGGTTGAAGCCGGTTCACCGGCGCATTCTCTATGCCATGAAGGAAGGTGGCTACGAATATAACAAGCCTTTCCGTAAATCGGCTCGTATCGTCGGGGATGTGATGGGTAAATACCACCCCCATGGCGATAGCGCGATTTATGATGCCATGGTTCGTATGGCGCAGGATTTCTCCATGCGTTTGCCCTTGATTGACGGGCAAGGGAACTTTGGTTCCATGGATGGTGATCCACCAGCAGCTATGCGTTATACCGAAGCGCGTATGGATAAGGCGGCTCATAACCTCATCGCTGATATTGATAAAGACACGGTTGATTTTAAAGCCAACTATGACGATACCACGCTGGAACCTTCTGTTCTGCCCGCGCAATATCCGAACCTGCTGGTGAATGGTGCAGGTGGTATTGCCGTTGGTATGGCAACAAATATCCCGCCTCATAACTTGGGGGAGTTGATTGATGCCTGTTGTGCCTTGATTGATAATCCGAATCTGACCATTGATGATTTGATCCGTGATTATGTCTTTGGCCCGGATTTCCCAACTGGCGGGATTATCCTGGGGCAAACTGGGTTGCGTTCTGCTTTCCATACAGGTCGCGGTTCTGTGGTGATGCGCGGTAAAACGGCGATTGAAGAAATTCGCAAAGACCGTATGGCGATTATCATCACCGAGATCCCCTATCAGGTCAACAAGGCGCGCATGATCGAACAGATGGCGGCGCTGGTGCGTGATAAGAAGATCGAGGGCATTGGTGATCTGCGTGATGAATCTGATCGCCAAGGCGTACGCGTGGTTGTTGAAATCAAAAAAGGCCACCAGCCGGAAATCGTTCTGAACCAGCTGTTTAAATTTACACCGCTGCAAACCAGCTTTGGTGTCAATATGCTGGCCCTGAATAAAGGCAAGCCGGAACAGATGGATTTGAAGAAAATCCTGCAGGCTTTCCTTGAGTTCCGTGAAGAGGTTATTACACGCCGTACCATTTATGAACTGGGTAAGGCGCGTGACAAGGCTCATGTCTTGGCTGGTTTGGCTGTGGCCGTTGAAAATATCGACGAGGTGATTGAGTTGATCCGCGCCGCACCGGACCCGCAAACGGCCCGTGCCCAGTTGATGGACCGTAAATGGCGCGCAGGTCAGGTTGAACCGTTGATCCAATTGCTGGATGAACCGGACCGTCAGGTGGTTGATGGCTCTTATATGTTGTCTGAAACACAGGCCAAAGCGATTCTGGAACTGCGCCTGCACCGTTTGACGGGGCTGGAACGTGAAAAGATCGCGGGTGATTTACGTGAGTTGGGCGATCAGATCGAAGAATATCTCTCTATCCTGCGTTCGCGTGAAAAACTGATGACCTTGATGCGCAACGAGCTGCTGGACATGCATGCCCAGTTTGCTACACCGCGTCGCTCTGAAATTCAGGAAGCAGAATTCGAACATGATATTGAAGACCTGATCCAACGCGAAGATATGGTTGTGACGGTGACAAGTTCCGGTTACATCAAACGTGTGCCGCTGGATACGTACCGTGCGCAACGTCGCGGTGGTAAGGGGCGTTCAGGCATGAGCACCAAAGACGAAGATATCGTTGAAAATGTCTTTGTCGCCAATACCCATACGCCGCTGTTGTTCTTTAGCTCCACAGGCATGGTTTATAAGATGAAAGTCTATAAACTGCCGCTGGGCAATCCACAGTCCAAGGGTAAGGCGATGGTCAACCTGTTGCCACTGGATGAAGGCGAAACCATTTCAACCGTGATGGAGTTGCCGGAAGATGAAAGCCAGGCCAAGGACATGCATATCATGTTCTCTACCGCATCGGGCGGGGCGCGTCGTAACCTGTTGTCCGATTTCACCAATGTGAAAGCCAATGGCAAGATTGCCATGAAGCTGGATGAGGGTGATTCCATGGTGGCTGTTTCCGTTTGTAAGCCGGAAGATCATGTCTTCCTGACAACGCGTGATGGTCAGTGTATCCGCTTTAAGGTTGAAGATATTCGTGTCTTTGCGGGGCGTAATTCCACTGGTGTGCGTGGTATCCGCTTGGGTGAGGGGGATAATGTGATCTCTATGTCCATTTTGAATGGCGGGGATTGGACTTCAGAAGAACGCGATGCGTATCTGCGGTATTCCAAGGCTGTTCGTGCAGAGGGTGAAACACCGGATAAAGGTATTTTGAGCGACGAACAAATTGCCGAAATGGAAGAAAAAGAAGAGTTCCTGTTGACCGTTACGGAACGTGGCTTTGGCAAACGCTCTTCTTCCTTTGAATATCGCACCACCGGGCGTGGCGGTAAGGGGATTGCTAATATCGAAATGTCGGAACGCAATGGTAAAGTTGCGGCTTCCTTCCCGGTTGAAGCCGAAGATGAAATCATCATGGTGACTGATGGGGGGCAATTGATCCGCACAGGTGTTGGCGAAGTTCGCATTGCAGGACGCAAAACGCAAGGTGTGACCTTGTTCCGTGTCGCTGATGGCGAAAGCGTTGTGTCCGTTAGCTGTTTCCGCGATATGGGCGATGATAGTGAAGGCGAGGGGGAAGAAGAATCCCCCGCTGCTGAGGAAACTGGTGAACAGGCAGCAGCCGAAGAGAATAACAACACTGTTGAGGGCGCTTAAGGTGTAAGCCTGAGCGTCCCTTATCCGCTTTATGCTTTAATGGAGTTATCGAGTTATGGGTAAGAAACGTATCGGTGTGTATCCGGGGACTTTTGACCCGGTTACCAACGGCCATCTCGACATTATTGAACGTGCAACCAATATCGTGGATCATTTGATCCTTGCTGTTGCCATCAATCGGGGCAAGGGGCCGCTTTTTTCCCTGGAAGAACGTGTTGCCATGGTGGAACATGAGCTGCCTGCGATTATGAAACGGACCGGGGCGACAATTGAAGTCAAGCCTTTTGAAAGTCTGTTGATGAACTTTGCCAAGGACCAAGGGGCGAAGACCATTGTGCGGGGCTTGCGTGCGGTTTCTGATTTCGAATATGAATTTCAGATGGCGGGGATGAACTCCCATTTATCCCCGGACATTGAAACGGTGTTTTTGATGGCCTCTGATAAATGTCAGTTTATTTCTTCTCGTTTTGTCAAAGAGATCGGCAAGTTGGGCGGTGATATTTCTGATTTTGTCACGCCTAATGTAAAAGAAAAATTGCTGGAACGTTTTGAAGCAGAAGATTGATTCGCCTTTATCAGTTCTGATTAGGATTTAGAGTCTGAAAGTTGACTCTTTAATTCAAAAAAATCCCTGTCTTTATGGCGGGGATTTGTTTTTTTAAGGGGAGGGAAGGTCAAAAAAGGATTTAATAAAGTGTTGTAAATAAAAGCTTTTTAAAAAAGTTTCATTTTTTTGAATTTCTTTATTGACCAGTTGGCTGGACCCCACTATAAACCGCCTCACCAAACGGGACGGACACAACGTCAAGCGACAGTTCGGACCACCTCAAATGAGGGCACTTAGCTCAGTTGGTAGAGCATTCGACTTTTAATCGAACGGTCAGAGGTTCGAATCCTCTAGTGCCTACCATTTTAAAAAAGCCTCAAGCTTATCGCTTTGAGGCTTTTTTCTTTTATCCCTTTGTTTTTTCTGAAACTTCTAGTTACAGCTTTCGATAATTGCTGGTTGGGTGGTTATGAGGTAGGATTCATTTCTAACCTTCAAGGCACAACGCAATAGATTGGTCAAAGGGAGGAGGCATGGGAGTGTTTGTTCCAAACCAAACCACATCACAGGAGCCTGACCTCAGGCCATTGAATGAGCTGTCATATCTTATTGTTGATGATAGCAGCATTGCCCGTAAAGTTTTAACACGTGAGCTTAAATCTTTTGGTGCGCGTGAAATCTATGGGGCAGGGGAGGCCGCAGATGCCTTCGATATTTTGCGCCTTGCCCATGTGGACTTCATTTTGCTGGACTTTGAAATGCCCATGTTGTCGGGGGCTGAGTTCCTTCACTTGTTAAGAAGGGATGACAGTTTGAAACATGCGGAATGTTTCGTTCTTATGGTGTCGTCATATTGCGACAAGGAACATATTTTAGCGGCCCGTAATGCGGGGGCGCATGGTTATATCATTAAACCTTTTCCTGCAAAGAAGTTGGAACATCATATCCAGCACATCATGCACCATCCCCGTGATTTTGTGCGGGCAAAAGGATATGTTGGCCCTGATCGGCGCTGCCATGACCCCGGTCCCGGTTTTGAGAATGATCGCCGTAAAGACGTTCATTAAAGCCCTGTTAATTGTAGTCATAGGCGTATTTTGAAGTGTTTGGTTGTCAAAGGTAGGGAATGACACGAAAGAGTCTGGTCAGTGCTTAAAAAATATGCGACTTATTGAAAGGGGAATTCCTTTGGGCACATCTAATGAACGACACAGATCAGTCAGAAAAAATCGCAAGTTTGGAAGAAGAAGTCCGCCAGCTTAGGGAAGAGCTGGATAAATCGCGTTTATCTGAAAAACGTTTTCTGGACGCTTTGCGGCTCAGTCCGATGGCCTTGTGCCATCATGACACGCGACTTCGCTATACATGGCTTTATAACGGCCATATGGGCTTTGTTCAGAACGAGGTCATTGGCAAGACGGATTGGGATATTCTTCCAAAAGATCTGGCTGATCGAATGGGGGTGATTAAGCGCCGTGTTCTGGAAACAGGGATTGGCGAGCGGGTGGAAATGCCCTCGGTTTCCGGGGATGAAAATTCTGAATATTTTGATCTGGTTGTAGAACCGATGAAAGACCCGGAAAATGGGGAAGTCATGGGACTGGCTTGTAGTGGTATTGATGTGACCGACGATCGCCGCCGCCGGGAAGCCTATAAAGCCAGCGAAGAAAACCTGCGTTTTATTTTTAACGCTTCTCCTATTCCGATCGTTGTGACCCACCTTGTTGATGGGCGTGCGTTGTTTTTTAACAAGGCTGCTGATGATGCCTTTCACATTGGCACGAGGGAAAATATTTTTGAGGGACTGGGGGTCGCGCAGGAAATTAATCAAACCTTTGCCAAGGGGGAAGCGGTTCATGATCATAAATTTGATTTTGAAAATGAAGCAGGCGAAAAACAGTATTTCACCTTGTCCTGTACGAAAATTTTTTATGATGGGGAAACGGCAGTCCTCTCGACCTATCATGATCTGACACAGGAAGCCAAACATCAACAAAGACTGGAAGAAGCAAAAGAAAAAGCGGAACTTGCCAGTATTGCGAAATCACAGTTTCTGGCCTCCGCCAGTCATGATTTGCGTCAGCCTTTGCATGCAATGGGGCTGTTGTTGAGTGTACTGGAACAATTTGTCCAAGACCCCGCAGGGATGAAGGTACTGGAACGCATCACCAATTCTTTGGAAACCATGAATGAGCTGTTTTCCGGCATTCTGGATATTTCAAAACTGGATGCAAATGCGGTTTCTGTGAAGCTGGAACCGATCAGTGTGCGTGATTGCTTTAGAGCTCTGGAAACCGAATTTTCAACGGTGGCCTTGGAAAAAGGGGTCGATTTGCGTTTTATCCCCTGTTCGGGGCACATTAATACCGATGCGGTGCAGTTTGAACGTTTGCTGCGTAATCTGGTCGCCAATGCTATTCGTTATACTGAACATAACGGCCGGGTGCGTGTTGGTGTGCGCCGTCATGGGGATGCGTTGGGTTTTTATGTCTATGACACTGGAATTGGGATTTCTAAGGACAATCAAAAAGTTATTTTTCAGGAGTTCCGCCAGGTTGGTAATCCCGAACGTGATCGTCGCAAGGGTTTGGGGCTTGGGCTTGCCATCTGTGAACGGATCTCCACCCTGATTGGGGCACAAATCCATTTGCGTTCTCAGGAAGGGAAAGGTTCAGTCTTTTGGTTTAATCAACCTTCTGTCTTGATTGAAGAGGAAGTTAAAGGCCCTGAGGTGGATCTGGATGAATTTGGTATTGCAGGCAGCCGAATTTTGTTTGTTGAAGATGAAATTGATGTGCAGGTTGCCACGCAATATATGTTGGAGGCGTAGGACTGTATCCCAATGATTGCAGGTTCCGTGGATGAAGCCTTGGCACATTGTAATAATCTGATGGAACGCCCCGATGTCATTATTGCCGATTATCGCCTGCGTGAAGGTGAAACCGGGTTGGATGCCATTCTTGCAGTTCGCAAAAAGCTATACAGCACCCTCCCGGCTGTTGTTTTATCAGGTGATACAGCACCGGATTTAATTCGTACAATGGAACAGCACGGGCTGGCCTTGCTCAATAAACCGTTGATGCCGAAAGAATTGCGCGAAACGCTGTCTCGTCTCTTAAGTGCTGGTTAGCTATTTTCCTGGGGCATTTGTTCCAGATAAACAGATTGGCTGGGGAAGGCAAAGCCTGCGTCGGCTTCTTCGACAATGCGTTTAAACGCAATGATATGATCGCTTTGAATTTGGCGCCATTCTTCCCAGTTGGTGGTTTTGGTGAAGTAATAAAGATTGATATCAATGCTGCTGGCACCAAAATGGGTCAGATGAACCATCTGGGCAACAGGGCCTTTGGCTTCGACATGGGGGTCATTGGCGATATAGCTGCGCAGGTTTTCAACGATTGTTTCCAGTTGAGCCGCACTGGTGCGATATTCCAACCCCAAGGTCATCTTGATGCGGCGATGGGTCATGCGTGACCAATTGGTAATTGGGGCATTAGCCAGTTTGGCATTGGGGACATTGACCAGTGCCTTGGCAAAGGTACGGATTTTTGAGGCACGCAAGCCGATGACTTCGACAGTGCCTTCTACATGGGGCGTTTCGATCCAGTCGCCTTTTTGAAATGTTTTATCCGTGAAAATCGTTAAGGTACCAAAAAGGTTGGCAACGGTATCTTTTGCAGCCAGGGCAACAGCCATACCTGCAAGACCAAGGCCGCCGAGAAAAGCGGAAACATTGATGTTCCATTGCTCAAGGATCGCAACCGCACCGATGATTAAAACGATGACTTCCAGGGTGCGTATAAAGAAATGTTGCAGGTCTTCGTTAATGGCCTTGCCCATGCGTTCACCAATACTGAACAAGGCGCGGGTAATCGGCTTGATGGTGCAAAAAAGGGCCCAGAAAAAGCAATAGGTATAAAGGGCAGATATGGTCGGGGTGATAAACCCGGCCCAGCTTTCAGGCAGGTCTAATAACTGAACAGATAAAGAGAGACCAATGATCACGAAAAGCAGTTTCACCGGATTCTCAAGCGCACAAGCCAGGTCATAATCAATATTGGTTTTGGTGCGTTGTGTTATTTTCTTGATGAATCCCATGATGATTTTGGCAAACAGACTGCGCAAAATCAGAAACGTCAGGAAGATTCCTAAAGCTGAAAGTTCTTTTGAAAAAGGTAGTTCGTCTAGAGATTGTAATAGCTCTGGAACAAAAATGCCGAGTTCTTCCATGGTTCACCTTTCAGATTAGAGTTCTTATAGGTCATGGCGTTCTTGGAGAAATATGTCAAGGCTGATTGATAATGCTTGTTTTTGTCGGGAGTTTGTTTCACTTTCAATCTATTAAATACACAAAAATGGCGCATAATTAAAAAGAATAGATGAAATGACAGACGTACTCCTTGTAGAAGACAACCCTGATGATGCGGAATTGGCGATGCATGCCTTTAAACGCAATGAGACGGATGAAGCTTTAGTCATTGTCGAAGATGGGCAAGAGGCTTTGGATTATCTTTTTGCCAAAGGGGCTTATCAGGATTTAACACCTGAAGACTTGCCTAAACTGGTGTTGATGGATTTGAACTTGCCAAAAGTCGGGGGACTGGATGTGTTACGCCAGATGCGGGCAAGTGAGACCACGAGTCATATCCCCGTTGTCCTGTTAACGACGTCAGATGAAGAACAGGATATCCGTACAGGCTATCAATTGGGGGCAAACAGTTTTGTGCGCAAGCCTGTTGATTTTAGCCAGTTTGTAAAAGTCATGAGTAAAGTGCAAGAGTATTGGCTGGATATCAATACCCATCCGGTTGCGATGAAGGCGCTACATCGTTAGTATTATAAAGGACAACGATAATAAACAGGCGTTCAATTGTTATGACGAAATATCAAATTGACGATATAAAAATACTGATTGCCGATTCAAACCGCCAACTGCGCACAAGCCTGAAGGGCGTGCTTCATCATTATGGTTTTCGCAATATCACCGATGCGGCCACGATTGAATCTTTTGAAAGTACGGTCAAGTCGGTGAACCCGGATTTGATCCTCTGTGATATTGACCTGAGCGGAGGGCATGTGTGCGAAAGCATTAAAAAACTGCGCCATAATCAACTGGGGCAAAACCCCTTTGCTGCTGTTATCCTTTTTATTGAAGAGGCAACGGCTGGTATCGTTCAAATGGCGTCAGAGGCCGGGCTGGATGATTTGCAGATTAAGCCTGTTGTGACGCAAAAAGTCATTGACCGTGTGCTTTATTTGATCGAACGCAGAAAACCCTTTGTTGTGACGACCGATTATATCGGGCCGGATCGTCGTAAGGAAAACCGTCCCGGTACACAGGAAATACCGCTGGTTGATGTGCCCAATACTTTGGCTGCCAAAGCCACCGGGGCGTATGATCCTCATATGGTGCAACATGAAATTAATAAGGCTTTGTGGAATGTGAATGGGCAGAAGATTGAACGTCATGTGTTTCAGGTCGCCTATCTGGTTGAGCGCATCGTTCCTGCCTATAAAGCCGGGGAGATTACCAAGGCCAACCTTTCCCTTGTGATTAAATTGATGAAGGTTGCCCGCGATATTGTGAAACGTTTGGAAGATAGTGATTACGGCCATATCGCGGATTTGGCTGATACGCTGGTAACGGTGACGAAATCTATCTGGGACAGTGGGCAGGAACCAAAGAATAAGGATCTGGACCTGTTACCTGAATTATCTGCAGCTTTGTCCGCAACCTTTAGGGCAGATGCAGTGTCGGCAACGGCGGTTCAGAAGATCAGATCGTCTATTCAGGATGAATATACATAGGGGTATTTCGCTCATTTGTGGAATGTACGTATATCCCTTTGTATTTATGCTAAAAAAATATATCAAAATTGTGCTAATTTGTTGGACGAACGAAAAAAAACAGTTATGGTGGTGCTTAGACAAAATAATAACGCACTCTATTTTTATAGACCGCACTGTTTTCAGTAAAACGAGGATGAGACATGGAATACAGTATTCGTGGCGATGACAACACAAAGGAACTCTTCCTGCAGGGACGCTTGACTTTCTCTGATAACGTCGTTTTTCGTAAAATCGTAGATGACCTTAAAGAATATGGCGGCTCTAAGTGCGTCTTTGATCTGAGTGGTCTTGAGTTTATCGATTCAGCAGGCTTGGGCATGCTGATGTTGTTGCGTGATGCAACTGTTGGCAAGCCGTTCACAATTTCAATTCGCAGTGCAGACGGCCAAGTACGTCGCATGCTGGAAATTGCGAAATTCGATGCGTTGATCCCGTTCGAAGACTAAGCTTAAAGCATTTTGATGTTTGGAAGGGCACTTGTTGAAGTGCCCTTTTTTTATGCCTGCAAATGAGTGCGAAGGAAATTGGCACAGCCAATTGTCCCCACTTCGTCAATCGCATGAGGCAGGCCGGGTCGTTTAATTACTTGTGGGCTCACGCCAGCCTGTTTGAGCCCTTCTGCCGCGAGGTCAACAGCGCGCACAGGCAACATGTCATCAGCTTCACCGTGGACGAGTAAGACGGGGCAATCAGCTTGTTTTTCTGCGGCCAGGTGAGAGGCACCGACCAAGGCCCCGGAAAAACCGACGATACAGGCAAAAGGGGACGTTCTGCGCAAGCCAATATGAAGGGCCATCATTGTCCCTTGGGAAAAGCCAACCAAAGCCACCTGATTGGAGTGCAATTGATAGTCTTCCATTAAAGAGTCGATATAGTTTTCAATGGGACCTGCAGCTTTGCAAGCTTCGTCATACATGCCTTCAAAGGCTATATCCTGTGTTTCAGCATTGCGTCTCAGGTATTCAGGGTCACTTTGGGCAAGGCTAAACCATTGGCGACCAAATGGCGAAATTTCACAGGGCTGGGCCCCGTCAGGGGCGTGAAAGACCGTATTGGGCAGGGGCTGGGAAAAACAGGGGGCCAGACCGATCAAGTCCTGACCATCGGCACCAAAGCCATGTAACATGACCACAAGGGATGTGATTTCTTTATGTTCAGGGTGAAGTTCAGGACCTTGTAGTTTAACCATCACTTTGCCTTTTCAATGGGGAGTTCCTGTCTGAATATACAATTCGAGTACTGTTAGCAATAACAATAAAAATATGTATTAAATAATAATTAACATTAAATAGTTGACAAAATGAGTTGAGTCGCTTAAATCCTTTGGAACGATACAGATATAATTAGGTGAGTTATAAAGTTATGACTGCTGCATCCAGTGCTGTTTCTTTTGCAAAACCGGACCCGTCTGACGAAAATAAAAAGGCCAGATTGCAAGAGTTGACGACTCAATACGGGCAACTTGAAGGGCATGACTTGCTTGAGGTCATGTTGACAAAAGAGTTTGCGGGCAAGATTGCGATCAGTTCGTCCTTTGGGGCGGAGGCTGCTGTGTTGTTAAAGCTGGTTGCCGATATCGACAAAACAACACCTGTTCTCTTTATTGATACCGGGCATTTATTTGAAGAGACCATTCAATATAAATCCACCATTGAAGAGCATCTGGGCTTAAGTAAGATCATTACGGTTTCCCCAGAAGCTGTTCATCTGGAAAATGCGGACCGCAATGGCACCCTCCATGAACGTGATACCGATTATTGCTGCCATATTCGCAAAGTCCTGCCTTTTGAAAAAGCCCTTGGCCCCTATGAGGCTTGGGTGAGTGGGCGCAAACGGTTTCAAAATAGTGAGCGTTCAGCCCTTCAAGGGATTGAATTGGATCATGATGGCCGTTTCAAGGTAAACCCGTTATTTAACTGGGACTATGAAACCGTTGTTGCCAAGTTTAAGGCCATGAACCTGCCGCGCCACCCCCTTGTCGCCAAAGGCTATCCTTCAATTGGCTGTGGTCCTTGTACCCGTGCGGTAAAAGACGGGGAAGACCAAAGGGCCGGGCGCTGGTCCGGTCAAGGCAAGACGGAATGCGGTATTCATAAATCCCCGGCCTTTGAAGCCATTTACATCTGATTTACAGTAGAAAAAATAACCAGACGGGCCATCTTTTTTAGGTGGCCTTTTTCTTTTCCTCCTTGCTATAAAGAGCGCCCATTTCAAGAAGGAAAAACAAGAATGCTTTCAATCCCAAATCGTCTTTCTTCCGAACTGTCTATCGCCCTGTCTCAGGTTGAAGCTGCTGTTGGCTTGCTGGATGAAGGGGCAACGGTGCCCTTTATTGCACGTTACAGAAAAGAGGTGACGCAAGGTCTAGATGATACCCAGTTGCGTCAGTTGGAAGAACGCCTGCGCTATATGCGGGAATTGGATGAGCGTCGTGACAGCATTTTGAAATCCATTGATGAACAAGGCAAACTGACAGCCTCTCTTAAAGGGGAGATTGAAAAGGCCGATACCAAGGCTGCACTTGAAGATTTGTATCTGCCTTTTAAGAAAAAGCGTCGGACAAAAGCGCAAATTGCCAAAGAGGCTGGGCTTGAACCCCTTGCAGATTTGTTGTTTACGACCCCTGATAAAACACCGGAGATTGAGGCTGCGGCCTTTATTGATGCAGAGAAAGGCTTTGGCGATGAAAAAGCTGTTCTGGATGGTGCACGTCAAATCTTGATGGAACGTTTTGCCGAAGATGCGGCCCTGTTGGCAAATTTGCGCACCTATTTATGGGAAGAGGGACGGGTTGTCTCTGAACTGGTGGCTGGTAAGGAAAAAGACGGGGCCAAGTTTTCCGATTATTTTGATTATAGCGAAGCCCTGCATAAAATTCCGTCTCACCGTGCCTTGGCGCTGTTTAGGGGGCGTAATGAAGGTGTGTTGAAAATTGCACTCCTCTCGCAGGAAGAAGATGCATCGGATTGTATTGCAAAAGTCAGTCGTCAATTCGGTATTTTTGATCAGGGGCGTGCGGCGGACAAATGGCTTTCTGACTGTGCACGCTGGGCCTGGAAAGTAAAAATCTCGTTGCACCTGGAAATGGACCTGCTGACGCGCCTGCGGGAAGAAGCCGAAGATGAAGCCATTCTGGTGTTCTCCAGAAATTTACGGGATTTGCTTTTGGCAGCACCTGCCGGGACGCGTGCGACATTGGCCTTGGACCCCGGCTTTCGTACCGGTGTAAAAGTTGCTGTTGTGGATGAGACGGGCAAGCTGTGTGAAACGGCTACTATTTATCCACACGAACCGCAGCGTAAATGGGATGCCTCCATTGAAATTCTGGCGGGGCTCTGTCGTAAATATAAGGTGGAGCTGGTCAGTATCGGCAATGGCACAGCCTCACGGGAAACTGATAAGCTCGCTGCTGATTTGATGAAACGATACCCTGACCTGAAACTGACAAAACTGGTGGTCAGTGAGGCTGGGGCATCTATCTATTCAGCCTCGGAATATGGCGCACAGGAATTTCCTGATGTTGACGTTTCCTTGCGCGGGGCGATCTCTATTGGGCGGCGTTTGCAGGACCCATTGGCCGAGCTGGTGAAAATTGATCCCAAATCCATTGGGGTTGGGCAATATCAACATGATGTCTCCCAGGTTAAGCTGGGTCGGATGCTTGATGGTGTGGTGGAAGACTGCGTCAACGGTGTCGGCGTGGATTTGAATACGGCTTCTGTCGCGCTGCTGAGCCGGGTATCTGGTTTGAACGAAGGGCTGGCGCAAAATATTGTACGCTATCGCGAAGAACAGGGGCGTTTCACCAATCGAAAGGAATTGAAGTCTGTATCTCGTCTGGGGCCAAAAGCTTTTGAACAGGCCGCAGGCTTCTTGCGTATCCGAGAAGGGGAAAACCCCTTGGATCAATCCTCTGTCCATCCAGAAGCTTACCCTGTTGTTGAGAAAATTATGGCTCAAGTCAATACGTCGGTTGAAAATGTGATCGGTGATCAGGATATTTTGCGTAATCTGGATGCGCAGGATTTTATTGATGAGAAATTCGGCTTGCCCACCGTGCGCGATATTATTGCCGAATTGGAAAAGCCGGGACGTGATCCCAGACCGGAGTTTTCAACAGCGACCTTTATGGAAGGGGTCGAAAAACCGTCTGACCTGAAACCGGATATGCGCCTTGAAGGTGTGGTGACGAATGTGACGAATTTTGGGGCTTTCGTTGATGTCGGCGTGCATCAGGACGGGCTGGTTCATATTTCACACCTGTCTGATAACTTTGTGAAAGACCCCCATGAAGTGGTGAAACCTGGGGATGTGGTAAAGGTGCGTGTATTAGAGGTTGATCTGCAACGAAATCGCATTTCCCTGTCCATGAAATCGCGTGATGGGGGAAATAATGTGCAGGTAGATGGAAAGTTTAAAAAATCGGGTTCGCAGAAGGGGAAAAATACGTTAGAGTCACGAACGAATAGAAATAAGGGTGCTCAGAAACACTCAAGGGGACAGCAAGGGGGGGATAATGCATTGGCAGAGGCTCTCGCAAAAGCAAGACGTAAATTAAAGTGATCCTTGAGCGTTTGGCTTAAATAGAATTAAGAATGGCGGAAACAGAAACAGTTGTACAACCAGAGGCTTTTGACCTCAGCCAGACAGGCTGGGCTATGCGGCTTGTGGAAAAGGCATCAAATCTTTTCACTGTTTGTGTCAATGATCGTATTCAATATATGAACCCGGCCGGGCGGGAGCTTTTAGGGGCGAAAAGCCCTATTGATGTTCTGGGGGCAGAACTCCTTAATTATATTCATGAAGATTATAAAGAGTTTCTGTCTTTTGGGCTGGGGGTCTTGGCTGAAGAAGGTGATTTTATTCCGCTCAAGCTTGTCACGATTGATGGGCGCAGTCTTGATGTGAAGTTGTTGATCAATGCTGTTCAAATTGGCACGTCAGAGGCTTTTATCGTCGAAGTGCAGGATATTACGGCCTATAAACGCGCATCAGAAGCAGTGCAGGACCGGGAACACCGGATTAAAAGCATTTTGAATACGGTCAGTGAAGGGATCATTACCTTTGATGCAGATGGGACGATCCAAACCTTTAATCCGGCAGCTGAAACCGTTTTTGCTTTAACGGCAAAAGAGGCGATTGGCTTGCATATTGAAGAGCTGATGCCGAAAGAAACCCGTGCAAAATACCGCCGTATTTTTGAGCGTAAAATTTCCCAAGGTACCTCAAAAATGATGGGGCGTCCGATTGAGTTTGAAGGCTACAATCGTACAAAAGGCGAGTTCCCCATGGAAATGACGGTTTCCAGCACACAGGTGGGCAGTGACCGTATGTTCACGGCTGTGTTGCGGGATATTACCGAACGTGTGCAGACTGTGGAACGGATCCGCCATTTGGCCCATCATGATACTTTAACGGGCCTGCCCAATCGTCATTTGTTCAAAGATCGCTTGCTTCATGCGATTAAACTGTCCAAACGCTATGATAAGTGCCTTGTTTTGATGTTCATTGATCTGGATAAATTCAAGCCGATCAATGACACGTTGGGCCATGATGCCGGTGATGTGGTTTTGATTGAAGTTGCCCGGCGTTTTAAAAATATTATTCGCGAATCTGATACCGTTGCGCGTATCGGTGGGGACGAGTTTGTCATTTTATTGGAAGAACTTGATACTGTGGAGTCCGGTCCTGTTGTGGCACAGAAAGTTCTGGATTGTTTGAAGGAACCGATCATGGCATCGGGGCAAGATTGTTATCTGGGGGCCAGTATCGGCATGGCCTGTTTCCCAGAAGATACAATGGATGCAGAGGTTTTGATGCGTTACGCCGATGAGGCTATGTATGCGGTGAAAACATCGGGTCGTAATGGTTTCAAGTCTTATGATTCCACTCTATCAGTTCTTGGAACTAAGTAGGTCCTGACCCTAAATAAACGTATTTTCATAAATTTCGTACTTTATTTACACTTATTCTTCAGGATAATCTTAATCGGTTCGTTTAATCTCTTTGGTGGAGGTGGGCGGTGATCAGCCCATTGATAAGACATTTCAGAAAAGGCATTTTTGTTGCAGGTCTCTGTGCCTTTGCAGCCATGCCAGCCTGTGCCAAAACGGTGACGCCCTTTTTTGGAATGCAAATACAGGGCTTATCCCCAACCATTGTTGAAACATTAGGGCTGGATATTGCTGGCGGTGTGATGGTGCGCGATATTGCTTATCCGGGGCCAGCCAGTCATTCCGGGGTTCGCCGTGGTGATATTATCATCAAGCTGAATGATCAGGATGCAACAGATGTGGACTCTGTGGTGAAGATGGTTCAGGGATTTCAGCCAAACAGCCAGGTGAAGGCCACGATCTTACGGCGTGGGCGCACAATGAATGTGATGATCCCCATTGGAAGCTTGCCCTCTGAATGGAATATTCAGCGCAATAAATTTGCAACGATTGCCCCGCTTGGAATTTCTTTTGCAGCCCTAACTCAGAAGGTGAAAGAACGTTTTAACATTGCCTGGCGCAGCCGTGGGGTTGTGGTAAGCCTTGTTGATGAAGAAAAGGCTGCGGGCCTTGATATCCGTGTTGGGGATGTGGTTGTACAGGTTAATCAGACCCCGGTCTGGAACCCAACACATATCATCAGTAATATTAAAAAGGCGCAAACTGAAAAGCGTGAAATGGTTCTGTTGCTGGTGGAAGGAGCCAATGGGTTTCGCTTTGTACTGTTACCTGTTCCGATCATTGGGGCAGGGGAGACAAACCTGAAAACACCACTGCCCACACTCGCCCCAGATAACTAGAGCCTTTTTGATTGACCGATCCTTTATTCATGCATCATCGGTGGGTCGAGGTCTTCATCCCAGTTTTTATCAGGTTCAGGATAGCGGCCTTCCCATTCGCCAAGCAGTGCAACATGTTCACTTTCTTCTTCTGCAAATTCTTTGGCCATGGCAATGACATCGGGGTTTGAGCTGTTTTGGGCAATTTGGGTGTAAAAGGCACAGGCCCCTTTTTCGACTTTTAAGGCCATTTGCAAGACATGGTAAGGCGTCATTTTGTAATGTGTCTGGAAATGGTCAGCCGCTTCTGGGCTATCATTATCTTCCCAGACGTAATCCCAGGGGGCAATGTGGGGGATATCAAGCCCTTTGGCCCGTTCCTGCATTTCAGCACCATGTTTGTCCGCATATCCCGCCAGCAGATTAAAAAGATCGGCCACTTCCATATTATTGTGGGTTTCCATAGCATCGGCAATTTCACGATAGCGTTCAGCAGCTTCTGTTTCCATGGTGATGGAATGAGCCAAAAGGTTTTCAACGCTGTTGATTTCCACCTTCATTGTTTTTTCCTATTTGGCACGTTGTTGTTTAATCGCTTCCATTAAGGTCGCTGGGGGAACAGCACCGGGGATGACCTGATCCCCGATAATGAAGGCAGGTGTTCCCGTAATGCCAAGTTTTTGCGCAATTTCGCGGGTGGATTTAATTTCTGCACTCACATCATCAGCTTGCATATCGGCTTTAAGCTGGTCAACGTTCAAGCCAACGCTTTGGGCGGTTTTCATGATTTTATCCGCATTTAACCGTCCGCGCACCGTCATCATTGCTGTATGGAAGTCCATATATTTGCCTTGTTTTTCCGCGGCTAATGCCGCGCGGGCGGCAACTTCTGATTCGGGGCCTAAAATCGCAAATTCTTTCATAACATAACGGATGTTTTGATCTTTATTGATCACTTCCATCACAGCAGGGAAGGCGCGTTTGCAATAGCCACATTGATAATCAAAGAATTCAACAAGGGTCACATCGCCTTTTGGGTTACCGCCAATCGGGGTCAGCGGGCCTTCGATCATTTCTTTGCGAACGGTTTGGAGGGCTTGTTTCTGTTCTTCAAGGCGTGCCTGTTCCTGACGCTGTTGCAAGATGGTCATGGCTTCCATCAAAATTTCAGGATTGGCAAGCAGGGTTTCACGTACAAGCTTGCGCACTTCATCTTGTTGGCTTGGGTTCAGGGGCGGTTCTGCCTGTGCAGATGACCAGATGAAAAGGCTGAGAACAAGAATAGAGAGAATGCGCAACATAAGGGGGGCTCTTTTTGTGTTATTAAAGTGATCGTATCATGGCGGAGCAGACGGGCGCTGGCAAGAAGACTTATCGGGCCAGACGAATATTGGCAAAACTGATGCCGCCCCCTTGTGCTGAGGAAATACTTCCCATACCGACAAAGGTAATCATGGTATTGCTCAGTTGGTCCTGGGGCCAGGCACGTTGGTAAATGAGGGATAGGTCAACGGCTTCTCTATACCACATGTGGGTTTGTTCAATCCCACCGCGTTGAACATAATATTTCACCTGCCCCATATTATAGAGATTGCCCCGTTTCAGGGCCATGTCATCAAAACCAATGGCAAGCAGGCGGTCAAAAGGCGGCAGCTTTTCCCCGCGCCAGATAAAGGCGTTATTATTCAGGGGCGGACTTTGGGGCACACCGCCGTAAAAACCGACCAATAAGCGTACCGGGTGGTGTTGCCCTTTATGTTCTGAGACATTCCACATCCAGCTCAGATAAGGGGTGACGAGCAGGTTGGCTTTGGTATAGCGCGCGACAATAAAGTCTTTTGTAGAGTTTTGAATATGGGTGGCGTAAATACCGTTGACATTGACATGTTGCAGGTTTGCGATGCGGTTTTGACTGCCCAGAACTTTGGGGTAGTCCATCCCTTCCACCACCCATCCCGCCGGGAGTTCTGCCGGGGTGAACTGAATGCGCGGGCCAAGAATATCAATGCGGCTACCAGTTCCGATTTTTAGAAACTGTTCTTTTTTTTGTGTGACGCAGCCTTCCAGTAAGAAAAGGCTTAAGAGCAAAATGATAAGGCGTGGGGAACGGATCATTTTTTCTTCTGTTTTTTCAGTAATCGTTCTGCGGTTAAACGGAGGTCTTGGGCCTGAATCCAGTGACGCGACCCGGTTTTAAGGTCTTTTTCAGCCCGTCCGGCCAGATAGATTGCATCTTTGTAACGACGTTGCAGGTAAGCTTCTTCTGCCAGGGCAAGGGAGCTTTCCGCCATACGCCCGGAACGGCCATAGGCAATGCCCAATTGACGCCAGACAAAGCTGGACTTTTTATCGCGCTGTACCGATTGTTCCAACAATGTAATGGCATTGCCCAGGTGCAGTGGATCTTCTGTTTCCAGATAGCTACGCCCGAGGGCCAAAAGCAACTGGGGTTGATTAGGCAAAATTTCAACAGCCTTTTCATAGGCGCTGATAGCGTCCATCAGTTTGCCGTTTTCAAAAAGAATTTGCCCTTTAAGTTCATGAAAGAAAGGGTCTTTTGGACGTTCTGTGATCAAAGTGTCAACTTCACGAAGGGCTTTATCCAGCTGGCTGTCTTTATGATAGGCTTGTGCGCGGGCATAACGTGCGGCAATGGAATTATCGCCCAGGGGATAAAGGCGCATGGTATGAGCAGCCGGTAACAGATAGGAATCCAGTTTGGCGCGCATGCGGGCGTGCATTTCAATATATTGTGCAGGAACCCGTTTTTGGCTGTATTGGGATTTCTTCACATGATCATTTAAAAAAGAAATCCGTTCTGCCGTTAAAGGGTGAGAACGAATATAAGGGTTCTGGTTTGCTGTTGTGGTCAGTTCGTTTTGTTTCAGGATTTCAAAAAACTGCAAGAGCCCCTTGGAAGACACTTTTTTGGCTTCCAGATAGGAAATGGCGGCTTGGTCGGCAGAGCCTTCTTCTGTGCGGCTATATTGTAGCAAGGAGCGCATGGCCATATCTTGTCCGCCCAAGATCAGGGCAGAACCGGCATCCGGGCGCCCGGCAAGGACCGCTGCCCCCCCTAAAACATAACCTAAAATCGATTCGGGGGATGCGCTTTGCATTTTTTGGCGAAGTCGGGATAAATGCCCCCCTGCAATGTGGCCTGTTTCGTGTGCAATCACGCCAATGACTTGTTCAGGGGTGCGGCTACGCTGTAATAAGCCGGTATGAATAAAAAGTTTTTGCCCACCGGCAACAAAAGCGTTGAGTCTACTGTCCTTAACCAGATAGATTTGGATGTTGTCGGCTTCCAGTCCGGCGGCATCAAAAATTGGCTTTGCGAACAAGGCAATGGTATTTTCGATTTCCGCATCGCGAATGAAGGTCAGCGCGGCCGCATTTTTCGCAGCAACGATGTGGAAAGACAGGGTCCAACACGTAACAAAGAAAAGAAGTTTAATGGTTTTTCGCACGCTTTCTCACCGCTTAAATATATCAAATTTCCCTAAAGCTAGCCTGCCATTGCGGTTGCGTCAATTGGCAGCATGCACAATGCTGGTTTCATTAACCGCCTGTGCAACCGGAGAAAAGGCCGAAGACAAAGGTAAAATCGGTTTTGTTCAGGGCTTTATCGGTGGAGTGAGTATTGACGAACCGCGTGCAGCTCTTGTCGGGCGTGACGTCTTAAGTGCCGGGGGAACTGCGGCAGACGCGGTGACGGCCATGTATTTTGCTGCCAGTGTCACGATGCCTGCGACGGCCAGCCTGGGTGGGGGCGGGGTCTGTTTGATCCATGACCGTCAAACAGAAACAACAGAAGCACTGGATTTTCTGTCAAAAGCTCCAAAAACAATTCCACCGGGGACAGAACGCCCGGTCGGGGTCCCCATGAATGCCCGTGGATTCTTTGTGTTACAATCCAAATATGGGGACCTGCGTTGGGCGCAATTGATTTCCCCGGCGGAAAATCTTGCGCGTTTTGGGACGCAGGTCTCACGTGCGCTGGCTGCGGAAATGAAGCCTGTGGCAAGGGCCTTGATCCAGGATAAGGAAGCTGCCCGTATTTTTGCCAAAGAAGACGGCCAGCCTGTCCGGGAAGGTGATTTTATTAAACAGTTCGATCTGGCGGCAACCCTGACAGAAATTCGCACCAAGGGGCCGGGGGCGCTTTATGTTGGTCCTTATGCCAATCGCTTTATCGCAGCGGTGAAGGCGGCTGGCGCTCACTTGAGTGCGCAGGATTTGCGCGAAGCCCTTCCGGTTTGGCGTGAAACGGTGAAAAGTCTGGATTACGATTATAAAATTGCCCATTTCGCTCCACCTCCCGCAGCGGCAGGTGTTGTCGGGGCACAAATGTGGTCAATGTTGTCTGAATATGGGGATTTTGACAGTGCTGATGAAGCAACCCGTACCCATATGTTGGCAGAATCCTCCATGCGTGCCTTTGGGGACCGTGCTCGCTGGGTTACACCGTCTGGACGTTCTCTTATCGCTGCAGATCAATTGGTGCGTGACACTCATATTCAAGAGCTGATGCAGGGCATGAGTGAAACCCGCCATCAACAGGCGGCAAGTTTAAAATATGTTCCACAAGCCACACCGGAAGCCCCCAGTGCCTTAAGCATGGCAGCGGTTGATCGCTACGGGGTGGCTGTTGCCTGTAATGTGTCCATGAATAATGGTTTTGGGGTTGGGCGCATTGCACCGGGCACAGGTGTTTTGTTGTCAGCCTTACCGGGCCTGAATGGCCGGGGGCCGATGCCACTTGGTCCGATGTTGGTGGTTAACCCGAATTCGAATGAAACCTATTTTGCCGGTGCAGCCTCACGAGGGGTGACGGCACCAACAGCCCTTGTCGGGGTTGCCTCTCGTATCATCATGGGGGGACAATCACCGGAAAATACAATTAAGGCCGCGCGTACCCATCATGGTGGGGCACCGGATGTGTTGTATCATGAAAAGGGCGTGTCAGCAGATGTCTTGCGCCAACTTCAATCCATGGGATACAAGACTTCTGCGGTTCAGGGACTGGGGATTGTCAACGGTATTGCCTGTGCAGAAGGTTTGCATGCCCATCCAGAAAGCTGTCGCGCGTTGAATGATCCTCGTGGCTATGGCCTTGCTGTTGGGGCGGACTGATTATGGCGTTGAAAATTGCAAAAAGGGGAACGGTTGCTCCCTTCATCGTCATGGATGTTATGCGTGCTGCCAATGAACGTGAAGCCAGTGGTGGAGATGTGCTGCATATGGAAGTCGGCCAGCCCAGCACAAGTGCGCCACAGGCGGTGCTGGAGGCCACCCAGAAAGCATTGATGGCTGATAAAATCGGCTACACGGATGCCTTGGGCATCCCGCAATTGCGCGAACGTATTGCACAATATTATCAGGACTATTATGGCGTTTCGATTGCTGCTGAACGGGTTGTGGTGACAACCGGGTCATCCGGGGCGTTCTTATTGTCGTTCCTGTCTGCTTTTGAGGCTGGGGATAAGGTGGGGCTGACGGCACCGGGGTATCCGGCTTATCGTAATATTTTGCGTGCCTTGGGTTATGAGCCTGTTGAAATTCCTGTGGGGCCAGAAACCCACTTTCAGCCGACGCCTGAAATGCTGGACAGTTTGGATGTGACATTGGATGGTCTGATTGTTGCCAGTCCGGGCAATCCAACAGGCAGTATGTTATCGCGGGATGATCTTCAGGCGCTTTGTGCTTATTGTGATGGCAATGGCATTCGCTTTATTTCTGATGAGATTTATCACGGCATTACTTACGGGCGTAAAGCAGATACTGCGGTGGAATTCAGCGACAATGCCATTTTGGTGAATAGCTTTTCCAAATATTTTTCCATGACAGGTTGGCGCTTGGGCTGGATGGTGGTACCGCAAGATATGGTACGCCCCATTGAATGTCTGGCGCAAAACCTGTTTATTTCAGCCCCGACATTATCCCAGTTTGGTGGCATTGCGGCCTTTGACTGTTTGGAAGAACTAGATCAAAATGTGGCTGCTTATGCACGCAATCGCGAGCTTTTGCTCAATGAGCTGCCAAAGGCAGGCTTTAATCGCCTGGCCCCAAGTGATGGTGCTTTTTATATTTATGCAGATGTTGCCCATTTGACGAATGACAGTCAGGCATTTTGCAAGAAAATTTTAAGTGAAACCGGTGTTGCTTTAACGCCGGGCGTCGATTTTGATGAAGCGCGTGGCCACCATTTTATGCGCTTTTCCTATGCAGGAAGCTATGCGCATATGCAAGAGGCAGCCATGCGTTTAAAAGAGTATCTCTCTTAAAAAGAAGAAGCTCACGTACTGCTTGAGGTTTTGCTCTTATCAGAAAACCAGTCGCAACGGCCTTTTTTGTTTTTTGTAAAGCCTGCAAGTCTGCCAATTTTTGACAAAGTTTCGTTAAATTTGCAACGCAGGCAGTGCTCGCCTTCCCCGCATTTGATTTTTTCAACCATCTTTAATTTTCTCTCGCTGTTTAGAATAGTTATATTGTTTTTATGGATATAAGATAACATATATTCTATTAATTGTAAGTTACCCTGATGTATTAGATCGTCGGTTATGTATTGAGAGTGTTGAGTAATAATTTAACTACTTTAGGTTTTGTTCATCGTCAGGCACAAAAAAAGCGAGCTACCATCAAGGCTGCTCGCTTTTTTTGTGTTTAAAAGAGGTGGTCGGGGCCTAGCGGCTCCACCAGCCTTTGCGTTTCGGTTTATCTTCAGTGACTTCTTCATGTGTGCCGTCAACTGATTTAACCGTTACGGCCGTGGTTGCAATCATTTTTGCTTCAACCTTTGGCTCTTCGGCTTTTTTCTCTTCTACAGCAGGTGCTTCTGTCGCTTCTGCTGCATCATCCTTTTTCGTCGTGCGACGTTTACGTGGTGCACGTTTGGGCTTTTCCTCGTCAGTTGGAGATTCTTCTGTGTTTTCTGAATCCTCTACTGTCTTGGTTTTGCGTGTTGATGTGCGTCGACGTGTTGTTTTGCGCTTTGGTTCTTCCTCGCTTTCTTCCGTTGAAGTCTCAGCTGTTTCAGCTTGTTCTTCATCGGCTTTTTTACGAGTTGTACGACGTCGTGTGGTCTTTTTCTTCGGCTTGTCCTCTTCGCTGACTTCTTCTTCGACAGCAGGAGTAGCCGCAACCTCTTCAGCAGATTCTTCTGGGGCTGAAGTTGTTTCTTCGCTTATATCGTCATTATCGGGGCGACGGCGGCGCATACCGCGACGGCGTGGGCGACGGCGTGGTTTTTCTTCGTCCTGATTGTCTTCCTGAGGGTTCTCTTCTGTAGAATTTTCAGTGACATCAGATTCCAAATCGGCATCTTCGCCATCTTCACTTTCGATTTCGATGCCATCTTCGTTGGTGCGGCGTGAACGGCGACGGCCTCCACGTTTTCCACGGCGACGGCGTTTGCGCGGCTTGTCATCTTCATCGTCTTCGCCAATTTCATCTTCGTTTTCGATGATTTCAGCATCTGTTTCAGAAGACTGATTTTCAGTCTTGCGACGGCGCGGACGACGGCGACGGCGACGTTTACGGTTATCACCATCTTCATCATCGTCACCACCATCAAGAACTTCATCCTTGATGTTTTCCAGGTTGGTTGAATCTTCTGGTCCCAATGGGCGCACGTTATTGCTGTCCCCACCTTGTTTGGCCTTGATACGTTCCAGTTTGTATTCTGGCGATACCAGACTGTCATCACCACACAGCTGTACAGCCATTTGGTAGCGTTCTTCAATCGCAGCCAGCAGGTCACGTTTCTGGTTCAGGATATAAAGGGCAACCTGCGTTGGCACATGAACGATGATTTCATCACTGCGACGGCGGATGCCTTCTTCTTCAATCACACGCAGAACATGCAGAACGGTTGATTCCAGCGAACGGCGCACACCAGTACCATGACAGAAGTGACAAGGTTCCGTGCTGGTTTCCGTGAAGCTTGGGCGCAGACGTTGGCGCGACATTTCAAGCAAGCCAAATGGGCTGATGCGGCCGATCTGAATACGGGCGCGGTCATGCTTCATGGCCTCTTTAATGCGACGTTCAACGGCTGACTGGTTGCGTGAAATCTCCATATCAATGAAGTCAACAACCACCAAGCCTGCGAGGTCACGCAGGCGCAGGGAACGGGCAATTTCTTCTGCGGCTTCCAGGTTGGTTTTCAGTGCTGTTTCTTCGATGTTGCGTTCCTTGGTCGAACGACCAGAGTTCACATCAATGGCAACAAGGGCTTCTGTCGGGTTAATGACAATATAGCCCCCGCTTGGCAGCTGCACAATCGGGCTGTGCATGGCATCAAGCTGGCCTTCAACCTGATAGCGATGGTAAAGCGGAATTTTTGACTCTTCACGATAGGGCTGAACCTTCTTTGCATGGCTGGGGATCAGCATTTTCATGAAGTCTTTGGCGGTACGGTAGCCATCTTCGCCTTCAACCAGAACTTCGTCAATATCGCGACTGTACATGTCGCGGATGGATCGTTTGATCAGGTTGGCTTCTTCATAAATCAGGGCAGGGGCCTGACTTTGGAGGGTCACATCGCGAATGTTGGACCATAAACGCATGAGATATTCAAAATCGCGTTTAATTTCCGCTTTGGAGCGTTCAGAACCCGCTGTTCGCACGATCACAGCCGTTCCTTTTGGGATGCTGAGTTCAGCCAGAACAGACTTCAGGCGCTTGCGGTCTTTCACGTTGGAAATTTTTCGCGAAATCCCCCCGCCTTTATCCGTATTGGGCATCAACACGCAATAACGACCTGCCAGTGACAGGTAAGTTGTGAGGGCTGCCCCTTTGTTGCCGCGCTCTTCCTTAACAACCTGCACCAAGATGATTTGGCGTTTCTTGATGACTTCCTGAATTTTGTAGCGACGCTGATTGCGGTATTTTGGGCGGTTGTGTTCCACCTGATCGCTATCATCTGCACCGGATTCTTCTACGGCTGCATCCGGGTCCGGTTCTGCGTCATCGCCATTTTCATCAACATCGGCTTCATATTCTTCACGATCAGAAACCGGGATTTGATAATAGTCTGGATGGATCTCGTTAAAAGCCAAAAAACCATGGCGGTTGCCGCCATATTCAACAAAGGCGGCTTGCAGGCTAGGCTCTACACGGGTGACTTTTGCGAGATAGATATTTCCTTTGAGCTGTTTACGGCTAGCGGATTCAAATTCCAGTTCTTCTAGACGATTTCCATCGACAACGACGACCCGGGTCTCTTCCGGATGCGTTGCATCGATTAACATGCGTTTGGTTGCCATTAGGCTTGTAACTCCATAATGCAGAAACGCGCATATGATGGGAGCGCACAGTCAGATGGACGTGCCCCAGTTGAACGTTGCTGCTATATTTTTTGTGAATTTTTTTGGTAGAAATGCCAGCGGCGCCCATAACAAAACGTGAAGCGGGAAGTCCCGTTTCATTCATTTTGATAGTATGGTCTGCTCTTGCCAGCATGAAAACCTCGAATAGGTGTCTTAAGTCATTGCAAGCGCTACGTTTCGCGCACATAGACCGTGCGTCAAATCGGCGTGAACTCAATTCTGTGCAAACATTAAAGTCCATTTTCCAGACAAGGTGATCAAGGACTGATCCCCTGAAAAATAGAAGTTTCGACAAATAAGAGCGCTTTTTCACGCGGTCGTTAACATAACGGTAGGATTTTAATTTCACAATGTCTTAAATGCGATGATGATGATTTTTCTTTCTTCCCCTTTTATCTATCGGGCCAATCCAGGGCTTGCGATCTATAGGTGAAATGAGGTAAATCAAAGGAGTCGCGTGTTATATTATTCAAAGATGCCAAGTTTTTTTGTACCCATGAAACTGACCCGTCAATTCATAAACATAACTGTTTTCAAAACGTTATTGCTGTTGATCTGCGCTTTTGGATTCGCACCAAAGGCGATCGCGCAAGAGGGCCTGATGCCAATTGTGAAAAGCGTTCGCGTTGGCCAACACCCCGAATACACCCGTTTTGTGATGGAAGTCAGTGACAAAGTGGATTATCAGGTTTCTATGTTGGCAGACCCTTATCGTGTGGTTGTCGATTTTCCTGAAATGGGTTGGCAGTTGCCCAATGGGCATAACCCGCGCATGTATGGATCGCTGAGTGGTTTTCGTTATGGCCTGTTTAAAACTGGGACATCGCGTATCGTTTTGGATGCAAAAGGGCCTGTGAAAATCAAAAAGACCATGGTTTTGCCTCCACGTGGGAAGGTTCGCAGTTGGCGTTTTGTCATGGATCTGGTCAATACCAACAGGGCAACGTTTCTGGCTTTGTTGAAACCGGCCACTTTTCCCGGCAAGCCTGTGGCAAAGGCGGTGTCCCGTGTGCAGCCCAAACCAATTCAGCCTGCTCGTGTGCCTGCCATGTTGCCACCTGCCAAGCCGAAAAAGAAAAGCAAGCATGTGGTTGTCATTGATGCTGGCCACGGTGGGGTTGATCCGGGCGCACGGGGTGTGAGTGGAGCCTATGAAAAACATATTACGCTGGCCATTGCACGACAGTTGCGCGATGCGTTGAAACGTACGGGGCGCTACAAGGTGGTTTTAACACGTGATCGGGATGTGTTTATTCCGTTGCGTGAACGCACAGCCATTGCGCGTCGGGCCGGGGCGGATTTGTTTATCTCCCTGCATGCCGATACATTCCGTGATAAATCTGTGCGCGGTGCTTCTGTTTATACCTTGTCAGAACGTGCCTCTTCCAAAGAGGCGCAAGCCCTGGCGGAACGAGAAAACAAAGCGGATTTGATTGCAGGGGTTGACCTGTCCACCAAAGATGATGATCTGAGCTTTATTTTACTGGATATGGCCCAGCGTGATACGACGAACCAGTCTTCTCGTTTTGCAGAAACTCTGGTGAAAGATATTTCACGTTCAGGCAAGGTTTTGCGCAATCCGCATCGTTTTGCAGGGTTTGCTGTTTTGAAAGCCCCGGATGTGCCTGCCGTTTTGATTGAACTTGGATTCTTGTCCAACAAGTATGACGAGCGTTCTTTGCGGTCTAAAAAGTTCCGGGCAAAAATGGCAGATGCAATTAAAACATCCATCAATCGTTACTTTAATCGGGTAGAAGAGGCCAATCGCCTATAATAAGGCGCGACAAGCCTTGTTTAATTAGTATACTGCCTGTCCTTGATTTGAAAGATTTGGAAGTGCCGTGAAAATATTAAAAATCATTGCCGGATTATTTGGCTTTTTCACATTCCTTGCTGCCTTGGGGGCGGGGGCTGTGCTTTATGGTTTTTATTATTATGGCAAAGGCTTGCCCGATTATACCCAATTGAAAGACTATGAACCCCCTGTCATGACCCGTGTACATGCCGGGGACGGGCAATTGATGGCGGAATATGCCATCGAAAACCGGGTGTTCGTACCGATTAAGGCCATTCCGCAACGGGTTATCGGGGCCTTTTTGGCCGCAGAAGACAAAAATTTTTACCATCACAGCGGGATTGACCCAATGGGGGTGGCGCGTGCGATTGTGATCAACCTGAAAAATGTTGGTAAGGGGCGGCGTCTGGTCGGGGCGTCCACCATTACCCAACAGGTGGCGAAAAACTTTCTGCTGACCAATGAAGTTTCTTATGTGCGTAAGATTAAGGAAGCGATCCTTGCCCTGCGTATTGAAAAGGCGTTAACCAAGAACCGCATTCTGGAACTTTATTTAAATGAGATTTATCTCGGCTACGGGTCTTACGGGATTGCAGCGGCAGCCTTGAACTATTTTAACAAGTCCATGGGTGAGTTGACGATTGAAGAAGTTGCCTATCTGGCGGCGCTGCCCAAGGCACCGAATAATTACCACCCGATTAAAAAGACGAAAAAGGCCGTGGAACGTCGCAATTGGGTGATTGATCGCATGGCGATTGAAGGTTACATCAGCTTGGCGGATGCTGCCTACGCAAAAAATAGACCGCTTAGTGTGGCTTCGCGTGCAGAAACCGAATTCGTTAAGGCCCCGTATTTTGCGGAGGAAGTTCGCCGTGAACTGGTCGGCATGTATGGGGAAGACAAGCTTTATAAAGGGGGCTTGTCCGTTCATACCACACTTGATCCAACGTTACAGGCCACGGCACAACGTGTGTTGCAAAATGGTTTGGAAGCCTATGACCGTCGTCATGGGTGGCGTGGTCCTGTTGCCAAAATCACCAATCTGATTGATTGGCATGGTGATCTAAGCGCTCTTAAGCCACCGAAAGGCGCACCAGCTGACTGGATGTTGGGGGTTGTGCTGAAGCTGCATGAGGCCGGGGTTAGTGTTGGCTTACAAGATGGTAGCCGTGGGGCTTTGCCTTTTGCAGAAATGCGTTGGGCACGCGAAGCTTTAGAGGATCAAAAAGTCGGTGCTCGTTTGAAGCAACCTTCTGATGCGTTGGAACGTGGTGATGTGGTCTGGCTCAAGGCTGTAACAGAAAATTCCAAAGGCAAAAAATATCAGCCCAATACTTATGCCTTGCGGCAGGTGCCTGCTGTTCAAGGCGGCATTGTCTCGCTTGATCCCCATACGGGGCGTGTTTTGGCAATGGTTGGGGGGTATTCTTATGCCCATAGTCAGTTCAACCGGGTAACACAAGCCAAACGCCAGCCAGGTTCTGCCTTTAAGCCGTTTGTGTATTTGGCTGCTTTTGATGAAGGTTATACACCATCCACATTGATCTTGGATGCGCCGTTCGTTCTGGATCAGGGACCGGGACAGCCAAAATGGCGCCCGGATAACTATTCCAAAAAATTCTATGGTCCCTCGACCATGCGTTTGGGCATTGAAAAATCCCGAAACCTGATGACGGTTCGTTTGGCCCAGACTTTGGGGATGGAAAAAGTCAGCGAATATGCCAAACGTTTTGATATTACACCAAACTTGCCGGAAGTTCTTTCCATGGCCTTGGGCTCAGGTGAGACCAAGCTGATGAATTTAGCAACGGCTTACGGCATGTTGGTCAATGGGGGCAAGCGTATCATTCCCACGTTGATTGACCGTATTCAGAACCGTGATGGCGTAACCGTGTTTAAACATGATACCCGTCATTGCCCCAATTGTCTGGCGATGAACTGGACGGGGGATCAGCTGGTCCCGCAAATTGTAGATAACCGTGAAAGTGTAACCTCGCCTGAAAGTGCCTATCAAGCCGTATCTATCCTTGAAGGGGTGGTACAGCGCGGTACAGGGCGTCGTGTTGCAGCTGTGGGCAAACCGTTGGGTGGGAAGACAGGTACAACCAACAAAAGCCGTGATACCTGGTTTATGGGTTTTAGCCCCGATCTGGTAACAGGGGTCTTTGTTGGTTTTGATACGCCCAAGCCCTTGGGCCCTAAGGAAACGGGGTCTAGTGTAGCAGCACCTATTTTCCGTGATTTTATGAAAGAAGCGCTGGCTGACCGGCCCGCCACGCCGTTTCGTATCCCTGATGGGGTACGTATGATCCGGGTGAATGCCCGTACAGGTCAGGATGCACAGCCCGGTGACACCAATGTCATCTGGGAAGCTTTCAAACAAGGGACATCGCCGAGCCAAAGCAACAGGGTTGTGGAAGGCCAAAGTGATGAAATCGTCAGTCCCGGTGATGTGGATACGGGCGGTGGTCTTTATTGACCTTGGCTGTGTTAGGGGTTAAACACGCAACACTCATTTAATCTTTTTCTTTAGGAATTGTCGTTCATGCGCGCCGAAGTCGAAACTCAGGTTGAAGAAATCCGTAAATCCCTTGCTTTGTTGCGCAAGCATTTGGATTACGATAATGCCGTGCGCCGTTTGGAAGAACTCAATGCATTGAGTGAAGACCCAAACCTGTGGAATGACCCGCAAAAAGCCCAAAACCTGATGAAAGAACGCACTCGTCTTGAAAACGGGATCAAGGCACTGGAAGAGTCTGAACAGGAACTGGAAGATAATATCGAGCTGATTGAACTCGGCGAAATGGAAGAGGACGAAGATACCGTCCGCGAAGCCGAAGAAGCCCTGAATGTTTTACAGGAACGTGCGGCAAAAGAAGAGATTGAAACGCTGCTGTCTGGTGAAGTCGATGGCAATAACTGCTTCTTGGAAATTAACTCCGGGGCAGGGGGGACAGAAGCGTGTGACTGGGCAGGCATTATGTTGCGCATGTACAGCCGCTGGTGTGACAAACGTGGTTTCAAAATTGAATATCTTGAAGAAACGGCGGGTGAAGAAGCGGGCATTAAGTCTGTTTCCCTTAAGGTCAGTGGGCATAATGCGTATGGCTGGCTGAAAACCGAAACCGGGACCCATCGTTTGGTGCGAATTTCCCCGTTTGATAGTTCTGCGCGTCGTCATACAAGTTTTGCGGCTGTGTCTGTTTCTCCGGAAATTGATGATAACATCGAAATCGAGATTGAAGAAAAAGACCTGCGCGTTGATACCTATCGTGCGTCTGGGGCAGGGGGGCAGCACGTTAACAAGACGGATTCAGCCATTCGGATTACCCATTTGCCGACAGGTATTGTCGTGCAGTGTCAAAATGACCGCTCCCAACATAAAAACCGGGCAGCAGCCTATAAGATGTTGCGTGCACGCTTGTATGAAGCTGAGTTACAACGTCGTGAGGCGGAAAGTCAGGCTGAACATGATGCCAAGACTGAAATTGGCTGGGGTCGTCAAATCCGATCATACGTGTTGCAACCTTATCAGATGATTAAGGACTTGCGCACAAGCGTTGAGACATCAAACTCACAGGCTGTTCTGGATGGAGATCTGGATCAGTTTATGGCAGCAGCCTTGGCGCAAAAAATTGAAAGCGCCAGTGAAAACGGGTGATAAGCCCCTTAAAAAATGCTGGTCGTAAAGCTTAGGTTGTTTTAACGTGCCTGTAGGCGATGTAATAAACAGGCAGAATATATGGCGCAAACGGCTTTTAAGTCACTTATAACAGCAGGGGCCCTTTTATGGGCAAATACGGCCTTTGCCAAGGAAGACTGCCTGCGTTTTGCTGCACATGAAACAGGCTTTATTTCCACCATTGCTTATCATGTCGGTCGGGCGTTGGATCAGGCTGGCATTTGCCATCAGTTTTATCCTCCTGCCAGCCCCGAAGTTGTGGAGCTAAATAAACGGGGAAAGCTGACGGGTGAATTATTGCGTGTGCAATTTTATGACCGTGTGACCAAGCTGGATGTGGTTATGGTGCCGACCCCTTTGGCCTCGGGCAAAGGATTTGTTCTGGCGCTAAAGAATACCGGGATAACCACGCAGAATTATCAAGAATATCGGATTGGGTATCTGCGTGATACGGTTTGGCATAAACTGTTGATTGACGAAATCCCCAAATCTGTGGAGATGAGTTCCTATAAGGAATTGATCCGTGCTTTAAATGAACAGCGCATTGATGGCTTTTTAGTCGATGGGGTTGTGTGGCAGGCGATTAAAGGACAGTTTGCCGAAGCGACCTTACTGCCTGTGATGAATTTATCTGGACACACTTGGTTGAAGATGAAGCATAAGGATAAGGTTGCCCAGATCAACAAGGCATATGCTGATTATATTGCTCAAGGCAACCGTTTTACCGACTCTGTCAAACCTGTGAAAAAGGCCCCACATATGTGAGGCCCTAATCTTAGGTTTTTTATTGATTGGCTTGGCGGACTTCATCAAGGAAGTCCTGTACACCGGTTCTGAGGGATTTACTGACCTCCATCAATTCGTTTGCAGCGGCAAATACGGTCTTGGCCATATCACCTGTTTCATTTGCAGCATTTGCCACTTCGGAGATGCTGTGTGAAACAACGCTTGTTCCCTGTGCTGCTGCATCAACGCTTTGGGCAATTTCATTTGTGGCTGCTTGTTGCTGTTCAACTGCGGCCGCAATATTGGTGCTGAGATCACTGATGGATGAGATTGTCCCGGTGATTTCCTGAATGGCTTCGACAGATGCCTGTGTTTCATTCTGAATGGCCTTGATCTGGTTGCCGATGTCTTCGGTGGCCTGACTGGTTTGTGCAGCGAGGTTTTTGACTTCGTGGGCAACAACGGCAAAACCTTTTCCGGCTTCACCTGCACGTGCTGATTCAATAGTGGCATTCAGTGCCAGCAAGTTTGTTTGAGAGGCAATGTCCGTAATCAGGCTGACAACTTCGCCAATGCGACTGGCTGCTTCGGACAGTTTTTCAACACGCTGATTTGTTGTTTGTGCTTCATATGTTGCATTTTGTGCAATATCAGCTGATTGAGTTACCTGACGACTGATTTCATTGATCGAGGCGCTGAGTTCGTTACTAGCGGCTGAAACGGTTTGAACATTACCGGACGCCTCATCCGTGGAAATAGAAACAGACTTGCTTTTTTCCTGTGTCTTGTCAGCGTTGCTGCTCATGGAATTTGCGGCGCTATGAAGCTGGTCAATATGGCCTGTGATCGCTCGAATACTGCCGGTGACGCGGCCTTCAAGCTCATCTGCCATGGCAAGCATTTCTTGCTTACGTTTGATGGTGTTTTCACGCTCCAGCTCTTCTTGATGATCTTTCAGGCGTTGGTTTTCCTGTGCATTTTCTTTGAAGATATTGACCGCAGCAGCCATATCACCAATCTGGTCATTGCGGCCCATGCCCTTGATCTGTACATCTGTATTTCCTGCTGCCAGTTTTTGCATGGCTTCTGTCATGCTGACGATGGGGTTGACCATCCGGCCATTCACCAGCCATAGGGTGAAGAGAACGAGAAGAACAGTTGAGCCAATGGCAATGACAAGGATCATCGTTGCATTGGATTGAATTTGGGCAAAATCTGTATCCAGAACCTTGCGTTCCTGCTTGGCATCTTCTGCAATGGCGGCGGTTAGAATGCCAAAGCCTTTGATCGCGGGGGAGTCACTGATCTTGACGGCCTTGTCAATTTGTTCGGCTGTTTTATTTTGTGCTGCCAGCTTTTCAACCTTGTCAATATTTTGGGCATATTCATTCACAACGGCCTGAATATCGTTCAGGGCTTTCTGTTCATTTTCTGTGATTTTGAATGTGCGATATTTGGCAATGATTTGGCGCGCCGTTGTGACTTTCTTTTTAATTTTTGCAATACGCGGTGTGTCTTGGCGCAGTACGTAATTTTTAAATTGATGGATCATGCCACCAAAGCCCAGGGCTGAACGCAGATTGGACAAGGCTTGAATTTTAGTGTCTTCAAGGTCATCTGACAGGCGCAGGGCAATGACCTGTTTTCGAAGTGTGGAGATACCTTGCAAGGCGGGCTTGTCATTAATCTTGACAGATTTATCAATGGTTTTGGAGGCTGCGCTATTTTGAGCAAGATCTGTAACAACCTTGGTGTTGAGGCCATAGGCTTTGATCACATCACGAATATCGGCCAAAGCTTGTTTTTCAACATCATTCACGCCAGCAGCCTCATAAGACTGCAAGGCGGCAATCGAGGCACCTACAGCGGTCTGGATTTTTTCAATCCGCTTTTGATCTTTGCGCAGGACATAGTTTTTAAACTGGTGGATCATGCCGCCATAGCCCAGGTTTTTGAGCAACGCATTGATGGCTTGTTCTTTAGGCGAAGAAATATCCTGATATTTCTCCCAATAGTTTTTTGAGGTTTCAATATTGGAACTGATGCGCCAGGCACTGATCGTGGAGGTGAAGCCAACGATTAAAAGTGCAGTGATGAAAAGTAAGTTGAGAACTTTGAAATTCGTAATACGCATGATCTACCACCTAGGTTGTTATTGGTTTGGCGGATATAACGCATTTGGATCGGAGTCAAATCATTTTTAGGTTGTATTTTAATATGGAGCAAATCTGATACATGTATATGTATATATACTTACTCATTGCGCGCGCAGTGTGTATCACGTTTGTGACTCATTAGATAAAGGTTTGTAGTAATAGGTGCTTAGACCGGCTTGGCTTCTTGCCTCTTCATTGAAGGGGGCTTTCAGATTCCCCTTATAATGTTTTCGTACTAAGGTATGATACGTTGTAATCGGGTCAAGCTGACGTTGTTCAGCCAAGAGGTTGAAATACCGTGTACCAGCGGCAACATGAGCGATTTCTTCATGGCCGATCCGTTCCATAATATCAGCCGTCTTATCATCGCCCATACGGCGAAGTTTCACGACGGTGGCCGGGGTTGTATCCAGTCCTCGGGGTTCCAGCAACATGGGGACGAGAGCGCAACGTGCCATCAGGTCATGACGGGTTTCAAAGGCAGCATCCCACAGGCCGTTATGGGCAGGATGCTCACCATAATGACTGTCAAAATCTTTGAGTCGGTCATTGAGAAGCTCAAAATGGACAGCTTCGTCATAGGCAACTTTGACCCAATCATCAAAAAAGGCTTTGGGCAGGTCCTCATGGGTAAAGCGTGCAATAATATCCCACGCCAGATCAATAGCGTTTAACTCAATGTGGGCAATGGCATGGATCAGGGCAATGCGCCCGGCTTCACTTCCCAGCCGCCTGCGGGGCATGCTTTTAGGGGACAAAAGTTGGGGGCGCACGGGGCGTGCAGGTGTATCCGGTGGAAGATGATTGCCAATTTCTGTGATCTGGCCTTCATCCCAGTGTTTGGCATACTCATAAGTACGGCGGACCTTTTCATCTGGGTCCGCCGTTTGCAAAACATCACATGCTGCCTCAGTTAAGGTCATGTGATGCCAAAACGTTTCAGGCATTCTGCAATGTCGTCACCGAAACTTTTTCCTTTACGTACCAGACCACAGGTATGGGGCAGGGCACGTAAAGAAGGGTGCCCCCAATCGTTACTGGTCAGCAGGGCAAAAGGAATGTTTTGGGCGGCCGGCATGGAGGCAAAGGCATTTGCCAGATCAATACCGCTAAGCTGGTCAATTTGACCGGAGGCCAAAACCATATCCGGGCGGGTGCGGATGGCCAGCTCAATCCCGTTAAAAGAAGATTTGGCAAAAGAAACACGATATCCACATTCTGCCATTTCACGTTCAACGATATGGGCGGTGGCCTTGTCGGGCACGATGATCAGAATTTCGATGTTCTTCTTTTCCAGATCACCAAATTCATGATCAAACTTCGTAACCGCAGGCAGTTCACGTACCAGGTTTGCACTTGTCTGTGTGGCTTCAACTTGAAGTGTACCGTCTAGCGCAGATTCGATTTTATCTAGATACAGGCGAACGTTATCTCCATGGGGGGCGTCCATGTTGGGGATACGTTCCAGATAATGTTCCAGACGGTGTGCCAAAAGGCTGACAATGGCAAAGTCAGCCGTCAGGGCTTGTGCGCCCAGGTTTTTCACCCCGCGCAGCAGTTTTCCCATATCATCGTCATTATAATTGGAACGCAGGTTTTCACGCTGGATTTCCAAGGAATTCATAATGTCGCGGGCTTCTTCCAGAAACTCGCTTTCAACTTGTAATTCCAGTTCTGTCTTATCATGCGCCATTGTGCATCTACCCTTTTAGATAATTTCCCTTCCGCCATTGTAGTTATTTTGTAGCGGAAGGGAAGCTTTTGTTTTTACAGTTCTTTTACTGATTCTAGAACATCTTCAATATGGCCCTTAACCTTTACTTTTGGCCAGATTTTTTGAACGATGCCATTTTCATCAATCAGGAAAGTCGTGCGCACAATCCCCATGAAGGTTTTGCCGTACATTTTCTTTTCCTGCCAGACGCCATAATTTTCACACAGGTCGCTTTCTGCATCCGATACAAGTGCGAAATTCAGCTCTTGTTTAGCCTTGAAGTTATCGTGGCGCTTGATGCTGTCTTTGGAGGCACCAACGATGACGCAGTTTTCAGCCTCAAATGCTGCCATTTCATCGCGAAACCCTTTGGCCTGTGTTGTGCAGCCTGGTGTGGAATCCTTCGGGTAGAAGTACAGCACAACTTTCTTGCCTTTGAGCGAGGACAAGCTGAGTTCCCCACCGCCATCTGTTGGCAGTGTAAAATCGGGCGCTTGGCTTCCAACTTCGATTGTCATGGTTTCTTTCCTTAATTGTTTTCTTCTGGGGGGGCGATTGATGACGCTGGGTCGTCAATCAGTTGGGTGTAATGAGACATTACTTGTTTGGCGGCATTTTTCATACGTTCACATAAGATGTCAAATGAAGGTTCGCCACAGGCTTGCACCAAATCCTGTTTCAAGGCATGGGGAAGTTCCCCACCGTCTTCTTTTTTAAGTTCGGCAGCAACGGTCAGGCGCAGATAGCCCTGAATGATATTCCACAGTTCCATGGCTGAAATCAGGTCGTTGGCCTGTGTCTCTTCAAGGATTTCAAGCTCACGTGCTTTTTGTAAAACATCCAGTGTATTATGCTGTAAAATATCTTTGTGTTGATCACCAAATTTGAGCTGAAGATACTGCGCCATAAAGTCAATATCGACGATCCCGCCGCGATATTGCTTGATTTCCCACACCACGTCTGTGTGATGTTCCTTATCCATCCGTTTGCGCATATCGGCGACATCAAAAAGCAGCCTGTCATGGTCACGTTGGGTGCGAAGTGTTTTTTCAATGGCTTGTTCAACCTTGTTTGTCAGGGCTTCACTGCCACACAGAACACGCGCCCGTGTCAGGGCCATATGTTCCCATGTCCAGGCGGATTCTTCATGATAGCGAACAAAGGCATCAAGGCTGGAGGCAATCGGGCCGGAATTACCAGATGGGCGCAGACGCATATCCACTTCATAAAGCATGCCTTCACCTGTTGGAGCGGTCAGGGCATTGATGAAACGTTGGGACAGGCGGGCGTAATATTGGGCAACGCCTAATTCCCGCTCCCCATTTGATCCGATGACATCTTCTGGTACCTCGTAGATGAAGACCAAATCAAGATCACTGGTGGCTGTCATATCGCATGAGCCTGCTTTGCCCAGCCCCACGATACACATATCCCCACCTTCAATAATACCGTGCTTGACTGCCAGTTCATTTTGAACGCGCGGCAACATTTCCTGAAGGATGGTTTCTGCGATGTTGGTTTGGGCGATCCCGGAATCTTTAATGGAAATGATTTGGCGAAGGGTCTGCACACCTACCTGAAATTTTCGATCATTGGCCCAACGCCGTGACAGATCCAGTACATCCTGAAAATCACGCGCTTGATCCAGCACTTTATTCAGGTCTTGTTTCAAGGCGGGGACATCGGGCAGTGGCGTGAAGAAATCCGGTGTCAGTACATATTCCAGCAGGCCGGAATGACGGGCCAGATGTTCGGCCAGGCGCGGGGCTTCCCCCATGACTTCGGCAACGAGGTCCAGTAGTTGCGGGTTGACCTGAAACATGGAAAAGAGTTGAACCCCGGCGGGGAGTTCACTCAAAAATTCATCAAATCTGCGAAAGGCGGTGTCCGGTTCTGCCGTATTGGACAGGGCATGAATAAGGGTCGGCATCAAATCGGTGAGGATTTCACGCGAGCGCTTGCTGCGTGTGGCACGATAACGCGCATGATGCCAGCCGCGCACGGTGGTATCGACAAATTCTGCATTGTTAAAGCCAAGACTGCTTAGATAGTCCAAGGTATTGGGGTCCGTATCCCCGCCTGTGAAGACCAGGTTACCTGTTTCATCGGCATGGCTATTGGGTTCAACGCTATCTTCAAACAGTTGGGCATAATGGGTTTCAACCCGTTCAAGATGGGGGATGAATTCTTTTTCAAAGGCTGCTTTGTCGCGATAACCCAAGAAAATAGCCAGATGTTCAACGGCGTCATCATCTTCGGGGATGGAATGGGTCTGTTCATCGTTGGTCATTTGAATGCGATGTTCAACGGTGCGCAGATATTGATAGCTTTCAATCAGCTCGTCACAGATGTGTTGTTCCACCTGTTCGGCATGAACAAGGGCTTGCAGGGCCTTACAGGTCGGGGCAATACGCACATCCGGGTTGCGCCCGCCCCAGATCAATTGTTGGGTTTGGGCATAAAATTCAATTTCACGAATCCCCCCATGACCCAGTTTGACGTTATGGCCGTTCAGGGCGATTGTATGTCCGCCTTTATGGGCATTGATCTGGCGCTTGATGGCGTGGATATCTTGAATGGCGGCAAAATCCATATATTTGCGCCACATATAGGGGCGTAAGATGTCAAGAAAGGCATAACCGGCCTCAATATCCCCGGCAACAGGACGCGCCTTGATCATGGCGGCGCGTTCCCAGTTTTGACCGATGCTTTCATAATAGGTTTCAGCCGCCAGCACGGAAATGGCTAGCGGGGTAGAGCCGGGGTCTGGGCGCAGGCGCAGGTCGGTTCGAAAGACATAGCCGTCGGATGTCCGGTCATCCATCATTTGAACCAGATTTTTGGTAATGCGTACCATATTGGCTTGTAGGTCCCAGGGGTCGTCTGTTTCGATCACATCGGTATCAAACAGAACGATAATATCCACATCACTGGAATAGTTCAGTTCACGTCCACCCAGTTTCCCCATGCCAAGGACAATAAAGCCTGATCCTTTTTGAGGATTGTTTTCCGGGTCCGGGAGCTTGAAATACCCCCGGTTATGCCCTTCACGCAACAAGGTTCCGACAGCATAATCCAGTGATTTTTCAGCCAAAGTGGTTAAGGCTTCTGTGACTTGAAAGACTGTCCAGTGTTGGGTGATATCGGCCAGGGCAATGGTCAGGGCAGCACAACGTTTTGTGATTCGCAGTTGTTTTGCCATTTCGTCGCGTGCAGGCTGACCTGCCCAGATACTATTTAGATCAGTAATGAGCTGATCAAAGGTCTTGTCCGGCCCGTCTTTTAACAGGTTTGTGCAGAATGAAATATCATTTAAAACACAATGGGTTAGGAAAGGGCTATTGCCAAAAAGTGCGGTCAGGATATCTTTAGCTTTATCATCCTCAATAAGAGAGGTTGCATTTGCCTGTGCTTCGGTGTCATCAATGCGCACGATGGCTTCCTGCCAGTGTTCAAAACCAACGTTCGTTTTTTCCTGATCTGATGCATTGGGAAGCGGCGCGTTAACGGTTTGGTACCAAAGTGATGTCATAATAAATTTCCCCAGCTGTGTGCGCCTGTTTTTTTAGAACAGTGCGCCATGTAAATGGCCGGGTCAAGTGTGAAAGAAGAAATGGATTAACCTCAGTGGTCTGGAAGACATTAAAACATACACTCCAGATAGTTAGCGCCGTCCTTGCCGGGATTGCGTTGCTGGGGCTTGTCTTTGCCTGGAAACTGTCACAGGGCCCCATTTCACTGCCACAATTAACCCCTTATATCGTTGAGGCTGTTTCCAAAAATGCACGGGGGATGTCGGTTCGAATTGACGATACGATCTTAAGCTGGGAAGGGTGGGATCGCACGCTGGATGTGCGCATTGTCGGGGCCAGTGTGTTTACCCGTGATGGTCGCCGCATTGCTTCTGTCCCTCAGGCGTCTTTGTCCTTGAGTGGGAAAGCCTTGTTTGAAGGGACTGTGGCCCCGCGCAGTATTGAGCTGATTAAGCCGCAAATCCATTTAATGCGCCACGGGGATGGCACCTTTGTTTTTGAGATGGGCGATGGGATTACGGTTCGCGCAGACAAGGCATTTCGTCTGGATGAACTGGTTGGTAAGCAGCCTGATCCAACGCGGCCCTTAAGTTACTTGAAAAAAGTGATAGTCAATAAGGCCCAGCTTGAATATCAGGATAAAAAAACCGGAACCACACTGCGCGTACCCAATACGACATTTGAGGTTGAACGCATTGGCGAAACCATTGTTTTGGCAAGTGCGCTGGAAGTGTTTTTAAGTGGTAAACCGACAAAGATTGATCTGGATGCCTCTTATAATCTGACAACAGAAATTTTGGATACTCAGGCGCGTATCCATGCCTTGCATCTGGGGGATTTATCCGGGTTATGGCCGGAACTGGCGCCACTTAAACCTCTGCAATTCTCTATTGAAGGTCAAGTCAGCGGGGCTGTTGATAAAGAGGGGAATGTCCGTTCCTTTTTCAGTGACCTGAAGGCGACAAGCGGGCAGTTGCATTTACCTGCACCGGTTAAGCAGGTTTTGAATATTGATACGCTTTCATTACGTGCCGGGTATGAAGACTTTAATGCCAAGGTTCGAATTGAAGAAGCTTTGCTTGCCTTAAGCGAAGGCTCCATGATCAAGACGCCTGCCCCGATTGAAGACTTTATTCCAATGGAAGTTATGCGTTTCAAAGGGGATTATGAAACGGATAAAGACATCCTGCATGTGGAAAGTCTTGACCTTGACCTTGGAGAAGGACCGACTGCTTCTGTCAAAGGGAGTATCGCTGGCCTGTTTAATGGCCCTGTGCGTAAAGCGGACCTGATTGGGGAGTTGCTCAATGTTATTCCGGGGAAATTAAACCGTTATTGGCCCAAGGGGCTGAATGACGATGCCCGTGACTGGGTTGTTGAAAATATTTCTGATGGCATGGTCCAGCGTGCAGGTATTGATATTTCCGTATCCGCCCATGAAAATGGGGAGGTTACTGTTCACCATGTTCATGGTGATATGGAAATGGACAAGGTGACGGTTGATTATCTAAACCCGCTTCCCAAGGTTCGTGATGCGCGCGGCTGGGCGAAATTTGATGATAAGACATTCAAGATTACTGTAACGGGCGGCGGTATTGACAAAATCCGTATCAAGAAAGCCCAAATTGATATCCTTGGTTTGGACGAATATGACCAGCGTTTGAACCTGGACCTTGTTGCAGAAGGTCCGCTGCGCGATACCTTGTTTTTTATTGATAAAAAACCATTGGGTTTTGCCAAGGCGTTGGGGATTGAACCAAAGAAAACATCTGGCAAGACGGTGACTAATCTGAAAATGTCCTTCCTGCTGTTGGATGATCTGGGCTGGGATGGTGTGGATGTATCTGCCACGGCTCAGGGAACAGATATTGTTATTGATGATGTGTTGTTTGAAGAAGACCTGAGTAAAGGTGCCATTAAGCTGAGCGTCGATAAAACAGGTATGGATGTTGAGGGCAAGATTGTTTTGGGCACCATCCCGGCGGATTTGAAATGGCGGGAGAATTTCAGCCGTAATACGTTGTTTAAGCGTCGCTTCCTGTTGGATGGGGTGGTAAATGACGCCCAGCGGGTCAAAGAACTTCGCCTTGATTTCCCTCCCTTTAATAATGAGATTATGACAGGGCCGATCCATGTGGATGCAACGATCACGGAAAACTGGCAAGGTATTGGGATTTTGGAAACATTTGCAGACCTTAAAGGTGCTGAAATCCATATTCCGATTATTGACTGGAAAAAGGTACCTGAGGGGGAGGGACAAGCCTATGCCAAAGTCAATTTCAATTCAGATCGTTTGATCGGTGTGCCTTATTTCTCTGTTGCCAGTAAAGATTTAAAAGCATCAGGCTCGATTGCACTGGATGCCAAAGGGGAACAAATTCAAACCATGCGGATTTCCCGCTTTCAAGCAGGGCGCACCAAGGTGAATAAGGGAACAGTCCTATATTCCCCGGTTGTTGGCTGGGAGTTTGATATTACAGGTGACAGTCTTGACTTAATGGCTGCCTTGGACAATCGGCGCAAAAGTGAAAGTAAGGAGGCCCCCACCAATGAAGATACAGGGTTGCCGGGGACATTCTCGGGTCGCTTTGATAAAGTCTGGCTGGATGAAGACCATTCTTTAAATACGGTGGCTGGCGCGGTCAGTTCTGATGGGAAAGTTTGGACGAAGGCCCATCTGACAGGTGTTGTTGGCGGGGGCGAAGCCTTTACTATTGACCTGTCCCCAGATAAACAAAACCGTCGCTTGAAGATGGAAACCAAAGATGCCGGGGCTTTGTTGCGTGCCCTTGACCTGTTTGATGACATACAAGGCGGCAACCTGTTGATCGAAGGTGTCTTTAACGATGATGCCCCCCGTCGCCCATTGGTTGGCAGCATTCGTGTGCAGGATTATCGTATTACCGAAGTGCCCGCGCTTGCCAAGCTTCTGAGTCTCGTGGCCTTGACCGGGGTGCTGGATAGCTTACAAGGGGATGGCATTGGTTTTACCTCGCTGACATCACCGTTTAAATATGACAGCGGGGTGGTTGAGTTTAAGGATGGGCGCACCAACGGAATTTCCATTGGTTTAACCTGGGAAGGGAAACTTTATACCCATGCCAATGTGGCCGATATTGATGGCACAATTGTTCCGGCTTACGGACTGAATGCTTTACTGGGGAATGTACCCCTGTTGGGGAATTTGTTTACTGCCGGGGAAAAAGGTGGCGGACTGTTTGCCTGGACCTTTGATGTGACGGGGGATCTGGATGATCCTAAAGTCAGTGTAAACCCGGTTAGTGCCTTGGCACCGGGCTTTTTGCGCCGCCTTTTCCAATTGGAAAAGCCACAGCAAGATATTCCTGCTGCGGCTCAGTAAAATCATTTTTATGATGATCAAACAGGTTTGATCAAAGCGTGACGTTTTTTACCAAAGGATAGTTTGATCAGGCCATCCTTATTGGCTTCGGCTGCTGTGATCAGCTGGTTTTCATCCTTGATGGGCGTGTCGTTCAAACGTGCGCCACCGCCTTTGATCGCACGGCGTGCTTCACCGCCGGATTTGGCAAGCTCGACACGGCGCATGGCATCAAAGGCTGGAATGCCGTCACCCAGTTCAATTTCAAAGGTGGGCAGGTCTTTACCCAGCTGGCCTTGCTCAAAGGTTTTCTTTGCCGTTTCTGCAGCATCAAGGGCAGCTTGCTCACCACGACACAGTTTTGTCACTTCATGGGCGAGGATTTTCTTCGCTTCATTCAGTTCCTGACCTTGCAACGCTTCAAGTTTGGCAATTTCATCCATGGGCAGTTCAGTGAACAGTTTCAGGAAACGGCCCACATCTGCATCTGATGTGTTGCGCCAGTATTGCCAGAAGTCATAGGCCGACAGCATATCGTCATTCAGCCAAATGGCCCCATTGGCCGTTTTACCCATTTTCTTGCCATCAGATGTGGTCAAAAGCGGGACTGTCAGGCCGAAAACTTCGTTGCCAGAAACACGACGGGTCAGTTCAACACCATTGATGATATTACCCCATTGGTCCGATCCCCCCATTTGCAGGGTCAGGTCATGGCGTTTGTTGAGCTCATAGAAATCATAAGCCTGAAGGATCATGTAGTTGAACTCAAGGAAGGTGAGGGGCTGTTCGCGATCAAGGCGCAGCTTCACGCTGTCAAACGTCATCATGCGGTTGATGGTGAAGTGACGGCCGTAATTGCGCAGAAATTCCAGATAACCGATATCAGACAGCCAGTCATCGTTATTCACCATGACTGCATCTGTAGAACCTTCACCGAAGCTCAGGTATTTATCAAAGACGGTTTTAATTCCGGCCATGTTGTTGGCAATAAATTCATCTGTCATGACCGGGCGTGTGGCGTCTTTGCCGGATGGGTCGCCGACTTTTGTTGTGCCGCCCCCCATCAGAACAACAGGCTTGTGCCCTGTTTTTTGCAGCCAACGCAGCAACATGATGGGCAGAAGGCTGCCGATATGCAGACTGGTGGCTGTACAGTCAAAGCCGATATAGGCGGTGATGACCTCTTTTGCCGCTTTTTCGTCCAAGGCTTCGATGTCTGTGCATTGGTTGATGAACCCACGCTCTGACAGAATGCGCATAAAATCGGATTTGTAATTGGTCATTGGTCCGCTTTTCCTGAATTTCTTTGACTTTAATGAAAGGCGGGCCTACTTAGCATAAAATAATGACATTGCTCTAGATAAAAATGGAAAGACGGATGACGGATATCGTCCTGCAAGCCTTTGTCACCATGTTTGTGATTATCGACCCTATTGGATTGACGCCCATGTTTATTGGCCTCAGTGCCGGGGCGACAGCTGCTTATCGGCGCAAGATGGCCTTGCGGGCAGTTTTCTTCGGGGCCTGTATTTTATTATTCTTTGCCCTGATCGGTCATGAGTTTTTGGGGCTATTAGGGATTGAAATGTCATCGTTTCGCATTGCGGGCGGGGCTATGCTGTTTTTGACCGGTCTTGAGATGGTCTTTGGCAAACGCACCACACGGCGCAGTGAAAAGGCCGAAGAGATCAAGGCTGATGAGGAAATGGAAGATATTTCTGTTTTTCCACTCGCCATTCCTTTTCTGGCCGGACCGGGGTCTATTACCTCTATCATGTTGTTGATGGAAGCGCAGGATGGTAATTCAGAAGGGCAGATGATGATCTTGGGGGTAACAGGGGGTGTCTTGCTGGTTAGCCTTTGCCTGTTTATGATCTCTGATAAGCTGGAAAAGGTTCTTGGGCAGACGGTTTCAAGTATCTTTTCGCGTATTTTAGGTGTCTTATTAGCAGCATTGGCATCGCAATATATTATTGATGGACTGAGAGTGGCGTTATTTTCATGAAACTTGTCATTGGCCTGATGAGCGGCACATCTCTGGATGGGATTGATGTTGCCTTGATTAAAACGGATGGTGAAACCGTTGCGGAGTTATTGGGCTTTCAAAGTTACGAATATGACGAAGAGTTTCGTCACTCTGTTCAAAAATGTTTTGGTCAGAAAGAGGCATTTGGGGATTTGGAAGAACAAATTACCCATCGCCATATTCAGGCGGTTGAACGTTTTTTACAAAGTGAGGGTTTTTCCCGCAATGAGATCGACCTGATTGGTTTTCATGGGCAAACTGTTTTTCATGAACCCCATAATGGGCTGACAATCCAGTTGGGGGACGGGGCGATGATGGCGCGTGCTGTCGGCATTGATGTGGTGAATGATTTGCGCACAGCAGATGTTCTGGCTGGCGGGGAAGGTGCGCCGCTGGTCCCCGTTTTTCACGAGGCAATTACCAAACATATTTCCCGTCCGCTTGCCATCTTGAATTTAGGCGGGGTGGGCAATGTGACTTGGATTGGGCCGGATCATGAACTTTTGGCTTTTGATACGGGGCCAGCCAATGCCTTGATTGATGATTGGGTGAAAAAACATACCGGGCAGGCGTTTGATAAAAATGGGGCGATTGCAGCATCAGGTGAAATCCATGATGATGCGGTCAATACATTTATGACCCATCCTTATTTTTCAAAGTCGGCCCCCAAAAGTTTGGACCGTGATGAATTTAAGCGTATGGCCTTTGATCTTGTTGATGACCTGTCTGTCGAAGATGGGGCGGCGACTTTGACGGCCTTTAGCGTTGCCAGTGTGATGAAGGCACAGGACTTGTTTCCTTATTTGGCGGAAAACTGGATCATCTGTGGTGGGGGGCGTTTAAACAAGTCCATGATGAGCGCTTTGAACGCTTATCTCTATGGGCAGGTGATGACGGCTGAACATGTTGGCTGGAATGGCGATGCGATTGAGGCGCAGGCGTTTGCCTATCTCGCGACGCGTTCTGTTGCGGGTTTGCCGATTACCTTTCCGGGGACAACAGGGGTGAAAGAGCCGTTGAGCGGCGGTGTGTTTCATTCCCACACACAAAAATGAGCCCTGACCAAGGTCAGGACTCATTTTATTCTTTATTCGTCATTCCCAACTCGATTGGGAATCTCTTTGGTCTTATTCAGCAGCCAGTTCAACAATGCGGCGATCCAGATACTCACCAGACATCTGTTTGATCAGTTCTGCTTCTTCTTCATTATTGAAGTAGTGCGTCGCATCGGAAATGCGCTGATAATCAATAGAGATGTTTTTCTGGCTATCCAGTTTATTGACCAGTTTGGCAACAGATTCTTCCGGGACCACATCATCGGCATCACCATGGATCACCAGACCAGAGGCCGGGCAGGGTGCAAGGAAAGAGAAGTCATACAGGTTGGCTGGTGGCGCAACGGAGATAAAACCATTGATTTCCGGGCGGCGCATCATCAGTTGCATGCCAATCCAGGCGCCAAAAGAAAAACCACCGACCCAGCAGATGCGGGCATTGGGGTTATGTGTTTGCATCCAGTCCAATGCAGCAGCCGCGTCGGAAAGTTCTCCGATTCCGCTGTCAAAAATACCTTGAGAGCGACCAACGCCACGGAAATTAAAGCGAAGGACGGAAAAACCACGCTCTTTGAACGTTTTGAACAAGGTGTAGGTCACACGGTTGTTCATGGTACCGCCCTGTTCTGGGTGCGGGTGAAGCAAAAGTGCAATCGGTGCATTTGCATCGTTACTGTGGTGGTAGCGACCTTCGAGGCGACCTTCCGGTCCATTGAAAATGACTTCAGGCATCTTTCTCAGACGAATCCTAAATAGATGAAAACAAAAAATAAAAAATCCGACAAAAATATGTGGCTATTCTCGTGAAAAACAGACTTTTGTGCCGAGATAAACTTGACTAGTTTAGTCGGGCATTCTATATTCCTAAGCAATTCACTATGAGATAAGCACGATTTGTTGTCGAATCAATAGCCCATCTCATAGCGCAAAAATGATTAAGATACTAGCAAAACGTGGCCTATCGTGTTCAAAAGATTAAAAGAAGATATCGATTCATTCATTCAACGTGACCCCGCAGCGAAATCCCGCCTTGAGGTGATTCTCTGTTATCCGGGTCTGCATGCGTTGATGTTTTACCGTGTCGCCCATGCTTTGTGGTTGCGTGAATGGCGCTTGTTAGGACGCTTTCTTTCTCATGTTGGGAAAATTTTGTCCGGGGTTGAAATTCACCCTGGGGCAAAGGTGGGGCGTCGCTTCTTTATTGATCACGGGACAGGTGTTGTAATCGGTGAAACTGCCGAGGTTGGTGATGATGTGACACTTTATCAAGGTGTGACCCTTGGTGGAACCTCGTTGGAAGAAGGCAAACGCCATCCCACATTGGAAGATGGTGTGATCGTTGGTTCTGGTGCGCAAGTGCTTGGCCCCCATGTGATCGGTGCCGGTGCCCGTATTGGTGCAAATGCAGTGGTGCTGGAAGATGTGCCGCCCGGTGTGACGATGGTTGGCATCCCGGCCAAGATGGTGATGGGGCGCAACAAAAAAGAAGATAGCGAATTCTGTGCCTATGGAACGCCGGATGGCATGAAAGATCCGGTGGTGCGTACAATCGAAGCGTTGCGCACAGAAATCAATACATTGAAAAATCGTGTCGAAGAACTTGAAGGCGGCACAGCTGAAGAGACAGTAGAGAGTGAACAAAAACTCGATGTTGTTTCCGGCGGACGTTAAGTGGGAGCTTGAAGCATGAAATTAAGTACAAAAGGGCGTTACGCTGTCATGGCGATGGTTGATCTTGCCTGTAATAGCAAGGGCTCGCCGGTTTCATTGGCTGATATCGCGGATCGTCAGGAAATTTCCCTGTCATATCTGGAACAGCTTTTTGGCAAACTGCGCAAAGGGGATTTGGTGAAATCTGTACGTGGGCCGGGTGGGGGGTATCTGCTGGCGCGTGAATGTGTGGATGTGCGTATTTCTGACATTATCATGTCTGTGGATGAACCCATTACGGCCACACGTTGTACACCGGGCAACCCCAATGGCTGTCGTGAAAATAAAAGCCGTTGCTTGACGCATGATTTATGGACGGAATTGGGTAATCAGATTTATCTCTATCTCAGCTCCATCTCACTGGAAGATATTGTTGAGAAACGCCTGCTTGGGACCAGTTCACTGTTTGATACAGAAACCCGCGAAAAAGTCGCAGCGGCACAATAAGGCAAGCTGAGTGATGAAGAACATCGTCTACATGGATCATAACGCAACTGCGCCGATCTACCCTGCTGTGGTAGATGCGATGACGCATGCGTTAAGCCATGTGGGCAACCCGTCTTCGGTTCATAGATCCGGGCGTGAAGCCCGTAAGCTGATGGAAGAAGCCCGTGAACAGGTTGCTCGGCTTGTTAATGTGCCCAGTGATTGGGTGATCTTCACTAGTGGCGGCACAGAGGCAGATGCCTTGGCCTTGAATGGTGTAGATGTGGATCGGGTACTGGTTTCATCTGTTGAACATGCTGCTGTTATGCAGGCGCGTGATGACCTTGAAGTGCTTGAGGTTGATAAAAATGGTGTTGTTTCTCTAGAGGCTTTGGAAAAAGCTTTAAAGGGGGATGACCGTGCAACGTTGGTCAGTATCGTTGGGGCCAATAATGAAACCGGTGTGATCCAGCCACTGAAAGAGATTGTGGAGATTTGCCATGCTCATGGTGCCTTGATCCATTCTGATGCGGTCCAGTTGGCTGGTAAATGTGATTTTGATATGCAAAGCCTTGGTCTGGACCTAATCAGCCTGTCTGCTCATAAACTGGGTGGCCCGCAAGGTGTGGGGGCTTTGGTTAAGCGCGCAGGTTTGACGTTGACACCTTTGAATAAAGGGGGCGGACAGGAACGTTCCATGCGCGGCGGGACTGAGAATCTGTCAGGTATTGTCGGTTTTGGTGCAGCGGTTGAAGAAAAAAGGGACTTTTCTGCCATCAAAGCCTTGCGTGATGAGCTGGAAGTGCAAATTAAGGCTTTGGGCGCAGTTGTGTTTGGTGAGACTGTAGAACGGATTCCCAACACCAGCTATTTCGCGATTGAAGGGATGGCGAGTGAGCGTCAGGTCATGGCACTTGATTTGGCAGGAGTTATGGTTAGTGCCGGTTCTGCTTGTTCTTCCGGTAAGGTGAAGGCTTCCCATGTGTTGAAAGCTATGGGGGTGAAGGATGAACTGGCAGGCAGTGCGATCCGGGTCTCGTTAGGCTGGAATAGTACCAAAGAAGATATAGATTTTTTTGTACAGGCTTATACAAAGATAGTTGAGCGTGTACAGGCGAGAAAAACAAGCCACAGTAATGCGGCTTGAGATTGAAGACGAAGAAGAAGAAAAGGAACCCCCTCATGGGCGTGAATACAAAGGACCATCCGGTATATTTGGATTATCAGGCAACCACACCGACAGACCCGCGTGTCGTTGAAAAAATGATGCCGTTCTTTACCGAAAAATTTGGTAATCCGCATTCTCGTAACCATGCCTATGGCTGGGATGCAGAAGAAGGGGTTGAAGACGCCCGCAAGCAGGTAGCGGACATTATTGGGGCGAACTCCAAGGAAATCGTCTTTACCTCCGGTGCGACAGAATCAAACAATCTGGCCCTGAAAGGGGTGGGGGAGTTCTATAAGAATAAACGCAATCACATCATTACCTGCGTGACCGAACATAAATGTATCCTTGATACCTGCCGCCATATGGAACAGGAAGGCTTTGAGGTGACATATCTTCCCGTTCAGGAAAATGGCCTGATTGATTTGGAAGAATTGAAAGCTGCGATGACGGATAAGACATTGTTGGTATCCATCATGGCGGTCAACAATGAAATCGGTGTGATCCAGCCGTTAAAAGAAATCGGTGCCTTGTGCCGTGAGAACAAAACCTTCTTCCATACGGACTGTGCGCAGGCTGTGGGTAAGATTGAACTGGATGTGAATGAGATGAATATCGACCTCATGTCTATTTCCGGTCACAAGATTTATGGTCCGATGGGGATTGGTGCCCTTTATGTTCGCCGTCGCCCGCGTGTGCGTGTGATTGCACAAATGAATGGCGGTGGTCAGGAACGTGGCATGCGTTCTGGGACGCTCGCCCCGGCTCTGTGTGTGGGATTGGGTGAGGCTTGTAAGATTGCCAAGGAAGAAATGACAGCAGAAAGTGAACGCCTGCATGAGCTTCAAAGCTATATGTGGAAACGTTTTCAGGATGAATTGCCGGAAGTCTACTTGAATGGTGATCTGGACAGTCGTATTCCTGGCAATCTCAATGTCTCTTTCGCCTTTGTGGAAGGGGAAGGTCTGATGATGGGGATCAAGGATTTGGCCGTGTCTTCCGGTTCAGCTTGTACATCTGCATCGCTGGAACCGTCTTATGTGCTGCGGGCGCTGGGTGTGGAAGAAGAACTGGCTCATACGTCGCTTCGTCTGGGCATTGGTCGCTTTACCACCAAGGAAGAAGTGGATTTTGCCACGGACCGGATCATTAAAGAAGTTAAACGCCTGCGTGAAATGAGCCCACTGTTTGAAATGGCTCAGCAAGGTATTGATATTAAGTCCATCCAGTGGGCTGAACATTAAGGAATAGGTTAAGACAACCGCCTTTGAAGCGGTGAAAAGGAGAATAAAATGTCTTATAGCGATAAAGTTGTTGATCACTATGAAAACCCGCGTAACGTCGGCTCTATGGACAATGAAGATGGTGATGTGGGCACAGGTCTGGTCGGTGCACCGGCATGTGGCGATGTGATGCGTTTGCAGATCAAGGTTGCTGATAATGGTGTGATTGAAGATGCCAAGTTTAAAACATTTGGCTGCGGTTCTGCCATTGCATCCAGCTCGCTGGTGACAGAATGGGTCAAAGGCAAGACTTTGGATGAGGCCGCGGATATCAAAAATACAGATATTGCTGAAGAGCTGGCTTTGCCGCCGGTGAAAATCCACTGTTCTGTTTTGGCCGAAGATGCCATCAAGGCCGCCATTGACGATTATAAAACCAAGAAAACCGACTAAGGAGTGACGTTGGCATGAATGAACGTCCTGCCCCAATTAGTGTAACCGATGCTGCACTAGATCGTATCCGTGCGTTGTTAGATAGCCGTGGCAAACCCAGTGTGGGTATTCGCATTGGTGTGCGTACCAAAGGCTGTTCCGGCCTGTCTTATACGTTGGAATTTGCTGATGAGGTCAACGAGTTTGATGAGGTCTTTGACCCGGCAGACGATGTAAAAATCATGATTGACCCCAAAGCGACCATGTTCATTTTTGGAACAGAAATGGATTTTGTCGAAGAGCAAATGGCATCCGGTTTTGTCTTCAACAACCCCAATGAAAAGGGGCGTTGTGGCTGTGGTGAATCTTTCCACGTTTAATTAAGGAACCGTCGTCCTTGCGAAAGCGGGGACCTTTTGAATAAAGAGATCCCGCATCAAGTGCGGGATGGCAGTTGGGTCTATGGATACTTCATCAAACGATACAACATTGCGCAATGATCACAGTGGTTTGCACCCATGCTGGTCCTGTAAAGGCCCGGTTGGGGAAAGTGACCTGTTTTGTGAAACCTGTCATGCGGTACAACCCCCCGGTCACATTGACCATTTCTCCCGCCTTGGTCTGCATAAGGACTATGGCATTGACGTGGATGGTTTGGAGCGCACTTATTTTGAACTGCAACGCCATCTCCATCCTGATCGTTTTGCCAATAAAACCGCACAGGAAAAGAACCTGTCTCAACAACAGGCGGTGAGCCTGAACGAGGCATTCGAGGTGTTGAAAGACCCGCTGAAACGGGCTGACTATTTGTTGCAGGTTTTAGGGACGGATGGCATCAGCCATGATCACACGGTGAATGATCCCATCTTGTTGATGGAAGCTATGGAAACCCGTGAAGCCTTGATGGAAGCCACAGATGTTGCCGTGGTTAATAAGTTGTCTGATAGGGCACGTCGGGATGTGCGGGAATGTGTGAAAGCCATTGCCGCTGCCTTTGAAACGACAAAGCTGGATGAGGCACGTAAGCTTGCTCTTCGTCTGAAATATTTAACGAAACTTCTGGAAGAAACGCGTCAGCATAAAGCGCGTCTGGTATTGAAATAATGATTGAAAACGTTCTGCTGCAAATTCACGAGCCCGGTGAAACGCCAATGCCACATGATGGTGAAGAAAATTTGGCTGTTGGTATTGATTTGGGCACGACCAACTCGGTTGTCGCCGTGTCAAAAGAAGAAAAGCCGGAAGTTTTGCGCGATGAAAGCGGAACGGCATTGGTGCCTTCTGTTGTGGCTTATGCACCTGATGGGTCAGCCATTGTCGGTCAGTTGGCGAAACAATTGTTATTGATGCGCCCAGAAACGGTGATTTCATCAGTGAAACGCCTGATGGGCCGTGGCTTGGCGGATGTGAAATCCATCGCAGGGACGCTTCCGTTTGAAGTAGTCGAAGGCGAAGGGATGGTGCGCCTGAAAGTGTCAGGTAAGGAACTCACCCCTGTTGAGATTTCAGCCGATATTTTGAAGGCTCTGAAAGAACGTTCAGAAGATCAGCTTAAGCAGAAGGTTAATCAGGCGGTTATCACTGTTCCGGCCTATTTTGATGATGCAGCACGTACAGCGACCAAGGATGCGGCCAAACTGGCAGGTTTGGAAGTTCTGCGCCTTGTGAATGAACCGACAGCGGCTGCGTTGGCCTATGGTCTGGATCGTGAGGCCGAAGGTGTCTATGCGGTTTATGATCTGGGTGGCGGGACCTTTGATATTTCCTTGTTGCGTATGGAAAAAGGCGTTTTTCAGGTAAAAGCCACAGGCGGGGATGCGGCCCTTGGCGGGGATGATTTTGATCATGCCATTTTGGAATATTTCCTTGAGGAACGTCGTGCCCAATATGGTGAAGAAATCCTGACAACCGATGATGTGAAGATTGCCCTTGTTACAGGGCGGATGGCCAAGGAATGTTTGACGGAAAATGATAGTGGTGATTTTGCATTGGAATTTAATGGCAAAATGTCCAACCACACCATCACCCGTGAAAAGTTTGAAGAACTGGTAGCCCCCTTGGTGGAACGCACCATTGATATCTGTCGCAATGTGTTGGAAGATGCCGATACGTTCCCAGATGAAGTCAAAGGCGTTGTTCTGGTCGGTGGTTCAACCCGTGTGCCGTTGGTACGCCAGCGTGTGGGGGAGTTTTTTGAACAGAACCCGCTGTCTGATATCAACCCGGATGAGGTTGTTTCTGTCGGTGCTGCCTTGCAGGCCGAAGCCCTGACTGTTGGTTCTGATAACCTGTTGCTGGATGTCACCCCGCTTAGTTTGGGGATCGAGACTATGGGCGGGATTGTGGAAAAAGTCATTCCGCGCAACACCCCGATTCCAGTGGCTAAAGCACAGGAATTTACCACCTATCAGGATGGTCAAAGTGCGATGGCTATTCATGTCCTGCAAGGTGAGCGTGAGATGGTGGATCAAAACAGATCCCTTGCACGCTTTACCCTGAAAGGCATTCCGGCCATGACGGCCGGGGCGGCGCGTATTCGTGTGACCTTTAGTGTAGATGCAGATGGCTTGCTGACCGTTGGGGCTGAAGAAGTGACCACAGGTGTGTCGCAAGAAGTGGCTGTTAAGCCGTCCTACGGTTTGTCTGATGAAGAAATGGCGACCATGCTGCGCGATAGTATGGTACATGCAAAAGACGATATGGAAGTCCGTTTGTTAACCGAGGCGCGTGTTGAAGCCAAGCGCGTGATGGAAGCGGTCTATTCTGCCCTTCATATTGATGGAAAATTGTTGAATGAAGATGAACGTTCCCATATTGATGTGGTGTTGAATAAACTGGACGAGACCATCGTCGGTGATGATCGTCATGCCATTAATGCCATGGTGGAAGAGCTGGATCGCGAAACCCAGATGTTTGCACAGCGCCGCATGGATAAAGGAATTGAAGAAGCATTGACAGGCATCAATGTGGATCGACTGGAAAATGCTATTGAATCTTGATTTATTGAATTGAATAGATCAAAACTAACTTAGAAGTTTTTGAAAAAGAGGAGTTCTTTATGCCTAAAGTAGTTTTCGTAAACCCTGACGGTTCTGAAAAAGAAGTAGAGGCTGCAAACGGTCTGTCTATTTTGGAAGTTGCTCATAAAAATGATATCGAGCTGGAAGGCGCTTGCGAAGGGTCCATGGCTTGTTCAACTTGCCATGTAATCGTTGATGACGAGTGGTTTGACGAGTTGGACGAACCGACTGAAGAAGAAGAAGATATGCTGGATTTGGCGTTTGGCCTGCAAGAAACATCACGTCTGGGCTGTCAGATCATTCTGAATGACGAACTGGACGGCATTAAAGTTCACGTTCCGGCCGAAACACGCAACATCGGCTAAGACTGACACACATAAGGAGAGCATCTGATGGGACTACGTTGGACAGATATTCATGATATCGCCATTGAACTGGAGGATGCTCATCCTGATGTGGACATTATGCATGTCCGCTTTACTGATCTTTGGAAATGGGTTCAGGAGTTGGATGATTTCGAGGATGACCCGGATAAAAGCAACGAGAAAATTCTCGAAGCCATACAAATGGCCTGGCTTGAAGAAAGAGATTAAGAAGCTGTCGTCCTCGCGAATGCGGGGACCTTTTCTTTTGGGAGGGAAGGTATGAATATTGAATTTATGCATGGTGTGACCCTTCTGGATGCGCTCGCACTCTTGTGGTTTTTAATTGCTTGGGCGGGCTATACCAAATGGGCGGACCGCTTTAGTCAGCAACGCTCCAGCCTTATGAATGTGATGTATCACTATCGTCTGGAATGGATGCGCGAAGCCCTCAAACATGAAATTCGCGTTGCTGATATGGCTGCGGTTTCCACTCTTGTCAGGTCCATTTCACTCTTTGCCTCGACAGCAATCTTCATCATCGGGGGGATTGTTGCCATTTTTGGGGGGCTGGATCAGGTGCAGGAACTGACGAAAGATTTACGATATGTCGCCAGCACAACCAAAGTGATGTGGGAGATCAAGCTCCTGACTTTGGCGTTGATCTTTGTGTATGCCTTTTTCAAGTTCGCCTGGTCTTTACGACAGTTTAATTACATGGTCATTGTGATGGGGGCATTCCCCGATTTTCAAGAGGCGGCGAGTGAAAAGGCACAGACTTTGGCTGAGCGCGCTGCAAGAATTAATGCATTGGCTGTGCAGACCTTTAATCGGGGGATGCGGGCCTATTATTTTGGCTTGGCCGCACTATCGTGGTTTATCCATCCATTAATTTTTATTGCCTCGACCCTTCTTGTCGTTTTGGTCGTTTATCGTCGTGAGTTTCATTCCAAAACGTTGCGTGTGCTTGACCCTAATAGTGATTATGAAGCAGTGATTAAATCATGAATTCTCTCTTTATTGATAAAGCCCCTGAAGATACCCGCGTGATTGTCGCCATGTCCGGCGGTGTGGATAGTTCTGTTACAGCAGCTATGCTTAAGGAACAGGGGTATGATGTGGTTGGTGTCACCTTGCAGCTCTATGATCATGGGGAGGCAGTGTGCCGTCCCAATACCTGTTGTGCCGGGCGCGATATCTATGATGCACGCCGCGTCGCTGATCAGATTGGCATTCCGCATTATGTGCTGGATTATGAAGAGATTTTTAAGCGTGATGTCATGGACTATTTCGCTGAAACCTATGTCCATGGTGAAACACCGATCCCATGTGTGAAATGTAACGAGACAGTGAAATTTCGTGACCTTCTGGAAACGGCCAAAGACTTGGGTGGGGATGCCCTTGTCACGGGTCATTACGTCCAGTGGGATATGACAGATCAGGGGGCGATTCTATTGCGGGGGCAAGACCATCGTCGGGATCAAAGCTATTTCATGTTCACCATGACGCAGGATCAGGCTGATTTTGTGCGTTTTCCCTTAGGCGGTATGTCAAAGGATGAAACACGTGCTCTGGCTGCGAAATATGGCCTTGCAGTGGCTTCTAAAAGCGATAGCCAGGATATTTGCTTTGTCCCGGAAGGCAAATATGTGGATGTGGTTGAAAAGCTCCGCCCCGGTGCTCTAGAGGCTGGTGAGATTGTCCATATCGACGGGACAGTGGTCGGCACACATGATGGGGTTATCAAATATACGGTTGGTCAACGTCGTGGGTTGGGCATTGCCTGGCCGCAGCCCTTGTATGTTATTCGGCTGGATGCTGAGAAAAAGCAGGTTATTGTTGGCCCTAAAGAAGCTTTGATGGAATATGAGCTGACCATTCATGGGGTGAACTGGATTGGCTTTACCGACTTACCTAAAGAAGGACGTGAGCTGGTGGTCAAGGTTCGTTCCGCCCAGCCCCCGCAACAAGCAACGGTTTATCCACTGGATAATAACCGCGCCCGTGTGGCCCTTAAAGAGGGGTATGCTGGTATCGCACCGGGACAGGCTTGTGTCTTTTATGAAGGTGAGCGCATGCTGGGTGGAGGCTGGATCGAACGAGGGGCTTAAGCTTTTTTCTTGTGGAATTTCAGGCATTTTAAGGCTGTCAAAAAAAAGTTAAAAACAATGTTTTTTTTGTTTGACAGTTGGGCGCTACTGCCGTAAAAAACGCCCACTTCGAAGCGCACGACACGCTTCTAAGGCTGGATAGCTCAGCTGGTTAGAGCGCGGCACTCATAATGCCGAGGTCGGCAGTTCAAGTCTGCCTCCAGCTACCAATTCAAAAAGACCCGAAGATTACTTCGGGTCTTTTTTTGTATTTATAGGTACTTCTACAGGTTGTTTTGTGCATTGCAATATATTAAAAGCACCGCAACTTGTGACTTTATTGATTTTATTGGTAGTTGATTATGCAGCCACTTATTGGTGATGGGACATATTGCGTTGGGCATAGCGAATTAAATGCGCAACATCAGGAGATCACAGAGAACCTCAATCAACTGATTGATTTTGTAGAAAGCCCGGATTGTGAAATCCATGTGGCGAATCAAATGGGGGACTTGTTAAAGTCTGTCCATGAACATTTACTGTTCGAAGAAACCTTGTTGGAAAAAATGGAGATTCCGGGGCTAAAGGACCATAAAGAAAGTCATTTTGAATTTCTGGACGAGCTTGCCAAGGCTTGTCAACATTTTGAAAAAGGCCAAGGTGCAACAGCTCAGCATTTACAGGCATTGCTTGACTGGTTTCTTAATCATATTCTGATTGATGATATGAAGTATAAGGCGTATCTGGAAAAGCTATAGGGCCTACGAATCTTAACAAGCCTGTTGAAGCTCACAGTAATCGGAAAAGGGGCTATTCTCGCGCAGATAGTCAAGATTGTCGAGGGCTTCACATATGGGGGGCAAATATCACGACACCCAATCACCCCTTCAATACCTGTACTCTTTTTACAGGCAAAACAATAGGCTTTCAGGCAGTTGACCATATTGAGTTCATGATTGGTCAGTTCTTCCCATATGTGAGACATTTTTTCCATCCGCATCAACTTAAATTTAAGTGCGGACTGTATAACTCAGGAAATCAGGTTTGAAATCACCCATATTTGTTAATATGAACGGATATGAAGTGAGCCCTTTGGATAGGAGGAGGCATCGCCGTCCAGATTGACGATTGTATCGTAAATTTTTTCACAGATATCAGCGCAGCCAATTGTACCAAGTTTATATGAGCCTTTGTTACAGCGATAACAAGTACGTTCCGCTTCATATAGAGTTTTATCTGTGGATGTGATAGTCATTAAACCATACATAAAAACAAGTTCTTAAAAGATAAACCTCTTATATAGAGACGGTATCGCAAAGACAATAGGGGGGAATACCTAGAATTTGTTACAGTTATATGAATACGTACTTAGATTGTAATGCGTGCTGTGATTCTGCAGCACAATGAAAAACTTCTTAGGAAAAATCTTGCTGTATCGGGATAAGGTAGGGGCAGGACCTATTAATGTAAGAAGCTTATCCTTGATTCGTAATTGAATTACTTTTTGATCAGCTTGTTCTTAGGGGCAAATTTACGGGCATATTGCATGGGGTCGGGGTCTGGTTTGCCAAAGAACCAGCCTTGACCGTAATCAATGCCGCATTCTTTCATGTGATAGGCCATTTCCTGATCTTCGACCATTTCGGCAACGGTTTCCACATTCAGGTCACGACACATGTTTGCCATGGCTTTGAGCAGGTCATGGCCTTTTTTCGTGCTATAGGCACGCTTAACCACAGGGCCATCGAACTTAACCACGTCGATATCCAGCCCGTTGAGGTAATCAAAACTGGCTGCCCCGGCACCGAAATCATCCAGACAGACTTCAAAGCCCAGCTCACGGATAGATTGAATGGTATTGTTTACACGTGGCAGATCATCAATTTTGGCAGATTCTGTAATTTCAAACAGGAGATGTTCCGAAAGTTTAGGTTCTCTCTTCATCATCTCATAAATGGTTGTCATAAACTGTTCGTTACTGACAGACGATCCTGACAGGTTGACAGCGACACCTGGGAAATTCTTTTTACTGCGATAATTACGCACGCTGGCGATGGTTTCTTTCACAATTGCCATATCAAGATCGTGAATGATCCCGACTTCCTCGGCCAGACTGATCAGTTGATAGGGCGAGCCTTTTCCTTGTTCTCCTTTAAAGCGAACAAGGGCTTCAAAGTGGTGGACATACCCTCGTTGCAAATCGTTAATAGGCATGAAGTAAATATCCAGATCGCCTGTTTTGGACACTTCCTTGATATAATCAATATTAGAGACCGTATTGGTCATCATGCCGGAAAGAACATCGGAGAAGTTATTCTCTTTCAAACCGCCAGGATTTTCACAGAATTTCTGCATGGTATGCATCATGGCACGTGCGACCTGATCGTCGCTCATGTCCGCAGAATCCATATCAACCGTATTGGAAACGGCCTGGATCATATCACCTGCCGGAGTAATTTGTTTGGCGAGTTCTTCGATTTTTTGGTTAACGGTTTCGGTATCAATATCTTTGGAGTGGGCAAAGCTGAAACTGTCATTATCAATCCGGCTGGCCGTATCGCCACCAATGGAATTTTCATTCAGCAAGTTGCCGATACCTTCCAGCAGTTTCTGCTGGTCGTTTTCTTCGATGGATTCCAGAAGTTTATCCAGTTGGTCGACTTTAACCATGGAAACTTCGGCTTCACCACCTGCACGAATGAAGGAATTAATCCGTTCAGAGGCCGCTTGAGAGAAAGATTCTTTATCCAGCAGGCTTGTGTCGCCATCACGGCGCAAGGGATCAATCTTACCAAAGGAATCTTTCTTGGGTTCCACCTTAATCGCAAGGAAGAAGTGATTGTTAAAGTCTGGTACACGATAGCCTGACAGGCAGGTTCTGACTTTACCGCCCTTAGCCGTTTTTAAATGTAAGGTAACATCGTCCAGCCGCCCCTTGTTGTCAGCTGTATCAATCAGTTGTTTCAAAAGGCCGTGATCTTCTTCATGAACATAGTCTTTGAAGTTGGTCTGTTTCATTTGTCCGGGCTTTTTGCCCAGTAAAACCGGGGTTGCGCCTGCGACAAACTCAATCTTACAGTCGTCGTCCAGCTCAAAAAGGAGGTCGGCACGGCAAAATGCAAGCGCAACAAAGCGTTCTGTTTCTTTTGTTGATCTATCGCTGGCGCTCATGCCCTTGTCTTCTCCCCGTTTGGAAGTCGTTTGTTAACTTCCCTGTTTTTTGTTCCTATCTGTTTTCGACCATTTTTGCGCCGATGAAAAGCTTTTTTTCTCTCAACTTTAAATTCTGGCAAGTCATCTTGTTTGACAGATGTTTCGCTCCATTGTCCTGTTTCAAGCTGATCAAGGGTCCACGGCCCTATGGCATAACGGATGAGGCGCAGGGTGGGAAAGCCGACAGCCGCTGTCATTCGGCGCACTTGCCGGTTTTTACCTTCCTTGATGGTTAGTTCAATCCAGCTTGTGGGGATGTTGGCCCGAAAACGTACCGGTGGATTTCTTTCCCATAGGTTTTTAGGTTCTTCGATTCTGCGTACTTTGGCAGGGCGTGTCTTTCCGTCTTTAAGCGTTATTCCCTGTGCCAAAGCATTCAGGGCTTTGTCATCTGGGATACCTTCCACCTGCACCCAGTATGTCTTGGGCAATTTGAATTTTGGATGAGAAATCTGTGACTGGAGTTTACCGTCTCCTGTCAGCAACAATAATCCTTCGCTGTCTTTATCCAGGCGGCCAGCGGCATAAACACCGGGAATCTTGATGTAATCAGCCAGTGTTTCGCGCTTAATTCCTTCGTCTGTAAATTGGCACAGGACGTTAAAGGGCTTATTGAATAAGATAATTTTCGACATAGGCTTCTTTATCTAATAAGAAAGGGCTCATGGCAATCATTAAGGACCTGATCATGGCGGCAGTGGCTGAAACAGCACAATTTGCACATATCAAAGATGAACAGTTACGCGAGATTATTCTCTCTGCCTTGGCCGAGATGACCAAAATGTTGGAAGAGACACCCTGCCTTTCGGCTGTGTCTTTGGCTGAACAACTCAATGAGATCAAAAAAGCAGCCTTTGAAAAAATGTATGCCATTGGCCGGGAAACCATGGACCGCGAACGTTCTGAGGAAGTCTTAAAGGCTATTCGCGCCTTGCAGGATGCCTTTGCCCAAATTATCGGTGCCATTTCCCCCATGGATAGCCTGCGTTTGTGCCTCAAGGAAATCTGGTTAAAAGAGCTGAGCCCTTGTGAAAATTGATGGATTCGCATTTGGTGTTGGGCAAAGGTATAGTTTGTTCTTGTTGTGTTCTTGGCTTGATGTGGGCCACATGCCATATAGAGGGAAGTCAACAGGAGAAGTGTGAGCGCACTTTCCTATTTTTGTTTGTTGTAATACAACTTAAGAAAACCCCTATAGCCTTTTCATAAATAAAACTGAGAAAAATAGGCAGAGTTGGAATGCGCGAAATAGAGAAAAAAATAACACTTCCTGAAATTCTGTGGAGAGGTGTTATCCAATTTACCATTCTGAATTTAATGGGTGTTTTAGTTGTTCTTATACCAATTAGTATGCTTGCACTAGGAATGGCAGGTGCAGCAAGTGTTGATGCACCATTTTGGTTGATGCCACTCCCATTAATTGTCTGTGGTGGGCTGTGTTATGTGGCTTATCTAGTATATCGAAAAATTAACCGTTTCCCCATTAGCTGGAATTTGGCACTGATCTTCATAACCTTTTGTTTCCAGTTCGCAGTTCTAAATTGGAGAACGCAATAATGAACGTTCCGAATAAAATGATGCCTATGGAAATGGTGTGGCGTGGGGCGATCCAAATGTTTCTGTTAAATGTCGCGGTCGTCATTTTATTGTTAATACCTGCGGCTTATTTCTTAATGGCAAGGTTTACCGAAACATTGCCGGTCTATTTATTGCTTTTACCTTTACTTCTGATGGGAGCAGTTGTGCTCGCCATGTTCTTTCTTTACAGAAAGATCAATAAATTCAGCGTGAAAGGGAACATAGTCCTCATTTTCATAACGATATGTATCCAGTCATCAGTTCTGAATTGGAGAATACACTAATGGATACTTCGAACAACATGACTGTTTTAGAAACGATGTGGCGTGCTGCCGCTTTGACACTACTTGGTCTTATTCTTGTCTATGTCAATCTCATTGTATTGGGACTTGGCTTTGGCGGAGCGATTGGGGGAGCCTTGTACTCGTTACGTCATGCGTATCTAGTAGGAGGTGTCGTTCTTATTATTTTGTGGTGGGCTAGCTGGAAAATATACAAGAAAATAAATCGGTTTGGATGGTTGGGAAACTCCGCCATCACCCTCTTTTCATTATTTCTATGCTGGGCATTAATAACCTTTTTCTAATCATGTAGACCTACAGAATGTTCTGCTGCCCAAAAAGGGATTTCGCAGGGCTTTATTAAACTTTTCAAGACTCGCTGGTTTGGCGGGTCTTTTTTTTGATCTTATGAAGGAGATTGCTATGAATACTAACCTAACCGAACAACAAATCATTGATGCAGTTAATGTTGCTCAAGAAGTTCACAACACTCAATTAACTGGCCTGTCAGGAAAAACGATTAACGGGCTTAGCCCAGTTGCAGATTTTAGGGATGATCCCACTGGGTTACAAATTGGCGTGTTCGACGGCGGTCAAAAGGGGGTGCATGTAAGTGCTGCTGGAACCTACGCTGGTGGGAAAGATCACGTGGAAACCGCTAAGGATTTAGCGGCAGACTTGAGCGGAGGTCAGTTGCAAAAGGATACACAAGCATTCAAGGATGCTCTCGATTATGCGATTGAAAGAGCAAATGGTCGCCAAATTACGTTTTCAGGTTTTAGTCTTGGCAATCCAATCGCAGGTGCCTTAGCCGAAGAAGCAACGAGAAAAGGAGCCAATGCCAGTTTAGTGGGTATTGATGGACCGGGTGCCATTGGGATTTTGGATAATCCGAACGATATTCAAATTTCACCTAATAACGTAGTGACATTGACGCAACAACATTCACCTGTTGCTCATTTTGTTGAGCACCTTCCCGGATTAACACTTGAAATGCCAACCGACTTTTCTGTGTATGGCATTACAAATGCAAGGCCAACAACGTATGATCCCAATGCCGTTCCCCATGGCAATACATATGGAGGCTGGGCATATCATGCAATTGATCCAATGGTTGCGGCAATTAACCAATATGGTTTGTCACAAGCAGTGGAAATTGACCCAATTTCAACCAGCTTTTTAGGTAGTTTAAGTAATACTGATTTTGCATATGACCTTGCAAAGGATGTATTGGAAATGGCTTCACGTTTTGACGACGGTGTATCACCACCATCATACTCCGAAGGTGATTTGCGTGGTGCCTATGATGATGGTGCGGGCTTTTCTGTGAATGGTCGGGCTATAGATGAAGCTGTTAATAATGCGTTCGGCAGCTTTGAAGCCTTGTCATTAAATCCTGACATTTTGGGAATGGTCAGCGGTCAAGCCATTGGCCCGACTTTGGATGTGAATGGCAAGTCCATTACAGCAAGTAATCCTTCACTGATGCACAAGGATGATGCCTTGTCATTGATGGGGTCAAAAGCCTATAGCAATACACTTGATCCCAACCATAACCTCGCTATCAGTGGGTACGTGGTTTCTTTGATGCAGTGGCTCCGGGGACAGTATCCCTAGCGAATGGTAAGTCAGCATCAGCTTCTTTTGGTACAATGCCCAGCCGACCTACATCTGCCCCCAAAGGCGTGCAAGGGTTAGGACCGGTCGGATCAACAATCTCCACTGACCAAAGCCGTGCGATGCAAAGTGCCATGGCAGATATTGAAGCTGGAATGTTTGGTCAGAATAAATCCCGTTCGACTTCTGTGACGAATACGCAGGTTGCCCAAAACCAAACTCAAGTCAGCAAGGAGGAAGAAAAGCAAGCCGCAAAAACACAGCAACATCTGGATAATTATAGTAAGTCGCAGGCTGCGGCACATCAAAAATCTCAGGAAGCACACAACGCTGCTGCAAAAGCGGCACAGTCAAATACTACAAGTGCTGCCCAACCAACCAATCCAGATTTTGATGCAAAGCATGGTTTGACGACTAACTCTTCTTCTCAATCAACGAAAGAATTTGGCGGTAAAACGGGTCCGACCACTGGAATGTTGAGTACGGCTGATGAAAAGGATATCATGAGTGGCGGGACGGGAGCTCATAATTTGTCAGGTGGTGCTGCCAAAGACACCTTAGGTGCAGGTCCAAATAGCCGTGATGTCGGGAAAGTGGCTGCTGTGAAATCTACAGCAACTGCCAATATGGGCAAAAATAGTCAAAAAGGGCCAAATGCAAATCGTTCAAACAGTGGCGAAGGTAGAGACCCAGGTAGCATGTCAGATGCTGAAGTATCTGCAGGGCTTGGTAAAGGAAAGGGTAATGCCGTTTCTGCTGAACCAGCTTTGGGGCGGACTTTTGGGCTTAACCGCAGTGCGGTGGAAATTGAAGCATCTAAACGAGGTATTGGTTATGATGCGGATAGCAGTAATACGGGAGGTGGCAAGAGTGCTATTTGCACGGAGTTGCATCGCCAAGGGCTAATGCCCTCAAACCTCTATCGGTGGGATATGGCTCATGCTGTCCGGGTGATGCCTGATGAATTGAGACGAGGGTATCACTTTTGGGCTGTACCGTATGTAAGACTTATGCGCAAATCACCACTTGCCACCGCATTCATACGGCCTTTTGCCTTAGCTCGCGCCAAGCAGGTTGCCCATATCGAAGGAAAAATCGAACGGGGAAGTTTGCTTGGTAAGGTCATTCGCATTATTGGAGAGCCGATTTGTTATGCTCTTGGCCATTTTTGCGAAGAAACTGATTTACGTAAACTCTATGATTCTGGTTTTCCTCTAACGCGGATAGCTTCTTAAATTTAGGGTGTTTTTTGAAGAGGGAGGGGCGGAGTTATGATGTTTCTTCCCCTCCTAAAGCACAAAACAAGGCGTTTAAACAAAAAGCGGCCCCTTCATGGCAAAGGGACCGCTTTTTGTTTTGGTGTTCGCAGGTTTTTATTAATGAGTGGTGCGTACTCGTTGATAAAGCTTGCGATCCTCCAGTGCCATTTCGCTCAATGTCTGCATTTGCAGGTCATCGCGCTCGTTCATCAAGTGAACATGCATCGGAAGGTTCGGGAGTTCGATTAGACGTGTGGCAATCCAGACAGTTTCTGGATGGCCGACTTTGATAAACCGGTCACCCGGCTGAACATGTGCTTTAGCCATAGTTGTCCTCTTAAAAGGTTAAGATACGATATGTAACTCTGGGTTCCAGTGTTAGCGGGAAATGGTTAAAAAACCTTTGATGCGATGAATTTTTGAGAAAAAAGTGAAAATCGTATATAATGCGAACGGGCGTTGATCCTTTTTGTTTTCATTAAAGAAATATTAGGATTCACATAGGATTAT